>JBKJTZ010000092.1:0-5699 GCA_046590295.1 Lacunisphaera sp.
ACCGGCGGGTCCTTCGGCACCATCGCCAACCAGAGCCGCGGCATGCACAAGACCCAGGGTCTCGGCGGCTTCTCGGGCCGCACCGCCGACGGCCCGAACGTGCAGACCTTCCTGCTCTTGGCGGGAGAGGCCGCGGCCGCGGATCTGATGGACGGCGTCGACACCACCTGGGCCCGCTATTCTGGTGGAGCGGAAATCGGCGAACTCGCCGCGGCTGCGCTCGCGCAATTCAAGGACGCCGATCCGTCCGCCTCCGTGCCCGCCCTGCTCGCGATCCGCACCCGGCTCGCCGCCCTGCCCGCCGATCCGCTGGTTGACGACAAACGCGCCCAACTTGACCGCATCCTGCAGGCCTGCCTCGGTCTCGAGGTCGAGACCACCGCCGCCCAGGCCGAATTTGTCCCCGGCGACCCGGTGGCCCTGCGCCTTCGGTTCACCCTGTCCGCGCACAACACGAGCGTGCGGTATGTGCAGACCACGAGCCCCGCCCTGAAGGGCTCCAATTATTCCGCGGCCGTTCTCATCCCGGGGCAGCCGCTCGAAAAAAATCTTAGCGGCGTCCTCCTCACCAATGTTGCGCTGACCCAACCCTACTGGCTGCGGGCCGACGGCACCGCCGGGATCTCCCGCGTGGAAGACCCCTCCCTGATCGGCCGCCCGGAAAATCCCCCGGCCATCCCCCTTGCGCACACCTTCGAGATCGGCGGGCAAACCCTGATCATCGCGGATGAACCGGTGCAGCTGCTGCCCGACGCTCCGGCCGCGCAGATGCGCCGCCGGATGTCGGTGATCCCGCCCGTCTCGCTGCAACTCAACTCGCAAGTTTTCCTGATCGGGCCCGGCCGCACAAGAACGGTGATCGTCGAGCTTTCCGCCGCCCGCACCTTCACCCGGGGCAAACTGCGGCTGGAAACACCGGCCGGCTGGACGGTCACGCCGGTCGACCAGGATTTCTCGCTGACCAAAATCGGTGAGACGGCCCGCTTTGCGTTTCAAGTGACCGCCCCCGCCGGCCCGCAACCAGGCTGGCTCAAAGCGGTGGCGGCCATCGGTTACGACCAATTCTCCAACCAGCGGCAGGAACTGCGCTACGAGCATCTGCCTGTGCAGTTGCTGCAACCGCCCGCCCGTGCACGCCTCGCGAACTTCGCCTTCACCACCCGCGGCCAGACCATCGGCTACCTGCCCGGCGCCGGCGACTCCGTCGCCGAATGCCTCGCGCAGATGGGTTACGTCGTGCACCGCCTTACGGGCGCCGATCTCTTGCCGGAAAAACTACAGGGGCTCGACGCCGTCGTCATCGGCGTGCGCGCCTTCAATGAGCGCGACGACTTGAAGGCCGCCTTCCCTGGCCTGCTGGCCTGGGTCGAGGCCGGCGGCACGGCCATCGCCCAATACAACCGGCCCAACGGCCTGCTCGCGGACAATCTCGGTCCCTATGCGCTCTCGATCGCCGGCGCGGCGCCGGCGCTCCGCGTCACGGACGAAACCGCCGCGGTCACCCTGCTCGCCCCCGACCACGCGGCGCTCAACACGCCCAACAAGATCGGCGCCGCCGACTTCAACGGCTGGGTGCAGGAGCGCGGCGCCTATTTTCCCAGCAGCTGGGACAAGGACCGCTACACCGCGCTCCTTGCGATGAACGACCCAGGTGAGGCTCCGCTGGAAAGCAGCATCCTCGTCGCGAAATACGGCAAGGGTCACTACGTCTACACCGGGATCGGTTTCTTCCGTCAGCTGCCCGCCGGCGTGCCCGGCGCCTACCGGCTCTTCGCCAACCTCGTCTCGCTAGGCAAATGATGTCGCGCGTGAACCTTTCATTTAACCACGGATTATCCGGATGATTCCGGATGTTCGTTTTGCCGACGTTTCATCGCCTCCGCCCAATCCGTTTCAATCCGTGCCATCCGTGGCCAATAAAACCCTCCGCCCGCGCCATGCCTCCCGCTCCTGAAAAAGCCCCCGGCGATCCGGATGACAAATCCACCGGCCTGCCCTGGCCCACAACCTGGCGCGGGGTCTACCTCCTTGTCTTCGGGTGCTTCGTGATGGTCGTCCTGGCGCTGACGCTGTTTGCGCGTTTCTTTGCATGAACGCCCTCGACTGGTTCGTGCTGCTCGGGACCATGGTGGGCATCGCCGCCTATGGCGCGTGGCATACCCGCCACACCGACCACCTCGACACCTACCTCAAGGGCCGGCGCAACACCGGATGGTTCACCATCGGCATTTCGGTCATGGCGACGCAGGCGAGCGCCATCACCTTTCTCTCCATCCCCGGCCAGGGCTTCGAGAGCGGCATCGGTTTTGTGCAGAATTATTTCGGGCTGCCGCTCGCGCTCATCATCGTCTGCGCCGTCTTCCTCCCGATCTACCGCAAGCTCGGCGTCTACACCTCCTACGAGTTTTTGGGCCGGCGCTTCGACGGCAAGACCCGCCTCCTCGGCGCCGGCCTGTTTTTGATCCAGCGCGGCCTCGCCTCCGGCGTCACCATCTACGCGCCGGCCATCATTTTGTGCACCGTCCTCGGCTGGCGGCTCGACCTCACCATCATCGGCACCGGCCTGCTCGTCATCATCTACACTGTCACCGGGGGCAGCGTCGCCGTGAGCCTCACCCAAAAATGGCAGGTCGGCGTCATCTTCGCCGGCATGGTCACGGCGTTCTTCGTGCTGGTCTCGAAATTTCCCGCCGACCTCGGCTTCAGCGGCGCCGCCCATCTCGCCGGGGCGCTGGGCAAGCTGGAGGCCGTGGACTGGTCCCTGGATCCGGCGAAGCGCTACACGGTCTGGAGTGGCATCTTCGGCGGCATCTTCCTCTCGCTCTCCTATTTCGGCACCGACCAGTCGCAGGTGCAGCGCTACATCGGCGGGGCCTCCCTGCGCGAAAGCCGGCTCGGCCTGGTCTTCAACGCGCTCCTGAAGATCCCGATGCAGTTCTGCATTCTGCTCCTCGGGGCGCTGGTGTTCGTTTTCTACCAGTTCCAGCCCGCCCCGGTTTTCCATAACCGCGTCACGTGGGAGCGCCACGCCCAGGGCGAGCACGGCGCGCCTCTCCGGGCGCTCGAGACCAAGCACGCGGCGCTACACCTCGCCAAGCAGGCCAGAATCGCCGAGTGGCAGGCGGCCCGCGCCAGCGGCAACCCGGCGGCCGAGACCGCCGCCCGCACCGCGCTCACCGCCGCTAACGCCGCGACCGACGCCGTCCGCGCCGAGGCCAAGCGGGCCCTCCTCGCCGTCGACCCCAAGGCGCCGGTCAAGGACTCGGACTACGTCTTCATCAGCTTCATCGTCGCCCAGCTGCCGCACGGCGTCGTCGGCCTGCTCGTCGCGGTGATGATCGCCGCGGCCCTCGGCTCCAAGGCGGGCGAGCTCAACGCCCTCGGCACCACCTCGACCATCGATTTCTGGCGTCACTTCCGTCCGCTTGCCGCCCACGACGAGCGCCGCAACGTGCGCGTCGCGAAGTGGTTCACCGCCTTCTGGGGCGTGTTCGCCATCGGCTTCGCCCTCTTCGCCGGCTTTGCGGAAAACCTCATCGAGGCCATCAACATCCTTGGATCAATTTTTTATGGCGTCGTGCTCGGGTTGTTCCTCGTGGCGTTTTTTCTCAAAAAAGTCGGCGGCACCGCCGTCTTCTGGGGCGCGGTCGCAGCCCAGGTGCTCATCTTTGCCTTGTTTCTCCTGCGCCACCGCTTCCCCGTGCTGGATTTCTCCTACCTCTGGTATAACCTCATCGGCTGCGCCGCCTGCATGCTGTTCAGCCTGATCATCCAGGCGTTCTTGCCCAAATATTTTACAGAAGAAAACGGAGTTAACTGAGCATGATCCCCTTGATGCCGCAGCTCGGTTCCCTCTGTTTCCTCCTGTGAGGATTTTCTGATGCCTGCCCCCGTCATCTGCTTCGGCCAGCAACCCTGCGGTTTTTTTCCGCGGCGGTTCCTCTATGCCAAGTTTGTGACCGCCCGAAAGCTCCAGGCGGAGATCGGCGGGGAGATCGTGTTTTTCCTGCACGACAGCGACCACGACCCCCGCGAGACCCAGACCACCCTGCGCCACCGCAAGACCGGCGAACCGCAGACCTTCAACTTCACCTTTGCCAACAAGCTCCAGCGGAAATTTTCCCCGCTTTTCCTCAAACTCATTCCCGCCGACTGGGCGGCCAATACCGCCCGCCAGCTGCCGAACTTTGTCGATCCGCGTTGGGTCGACGCCTTCAAGCTCGTCGAGGCGGCGAACACCGCCGGGTTCTGCCTCGAAATGTATCGGCGCATGGGCCTGCTCGAGGGCATCCGGGTCGTCCGCTCTGGTGATCCGGAGGTGCGCCGCGCGGCGTGCGAGGTTACGGATTTCTTCGTCGACGTACCGCATGAGGGCGAGGTGGTCCGCGCCCGGCTGATGGACGGAGCCCTTAAGCTGCACGAAGGCGGCGACCGCTACCTCACCCTGCCCCAGACGGATTTCACGAGGGAGCAGATCAGCCCGACCCGCGACAGCCGCTTGCGCTGGATGCAATCGGTGATTCACTGCACCCACTATGTCTGCGGTGCCGGCGAGCAGGCCTACCTCAACCCCGCCGACGCCCCCGAAATCACCTTTGTCCCCCGCGACCCCATTGACCGCTCCGATGAAGCCTATACCGAACTCCCAAGCTGACAGACAGAATGCTTTACCGGAGGAAACAGAGCAAACGGAGGTGGCCGCGTTTGAAATAAATCCCTGTTTTCTCTGTTAGCTCCTGTAAAAATGAATTCTTCAAAATTATCCCCACTCCTCGCCTTCGGGGCGCATCCGGACGACATTGAGTTCGGTGCCGGCGGGATTGTCGCACAGGAGGCTGGCGCCGGCCGCCATGTGCACTTCGTGGTTTGCTCGCGCGGCGAAGCGGGGACCAACGGCACCTCCAAGCAGCGCACCGCCGAGGCGAGGAAGGCTGCGAAGATCCTCGGTGCGAGCATCGAGTTCATCACGCTTGATGGCGACGCCCGTCTGGAGGTAAAATCCGCGCACGCCCGCAAGCTTGCCGGCATCATCCGCCGCGTGCGGCCGGGCCTCGTGCTCGCCCCGACGCTGGAGCAAAACCAACACCCCGATCACTGGCGCCTCGGTACGCTCGTCCGCGACGCCGCCCGTCTCGCGCGCTACGGCGGCCTGAAGGAACTGCGCAAGCTGCGCCCGCACGCCATCGGCCAATTGTTTTTCTATGCGCTCGGGCCAGGCGCCGAACCCACCGACATCGCGCCGGTGCTCATTGATATTTCAGCACCGGGAATCGTCGCCACCTGGCAGGCCGCGATGGAGGCCCATGCCTCGCAGATGAAGACACGTAACTACGCCGAGTTGCAGCTCGCCCGCGCCCGCGGGCATGGGCTGAACGCCGGACTCGCCGCCGCGCAGCTGCTTTACCCCAACGACCCGCTGGTGTTTGACTCGCTCGCTCTGCTTACCCAGTCAGCCAGGCAATTCTGAATCCATCCATGAATTCTGTTTTAAATCACCAAGACACGAAGGCACCAAGGAGCAGGGCCAACGAAGTCCGAACTTTGTGTCTTCGTGCCTTCGTGGTGAATTCCCATTTCCATGTCTGACCGCCCCCTCAAGATCGGCATCACCTGCTATCCGTCCGTCGGCGGGAGCGGCATCCTCGCCTCCGAACTGGGTGAAGAACTGGCGCAGCGCGGCCATGAGATCCACTTCATCA
>JBKJTZ010000117.1:0-19048 GCA_046590295.1 Lacunisphaera sp.
CCACCGCCGCCGACTGCGGCCCCGACGGCTTCTGCGCCGTCACGCTCCAGACCGAGTCCGACGCCGATCTCGGCGAGCGGTTGCTCACCCTGCTGCCCGCCCGCGGCTACCGCGTGCGCGCGCTCGTCCGCACGCAGCCGTCGCTGGAGGATGTCTTCCTCGCCGCCACCCGCCGCAGCTGGGACGCCCGTCTGCCCGACATTAAATCCCTCAACGGCGACAACCGCGCCCCGTTGCCCAAAGCTTGAAGGACCGAAAGACTGAAAAGCTGAAACATTTTCACCCCGCCCGTAATTTCCCCCGATCCGCCCCGCCCTCCCAACATTCAGCCCTTCCGCCTTTCAGTCTTTCAGCCCTTTCTCCACTTGCGCCACTACTTCACCATTCTTTCGCACGAGATCCGCGCGCTGCTTTTCAGTCCAAGCACCTACATAGCCGCGGTGCTGTTTTTGGTCGTGATGGGCTTCATCTTCGCCGGCATCCTCGAGGTCTACAGCAAGGCCCCGCAGGAGACGCCGCCCGCCGCCATCTTCTTCCAGGTCTTCTGGATCCCGGTGTTCTTCATGGTGCCGCTGCTCACGATGAAGTGCTTCGCCGAGGAGCGCCGCCTCGGCACGCTGGAGACCCTTCTGACCACGCCGGTCAGCACCACCGAGGTGGTGCTGGGTAAATTCTCCGCCGCCTACCTGTTCTACCTGCTGCTCTGGGGCTCGACCATCGGTTTTCATTACATCCTCCAGGTCTACGCGCGTGACACCCGCTTCCTCGACGCCGGCCCGCTCATCGGCGGCTACCTCTTCATCGCCGTCAGCGGGCTGCTGTTCATCGCCCTCGGCGTGTTGGCCAGCGCGCTCACCCGCAACCAGTCTGTCGCGGCCATCCTCTGCTTCACCCTGCTCTTCGGCCTCATCATCGGGCTCAAATACGCCGGCGAGCTCACGGCCCTCAACCACGGCGTGCTCAGCCCGCTGCGGACCGCCGTCGACTCGCTGCAGATCGCCGGCCACGTCGAGGATTTCACCCACGGGGTCGTGGACACCCGGCAGGTGTTTTTCTACCTGACCGGGGCCGTGCTCGCCCTCCTGTTCAGCATCCTCGGGGTCGAGGCCAAGATCTTGGGCAGCTGACGCCATGCCTTTTTCTGACAGCTTCCGCGCCGCCCGCTGGATCCGGTTCATCAACCTGCTTCTCCAGGCCGTGCTCTTCCTCGGCCTCTTCGGCGGGCTCAACTACATCGCGCAAAACCACCTCCTCCGCTTCGACCTCACGCAGGCCCGCCGGCACTCCCTCTCGGCCGAGACGCGCTCCTACCTCGATCTGCTCGAGCGCAACGTGAACATCACCATCACGCTGATGAAGGAGAGCGACAACGAGGAGCTGAACCAGGTCTACCGCGACATCAACGGGCTGCTCCGCGAATACGTCTACGTCACCGGCGGCAAGACCCGCGGCCGCATCACCGTCGAGCATCTCGACATCTACCAGAGCCGCAAGCGGGCCGACGAACTTGGCCTCGACCAGCCCAACGTCGTCCTGCTCACCTGCGAGGGCCATCGCCGCGTGCTCACGCTCGGCGATTTCTACCGCACCAAGGAGCGCCGCCGCGAGGCCTTCCAGGGCGAGGCCACGCTCACCGCCGCCATCCTCGACGTCTCCAGCCTCGAGAAGAAAAAAATCTATTTCCTCTCCGGCCACGGCGAGATGCGCCCGGAGGACCTCGACCCGGTGCGCGGCCTTTCCCAGCTCCGCCTGGAGCTGATCCAGCGCAACTTCGACATCCTCACGCTCGACCTCAACCTGACCCGCAAGATCCCCGACGACGCGGCCCTCATCATCGTCGCCGGCCAGCAGGGCCGCCTGCAGCCCTTCGAGGAGGAACTGCTGCGCAATTTCCTCACCATCCGCGCCGGACGCCTCATCCTCCTGCTCGACCCGGGCCGTCCGCTCGGGCTCGAGAACCTCCTCTTCGACTGGGGCGTCATTGTCTACGACAACGTCATCATCGACCCCAACCCGCAGAGCCTGACCGAGACCAATGACACCCGGCTCTGGCGCTTCCTGCCCGACCCCGCCAGCCACATCACCGACCAGCTCATCAACAACGTCCTGCCCGTGCTGATCGGCCCCGCCCGCGTCGTGAGCGAGGATATCGGCCGCCCCGAGGACGACGGCCTCAGCGTCAAGAAGCTCATCGCCACCAGCGACTCCGCCTGGGGCGAGACCAACTACCGCCAGCGCATCCCCGCCGAATACACCCCCGGCCAGGACCTGAAGGGCCAGCTCGGCGTCATGGTCATCTCCGAACGGCTGAAGCCCGCCAACAACCTCCCGCTCAGCGTCCGCGGCGGCCGGCTGACCGTGATCGGCACCGCCGACCTCGTCACCAACAACCGCGTCTTCAATCCCGGCAACCTCAACCTCTTCCTCGCCACCATCAACTGGGCCGTCGACCGTGACACCCAGCTCAACATCCCCGCGCGCCCCATCCAGCTCTACGCCCTCACCCTCAGCCGCGAGGAACTCGTCCGTCTCCGCCTCGGCCTGCTCCTCGCCGTGCCCGGCGTCGTCGCCCTCCTCGGCATCATCGTCTACTGGACCAGGCGGAACTGAGCTTATGCGGTTTTAAGTTTTAAGTCCTGAGTTTTAAGCCTCTCACCCACTCTCATTTTCCTGGCGCCGCACTTACAGCTTACACCTTAAATCTTATCCCTCTCCGCGCCATGCGCTCCAAAGTCACCATCGTCCTGCTCTTCCTCAACGTCGTCCTGTTCTTCTACATCTTCCAGTATGAGGAGAAATGGCGCGCCGAGGCCAAGACCCTGGAGGCGCGCCGCCGCGTCCTCGGGCCCGAGGCCGCCTCGATCGATTCCCTCGAGCGCACCAGCCGCACCGGCAGCCCTCTCCGGCTCGTCAAGCGCGGCGAAGCCTGGTGGCTCACCGCGCCCTACGAGTGGCCCGCCGAACCCAACGCCCTCAACCGCCTCGTCACCGAGCTCCAGTTCCTCGAGCACGAGACCAGTTTCGCCGTCGCCGACCTCGCCAAAAGCGGCCAGACCCTCGCCGACTACGGGCTGGCCGAACCGGCCTTCACCCTCACGTTCACCGCCGCCGGCAAGTCCTACCCCCTGCAGATCGGCGACGACACCAAGATCGGCAACCGCCTCTACGTGCTCTCCCCCGACGGCAAGCGCATCCATGTCGTCGGCCGCAGCCTGGCCGACAGCGTCGGCCTGCCCCTCGAGTCCCTGCGCGCGCCCGCCATCTTCAGCGTCCCCGTGTTCGAGGTCCGTTCCCTCAACATCCAGGCCGGGGTGACTTCCAACCTCAAGGTCCGCCTGCGGCGCGACAGCGCCAGCCACTGGAGCTTCGAGGCGCCCATCAACGCCCGCGCCAGCCGGAGCAACGTCGAGGTGACCATCAACGCCCTCAACGCCCTCACCGCGAAAAATTTTCTCGAGGCCGTCAACCCGCGGCTCGAAAAGGCCGGCCTCGAGGCCCCCACCCTCAGCGTCACCCTCGAGGGCAACGCCCGCCGCGAGACCCTGCAACTCGGCAATCCCACCGGCACCCCGGTCGTGGTCGTCAACGGGGTCCCCCAGGTGGAATATTTCGCCCGGATCGAGGACAAGGCCGCCGCCTTCACCACCACCGTGCCGCAGCCGCTGCTCGACGTGCTCCGCGCCGCCCTCGAGGCCCTGCGCGAGCCCCGGGTGCTCGACTTCGAGCCGGGCACCGTCACCGCCCTCGCCGTCACCGCCCCCGGCCAGCCCGAGCTGAGCCTGCAGCGCCTCGAGGTCGCCACCGGCGCCAGTGCCGGCTGGCAGGTCGTCACCCGCATCGCCGGCCAGGCCCCGCTCACCACCACCGCCGATTCCCAGGGGGTCGAGGAGCTCCTCCAGAAAATCCACCAGCTCGCGGCGCAGGAAATCACCCCCGGCCTGCCGAAATTCGTCAGCGACGCGCCCTCCGCCGCCGACCTGGAAAACTGGGGCTTCAACCGCCCCGAGCGCGAGGTCACCCTTTCGCTCAGCACCGGCGGCGGCATCCGCGGCAACGAACCTTCCACCCTGACGCTGCAGATCGGCGTCTCCCCCGACCGGCCGGGCGTCGCCTTCGCCCGCGTGACCAACGCCCCCTTCGTCTACCAGATCCTGCCCGATCTCATCGCGGAGACCCCCACGCTGGCCCGGCACTACCGCCAGCGCCTGCTCCGCGACCTGCCTGAGGGCGCGCGCATCACGGGCCTCACCCTCACCGAAATCGCGACCGGCGCGACCCTTCTCGGCCAGCAGATCGCCGAGGGCGACAAGAACTGGGATGCGGCCCTCGCCAACGAGCCCGAAAACCGCCGCCGCGCCGTGGCCACCCTGCTCGCCCAGCTGCATACCCTCCGCGCCCGGCGCTTCACCACCGACACCTTCGATCCGGCGCAGGCCGACACACCCACCGGCCCGCGCCCGTGGAAATACCGGTTGGAAGCCACCCTCTCCTTCCCCGGCGCCAGCGCCGCCGCGCCGATCTCCAGCTCGACCCTTCACCTGACCGACCGCCTGGGCGGCAGCACGCTTCTCGCCGGCACCTCCGAGTTTGGCGGCGTCGTCTTTGAGACCACCCAGGAACTGCTCGACGCGGTCTTCGCCCTCACCTACGCCGAGAAGAACGACCCCGGCCCCGCCGAGCCGACCGCCTCGGTCGCGGTGCCGCCCGCGGCCACCCCGGCGGTCCCGGAAACCGCGCCGGCGAAAAAGCCCTGACTGTAGCGGCGGTCAATGACCGTCGCCACCGCCAGACATGCCCTCCCCCTCTCCCACCGCTCCGCGCCCGTCCCGGTTGAAATCCGCGCTGTGCTTTTGCGGTTCCTGCGCGGGTACGCTGGCCTGCTGGGCGCTGTGGCTGGGGCTCGGGGCGACCCTGGCCATGCTGGTCTACATCAGCCTGGCCAAGGAACTCCCCGTGCCCGGCTTCGTGCTGCGCCGCGTGGAGGCCCGCCTCGCCCAGGCCGATCTCGGCATCAAGTTCGGTCGCGCCCGCTTTGACCCCACCGGAAAGATCCTGCTCGAGAACGTGACCCTGCGCCTGGGCCGGTTCGAGGAGCCGCTCATCACCAGCCGGCTCGTCTACCTCCGGCGCAGCTTCTGGTCGGCGCTGGCCGGCCAGCCGGTCCCCGATGAAATCCGCCTCGAGGGCGCGGTGCTGCAGCTGCCCGCGATGCTCTCCCCCAGCGGCACGGTCGAGCCGCTCATCCGCGACCTCGCCCTCACCCTGCGGCACGAGCATAACCGGTGGCAAATCGACCAGTTCACCGGCCGGGTCGGCCGGCTGACCGTGACCGCCCAGGGTGAGATCACCGTGCCGGCGCGGCCGGCGAACGTGGCGCCGCCGTCGCTGGAAGATTTCACCGCGCTGTTCCTGTCGGCCAGCCGGCGCATCGCCCTCGGCATCCACCAGCTTGATCCCTTTGAGGATCCGGTGCTCGTCGTGCACCTCGAGAGCCCGCCCGGTCTGGGCAATACCGCGAGGCTGCTCTTCACGGCCCAGGCCGCCAGACAGCCCGGCGGCCAGCCGCTGCGGCTCGGGCCGCTCGCCGCCACCACCACCGTGCGGCTCGATGGCGCGGTCGCGCGCCCCCTCCGCGTGCATGCCGCCACCCGCCGCGCCACCTACCGCGACCGCGTCACGGCCGAGGAAATCCGGGCCGTGGTCACCGCGCAGGTCGGGCCGGCCTGGAATGATTTCCAGCTCACCGAGGCGCTGGTCGCGGCCGGCCGCGTCAACGCCGAGGACGAGACGGCGCTCGCCCCGGTGCTCACGGCCGACCTCACCCGCTGGCCGGACCTGTCCGCCACCGTCGCGACGCAGCTGCGCGGGGAGTTCCTCGCCGCCGAGGTGGAGGCCCGGCTGGGCGAGCAGAGCGCGCGCCTCCGCGCCGCGGGCCGCGGCTCGCCGGCCTTCATCAACAGCGTGCTGGCGAAGCACGCCCCGCGCGCCGCCCGGTATTTTGTCTTTGGCGACCCCGTGGAATTCCGCGCGGAGGCGGTGTTCGACCCGGGCTGGAAATTCGCCTCGCTCACCAGCCGCGTGCAGGCGCGCCGGATCGACTCCGCGGGGGTGAAAATCACCGCCGTCCGCGGCCGCATCGACATCAACGGGATGGATTTTCTCGCCCACGACGCGCGCGTGGAGCTGGGCGACAATTTCGCCACCGGATCCTACTGGATGAATTTCTCCAGCACCGACTACCGCATGCTCCTCGCGGGCCGGCTCCGCCCGCCGGAGATCAACGGCTGGTTCCGGGGCGACTGGTGGCTGCATTTCTGGAACGATCGCTTCTCGTTTCCCGCGGAGCCGCCCGCGGCCGAGGTGGATGTGGCCGGCCGCTGGAAGGACCCGGCCCGCACGGTTTATTTCGGCCGCGCCGACACCGGCGCCGCCACGGCGTATGGCGGGGATTTCGAGGCGGCCCACACGCTGATTTTCCTCCGGCCCCAGTTCACGCACGCCCTCGAGCTTTCCGCCACGCGCGCCGGTGGCACCCAGCGGATCGAGGGCACCTTCCGGCGCTTCACCGACGCGGCCACGTACCGGACCAACCGGGTGGAGTTCACCGCCGACTCCAGCCTCGACGCGGAAACCTATCGCCGCATGGCGGGCGGCAAGGCCGACGCCCTTCTCACCAGCATCACCTTCACCGTCCCGCCGCGCGTGCAGGCCCACGGCGCCATCGACGGGGACTGGCCGGGCGCAACACCGAATTTCAGCTTCACCGGCCGGGTGGAGCACGGCATGAATTTCTACGGTTTCCCGCTCGACACGGCGGCGGTCACCGGCGGTATCACCGGCCCGGATTTCCGGCTGAATGACATCCAGTTCACCGTCGCCGGGGGCAAGGGGGCGGGCAAGGCGGCGCTGGACGGCCTGGCGGACATCCGGCGGCTGGGTTTCGACGTGCACGTCAATGGCGCCGACCTGGGCCGCGCGATCCGCGCGGTGGAAATTTACCAGGCGAACCGTGCCGGCGTGCCGGTCGGTCCCGTTTCCGACAGCAAGTTCATGAAGCGCGCGTCGGGCGGCCGGCTGGATGTCGCCCTTTCGGCGCAGGGCCAGGTGGGGGAACTCGAGACCTTCGCCGGCACCGGCAATGCCTCGCTGACGGGCGTCGAGCTCGGCGAGATCAATCTCTTCGGCCTGCTTTCGCAGGTGCTGAGCAAGTTCTCCCTGAATTTTTCCTCGCTGAAATTCGATGCCGCCCGGACGAGCTTCCGCCTGGAGTCCGCCCGGCTCTATTTTCCCGACTTGAAGGTCACCGGCCCCAGCTCGGTGATCGACGCCCATGGCGACTACCATTTTGCGCGCAACGCGCTGGATTTCACGGCGCGGTTCAAGCCCTTCGAAGAAAGCCGCAACCCGCTGACCGCTGTCCTCGGCATCGTCATGAATCCCCTTACCCGGATTTTTGAACTGAAATTGAGCGGCCCCCTCGGCAATCCGAATTGGTCGATTTTGGTCGGTCCCTCCTCCGCTCCGGCCGAACTGGCACCCGCTCCGGCGACACCGGCAGCCACACCTGCGACTACGCCGGAAGTTGCGCCGGCTGTGTCGCCGGGAAATCCCGAAAAACCCCAGTTGCCAAAAAGTTAGCCAGCCGTTTCGCAGAGGCTATGGCACAGCCGAAGTCTCGAATTACATAGGTAAAACCCCCTAAAAACACATTGCCTTGCTAATCGCCGGTGCATAGCAACTGAAGGCCTCAGCCGCATGTCTTCCAACCCCAAAACCCAACGCTCATGGCTGCCTCACGGCTACCTTCTGCCGTTTCTCCTGTTGGCGGGCTACGGGTTGGTCGTCTGGTGGGGCGGCTGGGCGGGTGGCAACGTCACGCTGGTCCAGCCGCGCTCCTATGATGCCGCGCTGCCGGCCAATGCCTGCGCCTGCATCATCTTGCTTGGGCTGGCTCCGTTCGCCCTGGCGCAAGGCTGGAGAAACACCGGTCTGGCCCTCGCGGGCACCGGCACGCTCCTGGCCTGGGCGACGCTGATCCAGGGGCCGCTGAATCACGATTTCGGCATCGACGACCTGCTGGTCCGCCACAACGCGCTGGTCGCCGGCCAGAACATCGGCCGCATGCCGGCGGCGCTGGCCACCGTGTTCATGCTCACGGGCTTGCTTTTGACCTGGCTCGGGCTGCGCCCGGCGGCGCCCCGCCGGCCTGTGCTGCTCGCCCTGCTGGGCTCGGTCTGCGGCGCCTACGGCCTGACCGCGCTGTTCGCCTACCGCACCGGCCTCAACGCCGTGGAGCTCTGGCTGGTCTACGCCCGGCTCGGCCCGCACACCGCCGTCATGCTCATCGTGCTTGGCGGCGCCCTCACCTGGCTGGCCGCCCACGACAGCCGCGCCGGCTATGGCGCCACCCCGCGCTGGCTCTGGCTGCCGGTGGTGGTGTGCAGCGCCACCGTCACCGTCATCTTCTGGGTCGCCCTGCGCCAGCGCGAGCTCGACTACACCAACGGCACCACGCAGCTGACGATCAACAACATCGCGGCCCTCTACAGCGGCGAGTGCGAGGCCCACATCGAGAGCTTCGCCCGCACTGCGAAACGCTGGTCCAGGATCCCCGGGCTCGCACGCGCCGACTGGGAGGGCGAGGCCTCCGAATTCCTCCGCGATTTCGAGGGCTACAGTTCCGTCCAATGGGTTGACCAGAACCTGCGCTCCCGCTGGCACTGGCCGCACGCGGGCAACGAGGACATCCCGTTCTACGACCACGCCGGCCATCCCCTGCGCCTCGCCGCCATCGAGGCCAGCCGCCAGTCCCGCACCTACGCCGTCGCCGCGCCGATCGAGTCGCCCCTCCAGGCCCCGACTTTCGCCATCTACATCCCCATCGAGCGCGGCCTCGGCCTCGACGGCTTCATCGTCGGCGAGTTCTACTACGAGAAATTTTTCGATGTCATCGACCGCCGGCTCAACCTCTCCCGCCGCTACCAGCTGAGCGTGACCGTCGAGAATCCCGCCACCCCCTCCGCCCGCCGCGACCTGAAGGTCTACGAGTCCATGACCCCGGACGAGGCCGTCGACCCGCGCCTCCGCCAGTCGGCGGTCTACAATCTCTTCACCCAGCGCATGACCATCACGCTGGGACCCCGCCCGGTCTTCCTTGATTCCAACCGCCAGTACCTGCCCGAGCTCGCGCTCATTTCCGGGCTGGGCGTGAGCGTGCTCTTCGGGCTCGTCGTCAACCTCGCCCAGACCGCCTTCCTGCGCCAGCGCGCCGCCGAACGCACCAGCGCGCAGCTGCGCGTGGAGAACGAGGAGCGCCGCCGCGTCGAGGCCCGCCTCAAGGCCACCGACGAGCGCCTCAACCTCGCGCTCGATTCCACCCAGGTCGGCGTCTACGAGTGGCACGTCGAGTCCGACCACGTGTTCTGCACCCCGAGCGTCTGGAAGATCATCGGCTACGATCCCGGCGACATGCCCGCCACCGGCGAGGGCTGGCTCAACCTCCTCCACGCCGACGACCAGCCCGCCGTCCGCAGCGTCATCGAAGCCCACTTCCGCGGCGATACCCCCTTCATCGAGATCGAGCACTGCATCATGCACCAGAGCGGCGAGGCCCTCTGGGTGGCCCTGCGTGCCAAGTGCACCTCCTTCAGCGCCGCCAAGCGCCCGCTCCGCGTCCTCGGCACCATCCAGAACATCCACGCCCGCAAGCGCGCCGACGAGGCCCTCCGCGCCAGCCAGGCCGAGAGCCGCAAGCTCTCCCTCGTCGCCAGCAAGACCGACAACGCCGTCATCATCACCGATAACGAGGGCCGCATCGAGTGGGTCAATGAGAGCTACTCCCGCCTCACCGGCCGCCGCCTCACCGAGGTCGCGCACCAGTCCCTCACCGCGCACCTCGCCACGCCCGACCTCGATCCCGAGGCCGTCGTCCGCGTCGAAACCGCCCTGTTCGACCGCGAGCCGGTCACCCTCGACATCGTGCAGCTCGCCACCAACGACCGGCGCTTTTTCGTGCACCTCGATGTCCAGCCCGTCATCGGCGACGAGGGCCAGGTCGAGAACTTCGTCGCCATCGAGACCGACATCACCTCCCGCGTCGAGACCGAGCTCTCGCTCCGTCGCGCCAAGACCGACGCCGACGACGCCTCGCGCGCCAAGTCTGAGTTCCTCGCCTCGATGTCGCACGAGATCCGCACGCCGATGAACGGCGTGATCGGCATGACCAGCCTCCTCCTCGAGACCGAGCTCGACGCCGAGCAGCGCGACTTCGTCCGCACCATCCGCACCAGCGGCGACGCCCTTCTCTCCATCATCAACGAGATCCTCGACTTCTCCAAGATCGAGTCCGGCAAGATGGAGATGGAGAATCAGCCCTTCGAACTCACCCAGTGCGTCGAGGAGGCGGTCGATCTCTTCGCCCTGCAGGCGGCCGCCAAGGACATCGAACTGGCCTACCACATCGACTCCTCCGTGCCCACGGTGATCATGGGCGACATCACCCGGCTCCGCCAGGTGCTGGTCAACCTGATGAACAACGCGGTGAAATTCACGCCGCGCGGCTTCATCACCCTCGAGGTCATCGCCGAGGTCCGCCCGCTCTCGCGCCACCCGGATGATCAGGTCCAGCTCAGCTTCTACGTCACCGACACCGGCATCGGCATCCCGCCTGACCGGCTGGGCATGCTCTTCCAGCCCTTCACCCAGGTTGATGCCTCCACCACCCGCAAATACGGCGGCACCGGGCTCGGCCTCGCCATCTGCGACCGCCTCTGCCAGCTCATGGGCGGCAGCATCGACGTCACCAGCACCCCGGGCGAGGGCTCGCGTTTCCACTTCACGATCGCGACCACCGCGGTCGACATTACCGACGCCAACGCCCCGCCCATGTTTCCACCGCTGCCGGGCGGCACCGTGCTGGCGGTGGACGACCACCCGGTCAACCGCACGATGCTTTACGACTGCCTCTCCACGTGGCGCCTCAAGCCCCGCATCGCGGCGACCGCCGCCGACGCCCGCCGGCTCGCCGCCGCCGGTCCGCTCGCCGCGGCCATCATCGACCAGGGCCTGCCCGACCAGCCCGGCCTGGAACTGGCCGCCGCCCTCCGTGCCCAGCACCCCGCCCTGCCCATCGTCATCCTCACGCCGGCCGGCGAAAGCGCGCAGCGGCAGGACGGCCGCGACCCGCTGATCTTCCGCCTGCCCAAGCCCATCAAGCCCTACGCCCTGCACGACACGCTCCGGCACATCATTGTCGGTCACAGCAAGGGCGTTTCCGTCGCCCCGATGATCGTCGATCCCATCGCCCGGCTCGCCGACACCATCCCGCTCGACATTTTGCTCGTCGAGGACAACCCCGTGAACCAGAAGGTCGCCAAGCGCTACCTTGAGCGCCTGGGCTACCAGGCCGCCACCGCGGTCAACGGCCTCGAGGGCTTCAAGGCGATGCAGGCCCGCGACTTTCAGCTTATTTTCATGGACATGCAGATGCCCGAGATGGACGGCCTGCAGGCCACGCGCGAGATCCGCGCCAAGGTCGCCAAGGAGCGCCAGCCCATCATCATCGCGCTGACGGCGAACGCCATGCAGGGCGACCGCGAACGCTGCCTCGCCTCCGGCATGGACGAATACATCACCAAGCCGGTGAAGATCGACGAGATCCAGCAGATGATCATCCGCTACTTCGGTCCGAAGAGCACCGGCTGACGCGCGGCGCGCGAAGCTCCAAACGCCAACCTCCAACCTCCAGAGAAATCTAAAAACGCAATCCACCCAACATCCGCATTGGTGATTGGGACTTGCTGTTTCCCTGGAGCCTGGATGGTGGAGCTTGGATGTTAAATATTGGAGCTTGGCGCTTCTTAAATCAGTTCACCCAACGCCCGTATCTCCTCCGCCCGCGACGGCTCCTCCGCCAGGTTCGACAGCTCGAGCGGATCGTTCTCCAGGTCGAAATAGAGCCACGGCTTCCCGTTCGCGTGCAGGACGAGCTTGTGCCGGGCCGAGCGGAAGCCGCGCCACGCGACCGGACACTGCCACGCCAGCTCCGTCCCCTCCGGCATCGAGATCGCCGCGCTGTCGCGCTTGCACACCCACTCCCGCCCCTCCGCCCAGGCCACCGCCATATGCGGCAGGTCAACGAGACTGACCGGATCTTGGCTGACTCCTCTTGTCCCTTGCCCCTTGTCCCTTGTCCCTTGCTCGCGCGGGAACTGCACGAGCGACTCCCCCCTCACGCCTCCCGCCTCAGGCCTGCGAATCAGCAGGGGAACCCTGACTGATTCGTCGTAAGGCCAGGCTTTGCGGAATAAACCGTGGCCGCCATGCATGTCGCCGTGCACCGAGGTGAACACCACGATGGTGTTCGAGAAATCCACGGCTGCCATCAGCTGGCCGATGGCCCGGTCTGTCGCCTCAATGTGCGCGTAATATCCGGCCAGGTCCGCCCGCGCCTGCTTCTCCACGTCGCCGCCCGTCGGCACGTTGCCCCGCAGTTCGATCTTCTCCGGCCGGCGCTCCGCCACATGCGGGGCCGGCGCGTGATACGGCGGATGCGGCGACTCCAGGCTGACCACGCAAAAATACGGCCGGCCGCCTGCCGCCTCCTCCCGTCCCCCTTTCTTCATCCATGCCGCGGCCCGCTGGCTGAGCACGTCCGCTTGATAGCCCTTGAAATGCACCGGCGCCGGCAGGCGCGTGCCGTGCAGCCACGGATCATTGAGCAGGAATCCGCCCTCAAATCCCTCCCACAGCTGAAAGCCCCCGCGCCGGTCCGGCGGCACGATCATCTTGGCATGGACGTCGCCGACCAGCGGCGCCGTCCGGTCGCGCTCGGCCAGGTGCCATTTGCCAAAGAACGCCGACGCATACCCGCGGTCGTTCAGCGCATGCGCCACGGTCCGGCCGGTAGGGGCGTCGCTGGTCGACGCCCGCTTCTCCGGTTCATACGCCGGCAACGCATCCCAATACCCGCTCACGCCGTTCTCCGGACACAGCTTGCCGGTCAGCAACGCCGCCCGCGCCTGGGGTCCCAGCGGATGCGGGGTGACGGCCTGTGTGTAATTGATCGCCTCGCTGGCCAGCCCGTCGAGCCACGGCGTCCGTGCGTTCGGGTCGCCCGCGAACCCCGTCGCCTGCGCCCGCCATTGGGTGGTCACGATCCAGAGAATGTTCGGTCGCGACATGAGGCTAGGCCATCGGACGAACGCGCACTCTGCCTCCAATCAGCCCCAGGCCCGGCGACGGCTGATGGGTGGTGATTAGCCAAAGAATGTTCGGGCGTGCGGCCATGAAGAGCTGTTGGCCACCAAAAGCACAAAGCGGCACAAAAGCGACCCCGCGTTGGCCCGCGCCCCGTCCGCCCTGGCCTTTTGCGGAGCGGCTGATCCCTGCGGTCCCGATCGCTGGCGAGCCAGCGGTCCCTGCGAGCCGGACCTTGACCGGAAGACCGCGCGCCGGCCCCGCGCCGATCATCCTGAAACTTGTAACGTATTATATTACACATTTCCCGACCGGGCGCCCGATCGCGGCGTCCGGCAGCCTGCGGCGCAGCCATAAATCCCGGCGCCCCCCCGGAATTGTGTAATATAATACGTTATACCAACGTCCCTTTTGTTTTGGACTTTGCGGTGCCTGAGCCGGTAGGGGCGGGTGCCCTCAACCGCCCTCGGTAAGACCAGGGCCGTTGAGGGCAACGGCCCCTACCTAAAGCGTCTATTCTTCAAGGGACGTTGGTATTACACATTTCCGGGGACGGACGGGGCTCCCGAACGGCGGGGAGGCCGGCCGGGGCGGACCACCGGCAGCAGTTCCCCACCCCGCTGGAAGAACCCCAGCCAGCCGATCAGCCGCAGGGTGCGTTCGGCATCGAGACTGGCGGAGCCCGCCTTCAGGCAGTCCTGCAACCGCTGCCGCGGCAGGCCGAGCAGGCGGGCCAGCTGGGCCTTGGCCCCGTATTTCCGCAGATGGGGCCGCACCTGCCGCACGAGTTCGTTCCACAGCGGCGTGTCCCGCCCCGGCCGCAGGGTCAGGCCGCGCCGGGGCGTCCGCGCCCGCTCCCGGGCCTTGTGCGCGGCGCGGCGCGAAGCCTGGGCGGCCTCGATCATCTGCTCCAGCATGTCGAACAGGTCTCCCGGTCGCGAGGATGGGCCATAAACGGCCTGACGAAGCGAGGGCATGGGAAAGGTGTAATATAATACGTTACACATTGGCCGGGCCGGCGGCGTCCAGCGGACTGCGCACCCCGAGGCCGGGCTTCTTCATCACGTGCGTGTAGATCTGCGTCGTCTCGACGCTGGCGTGGCCCAGCAGCTCTTGCACGGTCCGGATGTCGGCGCCGCCCTCCAACAGATGCGTGGCAAAGCTGTGGCGCAGCACGTGCGGCGTCACCCGCTTGGTCAGTTCCGCCCGCCTCGCCGCCGCCAGCACGGCGCGCTGGAACGAGCTGTCCGTGAGGTGATGCCGTCGACGCACCTTCGTGGTGGGATCGACGCTGGTTTCACGGGACGGGAAAAGCCATTGCCACTCCCAGCTTTCACCCGCCTTGGGATACTTCCGGGCCAGGCCCTCGGGCAGCCACACGCCGGGCAATTTGTCCGCCCGGTCCTGCTCCCAGAGGCCACGCAGCTCGACCAGCCGCTGCCGAAGCAAGGGCACGAGCTTCTCGGGCAAGACCGTGACGCGGTCCTTGTCCCCTTTTCCCGCCATCACCTGCAACCGGCCCCGGTCCAGATCGAGATGATGCACCCGCAACCTGATGAGTTCCATCAGACGCAGGCCCGCACCATAGGCGAGTCTCGTCATCAACAGATGCGTGCCGCTCATCGCGGCAAACAGCCGGATGCATTCCTCCGGCGAGAGCACCGTCGGCACGCGCTCGCGGGGCCGGGCCCGGCGGAAATCAATCTCGCCCAACTCCCGGTGCAAGGCTTCCTGCAGGAGGAAGACCAAGGCATTCAAGGCCTGCTTTTGGGTCGAGGGACTGGCCCTGAGCGTGACCGCCAGATCGGACAAAAAGGCCGCGACCTCCCCGGCGTTGGCGGCATAGGGTGAGCGCGGCGCGATGAAGCGCGCGAATCTCGCCGCCC
This sequence comes from Lacunisphaera sp., assembly GCA_046590295.1. GTDB lineage: Bacteria > Verrucomicrobiota > Verrucomicrobiia > Opitutales > Opitutaceae > Lacunisphaera. The sequence goes on from JBKJTZ010000117.1 coordinate 15,084, forward strand.
AAGCCCGATACGTTTCCTCGGTTCGCCACAGGAACCCCCTTTCCCGCGCCGCCTTGATCAGATCCCGCTCCCAATCCGGTCCGCCCAGGTCTCCCGCCGCAGGCGGTGCCACCCGCGGACGCGCGACCGGCCGATACCCGGGAGCCGGGACGGCCTCGCCGCGGTGTCCCCTTGTCGCGGCCCCTCGCCCACCCGACTCCGCCCCGGGTCGGGTTTCCCCCGCCTGCCGCCCCGCCCGGTAGAACCAGCGCAAAGCCTCCCTGGCCGGGGCGGTGGTCTGCGCTTCCCTGATCTCGAGATACTGCCGCGCCAGTTCGGCCGTGACGGGCACGTGCCGGGTTTTACAAAAGCGAAGAAAGGAGATGATCTCCCTCGCGAAGGTCTCGTGCCGCGCCGGAGACAATCCGGCGGTGGCCAAGGCATCCTTCCAATTCGGAAATGACACAGGCTGCTTGTCCATAAAGGGAGCGGCCCGCTGCCGGTAGCCAGTGCGGCTTTTCCCGGCGCCTACCGCAACCTCAAAAAGCCGCACCCAAAAAGATCGCTCTTGAGCCCGAGCCCTTTGCGGCATGAAGTGCCGCCATGAACCCCACTCCAGTGCGGCTTTCGAGTGCGGCACAATAACACTGATCGGCGGAAGAAAGATGTTCAACGCAATCCTCTATCTGGTTCTCGGTTCTTTGTTTTTGATCGCAGGCATTACGGGAAAGGGATTTCGCACGGATATGCCTCCCGAAAAGCTGAAGTTAGGAAGAAAGATTCTCACTTTTTGCGGCGCCGGATTGCTAATTGGCGCTCTTTGGGAATTCCTCGACCTCGTGCCCTAATAGCCGATCCAGTCACCACAGCCAACGCTCACCATCCGTCCTTATTCGATCATGATAACCCCGCTCCAACCTCCGTCCGCTGCCCTGGGTGAGCGCGGCTGAGTTCAATCGTTGGGCAAATAAAATGATCACTCAGGAATCGATGACTGAAGGTCAGGTTGTTGCTCTGTGGGTCGGCGACTTCGATTCACCAGAAGATTTGGATTCTTACATCAATGGTGCGTTCGAAGAAGATTTCGGTTTTCACATGAATGACCGGTCGATGCCCGAGGTTTCAGAACCCTCCGGTGCCAGCGTTCCAATCAAAGAGTTGCTTAGCGGGTTTTCGTTCTACGAAGGATGGATTGATGCAGCTGTTTCCGTGTGCGAAGAAAAGAAGATAGCAGAAGCGAAGGCGGCGGTCGTATTCCATCATCTCCGGTATCGGGATGTCGCCTGTCGAAATCCCCGAGCGTCGCTGAAGTTCGTAGCGAATATCCCTTGGAATGCGTAAAACCCAGAAGCCCAACCAGGCGCTAGAGCCAACGATCTCAGCTGTCACGATCCGTGCTGCTGCACGGCTCGCGCCAGCTGAGATCGCGGCTCATCTTTAACGTTGGGCGAAAACATGCAGTCACTGTCCTCAAGTATCACACCGTTCACCAAGTACGTCCTCCCAGGCGCATTTCTGGCGGCGCTGCCGGTTTGGATATTGCTGATTCAGAACCCGAAGTTCGGGTATTTCCCCGCCGTCTTCTGGGCTGCGGCGTGCGCCTTTCTTGTCTGGTGGACGACGCCCATCAAGAAGGTGTCGCTGCGCGGTGATGAGTTTGTCGTCAGCAATTACCTGAAGGAAGTGCCGGTTCCTGTATCGACGCTCGTGAAGTTAAGAGAAGATCGCTGGAATCGCACACCGAACATTGCGTTGTATTTCAACCCGCCGACCGCGTTTGGAAGGAAGATTAGAATAGTTGTCCCTTGGGATTTCAGTCGGCGTGGGATACAAAAGGGGTCAGGCTGCGGAAATTGATATTTTCGCCCAATACAAGCAGCACATCAATATCCGCAACCTGACCCCTTTTATGGCCCTTTTATGGCCTTTGGGCAAAAGACCATGCCATACTTTCTCGCCATCGATACCTAAATCGTCGACGATGTTTCCGCTCAGTATGAAGTGGACCCCGAAAGTTGGACAGCGGGGGACGGTTTTCATAAACCAAGTAGGAACTGTCCAACATGTCCAAAAAACGACGCCAGCATAGTCCCGCGCTGAAGGCCCAGGTTGGGCTGGAAGCACTGAAAGAAATCCAGCCCGTGCATGCCATCGCGGCGAAGCACGGGGTCCATCCGACGCAGGTCAACCAGTGGAAGAAGGAGGTGGCCGAGCGGCTGCCCGAGGTGTTCAGCAAGCAGGCCGACGCCACGGCGGCCGAAACCCAGGCCCGGGAGCAGGAGCTCTACGCCGAGATCGGCAAGCTGAAGATGCAACTCGAATGGCTCAAAAAAAAACTTGGCCCGTATGGGGACTGAGGAACGCCGCCGTATGATCGAACCCGAACATCCCAAGCTGCCGGTGACCGAGCAATGCACCCTGTTGGGACTGCCGCGTTCGAGCTACTACCATCAGCCGTTGCCGGAGTCCGACGAGAACCACCGGCTGATGCGGGTGATCGACGAGACGTATCTGGCCTGTCCGTTCTTCGGCAGCCGGCAGATGACGTTGTGGCTGCGACGGCAGGGCTACCGGGTGAACCGCAAGCGAGTGCGGCGGTTGATGCGGATCATGGGCCTGGAGGCGCTCAGCCCCAAGCCCCGGCTCTCCGCCGCCGACCGGGCGCATCCGGTCTATCCGTATTTGCTGCGGAATCTGGCGGTCACCCGGCCCAACCAGGTCTGGGCTACGGACATCACCTACCTGTCGCTGCCCGGCGGCCACGCCTACCTTTGTGCGGTCATCGACTGGCACAGCCGGTATGTGCTCAGTTGGGAGCTGTCCAACACGCTCGACGCCCGCTTCTGCGTCCGGGCCATGCAACGGGCCATCGGGCAATACGGGACCCCGGAGATCGTGAACACCGACCAGGGCTGCCAGTTTACCTCGGCGGAATTTACCCAGCCCTTGCTGGCTGCCGGCATCAAGCTGTCGATGGATGGCAAGGGCCGGTGCCTCGACAACGTCTTCATCGAGCGGCTTTGGCGCACGGTCAAATACGAGGAGGTTTACCTCAAGAGCTACTGCTCGCTGGTCGATGCCCACGCCCAACTCGAGACCTACTTCCGCTTCTACAACGAACGCCGGCCGCACACCGCCCACGACGGTGCAACCCCCGGCGAGGCTTACCGCGCCACCGAACCGGAGGCTGTCAACCAATGATCACACTCGCGGATTGGTCGCTCCCTGCGGCAAGCTTCTTCGCTCCTGTCCTCGGGAGCGACCAATCCGCTTGTCCTGCGGGCGAACATTATATCTTAATCGACCGTTCCTCCTGTCCAACCAACGGGGTCCACTTCATAGGACGTTTTTGACCAATGAAGGTCGGGGTTGAGGATTTGAGGGTGGAAATTGGGACAGAAGATCGGAATCAGTTTCTGGTTACGTCAGTTTCCTCCTTCTTTAGTCTTTCGAAAACACCCTTTGTCTTCATGTAAAGCATGTCACCGTTCCCAAGTTGTTTGATTGGAATTCCTCCTTTCGTGTAATGAGCCGTCACGTTGAAACCCCATCTCTCGTAGTCGAGATATGCATTTTCAGGAAGATTCTTCATACGTTCAAACAGTTTCAGTATTCCGTTCTCTTCCTGAATTAACTTAGAATTGAACCGGTTTACCTCCTCTTCAACTCCAACAATTATCACACACCCGTCCTCGTCTTGAACGAGAATCGGACACTTGAATAATTCTGGTTTAGGTAAATCCATCCTGACATGGATTTTGGAATGAGACGGAAACCCGACTAAGGATTTTCCGTGGATAGTTCTGTGGATACATTTCTTGTTTTTCATATTTTGAATTCGTTTGGACATAAAAAGACCCCGTGGACTTCACGGGGTTATTCGTTTGTCCTGTAACTTTGAATTAGGCGGCGAGGACCTGGGGTTGTTCGGTCTTCGTCCGTTTCTTGGTCAAGCCAGCTTTGGACTTGATGGAGTAGACGGTATC
>JBKJTZ010000160.1:0-18472 GCA_046590295.1 Lacunisphaera sp.
GTGCACCCCCAGGCCCAGTTGGCGCGAAAGCCGGATGAGCCGCACGGCCATGGCCGCCGCGGGGGCGGGGAGGGTGTCGTGGTTGAGCAGCTGGATGTTGATGAAATGCACGCCGAGCGCGCGCTGCTCCTCCAGGCGCCGGCGGGCCGTCTTCAGGTCGCCGCAGTCGAAGCCGCTCAGCAGTTTCAGCCCGTGGCGCTCCGCGCCGGCCTGGATTTCGGGCGTGATGTAGGCGGCGACGCCGTCGAACCCGGCCGCGCTGATGGCCGCCAGCTTCCGGTCGACCGACCATTCACGGCGGGGCGCCGGCCACCCGACCATCGACCAGGTGTGGGCACAAATAATGAGGCGGGGCGGGACTGAAACAATTTTCATAAAGATTCTGAAAATATATGAAAAGAGATGTTGAAAAATTGCCGAAGGCCAGCCCATTTTTGCGCGGACTGATGCTGTTTACCCTGTCTAAGCTTGGTTAGCCGCCCGGTGTTACCCCCTTTCCCCGTAATGTTACCCCGACCATTTGTTCAACGCGCTTCTTGGATATGGTCGGCGGAAGGCACCCACGCCGTGCCGGCCGCCGGGCAGACCTCGCCGTCGCACTATCAGGTGCGCTATTTCCGGCGCACGTTCGAGGTCACCGACCCTGGGCAGGCGGCGCTCACGGTCCACCTGTCGGCCGACAGCCGGTATGTCTTCTATTGTAATGGAGTCTGTCTCGGCCGCGGCCCGGCGAAGGGCGACGTCAACCATCACTTCTACGACACCTATGACCTGACCCCGCACCTGCGGCCCGACCGCAACGTGCTCGCGGTCATCGTGCTCGACATGTCGCGCGTGGCGCACCGGCCGGCCTTTCTCGGTCCGCCCTGCTCGGTGATGACCTATGCCGGCGGCTTCCTGCTGGAAGGCGCCGTGACTGGCCCGGCCGGCGCGATCCTCGCCGACCTGCAGTCGGATGCCACGTGGCGGGTCGCCGTGGACCACGGGCACCGCTTCCAGAACGAGAACACGACCTTCGAGGGTTATCTCGGGTATTTTGAGCATCGCTTGTCCGCCCTCGTGCCGGCGGGCTGGACCACCGCCGGGTTCGACGATTCGGCGTGGCCGGCGGCGACCGTGCTGTATCAGGCCGAGCTGCGCGAGAACCGCCGCGACCCCACGAGTCCCTACGGGCTCATGCCGCGCATGATCCCGATGCTGGAGGAAGGACCGCCCGCCCCGTTCCCGGATGCCTACACCACCGGCGGCGGCGGCGTGTCGCCGGCCTGGCGGCAGCTGCTCGCCGGCTCCGCCCCGCTCACGCTGGCCGCGGGGACGAAGGTCGACCTCGTGCTCGACATGGGCGCGCTGACGACGGCGTTTCCGCATCTCGCCGTCAGCGGCGGCACGGGCAGCACCGTGCGCCTGACCTACGCCGAGGCGCTGCGCCTGCCGTGGGACACACCCGGGGCAAGGTTGCTCGGCAAGAAGCAATCACTGGCCAACCTCGCCTCGCACTTCGCCGACGAAAGCTCCGGCTGGACCTTTGACCGCCGCGGGAAAGTCACCGGCTGGTGCGACCTCTGGGAGCCGGCCGGTCGCGAGGAGATCTTCGAGCCGCTGCATTGGCGGGCCTTCCGCTACCTCGGGCTGCAGATCACCGTCGGCGCCGAGCCGCTGACGCTCCGCGCCGTGGCCCAGCGCTTCACGGCGTATCCCTATCGCGTGACGGCTGCTTTCAGTTCCTCGGATCCCGCCCTCGACGCCATCTGGCGGACCGGCCTGCACACGATGCGCATGTGCTCGCACGAGACCTTCGAGGACTGCCCGTATTATGAGCAGATGCAGTATGCCGGCGACACGATGATCACGTCGCAGCTCGCACTGTTCACCACGGGCGACGGCCGGCTGAGCCGCCAGGCGCTGTATCACTTCGACTGGTCGCGCCTGCCCGACGGGCTCACGCAGTCGCGCTATCCGTCGCGGCTGGTGCAGGTCATCCCCGCCTGGAGCATCCACTGGATCACGAACCTGAAGGACTATTTCCTGTGCACCGGTGATCGCGCCACGGTGGCGGACCTGCTGCCCGGCGTCCGGGCCGTGCTGGACTGGTATCGTCGCCACGGCGGCCCGGACGGCCTGCCGGCGAAAATGCCCTTCTGGAACATCACCGACTGGTGCCCGTGGTGGCCGCGCGGCGTCGTGCCGGGCGCCGACACCGGCGCGACCTGCATTCATTCGGCCCAGTATATCAACGCCCTCGACGACGCCGCGTGGCTGGTCCGTCACCTGGGGCACCTGCCTGAGGCCGGCACGCTCGCCGCGGAAGCCGCGGCGCTGCGGCAGGTGGCGCATGCGCTCTTCTGGTCCGAGGCCGAGGGGCTTTACTTTGACCGGCCCGGCGGCCCGGAGGTCAGCCAGTATGGCAATGCCTGGGCGATCGTCGCCGGCCTCGCCGGCGAGCGCGAACGCGCGCTCATCATGCGCCGCTTCCCGGATGACGCGAAGCTCGCGCCGGGCTCCTTCTTCTGGTGGCACACCGGCTTCAAGGCGCTCGCGCTCAGCGGCCGCGCCGATGACCTGACCAGGCATCTCGGGCCGTGGCACGAGTCGGTCGGTTACGGCCTCTCGACCTTCGTCGAGGAGAACAGCTACTGGCGCTCGCTCTGCCACGCGTGGTCGGCGCATCCGGTGCTGGAGTTCCAGCAGCGCATCCTCGGCGTCATGCCGGTCGAGCCGGGCTTTGCCCGCATCGCGCTCGTGCCGCACCGCTGCGGGCTCACGCACGCGGCCGGCAGCGTCTGCACCCCGCGCGGCCTGGTCGAGGTGGCCTGGCGGGTGGCGGACGGCCGATTCACCCTCGAGGCCACCGTGCCGGGCACGGCCCCGGTCGATGTGCTGCTGCCCGACGGCTCGCGGCACGTGTTTCCCGGCGGCCGGATCAACCTCTCGGTCCCGCTGGCATGAGTCCCGGGCTGCAACTCCTCGTCGACGGCGACCGCGCCGTGGAGATCCACCGCCCTGGCGGGGGGCTGTTGCTGCGCTATGTCTACCGGCCCGACACCGCGGCCGACGAGTCGCCGCGGCCCTACGCGCATCCGGTCAACACCCTCGCGGGCGAGCTGCTCACCAACTTCCGCCCCAACGACCACCGCTGGCACCACGGCCTGAACTTCACGATCAACTGTCTCGCGGGTTTCAATTTCTGGGGCGGCGGCACCTACCGCCCGGCCGACGATTACCAGCTGCGCGGCGACCACGGCGCGCAGCGGCACACGGCGTGGCGGGAAAGGAGCGCCGACCGTCTCGCCCACACGCTGGACTGGCGGGTCGGCGCGACGAACGAACTGCTCCTGCAGGAGGAACGGGCGCTGGCTTTCGCCGTGGTTTCTCCGGCGGCGTGGACGCTGCGCTGGACCGCCACGCTGCGGAATGTCACGGCGCGCACGCTCGCGCTCGGCCAGTATCATTCGCATCAGGGCCTCGCGGGCTCGCATTACTCCGGCCTGCAGTTCCGCGGCGCGCGCGAGCTGCTCGACGAGCACAGGGACGATACCATCGGCATCTTTGCCGAGGGTGGATTGAGCGGAGAAAAGGCGATCCATGGCACGCCCTCCGCGTGGATGGAATGGCGCGGGCAGAAGGACACGACGCTGCGTCGCGTGAACATCCGCTTCGCCAGCAACACGGCACCAATCCACTGGTTCCTGCGCCGCGGGAACCCGCTCGTCGCGCTGCCGTTCCAATACGCGGAAGATCTCCCGCTCGCGGCCGGCGCCACGCTGGCGGTCGACTACACCCTCACGTTCACCGACGCATGACGGTCGACCGCCGCACCTTTCTGCAGGGGATCGGCGCCGGCGCCCTGGGCGCGCTGGCGGGCTTTACCCCGGCGTCCGCGGCGGCGGCCGAGACGGCGTTGCCGGCCTTTGACGCCACCCAGGCCGATGCCTTCTGGCGGGCGGTGCGGGCCCTGTATCCGCTGCACGATGATCCGCTCTATCTCAACACTGGCGGGCTGGGGCCCGTGTCCCAGCCGGTGCTCGACACCGTGACGGCCGTGACGCGGAAGCTGCAGGAGCATTCCGAGACCGGCCACGGCCTGCTGGAACCGGCGCGCGTCACGCTGGCGCGGTTCATCGGGGCGCAGCCCGAGGAAGTCTGCTTCGTCCGCAACGCGACCGAGGGCAACTCCATCATCGCGGCCGGGCTCGCGCTCGCGGCCGGTGACGAGGTTATCTTCGAAAACCACGCGCACCCCGGCGGCTCCTTCCCGTGGCTCAACCAGGCCCGGCTACGCGGCGCCGTGGTGCGGGTCTTCACGCCTGACCCGACGAGTGCGGAGGCCAACCTCGCGCTCATCCGCGGGCTCCTGACCCCGCGCACCAAGGTCATCCAGGTGAGCCACATCACCTGCACCACCGGGCTGGTGTTTCCGGTGGCCGAGATCGCGGAGCTGGCGCGCGCGCGCGGCGTGTGGTTCCATGTCGATGGCGCGCAGGCGGCCGGCATGATCCCGCTCGATCTGGCCGCGCTTGGCTGCGACTCCTATGCGTTCAGCGGCCACAAGTGGCTCGGCGGGCCGCACGAGACCGGCGTACTCTACCTCCGGCGCGACCGGCTCGAGGCGGTCGCACCCACAGGGATCGGGGCCTACTCGGGCGAGCTGCCGCAGCTGCCGGGGGAGATCAGCTATTTCGGCGCCGCCGCGCGGCATGAGTACGGCACGCGGAACGCCGCGCTGGTCTCCGGCCTGGCCGCCGCCGTGCGCCTGCAGGCGCAGCTCGGCCGCGACCGCATCGCCGCGCATGGCCGCGAACTGACCGCGCAGCTGATCGATGGCCTTAGCGGGACCACCGACATCGAAATCCTGACGCCGCGTCCCGCAGAAATGCGCGCCGCGATCACGACGATCCGGCATGCACGTGCCGATGCCGGGAAACTCTTTGGCTACCTCCACGAAAAGCACCGCCTGCGGTGCCGGCCAGTGACCGAGCAGAATCTCGGCGCCGTACGCATCTCCACCCACGTCTTCAACTCCGCCACCGACGGCGCGCGCGTCATCGCCGCCGTGCGCGCGGCGGCCCGCGACCTCTGAGGCACCCCTTACCATGATAAAATCCAATTACTCCCTCCGGTTGATGGCGCTGCTCGCCGTCGCGGGGCTCCCCGCCGTGCGCGCGGCGGCCCCGGCGCACGACCTCTATCTGGCCGCCGGCATCAACAGTTCCAGCCGGGTCATGGGCGGGAAGGCCGCCGCGCCGGACGGCATGTATGTGCGCACCGCCAACGGCGGCTTTCGCCATGTGGGCGCCAATCTCCCGCTGCTCATCACGCTGGCCGTCGATCCGCGCGATGCGGCGCGCGTCTACGCCGCCGCCCTCAGCGGCGTCATGCGCTCCGCCGACGCCGGCTTGACCTGGCGCATCGTCACCGGCTGGGACGAGACGGAGCCCAAGGCGCTGCTGTTCGATCCCTCGCGGCCCGACACGGTCTACGCGGGCCTGCCGGATGGCTTCATCGTTTCGACGGACCGCGGGCAGACCTGGACGCGCCGCGAACAAGGCCTGCCCGCGCGCGGCAAATACACGCAGTCCCTGCAGGTGGACCGCACGCAGGCCGGCCGGGTTTTTGCCGGCTGCGAGAAGGGCCTCTATCTCACCGAGGACGGGGCGCAGACCTGGCGGCAGGTGTTTGCCACGACCGACACGGTGAATGACATCCAGCAGTCCCCGCACGACGCGGCGCACTGGGTCGCCGTCACGCAGAGTGCGGGCGCGATCGAGTCGCGCGACGGCGGCCGCACCTGGACCCGGTTGGCCGGCGTGCCGTCCGAACAGGCGCTCTACAATGTCGTTTTCGATCCGGCGCGGCGCGGCCGCCTCGCCATCGCGAGCTGGACCTACGGCCTGCTGACCAGTGAGGACGACGGCCGCACGTGGACCGACCGCAACGCCGGGCTGCCCGCGCTGCACCGCGTTTGGCGCACCGCGGTCGATCCGGACAGCGGCGTGCTCTACGCCGCCGTCTTTGAACAGGCGCTCTATGCTTCCACCGACTTCGGCCGCACCTGGCGGGTCGCCGGGATGGAAGGCTCCATCATCCGCAGCTTCATCTTTGTCCCCCGGGTCCGCTGAGATCCGACACCCCACCATGAAAATATTACTCTGTCTGCTCTCTGTCTTGCTTCCCTTGGCCGTCTTCGGCCAGCCGTCCACCACCGGCCCGATGCCGGGGTCCCCGCGGGACCTCCGGCCGGACACGCTCCGCGAGGGTTATGAGGCCCGGACCCGCGAGGTGCTCCAGTATTATGTGGATTCCATCGATCCGGCCAAGCCCGAGTCGTTCGGCCGGGGCCAGATCGCGGCCAAGCTGGCGCTGCGCCAGGACGCGGCCGCTGTTTCCGAGCAGGTCGTCAAGCAGCTGTCGGGTCCGCAGGGCGGCGACATGTTCTGGATGTTCCCCTGGACGGCCATCTCCTATCTCGGCCGCGACCAGCTCACCCCCGAGGCGAAGGCGGCCATCCGCAACTCCTGGCGCACCTACATGCCGCTCCGCGGTGACACCGAGAACCACTGGTGCATGTACTACGCGTCGCTTTACCTGATGGCCGAGCTTTACCCCGACGATCCGGCGGAGAGCTGGTTCACCGGCAAAAGCTCCGCCGAGAACCGCGCCGAGGCCAAGGCCTACCTCGTGCAATGGATGGATATCGCGACGACGATCGGGCAGGGGGAGTTCAACCCGACGCACTACATCGGGGAATACGCCATCCCGATGCTCTACCTCGCGAGCTGGGCGCAGGATCCGGAGATGCGGCAGCGCGGGCAGATGAAGCTTGACTGGCTCATGGCCGACCTCGCGGAGAACACCCTCGACGGCATGCTGCGCGGACCCAACGCGCGCACCGATGACACGTCGGTCGTCCAGCGCTGGTTGGCCCTCGCCACGTATTTCAGCTGGCAGATGTTCGGGAACACCGTCCCGCCGCCGAACTACGGCGGCTTCGGCCTCTTCTTCGCCATCGCGGCGGACAACTATCGGCTGCCGGAAGTCATCCACCACATCGCCACCGACCGCGACCACGACTTCGTGCAACGCGACCTCAAGCGCACGCGCCGCCGCTGGCGCTACAGCGATGAGCTCATGCCGCTGGTCTACAAGACGAATTACCGGCACCGCGACTATGCCGTGGGCTCGACGCAGGGCGGCCTCGTCACGGATCCCATCCAGGCCCACGTCTGGGATGTCACCTGGGCCGTGCCCGACCCGCGCGGCGTGCACAACACGATGTTTTCCGTCCATCCCTATTCCTCGGGCAAAATCATGCAGATGTATTTCACCGAGCTGCCCGACCACATGATCGAGAACCTCTCCAGCCAGGGGAAACCGTCCTACGACGTGCCGGACAAGATCCTCGGCAGCTCGCCCCACGAGCAGGTTTTCCAGGACCTCGATACGGTGATCGCCCTTTACGACATCCCTGACGGCACACGCTTCCCGCACATCAACGGGTTTTTCTCGAAGGACCTGGTCAACGTCACCACGGACAAGTCCGGCTGGATCTTCGCGCAGGGCGGCAACACCTACCTGGCCTACCGGCCGCTCGCGGGCTACGCATGGCAGCACCGGCTCGGCTACAAGCAGCTGCCGTCCACCACCGGCTACAAGTGGGACCGAATCGACCTCGGGGACAAGGGTGACAAGCTCCTCTACAGCCCGCACCCGAAGAACGGCACCATCGTGCAGGCCGCGAGCGCGGGTGAGTTCAAGGATTTCGCCGCGTTCCAGGCCGCCATCCGCGCGCTGCCACTGGTGTTCTCGCTCGAGCCGACGCCCACGGTGAAATTCACCACGCTGCGCGGCAAGACGATCAGCTTCACGTATGGCGCGACCCCTGTGGTCGACGGTCAGGCCATCGACTACTCCAAGTGGAAGCTCTTCGAGGGCCCGTATCTCAACGCCGAGCGCGGCTCGCGCCAGCTGACGCTCACCCATGGCCGGCTCGAGCGCGTGCTGGACTTCAACACGCTGACCATCACCGACCGGGTGAAGCCGGAATAATCCGCGCCCGGCATGAGCTACCTGTCATCACTGCCGCTTTCGTCGGTCACCCTAGCTCACGGCTTTCTCGCCGGCCGGGCGCAGCTGGTGCGCGATACCGTGATTCCGTGGCAGTGGGAGGCGCTCAACGACCGCCTCGTCGGCGCCGAGCGCAGCGGCTGCGTGCATAATTTCCAGGTCGCCGCCGGTGAAAAGGAAGGGAAATTCCACGGCCTGTTCTGGCAGGACTCCGACCTCGCCAAATGGATCGAGGCCGCCAGCTACCGGCTGGCCACCCATCCGGACCCCGCGCTCGGGGCCGAGCTCGACCGGATCATCGCCACCATCGCCCGGGCGCAGGGGGGCGACGGCTATCTCAACACCTACTTCCAACTCGTCGAGCCGGCGAACCGCTGGGCCAACCTGCGCGACTGCCACGAGCTGTACGTGGCCGGGCATTTCATCGAGGCGGGCGTCGCGCACTTCACCGCCACCGGGAAACGCCCGCTGCTGGATGTCGTCTGCCGGCTGGCGGACCTGGTCGGTCGCACCTTCGGTCCGGGCCCGGACCAGCGGCCCGGCTATTGCGGCCACGAGGAGATCGAGCTGGCCCTCGTGAAACTGGCCCGGGTGACAGGCGAGGAGCGCTACCGGGATCTGGCGCTCTACTTCATCGACCAGCGCGGCCGGTCGCCGAACTATTTTGAAGCCGAGGCCCGGCGGCGCAACGAGACCGGCAAGCTGCCCTGGCACATGCACCACGACGGGCTCGCCACGCTGCAGGCGGCCCGGCCGGTGCGCGAGCTGACCGAACCGGTCGGCCACGCCGTGCGCATGATGTATCTGCTGGCCGCCATGATCGACCTGGCGCGCGACCGGAAGGATGCCGCGCTCGCCGGGCAGTGCCACCGGCTTTGGTCCGCCATCACGACCCGGCACCTGTACATCACCGGCGGGGTGGGCACCGAGCCCTACGGGGAAAAATTTTGCGAGCCTTTCGACCTGCCGCCTGACCGCGCCTACGCCGAGACCTGCGCCGCGATCGGCGTCGTCATGTGTGCGCGCCGGCTGCTCGATCAGGAACTGCACGGAGGTTACGCCGACGTGATGGAGCGCGCGCTCTACAACAACGTGCTCGCCGGGCTCGCGCTCGATGGCCGGACCTTTTTCTACGTCAACCCGCTCGAGGTCGTGCCGGCCGTGGCGAAGCGCCGCTACGAGTGCCACCTGGTGCGGACGCAGCGCGTGCCGTGGTTCGGCTGCGCCTGCTGCCCGCCCAACGTCGCGCGGCTGTTCGCCTCGCTCGGCGACTACGCGTATTCCCGGACCACCGATGGCCTGGCCGTGCATCTCTATGCAGGCGGCGAGGCCCGGTTCACGGCCGGGAGCGAAGCGGTGCGGTTGCAGGTGCAGACGGAATATCCGTGGAGGGAGCAGGTCACGCTGCAGGTCGGGTTGCAGGCACCCGCGGAATTCACCCTGCACCTGCGGCTGCCCGGCTGGTGCCGCGCGCCACGCCTGGCGGTGAACGGGGTGACCCAGCAGATCGAGAATGTCTCCGGCTATGCGCGCCTGCACCGCGTGTGGCAGCCGGGCGACCGGATCGCCCTGGAATTCGCCATGCCCGTCGAGCGCGTGCGGGCCGACGCGCGCGTGTTCGCGGCGGCCGGCCAGGTCGCCCTGCAGCGCGGCCCCGTGGTGTATTGCGTGGAGGAGAAGGACAACGGCCCCCAGCTTTCCGCCCTGAGCCTGCCGCGCTCCAGCCCGCTGCAGGCGCATTTCGTGCCCGCCCTGCTTGGCGGCTGTGTCATCATCGAGGGACAGGCGCAACGGACCGACATCGGCGGGGCGCTTTATTCCCCCGAACCGGCGGCGGTCAGGGCCGTGCCGTTTTGCGCCGTGCCCTATGCCCTGTGGGCGAACCGCGGCGAAGGGGAAATGCGGGTATGGCTGAGGGAAACATGAGAATATTTGCAGAGTCTTTGGTAGGGGCGGTTGCCCCCAACCGCCCTGAACGTAATGCCGCCTCAAAAGGGCGGTTGAGGGCAACCGCCCCTACCTTGTTGCTGCTGGCTGCGATTTCATGCGCGAGTCTGACATCTGCCGCCGAATCCTTCGCCGACGCCGGCAGGGCCGCCCACGCCATGCTCACGCACCTGTGCGACGACTTCGGCGCACGGCTCACGGGCTCCCCGAACAACCGGGCCGCGCTGGAGCGGCTCGCGGCTGAGCTTCGCTCGCTCGGGCTGCAGCCGGAAGTTGACGTGTTCCGCATGCCGGGCTGGGAGCGCGGGGCGGACGCGGTCGGGCTGGTCGCCCCGTTGGTCCGTCCGCTGCGGGTCGCAGCCTTGAGCTACACGCAACCCCATGCGCCTTTCGAGGCGGAGGTCGTCTCCATCGGCGGCGGCCGGCCGGAAGATTATCCGGCGGACGTTCAGGGCAAGGTCGTGTTGCTGGCGCAGTCCTCGGCGCTGACGGCGCGGGAATTCTCGCGTCACGCCGTTGAGCGAGGGGCGCGGGGGATTTTGTTCATCAACCGCGAGGGTGGGGGCCAGCTCCTCGCGCGCACCGGCAGTTTTATTGGGGAGGCGCTGCCGCTGCCGGTGTATTCCCTCGCCCAGGAGGAGGGAGCGTGGCTGCTGCGGTTGCTCGCGCGCGGCCGGCCGGTGCGGGTCCGGCTGGAGACCAAATCACACTGCCGCGAGATCGAGACCGCCAACCTGCGGCTGGTGCTCCCGGGCCGGTCGCCGGAGCGCCTCATCATCGGGGCGCACTTCGACAGCTGGGACCTGGGGCAGGGCGCCCTCGACAACGGCCTCGGCACGGCGCAGCTCTACGCGCTGGCGCGCGCGCTGCGCGGCCGCGAGCTCGCCCGCACCGTCGAGCTCGTCTGGTTCAACGGCGAGGAACAGGGCCTGTGGGGCTCGCGCCACGCCGCCGGGCAGCTCGGGACCGTCCCCACCGTGGCGATGATCAACCTCGACATGGTCGGCGTGCCCATCGCGGTGAACGCCCTCGGGGATGAATCCCTCGTGCCGGCGCTGGAGCGGTGGAACGCCGGGCGCGGCGACCGGAAGCTGCCGCTGGGCGTGGACAACATCAACTGGTTCGGCAGCGACCACACACCCTACCAGCTGGCCGGGATCCGCGCCATCACCTTCAACGCCCCGATCTCCCGCGAGTCGGTCCGCTACTACCATGACTTCGCCGACACCATCGACAAGCTGCCGGAGCAGATCGTGGTGGATTCCACCGCCATCATCGGCGACCTCGTGCTGGCGCTGGCCGACGACCCCGGGCTCGGCGCCGACCGCCGGCCGGCCGCGGACACCGAAAAACTGTTCACCACCTTCGGCCTCGAGCGCAAGATGCAGGCCACCGGCTACTGGCCGTTTTCAATCAAGAGCCCCTGACCAACCACGAATGAACCTGAATCCACCCAAATCATCCGGAGCCGGTTTAACCACAGATCGACACAGCTGTTCACAGATTACCAGTTTTGGGGATCAGGAATCTGTGTATATCTGTGCTCATCTGTGATTGAGCTGCCTTGAGTTTCTTCGTGTTTCTTCGTGTCCAATCGTGGTTTCTTCGTAACTTCCCCATACTCCAACCCCCCGTCCCTCATGCATTTCTTCGGCCTCCACTGGATCGACGCCCTCATCATTGTCCTCTACATCGTCGCGGTCCTCGCCATCGGCAAGGTCCTGGCCCACGGGGTCAAGGAGCAGGGCGATTTCTTCCTCGGCGGCCGCTCGCTGGGCAAGTGGTTCCAGTTTTTCCTCAGCTTCGGCACGATGGCCGACCCGGGGCAGGCGACCACCACCTCGAGCTCCGTCTACCGGCAGGGCGCGGGCGGGGCGTGGCTTGCGCTCATCACGCTCTTCCTGACGCCCTACTATTGGTTCACCACCGTCTGGTTCCGCCGCGTGCGGCTGACCACGATGGCCGACCTGTTCGAGGACCGCTTCGGCAAGCGCTTTCTCGCGACGCTTTACGCCATCACGACCATCCTCATGGCCATCGTGAGCATCGCGGGCGGCAACGTCGTGGCACTCAAGACGCTCCAGCCGCTGATGGTGAAGGAGGCGGCGGCCTACACGGTGACCGAAAAGCAGATGGTGGCGAACTACTATGAGTTTTCCGAACTGCGGAAGAAACGCGCGCTGGCGCCGCTGCCGCCGGAGAAATTCGCCCGCTACGACCTCCTCAAGGACTACTACGCCCGCGGTGAGCTCCAGCCCTACGTCACCCACCTCAACCCGCTGACCTTCTATCTGGTGTCCTCGATCTTGGTGGCGGCGTTCGTCATGCTGGGCGGCCTCAAGGCGTCGGCGGTGGTCGATGCGCTGCAGGCCGTGCTCGTGATCTTGATCTCGGTCATCTTGATCCCGTTCGGCCTAATCAAGCTCGGGGGGGCCGACGTCCTGCACCAGAAGGTGCCGGACATGATGTTCAACCTCTTCGGCGGGGGCGGCCTGAGCGAATACACGTGGTATTCCATCGGCGCCCTGCTGCTCGTCCAGTTTGTCGGCATCGTGGGCTCGCAGGGCGGCATGACCATCGCCGGCTCGGCCAAGAACGAGATGGCTGCGCGGCTCGGCGCCGTGACCGGCGGGTTCAGCAAGCGCTTCGTGACGATCGCCTGGGCCTACTGCGGCCTGATCGGCCTCGCGCTGTTCGGGCCCGACCTGTCCGACCCCGACCAGGTGTGGGGCCTGCTGACCCGGTCGCTGCTGCCTGTCGGCCTCATCGGCGTGATGATCATCGGCATCCTCGGGGGCAAGATCGCGCTGCTCGGCGCGCAGTCGGTCATCCTGTCCGGCCTGGTCGTGAAAAACCTCTACGAGCCGGTGTTCCCGGGCAAAACGGACCAGCATTACATGTTCGTCGCGCGCCTGAGCGTGCCGGTCATTCTCGGCCTGGGCATCGCCGTGGGCCTTTACCTGAACAGCGTGATCGCGCTGCTGAAGTTCGCCATCGTGCTGCTGGTCATCTGGGGCGTGCCGATCACCCTGATCTACCTCTGGCGCGGCCTCACCGAGACCGCCGTGCGCGTGCAGGTGGTGGCGACGCTGTTTCTGGTCGCGGTCATTCCCTGGACGGTGCCGAGCATCCCGGCGTTCGCCCGGTCCGAGACGCTCACCCTGATGACGCGGGTGGAGGTGATCTCCGTCGAGGTGCGGGCCACCGCGGCGGACGTCGCCGCCGGCCGCGCCCGGAGCGAGGGCCAGCTGGTCATCCAGGAGCGCCGCACCGAGCCGGTCTCGGTTTATTTCGAGGAGGGCGTGGTCCGGGTCGATCCCAAAGATCCTGATTCACCGCGCACCGGCCGCGGCCTGTTCCGCCCCGAGGTGTGGATGATCTCGCTGCTGGGCGTGGACGTGGCCGGTCTCAACCCGGCGCAGCTGATGACGACGCGCTACGTGGTCGACGCCCTGCTGCCCCTGCTGGTCCTGCTGGTCGTCAGCCGGCTGACCAAGCCGACGGACCCCATGCGCGTCGCGCGCTTCTATGTCCGCATGAAGACGCCGGTCGCGGCGACCCTCGCGCAGGACGCCCTGGACGTGGAGGCGGGCTATGCCGATCCCACCCGCCTCGACCACACCAAGCTTTTTCCGAAATCCAACTGGGAATGGACCAAGTGGGACCGGCATGACGCGCTGGGCTTCCTCGGCTGCTGCGGCCTGGTCGGCTTCATTTTGATCTTCTTCAAGGCGGTGCTGATGATCGGAAGCTAGTCCGCGAAAGTAATTCGACCGACGGAAAACTTAAAATCCACGACCCGAGACGCCCGGACCGCCCGCGGTTTTCGGGTGCTCCCATCATCAAGATTGACCGCCATGCCCCCAACACCCCAGCCAACCGCCACCCGCGTCGAGATAGAATCTGTCCTGCGGTGCGGCCCGCCCCGCGGCCGGCCGCTCTTCCTGCCGGCGATCTACGAGCACAAGGCTTGGTTCATTGGCAGCACCCCTTCGGCGATCTCCCGCGACGGGGAATTGCTGACCCGCGCCTTGCTCGCGGAATACGAGGCCATCGGTCCGGATGCCCTCGCGGTGGGCGTGGATGTCTACAATCTCGAGGCAGAGGCCGTGGGTTGCACCGTGACCTTCTATGAAGGGGATGACACCTCGATCCCCGGCATCAAACCGGGCAACCATCTGCTCCATGTCGGCGATGACCTCACGCAGGCCAAGGTGCCGAATCCGCTCCGGGACGGACGGATGGCGGTCAACCTCACCGCCGCCCGCAATGTCCGTCGGGCCCTCGGGGACAAGTTCTGGCTGCGTGGGTCGATCTCGGGACCGTTTTCACTCGCGATCTCGCTCGTCGGTGCCGAGACGCTGTTTCTGGCCTGTTACGACAACACGGAGTGGGTGCGTAGCGTCCTCGCCTACGCCGCCCGGATCATCCGCGAATTTGCCAAGGCCTACATTGATGCCGGGGCGGAACTGATCGTGTTCGACTCCCAGGCTTCACCCGATCTGCTCTCGCCCGCGATGTACGAGGAATTCGTCCTGCCGGTGACGCAGGATCTCGTGCAGTGGGCCGCCACGCAGGGGGTGCGCGACCTGCCGTTGATCATCGGCGGCAACACGACCTCGATTGCCGGCCTGCTTGCGCAGACCGGGGCCAATAACCTCCTCTGCGACTTCACCGCGGATTTTGACGAGTGGGCGGCGGTGTGTCGCGAGCAGGGCCGGTCGTTCCGCCGCAACATTGCGCCGCGCTTGATCGAGACCGGATCACCCGACGAGATCTACGCGGTCGCGGCGGGCGAACTGCAACGCGGCCGCGATCTTCCCGGATTCATCATGGGCACGGGCGTCATCGCCTTCGGCACCCCCACCGAAAACATCCTCGCCATCAAGCGCGCCTGTCACGATGCCGCCGCCCACGGTCATCCTTGACGAGAGCTGCGCCCCGCTGCGTGACGCGGTGGCGGAGTTCGCCCCGGTGCTGGTGTTCAAGTCCGCCCGGGGCTTCCTCTCCCATCCGCACCTGCTGGTGGGGGATCTGCTGGATGAACTCGCGCGGGCCGAGACCGTACCGCCCTATGTCTTCACGGCCGCGTCGTTCGGCGGCTTTGCGGCGCTGGACTACGCCCACCGTTATCCGGCAAGGCTGGCCGGCCTCGTGCTGCTTGACGCCTCGCATCCCGACCAGGGTCCGGCCGCGCTCGCGGCGATCCCGCCCAACGAACCGCTGACGCCGGGGTTGGTGGCATTCAGGCGGCTCATGGAAGGTTTCGGGCCGGTCTGGGACGAGAGCTGCGCGGCAATTCGACGGATAGACGGGCTCGGCGATCTGCCGCTGCGGGTGCTGGCCGCGGGCCAACTAGACATGCCGGCCGGGTTGAGCCCGGCCACCCGCGAGGCCTTGATCCAGGGCTGGCACGGGCTGCAGCGCAGGCACGCCGCGCTCTCGACGCGAGGAACCGTACAAATCATTCCCGGGGCCGGGCACGACCTGGTGCGGCAGGCGCCGGAGGCCGTGGTTGCGGCGATCCGGGAGCTGGTGGCGCTCAGTCCTTAGAGCGGTTTAAAATTTCCATCGCCGTCTGACCCAAGGTGGAGCGCGCTGATCTCAGCGCGCGTGCTTTATGAAACACCCTGAGGTCAGGGCGTTCCACCTTAACTGGTCCACGCCTACCATCAGCTGTTTGGGCGGGATAACGTCAACATGAGCGGCTGCCCGGGTTCCATCTCGATCTGGTCATTCATGGCAGAAGCGGGCACAGTGAAGCCGGCGCGGACCAGACTGGCGGTATGGACGAGAATCCGGATCTTTTTGCCAGCGCGCGTGACGGGCTGGACCGACAGCGAGGCGGTGCGCCCGTCAGCGGAGACGGTCAGCGCGAGGGTGACGGTGCCGGCGGCGGTGTGCCAGTTGTCGAGACGGTTGACGGCGCCGGCGTGCAGCCACTCGGCGGGTACGCTGCCGAGGAGGTGCAGGGTGTCTTCGCGCTCGTAGGCCAGCATCGCGCCGGCGAGCGAGGCGAACATCGCGGAGGCAAAACCATGGGGCTGGTCGCCGGCCAGCTTCAGGGGCTCGCCGATGAGCGATTGCTCCTCGACCCAGGTGCCGCGCGGCGAGGCGTGGTTGGCGGCGGCGTAGAGCATGTCGGCGGCCTTCGCATCATGGCCCACCACGAGGTGCTGCCAGGCGATGAACAGGCCCATGCCGGCCCAGTTGCCGCCGGGCATCCAGCCGAGGCTGACGGGCAGGCCCTGTTTTTCCACGGAGGCCAGCAGGGCGAGTGAGCCCGTGAACAATTCGTGGTCGGAGGGCAGCCAGCCGCCCCCGTTGAGGTGGGCGTCGAAGACCGCCCACTGCGTGAGCTGCGGGATGGGGTCCTCGCCCTTGAAGCCGACCCGGACGGGAAGATACAGGTTGCCGTGGGCGTCGCGCCGCTGGTCGCGCTGGCGGTTCCGGTCAAAGGCCGCGCGAAAATCGGCGGCGAGTTGCGCGATTTCCGCCGCTTCCCGGTCGTGGCCGAGCGCCTGCGCGGTCCGGACGGTGGCGAGCAGGCCGGTGATGGTGCAATACACCGAGGAATATTCCGCGCCGATATCGAGGATGCCGCCGTCGCTGAAACCCGGCGGGAGCATGCCGTGATAGGCGGCGTCCGGGTGGGCGAGGGTCTGCTCGCGCAGGCCGCGGATGCCGGCCACGCCGCGCAGGATCTGCGGCCACCGGGTGCGGGCGTAGGACCAGTCGCCGCTGATCTGGGCGTCGCGCTCCACGGCCCACAGCACCTCGGCGGTCGTGCGGAAGATTTTCTGCGGGTGGAGTTCGTCGATGATGCCGGCGGCATTCTGGTGGGAGAACAGCGCATCGAGCGTCAGGCGGCCGGTGGCGGACTCGCCGAGCATCGCGGCGAGGTTGGTCATGTAGACCGCGTCGCCGGCCCAGAGCCCGCGGTAGAGGGTGAAGCTCGCGTTGAACTGCGACCGGCCGTTGAGGTTCTCGCGGCTCTGCCAGAGCGTGCGGATCGAGGCGTCCACGAATGCCTGCACCCGCGGGTCGGCGACCGTGATGCGGCCGTAGGGAATCGCGGCCTTCGCCCAGTAGGCCCGGGCCCGGGCGAGCGCGGTGGCCGGGGTGAGCGCGCGCGCGGCCGCGACCTCGCTGGCGGCGGCTTGCCCGGAGAATACCCAGGCCGTGACCTCGGACGTGCCGGGGGCAAATTCCAGCCGCCAGCCGCCGGCGGTTTTCTCCGCCCGGTCTGCGCGCGGCACCGTCAGCACGAAAGGGACGCCGCCGTCGGTGACGATCCCGCCGGCGTCGAGGGCGAGGTCACGGCCGGTCTTGATGTTGATCACCGGCTGCGCCTGGCCCGAATACTTGGCGTGGATCAGGTCGGCGCGCGGTGGCGCGCGGCGGACCTCGGTCCCGCAGGCGATGCGCAGCTCGGCGCGGTCCTTGGGGTCCAGCGAACCGGCGATGAGCTCGGCCCGCCAGAGCCGGAGGCCGGCGGGGTAGACCGCGATGGTCGCGAGCGTGGTATTGGGGTCGTGGCCCTGCGGGGCGATGATGGTGACGTCGATCCAGCCGTTGAGGTCGGCGTCGCTGGCGTCGAACAGGAAGACCTGCGGCTGGTTGAGGGGGGCACTCAGCGCGATGTCGAGGGCAAGCACCGGCGCGCCTTCGAGGTGCATCTCTGCGATGCGGTCGCCGAGGCGGAGCTTGTAGCTCTCGCAGAAGCCGAGCATGACGCGTTTGGCCGCGCCCGGGGGGACGCGGAAACGGTAGCGCACGGGCCGGTTGATGCCCCAGGCGACGTTGCGGAACTCCGGCGAGACGTCCGCCGCCGGCCGGGCCCAGCCGAGGGCGCCGGTGATGCCGTCGAGGCGTTCCCACTGGTCCGCGCGGCCATTGGAGACGGCGGGCGCGACCGGGGGCAGGGCCAGCGTGGTGATCTCGATGGAGTCGGCGCCGCGCTGCAGGAACGAGCGGACCACGGGCAGGCGAGAGGAATCGACCCACTCCTGATGATCGAAAGAGAAAGGCTCGCCTGCGGCCCCGGCCTCGACCGTGGTGGACGGCTGCACGTAGGGACCGGGTCCAAAGTCGTAGAGCAGCGCGCCGCGTTCATTGGTCATCGGCTTGTGCCAGTCGTCCGGCACGCCCAGGGGCTGGTGCCAGGTGGGGATGCCGTAGCGCAGGTCGACCGTGCGCTCCGTCGCGCACATGGCGGAGCAGGTGCCGGACAGGATTAGTGCAGTCAAGTACAGGCGGAAGGGCGAAAAAACCATGCGCCTACGATTGACCCCGGCGCGGCCCGCGCAAAATGAATCTTCCTGAAAATTTCCGATGGACGGGACCGCCTAGCCCGCATATTTCACACTCAGAGGTGTGAAACATGCGCCCTGTCGGGCCGACCTCGTCGGGGCTAACCGCGACAGAGTCGCTCTGCCCGAAGGGCAGACGGATATTTCTCTGA
>JBKJTZ010000108.1:0-66364 GCA_046590295.1 Lacunisphaera sp.
ACGTAGCCCGAGTCGGCGGCCAGCTGCTCATCACCGTCGCGGGCGCCGACGCACTCTCGCTGCTCGAGGGCGCGGAGTTCGTCCTGAATAACGGCACGCGGGTGACCATGACCCACCCGGCTGACGGCATCCTCGATGGTCGCCAGGAAACATTCACCGCCGAGATCCCGGAGGCCCGGGCCGCGGGTGCGACGTCCGTGGAAATCTTGCTCTACGACCATGCCGGCAACAGCTCGACGGTGCGGCTGCCGGTGAAGTAAGGGGTAAGGTTTAAGGGGAGAGCAGTAAGCATCACCTGTCGTCGCCTTATAACTTATCGCTTAAAACTTACCGCCATCACGCCCGGGGGTGCGCCTTGGCGTGGATCTCCTGCAACCGGGCGACGCTCGTGTGGGTGTAGATCTGCGTCGTCGTCAGGCTCGCATGGCCCAGCAGTTCCTGCACGGCGCGCAGGTCGGCGCCGGAATTGAGCAGGTGCGTGGCGAAGGAATGACGGAGCTTGTGCGGCGACAGGTCCATCGGCAGGTCGGCGAGCGCGAGGTATTGCTTCACCAGCAGCTGCACCGCGCGCACCGTCAGGCGCCGGAGCCCCGGACCCACGACCACGGGGTCGTTGCGCCCGGTGCCTGGCGCGTGGTCATCGCGGAATTTTTTGACCACGGCCATCGCCATCGCGCCGAGCGGACAAATGCGTTCCTTGCGGCCCTTGCCGGTCACGCGCGCGCTGCCGGTGGCCAGGTCCAGGTCGCCGTAGTTCAGGGCCACGAGCTCGCTCACCCGCAGGCCGCCCCCGTAAAGCAGTTCCAGCACCAGCCGGTCGCGCCAGGCGCTGCGCGCATCGATCGACTCGTTCAGCAGCAGCTTTTGGGGCCCGGCGAGCAGGGCGGACATCTGCGCCTCGGTCAGGAATTTCGGCAGTTTTTGCTCCAGCTTGGGCAGCGCGGCCCCGGCGAAGGGATTTCGCGCCAGCCGGCCGCGTTGCATCCAGTAGCGGTAGAACGCCCGCAGCCCGGAGACATGATTATGGAGCGTGCGACGGTCGAGGCGCCGCTGGGACTCGATGATGAAGTCGCGCACCTCCCGCGCCGTCAGCACGTCGAATCCACCCTCGCCCCGCTGGCTCGATTGCAACCAGAAGAAAAAACGGGCGAAGGCCTGCCGGTAGTTGCGCGCGGTGTAGGCGGAGTAGCGGCGCTCCTTCCGCAGATGGTCGAGGAATGGCTGCAGCCACGCGGCGACAATGTCCGCAGGGAGATCCTCCTTTTGTTTGGTGGATTTCATGGTAGGGGCCGTTGCCCTCAACGGCCCTCGGTCAAGGGCGGTTGGGGGCAACCGCCCCTACCCGGGTTTCGACATCGCGCATGACTCGGTCGGTTTCTTTCCTCAAGGCGGCTTCGGGATCTACGCCCTGCTGCCGGCACGCCTGGACGAGCGCCAGCAGGGCGCGACCAGCCTTCGACTCGTCGAGGTCGACGGCGCGGGACGGTGCGTCCACCGCTCCGTCCGCCGGCAGGTGCTTCTTCTCGATCTGCTTCAGGACCGCCTCGGCATACATCAAGGCCGGCAGCCGCGGCGGGAGTTCCTTGAACACGCCGCTCTTCACCGGGCCGTGCTTCTTTTCCCCCGCCTTGATTTCCTCCCATTTGGTAATGACTTGGCCCGCCGTATCTAGGGGCGCATGGTCGCCGAAGACGTGCGGGTGGCGGCGGATGAGCTTGTCGTTGATGCCGCGGGCCACGTCGTCAAAGTTGAAATCCCCGCGTTCCGCCGCCAGCTGGGCGTGGAAGACGACCTGGATGAGCACATCGCCCAGTTCCTCGCGCATGTGCGGCACGTCCATCCGGTCGATGGTGTCGAGCAGTTCGCTGCACTCATCAACCAGGCAGCGCGCGAGCGTCTGGTGGGTCTGCTCGCGGTCCCACGGGCAGCCGTCCGGGGCGCGGAGCCGCACCATGGTGCGACAAAGGTCTTCGATGGCACTCATGGGATTAGTGGAGTAACCATGAACGGCGGCAAATACACCAAAAAAGCCGGGGATTTTCAGATTCCTTTCCGGGGGTTTCGTGTGTTTCGTGGGGACTCCATCCATGGACAAGCTCACGGAAATCATGGCCCACAAGCGGCACGAGATCGCCCCGCTGTTGCGGCCGGTTTTCATCGACGAGCTGGCCGCGCTCAAGGCCGCGCTGCCGCCCGCGCCTTCCTTCCGCCAGGCCCTGCGGCGCCCGGACGGCAGCCTGGCGGTCATCGCCGAGATCAAGCGCCGCTCGCCCTCGGCCGGTGCCATCAAGGTAGGGGCGGCCGCCCTGGATCAGGCCCTCCGCTACCGCGAGGCCGGCGCCAGTGCCCTTTCCATTCTGACCGATGAAAAATATTTTGGGGGCACGCTCGATGACCTTTGTGGGGTCACCGGGCACTTCGCGAAATCCCCGCCGGCCGTCCCCTGCCTGCGCAAAGATTTCATGGTGCACCCGGTCCAGGTGCTGCAGGCCCGCCTGGCCGGCGCCAGCGCCATCCTCATCATCGTCCGCGCGCTGACGGACGACGAGATCACGGCCCTGCACAATGCCGCCATCGCCGTCGGGCTCGACGTGCTGTTTGAGATTCACCGGGAGGACGAGCTCAAGCGCGCCGTTGCCCATGGCGCGAAGATCATTGGGGTGAACAACCGCGACCTCGCCCACTTCACGACGGACCTCGCCCTGAGTGAGCGGCTGATCCCGCTTTTCCCGAAAAACGTCATCGCCGTCAGCGAGAGCGGCATCGCCACCGCGGCGGACGCCGCCCGGGCCCGGGCCTGCGGCGCCCACGCCGTGCTGGTCGGCGAGTCGCTGATGAAGGCGGAGGACCCGGCCGCCCTGATCGCGGAGTTTCGCCGCCCCTAGCCCTCGCCGATGCCCCTCTCCCCCACCTCCACCCGCGAGCTGCTGGCCCGGCTCGGGCACGAGCCCAAGCACTTTCTCGGGCAGAATTTCCTCGTGGATGGCAATATCGTCCGCAAATCGCTCGAGCTGGCCCAGGTGCAGCCCGGCGACGCCGTGGTGGAAGTCGGGCCCGGCCTGGGCACGCTCACCGCCGCTCTGCTCGACGCCGGGGCGGAAGTCTGGGCGGTGGAGAAGGACCGCAACCTGCACGCGCACCTCACCGAGACCCTGGCCAAGGACCAGCCGAAGCTGCACCTGCTCGAAGGCGACGGCGTCGAGCACCCGTTGGCGGGCTTTGCTCCCGGCCGGGGCGAAACGGGACGTTCTTTCAAGATCGTCGCCAACCTCCCTTATGCCATCGCGTCACCCTGGCTCGACGGCGTCCTGTCCGGGCCGCTGCCGGAGCGGATGGTGCTCATGCTGCAGCAGGAGGCGGCCCAGCGCTATGTGGCGCAGCCCGGCTCCAAGATTTTCGGCGCGATCTCGATCTTCCTGCAGTCCGCCTACGCCGTGGCCCCGGGGCACAAGGTGGATG
Source organism: Lacunisphaera sp. (assembly GCA_046590295.1). GTDB lineage: Bacteria > Verrucomicrobiota > Verrucomicrobiia > Opitutales > Opitutaceae > Lacunisphaera. Next base: position 3,460 of record JBKJTZ010000108.1, read on the forward strand.
CCTCGTGCTTTTTCCCACGGCCGGACATCGAGTCTGTCCTGCTGCACCTGGTCCGCCTGCCGGAACCACAGGTCTTCGCCCCGGCAGCCAAGGCGGTCATCCGTGCCTGCTTCCAGCAGCGTCGAAAACAGATCGGCGGCCTGCTCCGGGCCAAGCTGCCGGATGGCGGGGCCGCCTGGATCGCCCGGCTGACCGCCGCCGGCTTGGGCGCGCATTCCCGGCCCGAGCAGATTCCGGTGGCACTCTGGCGGCAACTCACGGTCGGAACCCTGCCGGCTTGATATTCCTTCGCCGCCGGGTTTGATGTTCCTCCTTCCGATGCGCGCGCGAATGATTCCGGTCCTGACCGCCTGCTCCCTCCTGGGTGGCGCCGTCCTGTCCGCCCAGACCGCCGGCCTCGCGGGCCAGATCAACCAGGGCACCTACGTGTCCCCCACGGGTGAATTCTCGGTGCCGGTCCTCGTGCTGCCCGAGCTCGGCGGCGTCGTGTCCGACACCGCCAATGTCGTCACCTTTCACGACGATTACAACGTCCACATCAGCATCGCCTGCTTCGGGCTGGATGCCGCGCAGAAGTGGGAACTCTCCACCCGCGGCCAGCGCGACTATCTTCTGTATTTCTTCAACGAGTTCGTGCTCACGGATTTTATCCGACGCTATCCGGGGTCGAGGATCGAGAGCGCCCGGTTTGTCCCGGAGTTGCAGGACGGGACGCTGATTGCCTACGCCCTGCTCCCCGGGGGGTCCACTTTCGAGGACAAGAACTACATCCTGGCCAACCCCGCCACCGCGCCGGTCACCGCCAAGCGCGGCACCCTGCTCTTTGTCCGCCAGGGCCACATCTTCATCCTCAGCACCGAGCTGGCCGAAAGGGCGACGCAGCGCAGCACCTACCGGTCGGAGGTCGAGAAGGAGGATGCGGTGCTCGCCGACCGCCTCATCGCGCTCGTCCACCGGTTGATTTTTCCCGCCGGCAAACCGCGCGCCCCCTGAGTCGCATGGGCGAGGCCTACCAGGAACTGCTGCAGGGCGAGCCCGTTTACCGGCGGGCCCCCCCGCGTGATCATGAGCTGCTGGTGGACCGGATCCACGCCCTGGTCACCCGGTCCCTGCCCCTCAACTCCACCCTGCGCCTGCTGCCCCCGCGTTCCGAGCTACCGCTCGGCGAGCACTCCGTCGTCCGGCCCGATCTGGCGGTCATCCACCCCGGGGCCGAGGCGACCGGACTGCCCCGGCTTTATCTCGTGGCCGAGGTGCTGCTGCCCGGCGACCATCACGCCGACACGGTCATCAAGAAACAGCTCTGGGCCGACGCCCGGCTGCCCCGCCTCTGGATGGTCGACCCGCGCTACCTCAACGTCGAGGTTTACGGGCTCGGCGAATTCGGCTTCACCCTCACTGACATCCTCGCCCATCACCATCCCCTGACCGATCCGCACCTGCCCGGACTGGCTTGCTCCATGGACGAGCTGTTCGCTACGCTTTGAAGCTTTCCCCAGCCCCTCCCATGTTCCGCCCTGTCGCCCTCATGTGTGTCGTCACGCTTTCCGCCCAGGCATTCGACCTGGCCAACACCACGCCCCCGGTGGCCGCCCGGATACCCCGGGACGTATCCGTGCACGAGGACCGGCGCATCGACGACTATTTCTGGCTGCGCGAAAAGGGCACCCCCGCAGTCGTCAGCCACCTCCAGCGGGAAAATGCCTACACCGAAGCCGTTCTCGCCCCCGCCAAGGAACTGCGCGCTGCCCTTTACCAGGAAATGGTCGGGCGCATCAAGGAGGACGATGCCTCCGCCCCGGTGCCTTATCACGGCTACAACTATTACACGCGCACGGAAAAGGACCGGCAGTATCCGCTCTACTGCCGGCGGAGCCAGGCGGCCGATGCCAGGGAGGAAATCCTCCTCGATCTGAACAAGCTGATCGGCACCAACACCTATATTGCCGTCGGCCACTATCGCGTCAGCGACGACGGCGCCCGCCTGGCCTACTCCATCGACTGGACCGGCTACCGGCAATACGAGGTATTCGTGATGGACCTTGCCACCAAGGATCTCGTCCCCCAGCAGGTCGGCCAGGTCGCCAGTCTCGTATGGGGTGCCGGTCACGACGTGCTTTATTACGGCACCGAGAACGACAGCAAACGCTCGGACCAGGTCCATCGCTGGACCCTCAGCACCGGGCGGCACGAACTACTCTACGAAGACCGGGACGAGCTCTACAACCTCGCGGTGCAGAAGTCGCGCGACGGGAAATTCGTCTTCTGCCACACGGAAAGCAAACTCACCACCGAGGTGTTCGCCCTGGACGCCGCCAATCCCACCGCGCAGTTCACCAGCCTGCTGGGCCGCACCGCGGACGTGAAATACCACGCCGAGCATCGCGACGGGCGGTTTTACTTCGTCACCAACCGGGACGGCGCCAAAAACTACAAGATAATGTCCGCCCCCGACACCGCCCCCGCGCAGCTGTCGGACGTCATTCCGCACAACCCCGCGATCAAGATCGAGCCGGGCCTGGACATGTTCGCCCGTTGCCTGGTCGTCGAGGAGCGCGAAGGCGGCCTGCCCCAGCTGCGCGTCTACGACTTTGCGACCGGCCGCTCGCGGCGCCTGGCGATGCCCGAAACGGCCTATGAGGTCACCGCCGACAAGAACTGGGAGTTCAACACCGACACTTTCCGCTTCAATTACCAGTCCCTGGTGCGGCCGCCGACGGTCTACGCCGAAAATCTGGTCACCGGCGAACGCACCCTTATCAAGCAGACGGAAGTGCTCGGCGGCTTTGACCCGGCGCACTACCGGTCCGAGCGGTTGTGGGCGACCGCCCGGGACGGCACGCCGGTGCCGCTGTCCATCGTCTACCGCGCGGACCTCGACCGCACCAAGCCCCAGCCACTCTGGCTTTATGGCTACGGGTCCTACGGCATCAGCATGCCGGTTTCGTTCAATTCCGCCCGTGTTAGCCTGCTCGACCGTGGCTTGATCTACGTCATCGCGCACATCCGCGGCGGCGGCGAACTTGGCGAGGAATGGCGCGAGGCCGGCCGCATGGAGAAGAAGATGAACACGTTCACCGATTTCGTGGACGGCGGCGAGTGGCTCGTCGAGCAGGGCTGGACCACCCCGCGGCAGCTCGTCACCTCGGGCCGCAGCGCCGGCGGCTTGCTCATGGGCGCGGTGCTGAACCTGCGGCCCGGTCTCTTCCAGGCCGCGCTGGTGGAGGTGCCCTTCGTTGACGTGCTCAACACCATGCTCGACGCCACCCTGACGCTCACCACCGAGGAATACATCGAGTGGGGCAATCCCAATGTCCGGACGGAATACTTCTGGATGCGCGCCTACAGCCCTTACGACAACCTCCGGCCCGCCGCCTACCCCCACGTGCTCGTCAACGTCTCCTACAACGACAGCCAGGTGCCCTACTGGGAGGGCGCCAAATACCTCGCCAAGCTTCGCTCGCTGGACACCGGTCACCACGCCACGCTGCTGCACGCGACGATGGGCGCCGGCCACGGGGGTGCGGCCGGGCGCTACGACGCCCTCCGCGACACCGCCCGCAACTACGCTTTCTTCCTCCAGTCCCTCGGCCTCGCCCGTTAGAATCCCATCACCCCGAATGAAATCCCTCCTGCCCCTGCTGCTGCTCCCGGCGTTGTCGGTCGCGGCGCCGGCTCCCCCGCAGCCCTACGGCCTCGTGCTTCATGGCGGCGCCGGGGTCATCCTGCGCGAGAAGATGAGCCCGGAAATGGACGCCCAATACCGCGCCAAACTCGGCGAGGCCCTTGCCCAAGGCTATGCCATCCTCGCCGGGGGTGGCACAGCCCTCGACGCAGTCAACGCTGTCGTCAACCTCCTGGAGGATTCACCGCTCTTCAACGCCGGCAAGGGCGCCGTGTTCAATGCCGCCGGCCAATGCGAGCTCGATGCCTCCATCATGGACGGACGCACCCTGGCCGCCGGGGCGATCGCCGGGGTGCAGCACATCAGGAACCCGATCAACCTCGCCCGCGATGTCATGGTGCGGTCACCTCACGTGATGATGATCGGCGACGGCGCCGAGCAGTTCGCCCAGTCGCTGGGTTATGAGCTGGTGCCCAATGAGTATTTCCAGACCGACCACCGGCGCCAGCAACTCGAGCGCGCGCGGGAGCTGGAGAAGAATCCTCAGGCCAAGCCTGCCCCGCCCATCCACGCCGACGTGCAGCATTTTGTGCACGAGCAAAAATACGGCACCGTCGGCTGCGCCGCGCTGGACCAGCAGGGCAATCTCGCCGCCGCCACCTCCACCGGAGGGATGACCAACAAGAAATACGGCCGCGTCGGCGACGCCCCCATCATCGGCGCCGGCACCTACGCCAGCAACGCCACCTGTGCCGTCAGCGCGACCGGCTGGGGCGAGTTCTTCATCCGGGTCGGAGTCGCCCGGGACATCGCCGCGCAGATGGAATATCAGCACCGTCCCTTGGCCGAGGCGGCGGTCGCCTCGCTGGCCAAGGTCAAGGCGCTCGGCGGCGACGGCGGCGTCGTCGGCATCGACGCCCACGGCAACGTGGCCATGGAATTCAACACCGCCGGCATGTATCGCGCCCACCGGGTGTCGGGCGGGCCCTCCGTCGTGGCCATCTATGGGGACGAGGCCGGCAAATGAGACTCTGGTCCCCCCTGCTGCTGGTCAGCGTATTTCTGGCCGAGGGCCGGACCGATCCCGGCTTCCACGCCTGGGCACCACGGCCGCCGATGGGTTGGAACAGCTGGGACAGTTTCGCCACCACCGTCACCGAGGCGCAGGCCAAGGCCCAGGCGGATTTCATGGCCGCCAAGCTCGCGCGCTTCGGCTGGACCTACCTCACCGTGGACATCCAGTGGTATGAGCCCGCCGCGACGAGTTTCAATTACCGCAAGGGCGCCGTGCTCGCCATGGACCAGTGGGGCCGCCTGCTGCCGGCCGAGAACCGTTTCCCGTCCGCCGCCAAGGGCGCCGGCTTCAAGCCGATGGGTGACTACCTCCACGCCAAGGGCCTGAAGTTCGGCCTGCACCTCCTGCGCGGCATCCCGCGCCAGGCCGTCGAGCAGAACACCCCCATCCTCGGTTCCACGGCCCGCGCCGCCGACATCGCCGACCCCCACCGGATCTGTACCTGGAACACCGACATGTATGGCGTCGATCTGGCGAAGCCCGGTGCGCAGGAATACTATGACTCCGTGTTCGCCCTCCTCGCCTCGTGGGGCGTGGATTACGTCAAGGTGGACGACATCAGCCGCCCCTATGAGCAGAACCTCGCCGAGATCGAGGCGATCCGGCGGGCCATCGACCGCACCGGCCGCCCGATGATGCTGAGCCTCTCCCCGGGCGAAACGCCGCTTGCTGCCGGCGATCATGTGGCCGCGCATGCCAACCTCTGGCGCATCAGCGATGATTTTTGGGACAACTGGCCGGAACTCCTCAAACAGTTCGACCGGCTGCGCCGCTGGACCCCCTATGCCGGTCCCGGCCACTGGCCCGACGCCGACATGCTTCCGCTCGGCAAGATCCGCTTCGGCCAGGACACCCGGTTCACCAAGGACGAGCAGATCACGCTGATGACGCTTTGGAGCATCGCCCGCTCGCCGCTCATCCACGGGGGCGACATGACGCAGACGGATGCCTTCACCCTTTCGCTGCTCACCAATCCCGAGGTGATTGCGGTTAACCAGGACAGCACGGGCAACCACGAACTGTTCAACTACGACGGCCTCGTGGCCTGGGTGGCCAACGTACCCGGTTCCCAGGACAAATATGTCGCCCTGTTCAACACCACCGACCGGCGCACGCTTCCGCTGGTGCTGCCCCTGAAGGACCTGGGCTTCCCCGGCAGCGCGCGGGTGCGCGACCTCTGGGCCCGCATCGACCTGGAGGAGGAATTCCCGGACGAATTTTCGCCGCTGCTGCCACCGCATGGCGCGGGGCTTTACCGCATCACCCCCCTCTCTCCACCTCATGATAACTGACCAACCCAGCCCCGGTCCGGCCCTCGGCTCCACCGCCTTCGACTGGGCGCAGATTGCCCCCCAGCCGACGAAGGTCGGCGAGGTCCGCCCCTACTTCGATGCCGCGACCCGCACGCTCGCCCGGTTGGAATCACACCTGACCACGCTCAATCCCGGGGAGATTTCCCACGCGGCCCACGCCCACGCCGACGAGGAGTTGATCGTGATCAAGGAAGGCACGGTCGAGGCGACCATCAACGGCGTCGCCCACGTGGCGGGGACCGGCTCGGTTTTTTTCTTCGCCTCGATGGACCTGCACGGCCTGCGCAACCCCGGCACCGGGCGCTGCAGCTACCACGTCATTCGCCTCTTCCCGCGGGATTTGCCCTCGGCCTGAAATCCTCCGCAATCCACGGATTAGCGGGGATTTGTCTTTCCTCCCAGACGGGCACGCCAATCCTGTCCTGCCTTAGTCCATGACCAAACAAGACCTCCTCACCCGGGTGATCGCCCGGCTTGCCGCCGACCTGGAGCAACTGACGACCGCCGCCCTCGCCACGCACGCCGAGGCCACGGATGAGGAGAACAAGGCCGAGGACAAATACGACACCCGCGGCCTCGAGGCCTCCTACCTCGCCCATGGCCAGTCCAAGGCCGCCGACGAAGCCGCGCTGGCGGTCACGCAGTTCCAGGCCCTGGCCATCCGGGATTTTGCCCCTGGCGAGCCCATCAGCCTCGGGGCCCTCGTCGTGCTGGAGGGCAAGGGCCGCAGCCACTATCTGGTCGGCCCGCGGGCCGGCGGCACCGAGATCGAGACGGATGGCCGCTCGATCATGGTCATCACGCCCCAGTCACCCCTCGGCCGCCAGCTCATGGGGCGGAAACAGGGCGACGAGCTCTCGCTCGATTTTGGCGGCCGGCACAGCGACTACCGCGTGGCGTCGGTGGCCTGAAAAAACCACCTACCGGCCAGCCGGGCGTCGGTGCTGGCTGAATGATTGCACTTTGCCGCAGCGCTGCTTTGTGTCACCGGTCATGGCAACAACCTACGAAACCCTCCGCGCCGACATCATCACGGCCATGAAGGCCCGCGATGCGGCCGTCACCACCGCCCTCCGCACCATGGACGCCGCGATCAAACGCGCGGCCATGGACGCCAACAAGGAAATCGACGAGGCGCTGGCCGTGGCCGCCCTGCGCAAGGCCGTGAAGAACCTCACCGATGCGCGCACCGAGTTTGAGAAGGGCGGCCGGGCCGACCTCGTCGCCGCCAACAGCGCCGAGATCGCCATCCTGGAAAAATACCTGCCCAAGGGCCTGGAACCGGCCAAGGTCGAGGCGTTGGTCGCCGAGGCCATCGCCGCCACCGGTGCGGCCTCGAAGAAGGAAATGGGCAAGGTCATCGCCGCGCTGAAGCAGCGCCCCGAGGCCGCGCTCCTCGACTTCGGCGCCGTCAGCAAGCTGGTCCAGGCCCGGCTGCCCTAGGCAGCCAATGAAAGTGAGAGTGAAGGTGCGGCGTGAAAACACCTGATACCGGCCCTCAGTCGCTCAGTGAAAGTTAACTTTCACTCCTCCCGCTCACTTTCACTTCCCATGCCCCTCATCGACCACCTCTTCGCACTCGGTCCCGTCCGCAAGGCCATCTGGAAGCTCTGGTATCCGTTCCTGACCCGCCGGCTGCGCCACGAGGAGGTGTTGTTTCTCAACTACGCCTTCGAAACCGAGCCGCCGGTGGGCCTGCCGCTGGCGCCGGACGACGAGCCCAACCGCGCCTGCATCCAGCTCTATCATCATGTCGCCACCCAGGTCGAACTGCGCGGCAAAAAGGTGCTCGAGATCAGCTGCGGTCACGGCGGCGGCGCGTCCTTTTTGACCCGCACCTTGCAGCCGGGGCACTACACCGGCCTCGATCTCAATCGCACCGGGGTGGAATTCTGCCAGAGGCGCCATCAGATCCCGGGCTTGGATTTCCTTCAAGGGGATGCGCAAAACCTGATGTTTGCGGACCATACCTTCGATGCGGTCATCAACGTCGAGGCCTCGCATTGCTACCCGGACTTTCCCCGCTTTCTCGCCGAGGCCGCCCGGGTGCTCCGGCCCGGCGGACATTTTCTCTACGCCGACTTCCGCTTCAGCGACGGCCTGCCCGCATGGGAGCAGGCGCTGGCGTCGGCGCCGATGCAGCTGGTGCAATCACGCGTCATCAACCCCGAGGTGCTGCGGGGCATGGACGCAAACTCGGCGCGCTCCCAGGCGCTCATCGTGCGGCACCTGCCAAAATTCCTCCACCCGCTCGGCCGCGACTTTGCGGGCATCAAGGGCTCGCGCATCTACGCCGCCCTGCAACGCGGCGGGCTGTCCTACCGGTCGTATTGCTTCCAAAAATTGTAGGGCGGGATCGCTGAACCCGCGACGACTGGGGCCTGGCCTTCGCCCTCAGGCAGGATCAGCGCTTCCGCCCTGCCCTCCGACCGCCCGTTCAACCCGCGGCGGCGCGCAGGAGCAGCCAGAAACCGCCCAAAATGGCAAACGACACGAACAGGCACGCAATGAAGCCGATGGTGTCCACCTTGTCCCACTTGCCAAATTCCCACTGCGAGCCGGCCCCGAGCAGCTTGGTCTGGTCGTAGCGCCGTGGCGTGCGCATGGTTTCGGCCATGGCCGCCTCTTCCAGCTCCGGGGTGGCGCCGACCGGCGTCTTCATCTTGCCGAAGAACTGGTCGGTGCGCTCCCGTTCGGGCTGCCGCGTGAAGAGGCTGACGAGTATGAGCACCAGGAACGGGAACACCCCGTCGTAGATGAATCGGGCTGCATTCCGCTGGCTGCCGGTGAGGGCGGCGACATTGAGACCGGCCTTGCCGAGCACATAGAGCTCGAGGTGGAAGCGCTTGCCGCCGACCAGCGGACTCGTCAGGTCGTTGGGCGTCTCGCGCACGACCGTCTCAAAATACACCGGCAAAAGGCGGCCGTCCTGCTCGACCTGTTGCGTCAGGGCCGGGGAATGGGTGATGGCGCCGACCTGCGTCGCGATGATCGACGGGATGATGATGTTCAGCAGCGCCGAGATGACCACTGCCGCCCACACCGCGGACAGCGTCAGGCGCCGCCAGAAGAAGATCAGCATCACGGAGGCGCCAAACGGCACATTGACGGTCAGCAGCAGCTGCACGACCGAGTAGACATCGCTCATGTTTACCGCCGCGTAGACGCCGATCGCGAGGATCGCGATGATGGCATAGCGGCCCACGGCGACCATGCCCGCCTCGGTGGTGTCGGGCTTCAGGTATTTGTAGATGTTGCGCACGAACAGGGCCGACACCGCCATGGTCTGCGAAGCGATGGTGGACATGTTGGCGGCGAGGAGGCCGGCCATCATCAGGCCGAGGAAGCCGGGCTTGAGCAGCAGCAGTGCCATCGAGCCCCAGGTCGAGTCCGGGTCGGACAGAGCCGAGCCGCCCTGGAACAGCGCGATGGCGATCAGGCCGCAGAAGGCCCACATGATGATCATCACGCGTTTGGCGTAGGTGCCGGACACCGCGCCGAAGCGGGCGGCAAACTCATTCTTCGCCGAGCCGGAGACACTCATGTTGCCGATGATGCCGTGGATCTGGATGATCGAGATGAGAAAGATGCCCGTGAGTTCCCAGCCCCCGACGCCCCCGACGCCGGTGCCGAGCAGATTGAACATGTCGGGCGGCACCTTTTGGGCGAGTTGGTCCCAGCCCCCGATGGCCGTGAGGCCGAACGGGATCAACATGAAGGAAAACACCACGATCAACACGCCCTGGAACGCCTCGTTGGCCGCCGTCGCCGCCATGCCGCCCATGACAATATAGGTGCCGACGATGAGCGTGTAGACGAGGTAATAGGTCCACTTGCCGGTGCTGCTGTCGAGCCACGAGATATAGCTGCGCAGGGTGCCGCGGGCGTTCTGGTCGCGCAAGACGCCGAGCCGCGCGGTCTCCGCCGGGGCGAGCGTGCCGGCCGCGTTACCGGCCTGGAGGACCTTGAACTCGCGGTAGCCGTCGACCGAGGCCCGTTCCTCCGCCGTCCACTCCGTCGCGGGCTTGACCATGAGCGACGAGGTCACCTTGTAACCGACGAGATTGCCGAACCCGATGATGACGATGACCGTCGCGAACACCTGGAAGATGGCGTAGAACCGCGCCAGTGGCCGGCTGCCAAAACGGTCCTCGAACAGCTCCGCGACCGTGACGAGCCGCACGCGGCGGAACCAGGCGTTCATGAACCAGTAGTAGGGGTTCATGAACAGCGTCTGCAGCGAGAGCCACACGCCCGACGCGCCCTTCTGGTAGACGAGGCTCGCGGTGCTGACGGCGCCGTTCGCATCCGTCGCGTTGCCGAAGTTCAGGAAGAACTGGTAGAGCTTGCCCAGCTTGCGGCCCGCAAGAAAAAAATCCTCCTGGTTCGAAGCCGCCGATGCCGATGCCCGGCGGCCGACATAGATGACCACGGCCAGGTAGGCGAAAATCATGAACACATCAAGCGGATGCAGGCTTCCGATCATAGGGGTAAGTAGGCTGGGGGGTGACGGGCGAGAAAGCTCCGGTCAATCCATCGGACCGGAGCGCCTCTGGCAGGGTATAATCACTTTGACAGTAAGACTGATGCCGCGGGCCCGGTGGATCGCGAGGGGATTTTTGGTCGGAAGGCCCGGGGCTCTCCTGCCTTGTCACTCCCCTGCCGAGCCGTCCTTGTGACACCGTGTCCCCGCTACCACCCGCCCCCCTCGCTCCGTTGACCGGATTCCCCGCTCCGGAAGCCGTGCTGGACCGGTTCCTGGCCGCGATGGCGGCCAAGGGCCTGACGCTCTACCCGGAGCAGGAGGAGGCGATCCTCGAGCTTTTCGCCGGCAAAAACGTCATCCTCAACACGCCGACCGGCTCGGGCAAATCGCTCGTCGCGGCCGCGCTGCACTTCAAGGCCCTCTGCGCCGGCCAGCGGTCCGTCTACACCTGCCCGATCAAGGCGCTGGTGAACGAAAAATTTCTCAGCCTCTGCCGTGACTTCGGCCCGGAGCACGTGGGCATGATGACGGGCGACGCTGCCGTGAACCCCCAGGCCCTCGTGCTCTGCTGCACGGCCGAGATCCTCGCCAACATCGCCCTCACCCGCGGCGACCGTGCCAACGTCGCGGCGGTCATCATGGACGAGTTCCACTACTACTCCGATGCGGAGCGCGGCTACGCCTGGCAGGTGCCGCTGCTCACGCTGCCGCAGGCGCGCTTTCTGCTCATGTCGGCCACGCTCGGCGCGACCGAATTCTTCGAGCGGGACCTGACCCGCCTGACCGGTGCGCCCAGCCTCACCGTCCGCAGTGACCGCCGACCGGTGCCGCTCGCCTTCGAGTATTCCGAGACGCCGCTCGCCGAACGCGTGGCCGACCTGCTCGCCACCAACCGGGCCCCGGTCTATCTCGTGCATTTCACGCAGCGGGCCGCCGCCGAGGCGGCGCAGTCGCTCATGAGTCTCGCGGTCTGCTCGAAGGAGGAGAAGGCCGTCCTCGCCTCCGAGCTCGAGCGGGTGAAATTCAACAGCCCTTACGGCAAGGACATGAAACGCTGGCTGCGCCACGGCATCGGCGTGCACCACGCCGGGTTGTTGCCGAAATACCGCCTCCTCGTCGAGGCCCTTGCGCAAAAGGGACTCCTCAAGCTCATCTGCGGCACCGACACCCTTGGCGTCGGCATCAACGTCCCGATCCGCACCGTCCTCTTCACCCAGCTCTGGAAATACGACGGCCAGAAATCCGCCATCCTCAGTGTGCGTGATTTCCGCCAGGTCGCCGGGCGTGCCGGGCGCGCCGGCTTCGACGACCAGGGCTATGTCATCGCCCAGGCGCCCGAGCATTTCATCGACAACAAGCGCGCCGAGGCCAAGGCCGCCACCGATCCTGCCAAGAAGAAGAAACTCGTGAAGCAGTCCGCGCCGGAGGGCTCCGTGGTCTGGGATGCGAAGACCTATGAGCGGCTCAAGACCGCCGCGCCCGAGGAGCTCGTGTCCCGCTTTGAAGTCTCGCACGGCATGCTGCTGCTCGTGCTCAGCCGCGCCACCGACGGCTGCCGCGCGCTGCGGGACCTGATCAACGACTGCCACGAGCGCCCGACGAAAAAGGCCGCCCTGCGCCGCCGCGCCTGGCAGCTCTTCCGCGCGCTGCTCGACCGGAAGATCGTGGAAATCATCCCGCGCGCAGATGTAGTGGCGTCGCTTGACGACGCCCGCTCCGACGCCACCGGGCACAACGCAGGGGCGCCCCTTGTGGACGCGCACGGGCGCCGGCCAGCGGCGCCCCAACCAAGCAAGCTTCGCGTCAACGTCGAGCTGCAGGACGATTTCTCCCTGCACCAGGCGCTCTCGCTCTACCTGATCGACACGCTGCCGCAGCTCGACCGCGAAAGCCCGGACTACCCGTTCGACGTGCTCACGCTCTGCGAGGCCATCGTCGAGGATCCCGACCAGATCCTGCGGCGGCAGGTCGACAAACAGAAGACGCTCAAGATCAACGAGTGGAAAGCCGCCGGCATCCCCTACGACGAGCGCATGGCCAGGCTGGAGGAAGTCGAGCACCCGAAGCCGCTGCGCGAGTTCCTCTACGAGACCTTCAACGCCTTCGCGGCCGCGCACCCGTGGATCGAGCAGGCGAATGTCCGGCCCAAGTCCATCGCCCGCGAGATGTTCGAGCGCTACCAGTCGTTCGCCGACTACGTGCGCGACTACGGCCTCGAACGCACCGAGGGCCTGCTGCTCCGCCACCTCATGCAGGCGTGGAAAGTCCTCGCCCAGACCGTGCCCGCCGGCGCCAAGACCGAGGCCGTGGTCGAGATGGAGGACTATTTCCGTGAACTCATCCGCGGCATCGACTCCAGCCTGCTCGACGAGTGGGAGCGCCTCAAGAACCCGGAGTTCATCGCCGCGGAGAACAGTGACAAGCCTGCGCGCCCCGCCAGCTACGACATCACCCGCGACGGCGCTGCTTTCAAGCGCCTCGTCCGCACCGCCGTCCTCGGTTTCCTCCAAGACGTCAACGCCCGCGACTGGGAAGCGGCGCTAGCGAGGCTCGCTACTGTAGCCGCGGTCGCCGACCCCGGTCTTTCCGCCGAGTCCCGCCGGATCGAAAAAGAATTCGCCGCCTACTTCGACGTCCGCGGCCGCTTCCGCCTCGATCCCGAGGGTCGCTCGGCGTTGAACACGCACATCAATGAGGATGGCCAGAACTGGCTGCTCGCCCAGATGCTGATCGACCCGGAAGGATTGAACGACTGGGAAGCACGTTTCACCGTCTCACTGGCCGAATCACGCGCCACCAACGCCGTCGTGTTGCGCTTCGAAAGTGTCGGAGTGGTGGGTGGACCACGGTAGCAACTGTCTTGCTCAGGCCGGAGGGGAAGAGTCGTCCTTGAGGAGGCCGTTGAGGAAGATGAGGAGTTTGCGGGCGACAGCGATGAGGGCGAGTTTGGGTGGTTTGCCATTGGCGCGGAGACGTTGGTACAATGGCCGGAGGTGCTCGTTGTGGCGGGCGGCGACCAAGGCGGCCTGGAAGAGGGCGCGGCGGACGCTGGCGCGGCCGTGGGCGATGTGCCGGCGAGCTTGGCGGCGGCCCGCGCGTTGAGCCGTCCGAGTTCGGGGAACTCGGCGACGAGCGTCAGGGCGGTCTGCTCGCCAACGCCGCAGACCAGGCAGAGGGTCTGCATCCGGTCGCGCAGGATGGCGTGCGCCTCGACGTGGGCGAGGACCTGGGCGTCCAAGCTGGTGAGGAGCCGGTCCCAGTGGGCGCCCTGCCGTTGGGTGAGCCGGCGCAGGTCCGGGTCGTCGAGCAGTTCAAGCCGGTTGCGCTCGATCTGCCACCACCCGGCATAATGGGCGCGCGTGCGCACCAGCTGCTGCAGGCGCAGCAGCGCCGGATCCGGCGGCGGCGCAGGCGAGCAACGGGCGTTCATAACCGCCGTTGGGCTCACAGATGATCTGGGTGCCGGGAGCGAGGCGGTGCAGCCAGCGCCGGAGGGCGGCGGGCTGGTTGGGCACGACGAGTTGCGGTGGCCATCGTCGGTTTGGAGCGTGTGTTTGGCGACATCAACTCCGAGGGACAGGAAGGTGGACATGACTCGGCCTTGTTTTGGCGAGCTCACGGCCCAAGGGCCGTGGCTCTGGCAACGGTTCGAGTTAACGGACCCTGGCCGGCGCGGATCTGGCTACCGCACGAGCTGTTTGGACTCGTAGGGCGGACGATCTCGGTCGACCGCTGGGACCGGCCTGCAGGCCGGTCCCAGCACCATGGCGGCCTTCAAGCGGAACAGACTTCATCTCAAGGGCCATCATCGCACCCGCATCTTACTACAGATTGAATCAACAAGGGCGGGGTCGCTGATCCCGCCTCTAGGTGACTACCGCCGGCCGGGCAGTAAAAAGCCGCGCCCATCGGCGCGGCTTGAGCGGGAAGTGAAATCGCTGGGGCGATTACTTCTTCTCTTCCTTCTTCTCTTCCTTCGGCGCGCCGCACTTCTCGCAACCCTTGCCGTCCTTGGCGGCCGCGACGCAGCACTCGTGGCCGCACTTCTCGCCCTTCTTTTCGGCGTTCATGCAGCACTTGGCCTTGGCCGCTTCCTTGTGGGCTTCCACGGCGTTGACGAAGTTGACGGTGACAAAGCTGGCCACGGCCAGCGCGAGCAGGAGACGGATGTTTTTCATATTGGGGATGGGGGTTGAACTGGACCAAGTGACTGGTGCGGGCGGCGGGAGTCGAACCCGCCTCTCATGTATGGGAAACACGCATAATACCGATATACTACGCCCGCAAAGAACCGAGTCCGGACTAAAAGCGTCCCGGACCCCGGCGGCAAGTCATGAATAGTCCCGGCGGGCGTCGAGCGCGCTTTTCAGGGTGACCGCGTCAGCATAAAGCACCCCGCTGCCGCTCGGCAGGCCGAAGCCGATCCTCGTGACCTTCACGCCGTCCTTCGGCAGTCGCTCCAGCAGGTAATGACAGGTCGCCTCGCCCTCGACGTCGTTGGAGAGGGCGAGAATGAGCTCGGTGATCTCGCCAGCGTTCATACGCTGGAGCAACCCGCTGAGGTTGAGGTCCTCCGGCGCGACGCCGCGGATCGGCGAGAGCTTGCCGTGCAGGACATGGTAACGGCCACGGTAGGCGCCCGAGCGTTCGATGGCGGCGAGGTCAGGCACGTATTCCACGACACAGACCTGGCCCGCGGGACGCTTTTCGTCCGTGCAGACAGGACAAAGCTCCTCCTCAGAGAGATTGCCGCACGCCGTGCAGCGCCGGACTTTCTGGGCGGCGGACTCCAGGGCCGCCACGAGTTCGGGCAGCCGCCCGGGCTTTTCGACCAGCAGGTGCAGCGCGATGCGCTCGGCCGACCGGTAGCCGATCCCGGGGAGCTGTTTCAGCTGCTTCTGCAGAGTCTCGAGGGCGGGAGTCATGAAAGGCATTCCCGCGGATTACGCGGAGAAAGACACGGATAAAAACAAATCCCTCAGTCTATCCGCGTTTATCCGTGTCATCCGCGGTTGTTCGAATGATTCAATTCTCAAAACATTCCCGGCATCTGGAACGCCGAGGAGATTTTCTGCATCTCGGACTCGTTGAGTTCCTTCGCCTTCTGCGCGGCCTCCTGCACGGCGTTAAGGATGGTCTCCTCGATGAACTTCGGCTCCTCCTTGAGGAACTCGGGGTCGAGCTTGAACGAGAGGAACTTGCCCGCGCCGTTGATCTGCACCTGCACGGCGCCACCGCCGCTGGACACGTCGATCACCTGCGCGCCGAGCGATGATTGCATCGTCTCGATCTGCTTCTGCATTTTCTGGGCTTGTTTAAGGAGTTTGCCTACGCCGGCCATGGTTTTGAAGGGGTTGAGGTGAGGAACCAGTAATGGACACTAATGGAGACTAATCACGAATATTTTCTCGTCGGACCTGTCGTGGGGGAGCCCGGTCCTCCACAGATTTTGGTCATTTCGCCGCCAGAATCGCGTCGAACCCCGACCGGTAGTCCGGATACTGCGGCCGCCAACCGAGCACCCGTTGGATTTTCACACCGCTGATGATCCGGTCGGGCATTGGGGCGCCCGCTCGGCGGATGGTCGTGGTGCCGTCAAAGGATGGCACGGAACAGCTCAACTGTCCGGCCAGCCAGCGGACAACGTCCTCCCGTGTCGCCGGGGCGTCATCCACGACATTGAATATTTCGTTCGCGACCGCCGCCGGCGCCCCGAGGCAGGCGAGGATGGCGGCCACGATATCGTCGCGATGGGCGAGATTGAGCCGGTGCGAGCCGGTACCGCCGAGCGTGGCGGTGCCCATGCGGAGCTGGTCGAGCAGATGGTGCCGGCCGGGCCCGTAGATACCGGCCAGCCGGAGAACAAAGTGGCGGCTTACGGCGCTCGCCGGGGCCTGCTGCAACAAGATTTCCGATTCGCGGATGATTTGGCCATTCGGCGTGCCGCCGTTTGCCGGGGCGCTCTCGCCCACAACGGCGCCTTCGCCCTGCGGGTAAACCGAGGTGCTGCTCGTGTAGACCACGGTGCCTACCGGGTCGTGGCCAGCCGCCGCCCAGGCGAGGATCGACCGCTGGCCGGCCACGTAGGATTGGCGGTAGCCATCCGGCCCGCCACCGGCACTGACACAATTGACCACCAGATCCGGCCCGCCCGCGACCTGCCCGTGCCAGTCTGGGGCGGCCAGCTCAGCCTCGACGACCTGGCTGAGCCCCATGGCCCGGAGCGCGATGGCTTTTTCCGGATTGCGCGTCAGTGCTTCGACCCTCGCCCCGGCGGCCAGCGCGGCGCGGGCCACGGCCGTGCCAACGTAGCCGCAGCCGAAGATGACGAGACGTTTGCCGGAGAGGAATGACATGAACGACTGTCAATATTGCCTGCGGAAGATTTGTCGCAACCAAACTCCAAGGCAGGTCTTGGCCACAAAAAAGCATTAAACCCGGGGCGAAGGAAACGCTCAAGGCGCCTATAGGCGCGCGGACAATCATCGAGAGCCGGCGAAATCATTTTGCGCTTTTTGTGGCAATAAATCAGTTGGCTGGGTTAGCTCCCTCCATGCCCAGCGTGCTCGTGCTGCTCGCCGATGGTTTCGAGGAAATCGAGGCGTTCGCTCCGGTCGACCTGCTGCGGCGTGCCGGCGTGGAGGTCACGGTGGCCTCCCTCAATGACAACCGTCACGCGACCGGTCGCAGCGGCATCACGGCTCACGCGGACGCCGCGCTGTCCACCGTGCTGGGCCAGGAGTTTGATATGATTTTTATTCCTGGCGGAGCCGGTGTGAAACTCCTTCGGGCCGATCCGCGCGTGCGCGAGATCGTCCTCCAGCACCACGCGGGTGGCTGTTGGTTGGCGGCTATCTGTGCCGCCCCGACGGTGCTGCATGACTGCGGCCTGCTGGCCGGGCGTCGTTACACGGCGCATTTCTCCGTGGCGGACGAATTGAAGGCGATCCTTGCACGCGAGCGGGTCGTCACGGATGGCAAAATCACCACCTCCCGGGGCGCAGGTACGGCGGTGGAATTCGGACTGCATTTGGTCGCCTTGCTGGTGTCTCCGGCCAAATCGGCAGAAATAAGCAAAGCCATTTGTCTCTAAGGCTTTGCGCGAAATCGGCATTGCCAGACTGCAAGGCCTTCCGTTTGATGGGACCGGGTCGTCCCGGCCCGACTGAATTGCTGACTATTGATCTGTTTTCAGGCCTCGCCGCCTCCGTGACAGGGAAGCGACGGGGCGAAGCTGTTGCTGGTGTCATAATTCCATGTGCGGCATAGCCGGCCTGCTCTCCCCCCGGCTTGATCCCGCCGCCCGCGAGGCCGCGGTCAGCCGCATGGTGCAGCGCCAGCAGCACCGCGGTCCCGACGACCGCGGCCTGTGCTCCGAGGGTCCCGTGACGCTCGGCATGTGCCGTCTCGCGATCATCGACCCCGCCAACGGCCACCAGCCGATGCGGAGCCCGGACGGCCGGTTCAGCCTCATTTTCAACGGGGCGATCTACAACTACCGGGAACTCCAGGCCGGACTGGCCGCCCGCGGCTGGATTTTCCGGACCAATTGCGACACGGAGGTGCTGCTCGCCGCCTACGCATTCGACGGCGCGGACTGCCTCGAAAAACTGCGCGGGATGTTCGCCTTCGCCGTCTGGGACGCGACGGAGCAGACGCTCTTCGCGGCGCGCGACCCGCTCGGCATCAAGCCGCTCTATTATGCGCGGCTGCCGCAGGGCGGCGTGGTGTTCGCCTCCGAGTTGAACGCGCTGCTGGCGAGCGGCCAGGTGGACCGGGAGATCGACCCGGTCTCCGTCGGCGAATACCTCGCGTGGTTCAGCGTGCCGGCGCCGCGCACGATTTATCGCGGGATTTCCAACCTCCCGCCGGGCCACTGTCTCACCGCCGGGGCCGACGGCCGCACGAGGACAGCCGCCTGGTGGCACCTACCCCCGCCTACCGCGCCCGGTCGCGCCACGACCAACTACCATGACTTCGTGTACGGCCTGAGGCACCAATTGGAGGACAGCATCCGCGCCCACCGCGTGGCGGATGTGCCGGTCGGGGCTTTCCTCTCCGGCGGCATGGATTCCACCGCCATTGTCGGCCTGATGACCCGTGGCGGAGCGACCCGGCTGAAAACCTTCTCGCTGATCTTCGGTGAGGCGGGCTTCTCGGAGCAGGCCAGCGCGCGGCTGGCGGCGCAGGCCTTCGGCACCGAGCACCACGAGGAACTGATCACCGGCCCGCGCGTCGCGGCCGATCTGCCGCGCATTTTGGCCAGCTTCGACCAGCCCACGGGCGACGGCATCAACACCTACTACGCCAGCCAGACGGCCCGGCAGGGCGGCGTGACGGTGGCGCTCTCGGGCCTCGGCGGGGACGAACTGTTCGGCGGCTATCCCTCTTTCCGCGACCTCCCCCGGCTGGACCGCCTGCTGCCGCTCTGGCGCCGTTGCCCGGCGCGGCTGCGCGCCGGCATCGTCGCCCACCTGCGCGACCGCCCCGATGCCCGTTCCCGCAAGCTCGCCGATTTCCTCGCGCACGCGCGCGACCTGCACGAGCTGGCGTCCCTGCAGCGCCGCGTGCTGCCCGAGTCCTCCCGCCTGCCCCTGCTCTCCCCCGACGTCCGGGCGCAGACGCAGCGCCTCGGGCCCAACCACCCGATGCTGGAGGATTTCGCGTTCGAGCTGGCGGGCGCCGACCCGTTCCAGATCATCAGCGCATGGGAGCTGCGCACCTACATGGCCGACGTGCTGCTGCGTGACAGCGACGTCTTTAGCATGACCCACTCGCTCGAGCTGCGTGTGCCCTTCGTCGACCGGGTGCTGCTGGAATGGCTCTGGCCGCAGCCGGCGTGGTTCAAATACAATCCCCGTCAGCAGAAAAAGGCCCTGGCCGACGCCACCGCCGACCTCGTGCCCGCCGCCATCCGGCAGCGTCCCAAACAGGGCTTTGCCCTCCCCTTCGCCCGCTGGATGCTCGGCGATCTGCAGCCGTTCCTGGAGGAGACTTATTCGCCCGTGTCGCTCTCGGGCTGCCCCTGGTTGCAACCGGCCGAGGCCGCCGCCCTGTGGCAGGAATACAAGACCGGCCGCGACCCGCGCGCCTGGTCACGGGTCTGGTCGCTCGCCGTGCTCATCAATTTCGCCAACCGCCGGCCCGCGTTATGAGGATCCTGTTGCTCTCGCCGGAACTGTTTTTGCACGAGGGCGGCATCGCCCGCATCATGCGCCTTTACCTCAAGGCCCTGTGTGAGATCGCCGGGCCCGCCGGGCGCGTGGATTCCCTCGTGCTGAACGACCAGCCTGAGCTCGATCCCCGTCTCGCCCGCTACACCAACGAGCGCCTCGGGGACCACGTCGGGTGCCGCCGTTCGAAGCTCATATTCATCTGGCAGACGATCCGCCTCGGACTCGGCGCGGACATTCTGGTGTGCGCCCATCTGCACCATCTCGTGATTGCCCGGCTGGCCAGGATCCTCAATCCGCGGCTGGAATACTATCTGGTCGCCCATGGCATCGAGGTGTGGCGGCCCTACACCTGGCTCGAAAAAAGCGCGATGTCTGGCGCGCGGCGCATCCTCTGCATCAGCGAATACACGCGCCACCAGGTCCTGCGTTTCCACCCGGGCCTGCCGCCCGCCCAGACTGCGGTCGTGCCCAACACGCTCGACCCCTACATCTCCGCGCGGGAGAATGTCACGCCCACCACCACGCCCTTTGCGACCCCCCGGCTGCTGACGGTCTCGCGGCTGCTGTCGACCGACACCTACAAGGGCGTCGACACGCTGATCGAGGCCATGCCGCTGGTGCGCCGGGCCTTCCCCTTCGCCCGCCTGCGGATCGTCGGCACCGGCGACGATGCCCCGCGCCTGACGGCGCTGGCCGCCCGGCTCGGCGTGACCGGGGCCGTGGACTTTCTTGGATCCGTCAGTGACGAGATCCTGCGCGCCGAATACGCCGCCTGCGACCTGTTCGCCCTCCCGAGCCGGAAGGAAGGCTTCGGCCTGGTATTCCTCGAGGCCATGACCTACGGCAAAGCCTGCCTGGGCGCCCGGGCAGGCGGCACCCCCGAGGTCATCAACGACTCGGTCGGGCAGCTGGTTGAATATGGCAGCATCCCCGATCTCGCCGCCGCCGTGGCCGATCTGGTGCGGCATCCCCGCGATTCGGAGGTTGTGCGCCGCCACGCCGACTCGTTTGCTCTCCCCGTCTTCACCCGCCGCCTCGCGGCCGCCCTCACTTGACGCCATGGAGAAACTCGCCCCACCCGAACTCATCCTCGAAGCTGGCCGCACCAGCCGGCACTACTGGGCGGACCTCTGGCGCTACCGCGAGCTGCTGGGTTTTCTCGCGTGGCGCGACATCAAGGTCCGTTACAAGCAGACGGTGCTGGGCGTTGTGTGGGCTCTCATCCAGCCCGCGGTCACGCTGGCGGTGTTCACCTTCATCTTCGGCCGGCTCGCGGGCATGCCGTCCGGCACCGCCCCCTACCCGCTCCTCGTGCTCTGCGGCCTGCTGCCGTGGCAGCTGTTCTCCGCCGCGTTCTCCAACGCCAGCGGCAGCCTCGTGGCCAACACGCACCTCATCTCCAAGGTCTACTTCCCGCGCCTGATCGTGCCGCTCTCCTCCGTGGCCGTGGCGCTGATTGACTTTGCGGTCGTGCTGGTGCTGCTCGTCATCCTGTGCCTCTGGTGGCAGTTCGTCCCCGACTGGCGCATCGTGTTCGTGCCCCTGTTCATCGTGCTGACGCTGCTCACGGCCATCGGCACCGGACTGTGGCTGACCGCCCTCACAGTGAAATACCGGGACTTCCGCTTCGTCGTGCCGTTTTTGCTGCAGATCGGCCTGTTCCTGTCCCCGGTCGGGTTCAGTTCCACCAACCTGCCCAACTGGCAACTCGTCTACTCGCTCAATCCGATGGTCGGCGCCATCGACGGCTTCCGCTGGTGCCTGCTGCACGGTGAGCCCGCGCTTAATCCCGTCAACCTGGCCACCTCGGTGGTCATGGCCCTGCTGCTGCTGGCCTCCGGCCTCTGGTATTTCCGCCGCACCGAGCGCACCTTTGCGGATATAATCTGAGACCACGGGACTACCGACCACTGACAACCATGGACTGCCAGCTTTCACATCGGGCCGCGGGACCACGGACGACGGACCACTGACTACAGGACCATGGACCAATGAGGGACTATACCAAAATCGAAGCATGGCGTCTAGCTGACGATTTGACTGTGGCTGTATACGAACAGACTAAGTCCTTCCCACGCGAGGAGCTCTATGGGCTCACCAGTCAATTGCGCCGCGCCTCGTATTCAGTGCCAGCCAACATCGCCGAGGTATCCTCGCGCGAAAGTAAACGCGATTACCTTCATTTCCTGTATATCGCCCGAGGATCACTGTCGGAAACCCAGTATTTTATCCACCTGGCTCACCGCCTCGGGTATCAGGTTGAAGCGGATAAAGTCCGCTTGACCGAAATGACACGCCAAACGTTCGCCTGTCTCCATGGCTTGATCAAAGCAGTCGAAAAGGAGGCGGGAATATTTGGCCGAGTAACCGCTGCAACCACCAGCCTTGTCGCCATCATGATCGCCCGCCTTATTGCCACAACGCATGCTTAAATATCTCCAGTCCGTAGTCCGCGGTCAGTGGTCAGCGGTCAGCGGTCGGTAGTTCGTAGTCCCGTCGTCCCTCATGAATCAGCCCGTCATCAGCGTCCAAGGTCTCAGCAAGCGTTACTACCTGTCGCATGAAAAGCGCACCGATACGCTGCGCGACTCGCTCACGCAGCGGGCCCGCGGGCTGTGGCGCCGCGCCACCGGCGGCGGCAAAACGGTGCCGGAGGGGGAGGAATTTTGGGCGCTGCAGGACGTCTCGTTTGACGTTAACCAGGGCGATGTCGTCGGCATCATCGGCCGCAATGGCGCGGGCAAGTCCACGCTCCTCAAGATTCTTTCGCGCATTACCGAGCCCACCCGCGGTCGCGCCACCATCCGCGGTCGCGTCGCCAGCCTGCTCGAGGTCGGCACCGGCTTCCACCCGGAGCTGTCGGGCCGGGAGAACATCTTCCTCAACGGCGCCATCCTCGGCATGTCGCGCGCCGAGATCACGCGCAAGTTCGACGAGATCGTCGCCTTCGCCGAGGTGGAACGCTTCCTCGACACGCAGGTGAAGCATTACTCGAGCGGCATGTATGTGCGCCTGGCCTTCTCGGTCGCCGCCCACCTCGAGCCCGAGATCCTCATCGTCGACGAGGTGCTGGCCGTGGGCGACGCTGCCTTCCAAAAAAAATGCGTCGGGAAAATGCAGTCCGTCTCCCAGAGCGAAGGGCGCACCGTATTGTTCGTCAGCCACAACCTGCCATCGATCCGACAACTTTGTCGCAGCTGCGTGCTGCTCTCCCGCGGACAAGTCGAGGCGGCGGGTCCCTGCGCCCGCATCATGGAGGTTTACCAGCACGGCCTCGTCGGGGCCTCCGTCAATGCGGTGCCCTCTCCTTCGCCTGATTTGCTGGACCGCGCCTATGCCACCGGAGTGGCGGTTGAAACCATGGAGGGCAGGCAGAGTTCACATTTTGAGCTCGGCCAACCGTGGCGAATCCGCGTGGCATTCCGTGTCGCCAAACCACAGGAGCAATTCGTCATCGCCATTGGCTTGGTGAGTCCGGATGGAAGCCCGGTCCAGACTTCATGGTTCCCGCCCCGCGACCTTGCGGTGGGCGACTACGAGGCGGATTTCATCCAGGACCAGGTCATTCTCGAAGCCGGATCCTATACGACGGTTGTCGGGTTAAACACCTGCGACCGATCCATCCAGCAATTTCAGTCAGAGCGTCTCGACATCTCAGGCGATAAAATCGCGGGCACTTATGCGCCGGCTACTTCGGGGGTGGGGGTGGTGCTGAACTCCATGCGACAAGAACTGCGCCAGGTATTCTGATGTCCCCGACCGCTCAGCTTTCATTCTTTGCGAGTCCGATCCTCCGCTGGCTCAAGCTCTACCATCCCCTGCGGGACGCGCGGCGCGACCGGCGTTTCGCCCGCCGCAGCCGGCAGGAAATCGCCGCCTGGGAACAGGCCGGGCGGCCGGTCCCGCCCCCCCCCGCGATCAAGCACCGGGTTATTCTGGAGCATGCCCGGCGTTTTCAAACCCGCACGCTGGTGGAAACCGGCACGTTTTACGGGGACACCCCCTTCACGCTCCGCCGGGAATTCAAGGAAATGCATTCAATTGAACTCGCCCCGGCCCTGCACACGCTGGCGACGAAGGAAATGGGACACCTGCCCCATATCCACCTGCATTATGGAGACAGCGCGACGGTGCTGCCCAGAATCGTACCCGGCCTGTCGGGCCCGGTGCTTTACTGGCTCGATGGCCATTTTTGCGCTGGCCCGTCTGCGCGTGGTGACTGCGATACTCCACTTTCCCGCGAACTCTCCTACCTGCTCACTCGTCCCGCCGGCACTGATGTGATTTTGATCGATGATGCCCGGCTCTTCACCGGCCGGGATGACTATCCCACCCTGAATGAAGTGCGGGAATTCTTCCGCCAACACCGTCCGGCGGCCACCTGCTCGGTCGTAGACGATATTTTCTGCGCAGTTCCGATCTGAATCCCATGTCCGAATCGCTGCACACCGTGGACTACAGCGCCTACCTAGCGCAACCGAGTGAACCCGAACGCGAACTGGCACGGCTGTTCCCGGCCACCGCCGAGTTGGTGATCTTCGACATCGGATCCTGCGAAGGCGAAGACACCGTGCGTTATGCCCGGCTTTTCCCCCGGGCCCGGTTGTTTTCCTTTGAGTCGCTGCCGACGAATCAAGACCTGATTCGCCGCAACCTCACACGCTACGCGGTGACCAACGCGGAAGTCGTGCCGCTGGCCCTCGCCGACCGCGCAGGCGAAGCCGTCTTCCATGTATCTTCGGGCCGGCCGAGCGACGAGTTTGCCGGCAAGGACTGGAACTATGGCAACAAATCCAGCTCGTTGCTTCCTCCGGCCGGGAAGGAGGCGATGTATGGCTGGATCGAATTCAAGGAGGCCATCACCGTGCCAACCGATACGCTGGATCGATTCTGCCAAAGCCGCGAGCTCACCCGGATAGATTTCATTCACATGGATGTCCAGGGAGCCGAGCGTCTGGTCCTCGCCGGAGCTGCCGCCATGCTGCCCCGGGTTGGCGCCATCTGGCTCGAAGTGTCAGACCAGCCATTATATGCCGGCCAGATGCTCCGGTCTGAAATCGAGGACTTCATGCGCTCGCATGGGTTCGCACTTGGGTGTGAGGTGCGCCGGGAAATTGAAGGGGACCAGTTTTACGTAAATCTCCGGTATGTCCGCGCCTGGCCTTATCTGGCGGGCCGCCGGGCTGCGGCCTTCTACCGGAAAGCCCGCGGCGTCGCGGGCCGGATCAAACGCACGCTTTTCCCTCAACCCCACCACCCATGATCATCACGTGGCTCACCGGGGGACTCGGCAACCAGATGTTCCAGTATGCCGCCGGCCTCGCGCTCGCCGAGCGCCGGCGCACCACCCTCAAGCTGGACGTGTCGTGGTTCCGGGAGGACCCCGGCCTCGAGGCGCACAACCGCTACGCGCTTTCCTGCCTGAACATCACCGAGCAGTTCGCGACGCAGGAGGAGATCGAGCAGGTCCGCGGCCTGGCGCTGACGCGCACCGAGCGCTGGTCGGTCGCCCTCGCGCGCACGCTGCGGCTGCAGCACTACGTCCGGCGGCACGGCGCCCGGGGCAACTGGCACCAACCGCCCACCTTCGCGTTTTATCCCGAGTTCCTTGAGCAGCCCGACCCCACCTACCTCAACGGGATGTTCCAGTCGGAAAAGTTCTTCTCCGGCGCCGCCGACGTGCTCCGCCAGCACTTCTCCTTCCGATATCCACCGACACCCGAGGTCGCGGCGCTGGCCGACCGGATCCGCGGGGGTCCCTCCGCCGCCGTCCACTTCCGCCGCGGCGACTACCAACGCAATGCCACCTTCGCCCAGGAAATCGGGATGCTCGACCTGGCCTACTACGACCGCGCTGTCCGGCTGCTCCGCGAGCGCAGCCCCGGGGCCACGCTCTATATTTTTTCCGACGACATCGAATCGGTCGCCCGGGAATTCAAGCCGCCCGGTCCGCACGAGTTTGTGCGCTGCGTGAAACCTTGGCACGCCCACGACAAGATCCGGCTCATGTCGCTGTGCGACCATCTCGCGATCGCCAACAGCACGTTCTCCTGGTGGGCCGCATGGCTGAATCCTTCGCCCACCAAGCTCGTGGTGGCTCCTGATCCTTGGTTTGACCAGAGTCGGCACGACGCATCGGATGTCGTGCCGACCGGCTGGATCCGACTCCCCCGCCAAGGTTGAACTTACCGTCTGCCTTCGCCGAAGACCAGGGTGGTGCCGCAATCGTGATGGAACCCCGCCGTTCCATCCAAGTCAATTCGCTGGCCATCAAGCAAGCGGTCATTGCCCCGGGTCATGCGCCAGCCTTTCTCCACACCGGCGATACCGCGCACTGGCGCGTCTGGCTCCGACGCTCTTGAAATGAATGCCTTGATCCACCCCCTGGCCAAAATCCTGCGGCGCGCCGGCCTCGTGCTGGCCCGCACGCGGCACCGCGGTGTCCGCTATCTGGATCATGTCCCGGCCTCGGCTTTCCACGACGTGCTGCTGCGGATTTTTCCGGAACTACACGGCCTCCGCTTTATCCAGGTCGGCGCCAACGACGGCCAGCGCGCCGACCCGCTGCAACCTTTCATCGACCATTACGCCTGGACCGGACTGATGCTCGAGCCGCTCCCGCAAAATTTCGCCTCATTGCAGCGCCTCCGCGGCGCCAATCCTCGCCTGCGACTGCGCCGCGCCGCGGTGGACGTGGCCCCAGGTCGACGGCTGATCTATGACCTCGCGCCGTCCGCCACCGTGTCCCTGCCCGACTGGACCCGTGGCCTCGGCAGTTTTTCCCGCGAGCGCCTGGAGCAGGTCACGCGCGAACTTGGTCTGCCGGATACGGCGATCGTGGCGGCGGAGGTCGAGACCATCGCATGGGAGGAAGTCTGGCGGGATTCCGGCTGCCCGCAATGCGACCTGCTCGTGCTCGACACCGAAGGCTATGATCTGACCCTGCTCCGCGCTTGCGGGCTGGCCGAGCACCGGCCGCGCGTCATTCTGTTTGAACACGCCTGCTATACATTGCCCGAGCGCTTGGATTTCTACCGTGAATTGCTCGAACTCGGCTACGACCTGGCGACCTGCGAGGGCGACACGGTCGCCAGTCTGCCCACCCCCCGGTGAAAATTGCCTTCATCTCCGCCATTCTGCATTACCCGTGGGGCGGGGCCGATACGCTTTGGACGCACGCCGCCGAGGCGGCCTCTCGCCGGGGCGACCAGCTGCTGCTCTCGGTTTCCACGGCAGTGACGGGCCACCCGCGCATCGCGGCCCTGATCGGCGCCGGAGCGGAAGTCGTGGTGCGCAATCCACCGGTGGTCCCCGCCTCGCTAGCCGCTCGTGTTCTCCGGAAGCTGGGTTTGGCCAGATCCGCCGACGCCCGGCTGATCGCGGCGCTGGGCAAGTTCCGACCCGATGTAGTCGTCTTCAGCCAGGGCGGAACTTATGATCTTATTTTGCACCGGGAACTGACCGCGTGGCTGCGCGAGGCCGGCATTTCCTACCGCCTCATCGCCAACTGGCAGGAGGAGCACCCGCTGCTTGAGCCAGCGGACCTCACTTTTATTCGCGAGGCGTTCGCGGGGGCCGACAGCATCAACTTTGTCTCGACGCGCAACCTCACCGTGACCCGGCGTCATCTCGGCGCGGATCTGCCCAACGCCCGCGTCATCCAGAATCCGCTGCGGTGGCAGGCGGCCGATGTGACCCCGTGGCCGGCCGGCCCCGTGGCCCGCCTGGCCACCGTCTCCCGGCTCGATGAGTCCAAGGGTATCCGCCTGCTGCTTCAGGCCCTCGCCCACGCCGATCCCACGCTGCCCGACTGGCGGCTCAACATTTTCGGCCTAGGTCCCGACGAGGCGCGGCTCCGGGAGGAATCCACCCGGCTGAAGCTCGGTGATCGGGTGCGCTTCCGCGGCTATGTCCGCGAACTCCGCGCGGTCTGGTCCGACAACCAACTCATGGTCTCGCCAGCCCTCGAGGACGGCGTGCCGATGACCATCCCCGAGGCCATGCTCTGCCAGCGTCCGGTGCTCGCCACATGCGTGGGCGGGGCCGAGGACTGGATCCGGGCCGGCACCACCGGATTCCTTTGTCCCGCCCCGACCGTCGAGGCCCTCGCGGCGACCCTGCGCGATGCCTGCGCCGCGCACGCGCAATGGGAAGACATGGGCCGCCACGCCGCGACAGCCGCCGCTGCGCATTACCGGCCGGACGATCATCTCCTGCTCATCTCCTGATATCGTGGCCATCCCCGCTTCCTCCTCAGTCATTCTTGGCATCGGCGGGCTCCTCGGCCACGACGCCAACGCCGCGCTGCTGGTCGACGGCCGGTTGATCGCCGCCTCCCAGGAGGAGCGCCATACGCGACGGAAGCACGATGGTAATTTTCCGCACCAGGCCATCGCCGACTGCCTCCGGCTGGCCGGGCTGGCATCGAAAGCCGTCACCGATGTCGTCTTCGCGGAAAAGCCGCTGCAGACCCAGTTGTTCAATCTTTCCGGTCGGCCCGGCAATGTCCTCACGCGTGCGTTGGGACATATTCTGCCGCTGGCGCTCCCCGGTTATTACACCCAGCCGGCGCGGCGGCTGCTGCCCCGGGCACGGTTTCATTTCGCGTGGCACCATCTGACCCATGTCGCCGGTGCCTACCACACCTCGCCGTTTGAGCGCGCCGCGTTTCTCTGCGTCGACGGCAAGGGCGAGGACTACTCCGCCAGCGCCGGCCTTATCGACCAGGACGGAATTGAGCTGCGCTGGGAACAGAACTACGAAAATGGCCTGGGCCTGTTCTATACGCTGGTCACCAATTATCTCGGGTTTCTGTCGTTCGGCTCGGAATACAAGGTCATGGGCCTCGCGCCCTACGGACGGCCGGTGTTTGTCGAACGCCTCGCCCGGCTTTACAGCACGGATGAGCGAGGCGGCCTGTGCCTCCGCGCCCCCGTGCGTTTCCAATGGGAGTCCATGATGGCCGCACTCCCGCTCATCGCCAAAGCCACCGGGGTCCCGGTGCGCCGCCCCCAGGATCCGTTGACCGAAGCGCACATCGACATCGCCCACTCGCTTCAGCAGATCTTCGAGGACGAGGTATTCAAGATGGCGCGATTCATCCGGGCGGATACCGGGGCAGACCAGCTGCTGTTCTGCGGCGGCTGCGCGCAGAACTGCGTCACCGCCGGCAAGCTCCGCGCGGCCAAGATTTTTCCCGCCATCTTCAACTCGCCGGTCGGCGGCGACATGGGTAGCGGGCTCGGAGCCGCGCTGCTGCTGGAGCGCGAGCGCGGCGGCGGTCGTCCCTTCAAGATCGACGCCCGCGGCTTTTACTTGGGCGGGGAGCCCGGCGCCATCCCCCCCCTCGCGCAACCCTGGCGGGTCCCGGTCGAGGGTGATCTGTTCGCTTTCATCGCGGACCGGCTGGCCGAGGGCCGGATCGTGGCCTGGGTGCGCGGCCGCATGGAGCTTGGCGCCCGGGCGCTGGGCGCGCGTTCGATCCTCGCCGATGCCCGTCAGCCGGGCATGCAGTCCCGCCTCAACCTCGCGGTGAAGTTCCGCGAGTCCTTCCGCCCGTTCGCGCCGCTCGTGCTCGCCGAGGATTGCGCCGCGTGGTTCGACACCGTCGAGCCGAGCGACTACATGCAATACACGGCCAATCTCGTGCCCGGCCGCCGCGCCCCGCAGCCGGAGCAGTTCGCCTCCCTCCGCGAGCGTCTCGACTTCCCGCGCAGTGAAATCGGCAGCGTCATTCACGTCGATTATTCGGCGCGCCTCCAGACCATCAGCCGGGACGTGCATCCCGACATGCACCGGCTGCTCACAGCCTTCAAGCGGGTGACCGGCGTGCCGATCCTCATCAACACCAGCTACAACGTCTCCGGTCAGCCGATCGTCCATACAGCCGCCGAGGCGTGGGATTGCTTCCTCAACACCGACATCGACCTGCTCGTCCTCAACGATCAGGTTTTTCGCAACCCGCAGGAAAAATCACGGGAGGAAAAACTCACATGGCTCGCGCAATTCGCCAAATCGGCCTGAAGATATTCGTCGCCCTGCTACGCGTTTTGGTCCGCCCGGCCCCCGCCGGCTGGCGGCGCAGCACCCGGCCCAACGGTCTCACTGGCCGTTGAACCGCCCCGCTCCCATGTCACCCTTCCACACGTTGCTTCAACTCTGCCGGCACGGCCGCGCGCGTCTGACCGGATCGCGGCTGGGCCCGCCACGCTACCTCGCCGCCGCCATCGACTGGCACCGGGGTGCCGCGCATGCCAATGACTTTGGCGAAATCACCGTAGGGCCCGGCGCGTGGATCGAGCAGGGCGTGGTCCTGAACGCCTTCGGCGGATCCGTCCGCATCGGGCGCGATGTCTTCCTCGGACCGCACACCGTGATCTACGGCCACGGCGGGGTCGAGATCGGCGACGACTGCCTCATCGCGATGCATTGCCGCATCCTCTCTTCCAACCACACGGTCGCACCGTTCGGCACGCCCATCCGGTCGCAACCCGATGTGCTGCGGCCGACCCGCCTCGGTCACGATGTCTGGCTCGGCGCGGGTGTCACCGTGCTCGGCGGCGTCACCATTGGGGACGGCTGCATCGTGGGCGCCGGCGCCGTGGTGACCAAGGACCTGCCGCCCGGCGCCATCTGCCACGGCACCCCCGCCGTCGTCCAAGGCTGGCGCCAGGGAGCCTCCCCCGCTTGACCATCCCGTCCCCTCGCCACTCCCCCGTCCGGTTCGCACGTGCGCCGCACCTGGCCTTGGCCATCGCGCTTGTCACGATGCTGGGGCTCGCCGGGTTGGGCGAGATGCGGCTTTATTACGACTATGCTTGGCAGCTCATGAGCGTGCAGGACCACGCCCGCGGCGACACGGCCAGTCCGTTTGTCATGCGCAGCGCAGATCATGGAGACCTGACGCGTGACCGCACCGAATGGACCATCGGTTATCCGCTAGCGTATAACGCGGTGGGCGCGGTGCTCTGCTCGACGGGCCTGCCACCCGGCGCGACGCACCGGATCATCGCGACGGGTGCGGTGATTTTGGGTATTCTCGGCTGGCACCTGCTGCTCGCGCAGTGCACGCCGCTTCCGCCGTTCGCCCGGGCCGCGGCCTTGCTGCTGGTCGGCCTTTCATTGAACGGGGCGGGGATGATAAGCTTCATGATGCCCGAGGTTTTCCTCTTTGCCACGGTGCCCTGGCAAATGTGGTCACTCTGGCTGCTCACCTCCAACGACACGCCGTCCCGGCGCCGCCTCCTGCTGGCCGGACTGCTTGGCGCCACGACCGGCGTGGCCTACACTTTCCGCTATGTTGCCGCGCTGCATGGCCTGCCGTTGCTCGCGTTCGCAGCGGGCTGGCTGCTCTGGCGCCGGCCACAGTCCTGGTGGCCGGCCGGACTCGTCCTCGCGTTGAGCGCCGCCCTCCCGGTGGCGGCGATGAGTGTGATTAATTTCCTTCAGGTCGGGGCGATCAACTCGACGTCCAGCAACCTGCCTTGGGGCATTGCGGCCCGCTGGCCTGACCTGGGACAATGGCTGCTGGTGCTGACCGGACCGGTCCAGGCCTTGTTCGGATCTGCCATCGTCTATGACCGCGCCGGCATCTGGCTGGGGGAGCACGGGCTGGGCCTGGCGGGATTCGACGCCCTGAAACTCTGCTCCCGGTGGCTCGCGGCTGGACCGACGGTTTTGACCGCCCTGCTGCTCTTCCGCTTCGCTCCGCGCGGCCGGCTGCTGGCCGCGGGACTCGCCGGCCTGGCCGGCACCGGGCTCGGCCTTTTGTGGCTCTACAGCCACTCGGGACTGCCGCAACCCGACAGCCGCTACTCCATAGCATCCGCGTTGCTGCTCTGGCCCACGCTGGCCGGCGCCGCCTTGACTGCGTGGCATCACTCCCGGCGCTGGCGCGTGGCCTCATGGTGCTGGCCTTGCCCCCGGGGGCGGCCCAGCTTTTCGCCCTGCGGGCGCATGAACTCGCGCTGTTGCCACTGTGGCAGGGACGGATCGGTGACATCATTGCCGGCGGCCAGGTCGAACCGGCCGCGCTCCGGGCGGCGGTCAACGCACAGCTTCCGCCGGATTCCGGAGATGTGGTCTGGATGTGCTTTCAACCCAGCGTGCTATATGTGCTTGGGGGGCGTCATGTCTTTGAGTCCTATGCCGGCACGCCGGTGGAGTTCCGCTCCAGCCGGCCGGTGACCCTGGTGGTACTACGCGACAAGGCCGGCAGCATGCATCCTTCCACCTACGCCAACAATTACCAGCATCTCAACATCACGGATCGTTTGCCCGACCTGGAGCATGGCGCCTTTGATGTGTTCATCCGCCACATCGGCCCGGCCGGTTTGATTACTTCCGTCCCGCCCCGGTAATGAATCCACTTCCCTCCAATCCCGTGCTGTCCGTCGTGGTCCCCACCCATAATCCTCACCCGGGCCGGTTGCGGCGCACGCTGGCCGGCCTGCGGGCCCAGTCACTGCCCGCCGCCCGGTGGGAATTATTGCTGGTGGACAATGCCTCCCGCCCGGCTCTCGACGCCATGGCCATCGCCGGCGATCTGCCGGGCAATGCCCGCCTCGTGCCCGAACCGCAGCTGGGCCTCACGTCCGCCCGCCGCCGGGGCTTTCTGGCCACCCAGGGCGAAATTATCGTGCTGGTGGACGACGACAATGTGCTCGCGCCAGACTACCTGGAACGGGTGCTCGAGTTGTTCGCTTCCCATCAGAAAGTCGGCGCGCTCGGCGGGCGGAGCCTGCCGGAGTTCGAGCAGACGCCGCCCGCCTGGGTGCGGGAGTTCGACGACCTGCTCGCCTGCCGCGATCTCGGCTGGACCCCGCTCATCTCGACCGGCCTGACCCATCCGGAAACCGGCCGCCACGAATATCCGGCCTTCGCCCCCATCGGCGCCGGCATGGCCCTGCGTCGCGCCGCCGCCACCGCCTGGTTGGACAACCCCACGGCAACCAATCTCACCGATCGGCGCGGCGGGGAACTGACTTCCGGCGGCGACAACGACATCGTGTTCTGCGCCATGCGCGCCGGTTGGGAAGTCGGCTACTTTCCCCTCCTGTCGCTGACGCACCTGATTCCCGCCGAGCGCATGACCCGGGATTATCTCGCCCGGCTCAACCGTGGCATCCAGAAATCGTGGATGCAGGTGCTCGCGCTCCACGACGCAAATCCCTTCCCCCCACTAACCCGCACCGGCGCCATTCTCCGCGAGATTAAAGCCTACTTCTCCTACCGCGCCTGGTCTTCCTCCACCGCCTACATCCGCTGGCAGGGTGCCCGCGGTCATTTCGAAGGACGGGCGGGATTGTGAGCTGCCCATGGTAATTCCTTCAATTCTCAGCCGTCGTATCCCCTTCCGGTTGATGCCACGCCTTGCTGCGCAATCCCGGGCCTGGATCGGGTCGGCGGAGCTGGTCATTCCGCTGCACGCCGCCGCCGCGTTGGCGTGGCTGTATTGGCGGCCGAGCTGGAAATCCGAAATCATCGCCCATTTCCACAAACTGCGTCCTGGCGCCCTGCTCGATGTCGGCGCCAATGTCGGCCAGACCCTCGCGGATTATCTCTCCACTGCACCCACGCAGCCTTACATTGGCCTGGAGCCAAACGCGCATGCGATGGCTTTTGTGATGGAGGTCGTCGCCCTGAATTCCCTGGCCAACGTCACCCTTGTTCCCGTAGGCGCCTCGGACAGACTGCAAATTCAGCCACTGTATTTGCCGGCCGGGCCTGGCACCGATTCCATGGCCTCACTCCGCGCAGACCTTCGTCCCGGCCTGCGCACCCGCACAGAGTGGATCAGCACCGCGCCGCTCGACACCATTCTGGATACTCTGGGTTCGCCACCGATCAGTCTCGTTAAGATCGATGTGGAAGGCGCCGAGTTTGAGGTGCTGGCCGGCATGCGAAAGCAGCTGGTTCGGTCCACCCCGGCGATTCTGTGCGAAGTCCTGCTGGCCGATCGGCAGGCCGACTTGACCGCCTACGCGGAGCGGGTGAACCGTCTCGCCGACCTGCTGTTTTCCTGTGGCTACTCGATCCATCGCGTGAGGGTAACCGGAGGCGGCCAATTGCATTCCCTTCTTCCCGTGGCGTCCTTTCCCGTCGAGTATTGGTCCCACGACCTGAACGGGGCGTGCGACTACCTCTTCGTCCATCAGAGCACCCCCGCCGCCTCGCTGCCCATCCCACCCCCCTGATGTCCCTGCCCGGAAAAATCCTTTACCATGCTTGGCACTGGCCGGTCGGCAAACTTCGCGATCTCATCGCAGCCGGCGGGCCATTCGAAGCGCGCCGCACCGAGGCGGGCCGACAGGCTATGGAGGCCGCCGCTCGCGACCTGCCCGCCCTGCCCGTTGTTTCCGGCGCCCCGCTGACCGTGCATCTGCTGACCGGCGAGCGCTTCTGGTATCAGACCGCATTCTGCCTCTGGACATTCGCCCGCCAAGCCGGCCGGCCCGTCCGCCCCGTCATCTACGATGACGGCACGCTCAACGAATCCAGCCGGTCCCCGCTGGCGCGGCTGTTTCCCGGCATCCGTTTCGTGGCCCAGACAGAAACGCTCGGCCGGCTCGACGCCCATCTGCCGGCCGCGCGCTTTCCGCACCTGCGCGAACGTTGGCTCAACTACCCCAACATCCGCAAGCTGACCGATGTCCATGTCGGGCAATCCGGCTGGAAGCTCGTGCTCGATTCCGACCTGCTTTTTTTCCACCGTCCGACGCTGCTGGTCGACTGGCTCGATCAACCGGTGCAACCGCTGCATGCCGTCGATTGCGAGACTTCCTACGGCTACTCCCGGCCGCTGATGAACGACCTCGCGGACGCGCCGGTGGCCGAACTCGTCAATGTCGGCCTCACGGGCCTCAATGGAACCGAACTCGACTGGGAGCGCCTCGAACACTGGTGCCGCACCCTGATTGAGCGTGAGCGCACCAGCTATTACCTGGAGCAGGCGCTGATTGCCATGCTGGTGGCCGGCCGGCCTTGCACCGTCGCCCCTGCCTCCGACTATGTCACACTGCCCGTGACACCGGAGGCGCGAGAGTGCGAGGCCGTCATGCACCACTACGTCGCCAACTCCAAGAAATGGTATTTCCAGACCAACTGGCGTCACACCCTGAGCTCATGACCTCGCCGCTGGTCAGCATCATCATCCCGTGCTACAACGCCGGCCCCTGGCTCGCGGCGACGCTGGAGTCGGCGCTGGCGCAGACGCACGCCCCGACCGAGATTCTGGTCATCGATGACGGTTCCCGTGACGATAGTCTAGCCGTCGCGCGATCCTTCGCGCCGCGCGGCGTCCGCGTCGTGAGCCAGGCGAACGCCGGCGCCAGTGCCGCGCGCAACCACGGCCTCCGGCTGGCGTGCGGAAAATTCATCCAGTTCCTCGATGCCGACGACCAGATCTCGCCGGACAAGATCGCCGCTCAGCTCGCCTTTCTTGCTCCCGAGAACGCTGACACCCTTGCCACCTGCCAGTGGGGCCGGTTCCAGGCCGACCCGGCGGCGGCGCTATTTGTCGACACTGCCGTCTTCCGCGACTTCGCCCCGGTGGACTTCCTCGTGCTCGCCGGCGACACCGGCGCCATGATGCATCCCTCCTCCTGGTTGCTGCCGCGCGCCGTGGCTGACCGCGCCGGCCCTTGGGACGAGACCCTCTCGCTCAATGACGACGGCGAGTATTTCTGTCGCGTGTTGCTGGCGAGCGCCGGCATGGCATTTTGCCCGGAGGGTCGCAGTTACTATCGCTCCGGTTTGAGCGGCAGCCTCAGCCAGCAGCGGGGCGAGCAAGCCCGCCGTTCGCAGTTCCGTTCGATCGAGCTCATCACGCAACAACTGCTGGCCGCAGAGGACTCACAGCGCACCCGCCAGGCTGCCGCCAATTACTACCAGCGTTTCATCCATGACTTTTTTCCGGCCCCCGCCGAACTCATGCAGCAGGCCACCGCTTGCGTGACGTCACTGGGGGGCGCCACACTCGGGCTGCCCCCGATGGGCCCGCAGACCGCGTTGCTGGCCCGCATCATTGGCTGGCGTAATGTTTGGCGCCTCAAGCATCTCCTTTCCGCATGAAGCGCATTCTCATCCTCACCTCGGCCCACCTCTGCCGGAATCCGCGCGTGGTCAAGGAGGCCACGACCCTCGGGGCCGCCGGCTACGACGTCACGGTGATGAGCGTCTCCGTGCAGGAGCGCTTCGAGCGGATGGACCGCGAGCTGATGCGCGGCCTGCCCTTCAAGCGCGTGACCCTCGACTACACCGCAAGCACGGTGCGCGCGCGCCTCGCGGATTTCGTCCAGCGCGGCGCGACCTGGGCCGCTCGCCGGCTGTGCCGCGGGCTCGGGGTCGAGACGGCCCAGACCCTCGGTCCGGCCGGCGCGCTGCTCCGGCTCGCACGCACCTTCCCGGCCGACCTGACCATCGTGCACACCGAAATCCCCCTCTGGGCCGCCCAGCACCTCATCGCCGACGGTCGCCGGGTCGCGGTGGACATGGAGGATTGGTATTCGGAGGATTTGCTGCCGGCCGACCGGCAGAGCCGGCCCAACCGCCTGCTGCGGCACGCCGAGGAATTCGCCCTGCGCCACTCGGCCTACACTTCCGCCACCGCCCAAAGCATGGCGGACGCGCT
The DNA here is from genome assembly GCA_046590295.1 of Lacunisphaera sp. Taxonomy (GTDB): domain Bacteria; phylum Verrucomicrobiota; class Verrucomicrobiia; order Opitutales; family Opitutaceae; genus Lacunisphaera. The sequence continues at coordinate 39,765 of JBKJTZ010000108.1, forward strand.
CACGGCCGCCTACCAATGCCCACCGCCCATCGTGATCCGCAACAGTTTCCCGCTGCAGCCGCAATCGCGGGCCGACACGCCCGCCACCGCTGGTGCGCCGCGCTTCATCTGGTTCTCCCAGACCATCGGCCCCGGCCGCGGGCTGGAGCTTTTTTTGTCCGCCTGGGCGCGCACGGCCCGGCCCAGCAAAGTTCACCTGCTGGGCGAGGTGCGGGACCATTATCGCGCCCAGTTGCTGGCCCTGCTCCCTCCCGCGCGCCGCCCCGACCTGGTCTTCATTCCCCCGGTCGCTCCCGCAGAATTGCCGGACAAGCTGACCGAGTTCGACATCGGCCTGGCCCTCGAGGCCCGCACCCCGCCCAGTCGGGATGTCACCATCACCAACAAGATCCTGCAGTATCTGAATGCCGGGCTAGCCATCATCGCCACCGACACCGCCGGCCAGCGCGAAGTCATGCAGGCCGCTCCCGGGTGCGGCCTGCTCATTTCCGCCAGTGACCCGGCGAAACTGGAGTCCTCTCTGGACGCCATGATTGGTGACCCAAGCCGCCTGAGGTGCATGCAACTCGCCGCCCGGGCCGCTGCGGCCGATCAATTCTGCTGGGAGAAGGAAGAACCCCGCCTGCTTGCCTTGGTCGGGCGCGCCCTCGCGGCGCCGCCAGACGCGATCCCATGAAGCGCCGCCTGCTCATCGTCAGCCCGCATTTTCCGCCGGTCAACGCGCCCGACATGCAGCGGGTGCGGGTGAGCCTGCCCTATTTTGTCGAGGCCGGCTGGGACGTGACGGTACTGACCGTCGCCGACCCGACCCCCACGGCGCCCGTGGAGCCGGAGCTTGATCGCACCGTGCCGGCCGCCGTACGGGTTGAACGAGCGCATTGCCATTCCCGGCGCTGGACCGGGTGGCTGGGCGTCAACAATGTCGCGCTGCGCTCGCTGCCCTTCCTTTTCCTCGCCGGCTGCCGGCTGCTCACGGCCCGACGATATGACGTGGTCTATTTCTCGACGACCATGTTCATCGTGCTGCCGCTCGGCCGGCTTTGGCGAATGCTGTGCGGCGTGCCCTACGTCATCGACCTGCAGGATCCCTGGGTCACGGACTATTACGAGCGACCGGGCTCCCCTCGCCCCCCGGGTGGGTGGAAGTACCGTGTCGCCCGGTGGCTCGGCCATGCCCTGGAGGGCTGGACGATGCGCGGGGTCTCCCACCTCATCACCGTCTCTGCCAGCTATGCCGACACGCTGCGTGAGCGTTATCCAGCCCTTCGCGCCATGCCCGTCACCGAGTTGCCTTTCGGCTCACCCGACCCCGATCTGCAGCATCTCCGCGCAACTCTCGCCACCCGCCGGTTGATTTTGCCGGTGGGTGGGCTGCGGCTGGCTTTTGCCGGCGCCATGGGTCCGGGCATGCTGCCGGCAGTGGAGGTTCTCTTCGCCGCGATGGCCGCGGTGCGTCGGTCCGGCGTGCCGGTGACGGCTCATTTTTTCGGCACCAGCTACTCACCGCAGGCGCAGGGCCGGCCCGCCACGCTTGCTCTCGCCGCGCAATATGGTTTGTCGGACTGCGTACACGAGCAGCCCGACCGCCTCCGTTATTTCGACGCCCTCCAGGTGACGCTGGAGGCGGACGCCAACCTGCTGTTCGGCTCAACCGACCTGGCTTTCACGCCTTCGAAAATTCTGGCCGTGCTCGCCGCCGGCCGGCCCGTGCTCGCCCTGGCGCCCGCCGGGAGTGCGATGGTGGCACGGCTGACCCAGCTGGAACAGGCGAGCGTAACCTTTCCCGCCGCCGGCCCCGATGCGGCCTCCGTGCGGATCACCGCGGAGCAGCTGCAGGCGCTTGCCGATGGCCAATCAAAAGCCCCCGCCCCTGTCGCCCATGCCCGTTTCAGCGCCCGGGCGGTCGCCGTCCGACAGCTGGATATCTTGGAACGCGTCGCTCTGTCCGCCTGAGCGCAAGCCATATGGAATTTGTCAGCCCCCAGCCGCAGCCCAATGAGACCATCATGGATTACTCGATCCTCGGCGGCGTCCATGCGGAACGCGGGCGAAAACTTTTCCTCGTAGGCTCGACGATATTGGCCGGGGCCCTGGTCTATCTCGCTTACCAGTCGGATGTTGCAGACATCCAGCATCTCTATCTCGGCCTCATCATGTTCACCCTCGCCGCCGTTCCGTCCCTGCTCTGGGCGCGCGGGGGCGGGAGCCGCTTCCCGGTCTTTGAAACCATCCTGATCCTGACCGCGAATGCCTATGCCATGCCGGTGCTCAACGGGCACGAGCAGCTGGCCAACTACACCCCCGACGTCATCACCCGGGCCAGCCTGACGGTGATCTTCTATCAACTATGCGCCATCATCACCTATCAATCCGTGCGCGGTGTGCCGGGCCGCTCCACGTTTTGGCGCGAATCCCTCATCAACCAGCAGGCGGAAAAGCTGATGGTCTACGGCTTGGTCACCTCCACCGCGTTTATCGGCATCAGCACGTTCACGGACTGGGTGCCTTATGAAATGATGAGCGTCCTGCGGGCGGTATTTTTTGGTATCAGCACTCTTTGCACCTTCGTGAGCACCCAGCGGTGGGGTCGGGGCGAACTGACCCAGACGGAAAAGACCGTCATGTTCTGCACCCTTTTACCCCAATTGATTTTCATGTGCGTGGGCCTGATTTTGATCGGCGCAGTCAGCCTGATCGGCATCGGCCTGCTGGGCTACCTGTCGGGTGGCAAGCGTATCCCTTGGGTGACGCTCGCGGTGACCTTCGCCATTCTCGCGGTGTTGCACACCGGCAAGACTCCCATGCGGGAAAAGTATTGGGAGGGAAAGCTGCCCTCCCCGACCCTGAGCGAACTGCCCGCGTATCTTTCCGAGTGGGTTGGGTATGGCCTCGAACCCACGAGCGGCGGCAAGTCGGTCAGCCAGAAGATGCTGGAGCGCACCTCGCTCATGCACATCCTCTGCCTCATCATCGACTACACGCCGTCCCGGCAGAATTATCTCTACGGGAAAACTTACACCTATGTGCTGCCCCAGCTCGTGCCCCGGCTCTTCTGGCCCGACAAGCCCCGCTCCCACATCGCCACGTATGAACTCGGCATCTATTACGGACTCCAGGATGAGGATGCCACGGAGAAGACCACGATTGCCTTCGGCCTGCTGACCGAGGCCTATGCCAACTTCGGGATAGTTGGCGCCGCCCTGCTTGGAGTCTTCTGGGGTTTCTGGCTCAAGAAACTGCAGATCTGGTCCACCTTCAGCCCGATGTTTTCCTTTGCCGGCCTGCTCATGGTCCTGCTCACCGCCTGGGCCTTCTCCGCCGAGCTGACCATGGCCGCGTGGGTCTCCTCCTTCGAACAGGCCGTGATCGTTGTCCTCGGCCTGCCATTGGTCCTCCGCAGCCTCTTCGGCCTCTGATCCACGGCATGCGCCGCCTCGCCATCGTCCTCTCGCACCCGGTGCAATATTACAGCCCGTGGTTCCGCTGGCTGCGCGCCCGGACGGCGCTGGAATTCCGCGTGTTCTATCTATGGGAGTTCGGGGTCACCGCCCAACGCGATCCGCAGTTTGGCACCACCTTCCAGTGGGATGTCGATTTGCTGGCCGGCTACGAATCGGAATTCGTGCCCAATGTCGCCCGCGATCCCGGCACCCATCATTTCCGTGGACTCGACAACCCCACGCTCACCGCGCGGCTCGCCGCATGGCAGCCGGGCGCCGTGCTGCTCTTCGGTTACAACTGGCTCTCGCACCAGCGCGCCTTCTGGTGGGCACAGCGCACGGGGGTGCCGCTGATTTTCCGCGGAGATTCCCATCTGCTCGGCCGCGGCCGGTTGCCGTTCACGCGCCGACTGTTGCTGAAATTCCTCTACGCCCGCTTTGCCGCCTTCACCTGCGTCGGGGCGGCCAATCGGGACTACTTTCTCGCCCTCGGGGTGCCGGAAAGCCGGATGTTCTTCGCCCCCCACTCGGTGAATGCGGAGCATTTCAACCCGGCCGATCCCGCCCCGCGGGAGGCCGCAGCCACGCTGCGCCGCGAACTCGGACTCGACGGTCGCCGCGTCGTGCTCTTTGCCGGCAAGTTTTCCGAACGGAAGCAACCGGTGGAACTGCTGCAAGCCTTCCTCCAGGTCGCCACGCCCGCCGACGCGCTCGTCTTCGTAGGGGACGGGGCCGAAAAACCCCGCCTCATCACCCTCGCGGCGGCCGCGCCGGCGGCGTGCGTCCGGTTTTTGCCCTTTGCCAACCAGACCGCGATGCCCGCCCGTTACCTGCTGGCCGACATCTTTGCGCTGCCCTCCCGCGGCAGCTATGAGACGTGGGGTCTGGCGGTCAACGAAGCGATGCACCTCGGCGTGCCTTGCCTCGTGTCCGATCTGGTTGGCTGCCAGCGCGACCTGGTCCGGCCCGGCGAAACCGGCTGGGTCTTTCGGGCGGACGAACCCGGCGCCTTGGCCGCGACGCTTTCCGCCGCGCTCCGCACCCCGCCGGAGGACATGGACCGCCTCCGTCGCAATGCCCTCGCGACGATCGGCGGCTACACTTATCAGCAGACCAGCGACGGCCTGTTTCAAGCCCTTTCCAGCCTGCCGCCGGCCTGAGCCATGCGCATCACCATCGTCAACGGTTTCTTCCTGCCCGTGCCGCCCATCAGCGGTGGCTCCACGGAGAAATCCTGGTTCAACCTCGCCCGGGTATTTGCCGCGAAAGGCCATGACGTGACGATGTTCTCCCGCCGTTGGCGTGGTTTCCCCGTCAACGAGATGAGCGAGGGTATCCGGCATGTGCGATTGAAGGGCTGGGATCACAAGCGCCAGCTCTGGCTAAACCTCCTGCTCGATTTCCTGTGGAGCTGGCGGGTATTCTTCGCCCTGCCCGCCGCTGACATCGTGGTGGTCAATACCGTCGCCCTGCCCGCCTGGCTCGGTTGGCTCAAGCCCCGGGCCGGCCGTGTCGTCATCATGACCGGCCGCATGCCGAAGGGCCAGTATCGCCACTACCGGCAGATCGCCCGCGTGCTCGCTGCCAGCACCTATGTCCGCGACCGCGTGCTGGACGAGAATCCCGCCCTCGGCGCGGTGATGCGCGTCTGCGGCTATCCGCTCGACTGGCAGCTGCTCAACCACCCGGTCGATTCGACCCCGCCGGTCTTGACCGAGATCCAGCCCGGCGAAATTGTGATCGGTTATGTCGGCCGGATTCACCGCGAGAAAGGCCTGCTCCTCCTCGCCGACGCCATTCGCCGGCTCAGGGACATCCCCGGACTGCCGCCCTTTCGTGCGCTGCTGTGCGGCCCGGCGGATACCGTGCGCGGCGGCTCCGGGGCCGTGTTTCGCGGGCAACTGCTCAACCAGCTATCCTCCGCGATGCAGGCCAACCGGTTTCACCTGCTCGATCCGCAGTTTAATGACCGCTCCCTCGCGGGCATCTACCGCCGCATCGACATTTTTTGCTATCCCAGCCTGGCGGAAAAAGGCGAGACCTTCGGCGTCGCCGTGGCCGAGGCCATGGCGGCAGGAGCCGTGCCGGTCGTGTCCCGCCTCGCCTGCTTCACCGATTTCGTGCGTGATGGCGGCAACGGCCTCGTCTTCGACCACACCGGGAGCGACCCGGCCGCGGCCCTGGCGGCCGCGCTCGCGCAGCTGCTCACCGAGCCGGCCACCCGTGAACGGCTGGCCACCGCCGCCCGGCAGGACGTCCGCGCCTACGACTATGCCGAATATGCCGGGGCGCTGCTCGCGGACTTCGCACTGTTGACCGGCCCGGCAAAGCCCGCATCCTCCGCCCCGTGAGCGATCCCTATCTCGGACAGAATTGCACCACCCCCTACCCCCGGTCGACGGTGCTCCGCCGGTGGCTTTGGCTGTTTGTGCAGTCGACGCTCTTCCGCTGGAGCCCGCGCCCCTTGCACGCCTTCCGCGCCTGGCTGCTGCGCTGCTTCGGCGCCGACATTCCCGGTCCGGTTGTGATTTTTCCGACCGCGAAGGTTGTTTTTCCGCAAAACCTCTCGCTCGCGCCCCGCAGCATGGTCGGACCACACGTCAACCTCTACAATCTGGCCGCCATCCGGCTCGAATACGGTGCCAACCTCAGCCAGCACTGCCATCTCTGCGCCGGCACGCATGACTTCACGCGCTGGGCCATGCCGCTCGTCACCGCGCCTATCGTGATCGGCCGCAACGCCTGGCTTGGCGCCGATGTCTTCGTCGGTCCCGGTGTCACCATCGGCGAACTGGCCGTGGTCGGCGCGCGCTCCGTGGTGGTCAATGATCTGCCCGCGCGGAAAATCTGCGTGGGCTCGCCCTGCCGGCCGGTGAAGGAACGCCCAAATCCATCCTGACGCGATGCCCCTTTTGCGTCGCTGCCTGGAGAAACTGAGCCGCCGGCTGGTGCTCAGGCGCCGGCTGCCCGCCCGGTTCGGCGGGCGCAGACTGTGGGTCACGCCCGGCGCGGCGCTGGCCTATTATCATTCGCTCGACAGCCGGCGCTGGACGGACCTGTTCGACCTGGCGGAACACGGGGTGAATCCCGGCGATCACGTCTGGGACATCGGGGCCAACCTCGGGGTATTCGCGTTCTCCGCGGCGCATCGGGCCGGTCTTGCCGGTGGTGTGCTGGCGGTCGAGGCCGATCCTTGGCTGGCCGAGCTCCTTCGCCGTTCCGCAGCGGCCAAGACCGGGGCCGCTGCTACCGTGGAGGTGCTGTGTGCGGCCGCGGCGGACGGACACAGGTTGGAGCTGTTCGCCACCCCCGGGCGGGCGCGCTCCGGCTCCCATCTCGCTTCATCGCCCGGGGCCGGCGACGACATGGTGGGTCCGACCGTTGCCGCCCATCCCGTCATCACGATCAGCCTGGACTGGCTGCTCGCCCACCGGCCGCCCCCCGCGGTGGTGAAGATCGACGTCGAAGGGGCGGAGCTTCCGGTGCTGCAAGGCGCCTCGACCTTGCTGGCGCGGCACCGGCCCCGGCTGCTGCTTGAAGTTTACGAGCCCAGCGCGGATGCCATCACGCGCTTGCTCCACGGGCACGGCTACGAGCTGTTCGACTTCTCCGGATTTTGGGCCGGCCGGCGGCGGGTCGACCGTGCAGTCTATCACACCCTCGCCCTGCCCCGTCCGGCCTGACCCGCATGCGCCTTTGCCATATCGTGCCGAGCCTTGAAGAGCGTCATGGCGGACCATCTAAATCAGTGCGCGCACTCGCCAACCATCTGGCGGGCGTCGGGGAATCTGTCGAGCTGCTTGCCACGGTCGAGGCCGGTTATCCCGTGGCCAACGGCAACGACGCTGCGGCCATCCGGCTGTTTCCGCGCGTCTGGCCCCGCTGGCTCTCGCGCTCGCCGGGACTCCGCGCGCACCTGGGGCAGGAGGGGTTTGACTGCGTGCACCATCACTCGCTCTGGCTGCTGACCCTGAGCTATGCGCACGAGGCCGCCCGCCGCCGCGAGGTTCCGCTGGTGATTTCCCCCCGCGGCATGATGAGCGGCTGGGCCTACCGGCACCGCCTATGGCGCAAGGTCCTTGCAGATTACCTTGTGCACCCCGGTGCCCTGGCCCGGGCCGCCGGCTGGCATGCCACGAGCCCGGAGGAGGCCGCTGACATCCGGGCCCTGGGTTTCCGGCAGCCGGTGTGCGTGTCGCCCAACGGCGTGGACATCCCCGGCGACGCCGAGCTCGCCGCGGCCCGGACCACCTGGCTCGAGCTCTGCCCGGCGGCGCGCTCCCGCCCGGTCGCGCTGTTCTATTCACGTTTCCACCGCAAGAAACGGCTGCGCGAACTGATCGACCTGTGGTTATCCGTCCCGCGCGGCGACTGGCTGCTCCTTGTCGCCGGGGTGGCCGAGGACTACACCGTCTCCGAGCTCACCGCCGCGGTGGCGGCGGCCGGCGGGGCGGATAAGATCGCGGTCCTCGACGGCATGGATCGGCCTCATCCCTATGCCGTGGCTTCGCTCTTTCTCCTGCCCTCGCATTCCGAAAATTTCGGGCTCGTCATTGCCGAAGCCCTGGCCGCCGGAGTCCCGGCCCTCGTGACCGACACCACGCCCTGGACCGGGCTGGCGACCAGCGGGAGCGGCTGGTGCGTGCCGTGGGACCAATACGGGCCCGCGCTTGCCACGGCGCTCGGCACCCGGCCGGCCGCGTTGGAGGCGATGGGCCGGCGTGGCCGGGACTGGACGGCCCGGGATTTCTCCTGGGAAAAGGCCGCCCGCCTGCTCGCCGAATTCTACCGCCACCTCCACGATGAGCAGCCCTGACCAAGCCTCCGGCGGTGCGACCCGGGGCTACAGTGTCCTGGAAAAGCTGGTGCTGTTTCATTTCGGCACCCTGCTGGTATTCACCACCTGGGCCTTTGGCGGCCAGGCCCCCTGGGTGCGGCAGGGCATTGCCATTTGGGGTGCCGTCGGCGTGCTGCTGACCATCATCGGCTGCACCACCCGCCGGAAGTCCGTGGGCGATGCCTCCTGGCCGGCATTGCGCTACCTTTGGCCGCTCTGGCTCTTTGACCTGCTCGTGGTCGCCAGCTGCTTCAATCCGTTGTTCAAGCAGGTCATTATCGTCGGAGAACCGTCGCTGGTCCTGGCCGACCCCGTTCCCTGGCTGCCGGGCGCGGCGCGACCACTGCTGGCGTGGAAGGAGCTTTGGCAGTTCAACGTCATCGTGCTCTCCTGTTTCAACCTCCACCTGGTGCTGCACCGGCGCAGCCGCATCCGGCTGGTGCTTGGCTTCATGGCCCTGAACGCCGTGGCACTCGCCGTCTTCGGCACTTTCCAGAAACTCTCCCACTCCACCGGACTCTGGTTCGGCCTGGTTCAGTCGCCCAACCCGAGATTTTTCGCCACATTCATCTACCACAACCACTGGGGCGCCTTCACCATCATGAACACGGCGGTGTGCCTCGGGTTGGTTTTTAACCAGCTGCGCCGCACCGTCGGACGCAACATCTGGCACTCGCCGGTGCTGTTCGGGACGCTGGTCACCCTGCTGCTGGCCCTGTCGGTGCCGCTCAGCTCCTCCCGCTCCTCGACCGTGTTGATCAGCCTGCTGCTGGGCGGCGGGCTGACCCATTTCCTGCTGCGGCTCGTCCGGCGGCGGCGCGAGCGGCACGAATCGGCCCTGCTGCCGGTCGCGGGGATCATTTTGGCCGCGCTGCTCGCCATCGGCGCCACCGCCTGGCTCAGCCGCGACGTCATCGCCCAGCGCGCCCGGCTGACCACCACCCAGTGGGCGGACATCGCGCAGGAGGACACGCTCAACTCCCGGCTGACCCTTTACCGTGACACCTGGCGGATGGCGGCAGCCCAGCCCGCCTTCGGCTGGGGTCTGGAGAGCTATGCGCATGTCTTTCGCATTTTCAACACCCAGCGCACGGCCGAGGCGTGGATTTACATCCCGTTCTACGCGGAGGCGCACAACGACTGGCTGCAGGCCCTCGCCGAAGTCGGCTTCGTCGGCACCGGCCTGCTCGCCGTCCTGGTGCTGGGACCCCTGCTCGCCGTGCCGTGGCGGCGGGTGGACTCGACGCTCCCCCGCTACCTGCTCGCGGGCGGAGCCCTCGTGCTGCTCTACGCGTGGGTTGAATTCCCCTTTGCCAACCCGACGGTGATGCTCACATTCTGCGCGACCTTTTCCTGCGCCGTGCGCTACGCCGCCCTGGATGTGCGCGCCCAGGAGAGGGAACCGCGCTGACATGCCCACCCCCGTCCCCATCTCCGTCCTCATTCCCGTGAAGAACGAGTCCGCCAATCTCACGGCCTGCCTCGCCTCGGTGGCGTGGTGTGACGATGTCGTGGTCGTGGATTCCGGCAGCACCGACGACACGCGCGAGATTGCCCGGCAGGCCGGGGCCCGCGTCGTGGATTTCCCATGGGACGGCCGGTTTCCAAAGAAGAAGAACTGGGCACTGGGCCATGTCCCCTGGAAGAATGACTGGGTGTTCATCATCGACGCCGACGAGCGTTGCACGCCCCCCCTGGAGGCCGCCCTGCGTGCCGCCCTGGGCCAGACTCAGCACCAAGGGTTTTACGTGAACCGCCGTTTCTGGTTTCTCGACGGCTGGCTGAACCACTGCGGCTACTATCCCAGCTGGAACCTGCGTTTCTTCCGTCACACGCTCGGCCGCTACGAAAAGGTCGCGGACTTCGCCGGCACCGGTTCGGGCGACAACGAGGTGCACGAGCATGTCGAGCTCAAGGGTTCCGCCGGTTATCTGGCCGGTGAGATGGAGCATTACGCCTTTCCGGACATCGCGACCTGGGTCGAGAAGCACAACCGCTACAGCAACTGGGAGGCCCGCCTGCAGGTCGGGGCCGGGGCGGACGGCCCCGCCGGAGTGGAGATCGATGCCGGTCTCGCCCGCAAGCGCCGCCTGCGCCGTCTCGCCTGGTCGCTGCCCTTCCGGCCCACGCTGCGGTTTCTCTACCATTATGTCTGGCGCGCCGGATTCCTCGACGGTTACCGTGGCTTCGTCTTCTGCCGGCTCATGGCCTGGTATGAGTTTCTCAGCGCCACCAAGGCCCGCGAACTGCGGCGCAAAAGGTAGGGGCGCTTGCCCCCAAGCGCCCAAGGGCCGTTGAGGGCAACGGCCCCTACCCTCGGCTAGCAATATTCTCCCCTTGTCTTTCCCCCGCGTCTTTTTTGTCAACCGGGTCTACTGGCCCTCGACCGCGGCCACGGCCCAGCTGCTCGCCGATCTCGCCGAGGGCCTGGCAGCGCGCGGCTGGCCGGTGCACATTATCGCCGCGGGCACCGGCCCGGACCAGCGTGATGGCGTGACCATCCACCGCACTGGTGGGGATGAAAGCCATCGCGGGCTCTTCTCCCAGGCCGTCAACTACTGGCGGTTCCTCCGCGGCGCCCGGCGGCAGATTGCCCGTCTTGTCCGCCCCGGGGATGTCGTCGTGGTGATGACCGACCCGCCGATGCTTGGCGCCGCCGTCACCGGCGTCGCTGTTGCACATGGCGCGCGGGTTGTTCACTGGATCCAGGACATCTACCCCGAGATCGTGTCCGCCCACGTGGGCCTCATCGCCGCCTTGCCGCTGCTGCCGCTCCGCTGGTGGCGTGATCGCTCCTGGCGGGCGGCCCGTGGTTGCGTCACCCTCGGCGAGGACATGGCCGGGTTGATCGCCGGCCGGATCACCACGGCGGGCACCTGCGCCATCGTGCCCAACTGGGCTCCGCAGGAACTGGATGCACCTGCGCCAGCCAGCGCCGTGGCGGCCCGGCGGCACGCCTGGGGCCTCGCGGACAAGTTCATCGTCGCCTACTCCGGCAACCTCGGTCGTGTGCACGAGTTTGCCGCCGTGCTCGACGCCGCAGAGCAGCTGCGATCGCACGCCGGGATCGTTTTCCTGCTCATTGGCCGGGGGCCGCGCTGCGACGAGGTTCGGGCTGCCGCCCACGCGCGCGGCCTGACAAACCTGCGTTTCCTGCCGCCGGAACCGCGCGAGAATCTCCCCGCCGCTCTGGCCGCAGCGGACGCCCACCTTGTCACCCTTAAGCCCGCCTTTGCGCGACTCGTCTTTCCCAGCAAGCTGGCCGGCGTCCTCGCCGCCGGCCGGCCGGTGCTGTTTGTCGGCCCCGGGGATGGTGAGATCGCCCGGATGTTGGCGCGCGCACAATGTGGTGCCGCCTTTGACCCTAAGGACGGCGCCGGCCTCGCGACGGCCGTGGCGGCGGCACACGCCGATCCCGACGGACGCGTCCGGCAGGGCCAGGCGGGCCGGACCGCCTATGAACAGCATTTTAGGTTTGGGGCGGCCCTTGGGCGGTGGGAGAAGATCCTGCTCGCCGCCTCGACCCAAAGATAGAAACGCGCGACCTTTGGGTTTCGCGGCCGCAAGTTCGGTTTGCTTTGCACGAAATCGCCCCCGTTAATCCAACCAGCCATGACCCAGGGAAGAACCGCCGCCTTCATCCTCGTGCTGCTGGATGTCCTCGCGGTCGTCCTGTTGTTCAATTTCTTCGCCTGGACCCGCGGAGTCGCGACTCTGAACGACCTGGTCCTCGCCCCGCTGGTGCTGCCCGCGATGATGCACATCCTCGCCGTGCACTTGATCGACGGCTACAATCCGCGCACGGACATGATGTCCGTCACCTACACCAGCCTGCATGCCATCGCACTGGTGTTTGTGCTGTTCTTCACCCTGCTCCTCACCTTCGCGGTCATCACCGCCGGCTTCCCGCTGCAGGGCAGCCGCTTCGTCACGATCAGCGCGTGCCTTTGCCTCATCCCCGTCACGCTGTCCTACCGCCGCGTTTTCTACCAGCGCCAACAGGCTAAAAAGCAGCAGCGTTATTTCATGTTTCTCGGCAGCCCCGAAAGCTGTGTCGCCTTCAAGGAGGAGTGCCGCAAGACGGGCATGGTCCAGGCCGTGCTCTACGCGACGCACTCCACGTTTGCCTCGGGCTTCACCCAGCCCGATGCCCGCGTCTCGATCCCGCCGTTTGGCGACGTGGCGAACTACCTCGAGGAATACAAGGGCAGCATCGATGCCATCATCCTCCGTGAATCCAGCCAGGAACTGCCCGCCCTTGTCGCCCAGCGGCTCATGGAGCTGCATTTTTCCGGCGTACCGACCTACACGCTCGAGCTGTTCCATGAAGTCTACTGGCGGAAGATCCCGCTCTACCGGCTCAACCAGACCTGGCTGTTCCAGGAGGGTTTCCAGATCGCCCGCGAGCCGGTCTTCGAGCGGCTGAAGCGACTCAGTGACATTTTGCTCGCGTCCTTCGGCCTGCTGCTCGCCGTCCCGCTGCTGCCGTTCGTGGCCGCCGGCATCTGGCTCGAGGACCGCGGACCCGTCTTTTTCCGCCAGCCCCGGGTTGGAAAAAACCGCCAGGTCTTCAACATCGTCAAACTCCGCACCATGCGCGTGAGCGTCGGCCCGGGGGAAGATTACACCCGCGTGGGCGACAGCCGGATCACCCGGCTGGGCGCATTTTTGCGCAACACCCGGCTCGACGAGGTGCCGCAGCTGTGGAACGTCCTGATCGGCGACATGAGCCTGATCGGACCGCGCGCCGAGTGGGTCAAGCTGGTCGCGGATTACGAGAAGAAGATCCCCTGCTATCACTACCGCCATCTGGTGAAGCCCGGCATCACCGGCTGGGCCCAGGTCAACTATCCCTACGGCGCCAATCTGGAAGACACGCAGCGCAAGCTGGAATACGACCTGTACTACATCCGTTACTTCTCCTTCGTGCTCGATGCCACCATCGTGCTGAAGACGATCCACACCATGCTGTTTGGGAAGGGCCGTTAATCCTGCCACGGACCGGGCACATTCTTCATGAAATCCTACGATTTTATCTGCATTGGTGGCGGCAGCGCCGGTTTCAATGCAGCGCGCGTCGCAGCCGGACTGGGCCGGAAGGTGGCCGTCATCGACGGCGCCCGGCAACTCGGTGGCCTGTGCATCTTGCGGGGCTGCATGCCCTCCAAGACGCTCATCTACGCCGCCGAGGTCCTCCACCACGCCCGGCACGCCGGCCGCTTTGGCCTGAAGGTCACCGGCGCCCGCGCCGACATGAAGGCCGTCCATGCGCGGAAGAAAAAAATCATTGGCGAATTCGCCCGCTACCGCGTGGACGCGCTCAAAGGCGGCAAGTTCGACCTGTACCGGGCCCAGGCCGAATTCACCGACCCGCACACGCTGCGGCTCTCGGATGGCCGCAAACTTCGCGGCCGGCATTTCCTGCTCGGGACCGGTTCAAAGGTGAGCGTGCCCAACGTGCCCGGCCTCGCCGAGGCCAGGGCATGGACCAGCGACGAGGTGCTCGACCTCGATTTCCTCCCGAAAAGCGTGATCGTCCTGGGCGGCGGCATCGTGGCCTGCGAACTGGCGCAGTACCTGCACCGCATGGGCTCGAGGGTCACGCTCATCCAGCGCAGCCCGTGCATCCTCCGCGACCACTCCGAGGCCGCCTCGTCCGTCGTGCAGCAGGCGTTTGCGGACGAAGGCATGGAGTTGTTTACCGCCACCCAGCTCCGTTCCGTGACTACCACCAAGACCGGCTGCACCGTGAAGTTTCTGCACGACGCCAAGCTCGTCACCCGCCGGGCCGCACACCTCTTCAACGCGCTGGGCCGCTCGCCCAACACCGCGGATCTCGGCCTGGCCGCCGCCGGGGTGAAGACCCGCCCTGACGGCCAGATCATCATCAACCGCTGGCAGCAGACCAGCGCACCGCACATTTACGCCGCCGGCGACTGCTCCGGCCCGGCCGAGATCGTCCACATCGCCATTGCGCAGGGTGAACTCGCCGCGCGCCACGCAGCCAAGGTCAAGGGCCTCAAGCCCGTCGATTTCTCGCTCCTGCTCAACGTCGTCTTCACCGACCCGCAGCTCGCCACCATCGGCGCGCTCGAGCGCGATCTCGACGAACGCGGCGTGAAGTATCTCGTGGCCAGTTATCCGTTCAACGACCACGGCAGATCCATTTTGATGGAGGCGAACTACGGCTACGTGAAGGTGCTGGCGGAGCCGAAGCGCGGCCGCATCCTCGGCGCCGAAATCGTCGGCAAGGATGCCGGCGAACTCATCCACGCCTTCTCCACCCCGCTGGCCATGCGGGCCACCGTGCGCGACATGCTCCGCGCCCCTTGGTATCACCCGACGCTGGCCGAGATCATCACCTACCCGCTGGAGGAGATTTCCGAAGAAATCACTTCACCTTGAAACAGTTGTTTCAAAAAGCAGCGGCGCTGGTGCTGCGCTTGACCGGCCTCCAATACCTGCCGGTGCGAGTCCGCCGGGGGCTCCCCGCCGGCGCTCGCTGGACTCTTTTTCCGTGGACGGCCTACTGGCGTGGAGGCTACGAGCCGGCGGTGGAGCAGGCTATCCTTGGGTTGGGTGATTTGACCGGCAAGGTATGCTGGGATCTGGGCGCGCACTATGGATATTACAGTGTCGGCCTGGCCCTGCGCACAGGCCCCCGCGGACAGGTCGCGGCCTTCGAGCCATCTCCCGCGAGCTACGCCCGGCTCGAGCGGCACCAGCGGATGAACCGGCTCGACTGGCTCCGACCGTTTCCCTTCGCGCTTTCCGACCGTGCCGGCAAGTCCCGGCTCATCACCCACGACGGAGAAACCATGAACCACCTGGCCTATGATGGCGAGGTGCCGACCGCCGCCACCCCGAGCATTACCATTCGGACCGTCCGGCTGGACGACCTGGTGGCCCAGGGTGACATCCTTCCGCCGGATTTCATCAAGGTGGATGTCGAGGGGCACGGCCACCACGCGCTGGCCGGCGCCCTGCGGTCGATCCGCGCCAAACGGCCCGTTATCCTCATGGGGTTTCACAGCCCCCAGGAAGTCGCCGGCACCGAGGCGCTGCTTACGCCGCTCGGCTACCAGTTCACCCCGGTCCAGACCTCCAGCCCAGCCGATCGGATCGGGGCCGACTACCTGCTCCGGGTGGCTCCGGCCGGTGCCCCCTGATTTTATTTGCCGCCCGGCAGGACCCCTTCACTGATTAATTCCATGTCCGACTACCAAGCTCCCGTCTTTCTTACCGATCTGCTCAAGGCCAAGTCGCCCTCCGGCGCCGAGGCCCAGGCTCAGGCCGTCTACGACCAATACGTCAAGCCGCACGCCGCCGCCTATGCCAACGACGCCCTCGGCTGCCGCCTCGCCACCCTGAATCCCAAGGGCACCCCCACCCTGATGTTCTCCGGCCACATGGACGAACTCGGCCTCATCATCACCTTCGTCAATAAGGACGGCTTCCTTTACTTCGACACCATCGGGGGCCACGACCGCACCATCATCTCCGGTCGCCGGGTCATCATCCAGACCGCCGCCGGCCCGGTAAAGGGCGTAACGGGCAAACGCGCCATCCATCTCATGGAGGAGGCCGACCGAAAGAAGGTCCCCGAGATTCACGAGATCTGGATCGACATCGGCGCCAAGACCAAGGCCGAGGCCCTCCGGCGCATCGCCATCGGTGATGTCGCCACCTACGATCACGAGTTTGAGCTGATCAACGGCAGCGTCGGCACGGCGCGCGCCTTCGACAACAAGGTCGGGGCCTATGTCGTCGGCGAAGCCCTCATCCGGCTGGCCCGGGACAAGGCGAAGCTGCAGGCCAAGGTCGTTTCCGTCGCCACCACGCAGGAGGAGATCGGCGTGCGCGGTGCGACGACCTCGGCCTTCAGTGTGGATCCGCACGTGGCCCTCGCGGTGGATGTCGGCCATGCCACCGACCATCCCGACTGCGACCAGCGGAAGCACGGCGAGACCAAGCTGGGCGGCGGGCCCATCATCTGCCGCGGCCCGAACATCAACCCCAAGGTCTACGCGCGGTTGATTGACGTCGCTAAAAAAACGAAGATCGCCGTGCAGCTCGAGGCCGATCCGCGGCCGACCGGCACCGATGCCCGCGCCATCCAGATGGCCCGCGGCGGCGTGGCGGTGGGCCTCGTCTCCATCCCCCTGCGCTACATGCACACCCCCAGCGAGGTTGTGGACCTGGAGGATGTGGAGAACTGCGTGAAACTTTTCGTGGCCTTCGCCAAGTCCATCGGCAAGGGCGAGAGCTTCAACTGGTGATTGCGTCAGGGCATCGCTCGCCGACGCGGGCGTAAGCCGCGTATTGCGGGCGTCGGCATGCGACGCCCCTACAATAGGTGAGCGCAGCCTACGGCGGAGCCCGCCCGTCGAGACATCTCGCCCTGCCTGGTGGTCAGGACCGCCGCCCAGTGCACTGCCGCGCGACCACCACGGCGCCCATTGCCAGCAATCCCGCCAACGCGGCATAGGTCGTGGGCTCGGGGATGGCCGAGGTGATGAAGCCGTTGTAGCTGGCGATGCTCGCGGAGAAGGTGGTATTGCCAATGACCGCCGTGGAGCCGGGCTGGTTCTCGAAGGCGGCAATCGCGCCCATGATGCCGGCGAGCTCCCAGCCCGATCCGTTGTTATAAAACGTGGCACCGCCCGAGTCGCCCGTGGCGCCCTGGGTGCGGCCGCCAACATTCTGGAAAGTGGTGTAGAAGGCGGCGGTGAGACCGGTGCCCACGTTGTAGCTGGATACCCCTGTCACGCTGGCCTCGCCCCAGCGCCCACCGATGGATGCCGCCCAGAGATAACCGGCGGCGTTGCCGCCCGGCGTGCCACCGAGATCGGTCCAGACGTCGTCACTGGCCCCGGGGTTCAACGTGACCGACCAGTAATTGGCCGCGCCCTCTACATTGCCCTTGGCGACGTAGGTGATGAGCGAGCCGTTGCCCGGCACGGTGGTGGCAAGCGTAAGATTGGACAGGCCGGGATCGGTGGAGACCCGGAACAGCGTCAAGTCGGTCGCGCTGTTGTCCCCGTTCCGCACGATGACGCCCGAGCCGGGCACATAGGTGAAAGTGCCGCTGTTCAGCACCAAGTTGCCGAGGCTGCTGCCGCTGCCGACCAGGTGCGAGACCGTGAGCGCCCAGTAGCCGCCCCCAAAACTGCCAAGGTAGACGCCCGAGGCGCCGTTGACGCTGCCGACATTGTTCCACGGCAGGCCTCCGCCGGGATTGGTGTTGTTGGCCGTGCCACTGCCGCCCACGATGACGAGGGCCCGGGCGGCGGGGGCGACCAGGAGGAGCGCGGCAAGTGCGATTGCAGCAGGGTTCCTCACCGGGAAAAATCAGGCGGCGTTCTTGCCGGACGTCTCACCGCGGCGGGGCTTCTTCAGCTGCGGCTTCCGGCGACCCTCGACGACGGCCTGGTCGATGACGACCTCGACGACATCGTCGCGCTGCGGGAGATCATACATGACCTCGAGCATGATCTTCTCCAAGATGGCGCGCAGGGCGCGTGCGCCGGTCTTGAGCTCGATCGCGCGCTTGGCGATGGCAACAATGGCGTCGCGGGTGAACTTCAGCTGCACGCCGTCCATCGCGAAAAGTTTGGAATACTGCTTCACCATCGCGTTTTTCGTCTTGAGGAGGACCTTCTCGAGGTCCTCCACCCGCAGCTGGTCGAGCACGGAGACGACGGGCAGGCGGCCGATGAACTCGGGGATCATGCCGAAGCGGATGAGGTCCTCCGGGGCGACGCCCCGCATGATCTCATCGGGTGTCAGCTCGTGATCCTTTTCGTTGATGTGGAAACCGAGCGAACGCTGGCCGAGGCGCTTCTTGATCACTTCGTCGAGCCCGACGAAGGCGCCCCCGCAGATGAAAAGGATGTTCGAGGTGTTGACCTGGATGTATTCCTGATTGGGGTGCTTGCGCCCGCCCTGCGGCGGGACGTTGCAGGTGGTGCCCTCGAGGATCTTGAGCAGAGCCTGCTGCACGCCCTCGCCGGAGACGTCGCGGGTGATGGAGACGTTCTCCGTGGTGCGGCGGATCTTGTCGATCTCGTCGATGTAAATGATGCCGCACTCGGCCTTCTTCACGTCGTAGTTGGCGGACTGGAGGAGGCGGAGCACGACATTCTCGACGTCCTCCCCGACGTAGCCGGCCTCGGTGAGTGTGGTGGCGTCGGAGATGGCGAACGGCACCTCGAGGATCCGGGCGAGGGAGCGGGCCAGCAGGGTCTTGCCCGACCCGGTGGGGCCGACGAGCAGGATGTTGCTCTTCTCGACCTCGACGTCGGAGAACTCGGCGGGCATGGCCGTCGTGTCGCGGGTCTGGCCGGCGGCGTCGTAATTGAGACGCTTGTAATGGTTGTAGACGGCGACCGAGAGGACCTTCTTGGCGTGATCCTGGCCGATGACATGATCGTCGAGGACCTTCTTGATCTCCGCCGGCTTGACGAGGTGGAAGGCCGGCTTGGCGCCCTCGGCGGTGGCCGGGGTCTTCACCTCGCGGTCAATGATCGTCTTGCAGACGTTGACGCAGGAGTCGCAGATGTAAACGCCCGGTCCCGCAATGATTTTGCGTACTTCCGCCTGCGATTTGCCGCAGAACGAGCAAAGGGTCATGCGTGACGATTTGGCCATGCTGCTATATCGGCGTTTGCCGGACGTTAGTCGAGGGATTTTCCCGGCCTAGCCTGGGCCGCCCACAACCGCTCAGGCGGCGGCGGTCTGCGCGATTTTCTGCGCGTCCCGGGTCGAGGCGACCACATGGTCCACAATGCCGTAGGTCTTGGCCTCCTCGGCGCTCAGATAATAGTCCCGGTCGGAATCGATCTCAATCTGCTCGGCGGCCTTGCCGGTGTGCTTGGCGATGGTCTCGTTGAGCGTCTTGCGCCAGCGCAGGATTTCCCTCGCTTGGATGGCGATGTCGGAAGCCTGGCCGCCCGCGCCGCCCGAGGGCTGGTGGATCATGATGCGGCTGTTGGGCAGGGCGAAGCGCTTGCCCTTGGTGCCGGCCGCCAGGAGCACGGTGCTCATGCTGGCCGCCATGCCGATGCAGTAGGTGACGACGTCGCACTGCAGGAAATTGATGGTGTCGTAAATGGCCATGCCGCCGGTCACGACGCCGCCGGGCGAGTTGATGTAGAGGTGGATGTCCTTCTTCGGGTCCTCCATCTGGAGGAAGAGAAGCTGCGCGATCACGAGGTTCGCCACCATGTCGTCGATCGGCGTGCCGATGAAGATGATGCGATCCTTGAGGAGGCGGCTGTAGATATCCATCGACCGCTCGCCGCGGCCGGTGTTTTCGAGAACGATGGGAACGTAGTAGCTCATGCTTTGGCTGTGGCCGTCTTCACGGTAGCCTGGCCGACCAGAAAATCAAGGGCCTTGTCGAAGAGGATCTGCTGCTGGATGGCGCGGAGCTGCTCCCGGTCCTTGCCGAGGTCCTTGGCGATCTTGTCCGGCTTCTGGCTGGAGCGCATCGCCTCGCGCATGATCCAGTTGTTGAAATCCTTCTCCTCGACCTTGAGTTTCTCGACGTCGGCGATCTTGGCGAGCATGAGCTGCACCTTCACCCGGGCCACGGCGGCCTTGGTGGCGCTGTCGTGGAGTTCCTGCTTGTTCTTCTCGAAGTCCTCCTGCGGGACGCCGCGGCGCATGTTTTCCTCGATGAACTGGCGGAGGACGCCATCGCGCTCGGAGGCGATGAGGCTGTCGGGCACGGGGAAATTGGCCTGCGCCACGAGGGCGTCGGTGACCTGGCGGCGTTGCGCGGCGCGATTTTCGTATTCCTTGCGCATTTTCAGGTTGGCGCGGACCGAGGTCTGGAGACCGGCGAGGTCGTCGGCCTGGTTGGCCTTGAAGAAGGCCTCGTCCATCTTGGGCAGCACGCGTTCGCGGACTTCCTGGATTTCGATGGCGTAGCTGGCCGTCTTGCCGGCCAGGGCCGGCACGGCGGCGAACTCCGCCGGGAAGCTGATGGCGACATCCTTCTTGTCCCCGGTCTTCAGGCCGGCGATTTGCCTGGACATGCCGGGCAGCAGGCCTTCGTTGGCGCCCTCGACCTCTTCCCACGTCTGCGGGGCGGTGGCATAGATGGCCTTGTCGGCGACGAGTTCGGTCATCGGCTGGCCGTCGAGCGTGCCGGTGTAGCCGAAGCGGACATAGTCGCCCTTCGCGGCGGCGCGTTCGGCGACCTTGAAATCGGCGCGCTCGGACCGGAGGCCCTCGATCACGGTGGCGACCTCGGCCTCTGTCGGCTCGGTTGGCTGGGTCTCGGTGGTGATGGCGTGGTAGTCAGGTAGCTTAAAATCGGGGCGCACGTCCACGGTCAGCTTGATGGCGGCGGAGAGGCCCGGCTCGATCGTGCCTTCCTCGACATCGACGAGCGAGAGCACCTCAAGTTTGGACTGGTCGAGGCCGTCGCGATAGGCCTTGCCGATGACCTTCTGCTTGAACTCGTCCTGGATGGCCTTGCCGAAGCGCTTGGCCACCATCGCGGCCGGGGCTTTGCCGGGCCGGAAACCGGGCAGGCTGACCTGCTTGGTGATTTCGCCGAGCACGGCGTTGTATTCTCCATCCACCTCGCTCTTGTCGAGGGTGACGGTCAGCGTTTTGCGGGTCTCGTTGATATCGGATATTTGGACGTTCACGGCTTGAAAATTCGGGCTGGTTTCTGAGTGGAAAAGGGGCAGAGGTAAGTCACCCCTGCAGGCCCGGTCAAGGCCTCATTCAAACCGCAGCCCGGCGAATCCCGCTTGGACTTTTGGCCGGTAGCACCCAAAGTGCCGGCCCGATGGCCACTCTAGCCCAACTCCTTGCGCAGCACCGCCGTATCCTCGTGCTCGACGCGGCTTCCACCCGGACGCAGGCCGGTCTGCTGGGAGCGGGAATCCCGGCAGTCTGGCAAAGCAGCGACCAGGAGGCCGGCACCGGGATCTTCAACCTCACGGCGGCGGTCCTGCAGTCGGCCGGAGTCAAATTGGACGACATCGCCGCGTTTGTTTTTTGTGCTGGTCCGGGCTCGATGCTCGGCACGCGGACCATCGCCATGGCGCTGCGCACCTGGCAGGTCCTGCGGCCGCGACCCGCCTACGCCTACCAAAGTCTGGCGGTCGCCGGGCGGCTCGCGTGGACGGAGCGGCCGCGCGCCATTGCCATCATCGCCGATGCGAGGCGCGACACCTGGCATGTGCAGGCGGTCGGCCCGGATGGCGTGCAGCCGGCGCTGCGACGCGTGGCGGTCGCGGAACTGCCCACCGGGGAACTGGTCACCCCGGAAAATTTCCGCACCTGGGCCCAGCCGCCGCGCGAGACCGGCCGGTGCAGCTTCGACCTCGCGAAGATTTTCCCGGCGGTCGGTGACGGGGATTTTTTCCACCCGGCGGAAGCACCCGATGCCTTCCAACACACGGCCCCCGACTACAAGAAATGGTCCGCGCAGTTGCATAGCGCGGCGAGCGCGCCCGCGCGGTGAGCGCCTCCGCCCAATTGCCACGCCGCTGCTGGGTTGAGATCGACCTCGCCGCCCTCGAGCGCAACCTGCGGCTCATCCGCGCCTCGCTGCCGCCGGCGATCAAGTATGTCGCCGTGGTGAAGGCCGACGCCTACGGCCACGGCCTGCCGCAGGTCGCCGCCCGGCTGATGCACGCGGGGGCGGACCTCTTTGCCGTCGCCAACATCGCCGAGGCCATGGCACTGCGCGAATTGAGCGCCGACTGGCCGATTTTGCTGCTGAGCCCGGTGCTGCCCGACGAGGACCGTTACCTCCCCGCGCACGATCTCGCCGCCACCGTCTCGTCGGCCGGGGAAGTCGCGCGGTTTGACGCCATCGGGCGCGCGACCGGGCGGCCGGTGGCCGTGCACCTGAAAATCGACACCGGCATGGGCCGGCTCGGCGTGTGGCACGAGCAGACCCGTGGCGTCTATGAGCAGATCCGCGCCGCGGCCGGAGTGCGGCTGGCCGGCGTGTTCACCCATTCCTCCAGCGCGGACGAGGACCCGGCGTTCACGGCCGAACAGCGGCGGATATTCCTCGCCACGCTCGCCAACCTGCCCGGCCTTGATCCCGCCGGACTTCTCATCCACGCCGACAACAGCGCAGGTCTGGAGACAACGCCCGGGCAAAGTGTGTTCAACGCCGTGCGCGTGGGCCTGCTGCAATTCGGCATCCTCCCCCACCCCCACTCGCTGCTCGCCCGGGTGCACACCGAGCCGGTCTTCAGTTTCCATGCGCGGGTCGGATTGGTCAAACAGCTGCCGACCGGCACCGGCATCAGCTATGGGCAAACCTTCCGCCTCCCGCGCCCCTCGACCGTTGGCATTGTCACCGCCGGCTACGGCGACGGTCTCGCCCTGGCCAGCAGCAACCGGGCGCAGGTGCTCATCAACGGGCTACGCTGCCCCGTGCTGGGCCGGATCACGATGGACCAGACAGTGGTCGACCTCACCGACCAGCCGGGCAGCGTCGCGTGCGGGGACCCGGTTGTGTTGGTGGGGCGCCAAGGCGGGGCGGAAATCAGTGTCACGGAGTTCAGTGGTTGGGCGGAATCCATTCCCTGGGAAACACTCTGCTCGGTGACCAAGCGCGTTCCGAGGATATACCGAACCCCTCTGGGCCTCTAGCCGGCCCGCGCAAAAAATCAGCCCAGGGAGGCCGCTTCGCCTCATCCCGGGCCGTTTTCGCCGCTGAACAGGATCAACCGTGTCCGTCCATCACTGGGTGTTCAGTTCCTTGGTGCCGATCAGCTGCAAGGTACCCGACGCCGAGGAATAAACCTCGATCTGATAGCTGTGCGTGCCGTTGGCGGTGTCAAAGTTCAGGTGATACATATGCCCGGTGATCGCATACTCCTTCGGGTTCGGGCTGCCGGTGCCGTAGGGATAAATCACCGGGTTAGAGTGCGAGCCGTTTTGGAAGACTTCGTAGATCGCAATCAGGATGGTCTTGTCCTCGACAAATTTACCGCGGCATTCGAGGGTGAATTTGATCGGCATATGCGACCCCCCATGGATCGTCTTATTCAGGGAAATCGGCGGGAGCCAATTGATGTCGGCGCAAATCGGGATATTGATTACATTCACCGTGAACGAGGTCGCGGCGGACGCCATGGCGCCACCGCTATTGGTTACCTTGACGGCAATGGTATGCGGGCCACCTGATGTGTAGCTCAACGATCCCGTCGCGGAGATTCCGGCGGTGCCCAGTCCGGTGATGACCGGAAGATTGGTCACGGGGACCCCATCGACGGTAACGACCGCCGAGGTAATGGTCCCAAACGACGTCGCTCCCTGAAAACTATAGTTGACGATGGTTGCTGGATCACCGCTATCACGAGTAAAGGTAGCGCCATTAGCCGGGGTAAGAATCGTGACCGTGGGAGCCGGGAACAAGCCCGCAACCGTGAACGGGACTGTCACCGGCACGGCAGAACCAAAAGCGTTGGCCGCGCTAAAAACAAGCGTGTGGCTGCCGGTAGCCGCGACCGTGAGCGAGGCGCTGCCGGTGGCCGTGTTCGAGCCACCAACGCCGCTCGTGCTGAGGGCGATGGGCAGTCCATCCAATGTGGCGGAAAGGGAGGTGATATTGCCATAAACCCCCGTGGCAGAAAAACTGACGGGCACCGAGGCTCCGGCTCCACCCAAGGTGTAGCTGAAGGTGGAATTGGCGGCGGGAGAAGCCACCGTGATGACCGGCGGCGGCGCCACGACCACCACCGTGAACGTCGAGTTGGCAAAGCTGGTGCCAAAGCGGTTGGTCGCGGCAACGTTTACCGTGTAGCTGCCTGGGGCAGTCAAATTGATTGAACCGGTCGCCGTCGCCGAGCTCGAGGGAAGCGGACTGGACGTAAGCGCCACCGAAAGCGTTCCCGTCGGCCCGCTGACCGTCGCCAGCATGGTATCGATCGGCTGCCCACCACTGCCCACGGTGGCGGAAAATCCGACTGGCACGGAAACGGGCAATCCTGTGGCCGGTTGGTATGTGTAGACCGTGCCCGCAACGGGTGAGTTAAGCGTGATCGACGGAGGTGATACATCCGTCGTTCCCGGGGGTAGGGCAATGGCGTTAACCGTGGCGCCGGCATCAGTAATAGTACCCCTGTCCGTGGGCCAGCCGTCCGGCAAAATCTTGTAGGCGTAATTGCCGGCATAATTACCCAAGGGCACCGAAACAGTCACCAATGTCGCAAGTTGGTGGTTTGGTCCGGTGAAAGTCAGAGTTGCCGGAACGACGGTGATAAAGCCAAGCGCTTGGCCATCCGTCACGCCCGTGGCCGGTTTCGACAAAACGGTGGTACCCAAATTGATCGTCCATTGAACACCAGGGCTCAGGTTTGAGGGCGATTTAATTGTCAGCGAATATTGTTCAAAGAGCGGCTGGTTGCCTTCGACGACTTTCTCCTGGGGATTATATTGCACCGGCGAAGGATACCCCGGAGGAGTCGGTTGCCCAACTGACAGGACTGCGGAAAACAAAATGGCCGAGAGAATCCGGACCCGTTTTGAAAATTTTGTCATTGGGGAAAGGTAGCTTGCGGGGGTTGCAGTTGGCTAACTGATTGCATTAAAGGAGAAATCGATGGACCGAGTCAACCGTTTTTAGGTATAAATACCCATATCAAGTGGAATATCCCTCAAAAAACGTGCCTGACGCGCACTGTTCGTTGCGGATAAAATCCCGCTATCACTTCATAAAAATATCTCGTTTATATGTATATTGCAGATGCTTACGTTTAATTAGATGGAATAGACTGACTTCGTTGTGTCGTTAAAATGAGCGCCCTCGATTATCATTGCCGCACCATTGCTATGTCCTTTGTGAAGGTCATTGATTGACAATAGGTATTTACACCTATTTACTAATCTTGGTCACAGAAAGACTGCCCTTCATGTCTACAGGCTCCGACCAGCCGATTCAAATTCAAAGGAACAACTAACATGCTAAGAATCACACCAAATCACCTGCCACGCAGGGGAACATTGGTGGTTACGTATGTAGCATGCTTGCTCGTAGCGATCGCCCGCCTGTCGGCAGCCAATTTTCTCTGGGATGGCGGCGACTCTAACGATAACTGGCTAAAGAGCAAAAACTGGAACCCAAACACGGCGCCATCAGCGGGAACGCTCAATGATTTCACATTCGGGGGCACCACCCGCCTGACTCCGAATGCCGATGGCACTACGGATTGGGAGGTGAATAGCATCACTTTCAACAATACCGCTGGCGCGTTCACGATTGGTGGCCGCACCCTCAATCTTTTCGCCGGTGGTGTTACGAATAACGATGCCAATCTCCAGACCATCAATAACAACATCGCTCTTCAGGCTACCGCCACCTTCAACGCGAACAGTGGCAGCCTCGCCATGGGCGGTGTGATCAGTGGCACCTATGGCCTGACCAAGACCGGTGCCAATACCCTGACCCTTTCCGGCGCCAACACCTATACCGGCGCCACGACCGTAAGCGCGGGCACTCTTAAGGCGGGCGTTGCCTCGGTCGCCAACGTCAGCGGTGCCTTCGGCAACAATTCAGCACTGACGCTGGCCAATGTGTCGGGCGCGGTGCTGGATATCACCGGTTTCAATACCCAGATCGGCTCGCTGACCGGCGGCGGCGCGACCGGCGGCAACGTGACGCTGGGAACCGCCACCCTTACTGTCGGTGGCGACAATACCAGCCCCGCGGCCTACGCGGGTATCATCTCCGGCAGCGGCGGTTTGACCAAGATTGGGACGGGAACACAGACCCTTTCCGGCGCCAACAGCTATAGTGGCACCACGACAGTCTCGGCCGGCACGCTCGCCTATGGCGCGAGCAATGTCATCGCCTCCGGAGCCGTCACCGTCAACGGCGGCACCCTCGCCATCGGCAACTACTCCGACACGGTGGGAACGGTCACTCTGGCCAGCGGCAACATCACCGGCTCAACCGGCGTCCTGACCGGCACCAGCTACGACGTGCGAAGCGGCTCGGCCTCCGCCATTCTCGGCGGCACCGGCGTAGCCCTGACCAAAACCACCGGGGCCACGGCCACACTTTCGGGCGCGAACACCTACACCGGGGCCACTACCATCAACGCGGGCACCCTCTCCGTCTCCACCATTGGCAATGGCGGCGTGGCGGGCAACCTTGGTGCGGCCAGCACCACCGCCACCAACCTCGCGCTGGGCGGAGGCACCCTCCAGTACACCGGCTCGACGGCTTCGACCAACCGTAACTTTGTCCTCTCCACCGGCACCACCAGCACCATTGATGTTTCCAATGCCGCCTCCAACCTGACCATTTCGGGTTCCAGCACGAATACGACCGGCGG
>JBKJTZ010000098.1:0-6786 GCA_046590295.1 Lacunisphaera sp.
ATATGCCCTCGGCTTTGAGCCGAAGCAGAATATCACCACCGGCCTGCCGTGGGTGGGCACGCTCGGCTCCGACTGGACCTACACCTACACGCGGCCCGACAGCATCACGGATGTGACGTATGCGGTCGAAGTCTCCATCAACCTCACGAGCTGGACGACGGCGGGCGTCACGCACGAACTCGTCTCGAACTCCGGCGGCATCGACACCTGGCGCGGGCGTTATCCGCTGGCCTCGGCCGCGAACTGCTACTTCCGTCTGAAGGTCACGCGCTAGGGTCCGCGGTCGGTCGGATATTGCCATAAGGCGGTTTAATGGACGCAAAGGCCAATTGTATTGCCGGCTTATGAGGTTGGACGCATCGTCCGGTGTCCCGAGTTTGTCCTAAGGCACGCCATGTCCGCCTTGTTGTCGTTAGCGCACAGTCCCTGTGGGGGAATAATCTCCTTCGCAAACTTGGCCTTGGGCCACGGCGCGGCCCGATGAGCACCGCAGTTCAAAGGCAAATTCCGGCCGCACCCCGTAGGGGAAAAATACTGCTGGTGGCATTGGTGCTCGGGTTGAATTGGGCCGCGATTCCCGGTTCGATGGCGGCGAACACCTTTGTCCCGGCCAATCCGCTGAGCTCCGCCCGCAACAACCACACGGCGACGCTGCTGCCCAATGGAAAGTTGTTGATCGCGGGTGGGCAGAACGGCACGAGCGGCGACCTTGCCAGCGCGGAGCTGTATGACCCGGCCACCGGGATATGGACGGCGACCGGCGCGCTGGGCACCGTCCGCCAGCAACACACGGCGACGCTGCTGCCCAACGGCAAGGTGCTGGTCTCAGGTGGTCACAACAACAGCAGCGGTCCACTCTTCAGCGCTGAACTCTATGATCCGGCCACTGGAACGTGGGCGGCGACCGGCGTGTTGAGCACTCCCCGCCGGCAGCACACGGCAGCTTTGCTGCTTAACGGCAAGGTGTTGGTCGCGGGCGGACAGGACATCAATGGCATTTCAATATCCAGCGCGGAACTGTATGATCCGACGACGGGGATATGGATGCCGACCGGCGCGCTAACCACGGCGCGGAGTTCTCCCACGGCGACGTTACTGCCGAATGGGAATGTGCTGGTCGTGGGAGGTAAGAATCTCGCCAATGTCTCATTCTCCAGCGCGGAGGTTTATGATCCGGCCACCGGGACGTGGGCGGCGACCGGTGCGCTCAACACCGGTCGCCAGCAACACACGGCGACGTTGCTCCCCAACGGGAAGGTGCTGGTCGCGGGGGGGCTCAATGGAGGGTCGCTCTCCAGCACGGAGCTGTATGATCCGGCCGCGGGGACATGGACCGTGACCGGTGCGCAGAGCACCGTCCGGCGGCTTCACACCGCGACGCTGCTGCCCAATGGCAAGGTGCTGGTGACCGGGGGCTATGGGGCCAGCACATGGCTCACTAGTGCGGAGGTTTATGATCCGGCCGCCGGGACGTGGACGGCGACCGGCCCTCTGAGTTCCGCCCGCTTTTTTCACACCGCAACGTTACTGCCAGGGGGAAAAATGCTGGTCGTGGGCGGTAGCACTGGCGGCGGCTATCTCGCCAGCGTGGAGGTTTATGACCCGGCCATCGGATTCTGGGCGGTCACGGGAGGGCTGGGCACCGCCCGCATCCATCACACCTTCACGCTATTGCCCAATGGCAAAGTGCTGGTCGTCGGCGGCACCAGCGCCGGCAATTATCTTTCCAGTGCGGAGGTCTATGATCCGACCACCGGGACCTGGGCGGTAACTGGCGCGCTAAACACCGCCCGCTATTATCACGCGGCGACGTTGCTGCCCAATGGCAAGGTGTTGGTCACGGGAGGATGGGACGGAAGCAGCCCACTGGCCAGCGCGGAGCTGTATGATCCGGCCAGCGGAATGTGGTCGGTCACCACCGCGCTGACTACCCCACGCCGGGAGCACACGGCGACGCTGCTTGCCAGCGGCAAGGTGCTGGTCGCGGGAGGATACAATGGCAGCACCATTTTCAGCGCGGAGTTATTTGATCCGGCCACCGGGGCCTGGACGACGACCGGCGCGCAACAACCCCTGGCCCGCTACTGGCACACGGCGACGTTGTTGTCCGATGGCAAGGTGCTGGTCGCGGGGGGATACACGGGCAGCGTTTTTCTCTCCAGCGCGGAGGTGTATGATCCGGTCAGCGGCACGTGGACGGCGCGCGGCGACCTTAACACCGTCCGGGGTGCACACACGGCGACGCTGCTGCCCAACGGGAATGTGCTGGTCGCCGCAGGCTATGGGGGCAGCGGCGAACTGGCCAGCGCGGAACTGTTTATCCTGGCCAGCGGATTCTGGTCGATGACCGGCACGCTGAGCACCAACCGCTATGAGCACACGGCGACATTGCTACCCGGTGGCAAGGTGCTGGTCGCGGGAGGCAACAGCAGTGGCGGCGCGGTCTCCCCGGCGGAGTTATATGATCCGACCAGCGGGACCTGGGCGGCAACCGGTGTGATCAACACGGGTCGCTTTCATCACGCCGCGACTCTGCTAACCAATGGCAAGGTGTTGGTCGCGGGAGGCTTTTCCACCAGCTTTCTTGCCAGTGCGGAGTTATATGATGTCGGGCTGGGTTTCAGTGCGTCCTGGCAGCCGCAGATCACCACCTTCACCTCGCCCCTCGGCTTGGAGGGAAGCCTGATTCTTGCCGGTTCGGGTTTCCGTGGCATCTCGGGCACATCGGGTGGCAACACTTCGGATTCATCGAGCGATTATCCGGTGGTGCAATTACGCAGCATGGAAAACGGGCAGACCCGGTTTCTGCTTTCCGCGAACTGGTCCGCAACTTCTTATGCTTCGGGGATGGTGAGCGGATTGTCACCCGGCTGGGCCATGGCAACGATGTTCGTGAATGGCATCCCGAGTCCGGCCAGCATTCTGAACATCAGGACCGGGGCCGCGGTAACCTTGGGCAGCCTCAGCCAGACCTACAACGGGACGGCGAAGAGCGCGACTGCGACAACGGTGCCGTCCGGGCTGACCGTGAGTTTCACCTACAACGGCTCAACCACCGCACCGACCAGCGCGGGCAGCTACGCGGTCGTCGGCACCGTCAATGATGCCAATTATGCGGGCAGCGCCACCGGCACCCTCGTCATTGCCAAAGTCGCGGCCACCGTGACGCTGGGCAGTCTGAACCAGGCCTACGACGGGACGGCGAAGAGCGCGACCGCGACGACGACCCCAAGCGGACTGGCCGTGAGCTTTACTTACAACGGTTCGGCTACCGCGCCGACCAACGCAGGCAACTACACCGTCATTGGAACGATCAACGAGACCAACTATGCGGGCAACGCCACCAACACCCTGATGATCGTCCCGGCGACGCAACCGGCGGGAGTTTGGACTTCGGTCATGCCAATGGGCGCGCCCCGCTGGGCCTCGGCGTCGGGGGTGATCAACGGCATGATCTACGTCGCTGGCGGCTACAGTGGGGGCCACTCCACAACGGTTGACAGCTACAACCCGGCCACGAATTCGTGGTCGGCCCGGACCAGCCTGCCCGACTATCAGACCAGTTCTGCTTTCGGCGTGATCAACGGCATTCTCTATGTGGCTGGAGGAACGGACAGCATAACCTTTATCAACACCGTTCGCGCTTACGATCCGGTCGCCAACACTTGGTCCGCCAAGACATCGATCCCCACGCTCCGGGCCACAGCGGCGGGTGGCGTCCTCAACGGCATTCTCTATGTGGCGGGAGGATATGATGCGGTGGGCTCCGTGAGCACCTTCGAGGCCTACGACCCGGTGGCGAACACCTGGAGCGCCAAGACATCCATGCCCACGGCCCGTCACGGCCTTGCGGTGGGGGTGGTCAGCGGGATGCTCTATGCCGTGGGCGGAGCCAGCACCGCCACCGGACTGGCGCTCAACACCGTTGAAGCCTATAATCCGGGGAGCAACAGCTGGACGACAAAGGCCCCAATGCCGACATCGCGGCATGGACTGGCCATCGCCGTGGTCAACGGCACGCTGTATGCGCTCGGCGGCACGAATTCCACCAACTCGACGAATTACAGCACCGTCGAAGCCTACGATCCTGTGCAGGACGCTTGGACGACGCTCTCACCGCTGAATGCCGCCACCGTCGTGGCGAATGCAGTCACGCTCAATGACGCCATCTATGTTTCCGGGGGCCACGCCAGCAACGTCGCGGTATCCGTTACGGAGTATTTTACGCCGCCGGTGACCACCGGGGCGGTCGTTTCGGTCACCGCCAGTTCGGCCACCTTGAACGGCTTGGTTAATCCCGGTGGAAATACGGTGCCGGTGCACGCCGAATATGGGACGACGACCGCCTACGGCAGCACCACCACGCCGCAGAATGCCACCGGCGCAAGTAGCACCCCGATGGCGGTCGCCGTCAGCGGGCTCACGCCGGGCACGATCTACCATTTTCGATGGGTCGGGTCCTTTGGCGGTGTGACCATCATGGGACTGGACCAAACTTTCACCACAAGATTGGCGGGCAGTGTCACGCTGGGCAGCTTGGGCCAGACCTACGACGGCTCGGCGAAGAGCGCGACGGCGACCACGAGCCCCTCCGGACTCACCGTGGGCTTTACCTATGACAGCTCAGCGACCGCCCCGACCAATGCCGGCAGCTACACCGTGGTCGGTACAATCAGCGATCCCAACTACGCGGGCACCAGCACGGACACGTTGGTGATCGGCAAGGCCACCGCCACCGTGACGCCGGGCAGTTTAAGTCAGACCTACGACGGTTCACCGAAAAGCGCGACCGCGACCACCTCTCCGTCCGGCCTGACGGTGGGTTTTACCTATGACGGCGCAGCGACCCCACCGACCGCTGCGGGCAGCTACGCGGTGGTGGGCACGGTGAGCGACACCAATTACGTGGGCACCGCTTCCAGCACGTTGGTGATCGGCAAGGCTACGGCCACGGTTGGCCTCGGCAGCCTGAACCAGACTTACAATGGCGTCGCCAGGAGCGCAACGGCGACGACGACCCCGTCCGGCCTGACGGTGAGCTTTACCTACGACGGCTCGGCGACCGCGCCGACCAACGCTGGCGGTTACACCGTGGTCGGCACGATCAGCGATGCGAACCATGCGGGCAACAGCACCGGCACACTGGTCATCGGCAAAGCCGCGGCTACGGTGACGCTAGGCAGTCTGAGCCAGACCTACGACGGTTCGCCGAAAAGCGCGACCGCGACCACGACACCTTCCGGGCTGACCGTAAACCTAACCTACGACGGCTCGGCGACGGCGCCGACCGCCGCGGGCAACTACACTGTCGTGGGCACGATCAGCGAGGCGAACTTTGCGGGCAATAGCACGGGCACGCTGGCGATCACGGTGCCAGTCCTGCCGGCAGGGGCCTGGACCACGGTCGCCCCGATGACCACACCCAGATGGGGCTCGGCGTCGGGCGTGATCAACGGCGTGCTCTATGTCGCCGGCGGCTACAACGGGAGTCATTTACTCACGGTTGATGCCTACAATCCGGGCACGAACACTTGGTCGGCCCAAACGAGCCTTCCGGGCGTGCATACCGGTTCGGCTTTCGGGGTGATCAACGGCCGGCTCTATTTGGCGGCGGGCACGAATAACAGCACCTTTATCAACACCGTGGAGGCCTACGATCCGGTGGCCAACAGCTGGACGACCAAAGCGCCGATCCCCACGCTCCGGGGCTCCGGGGCGGGGGGCGTCCTCAACGGTCAGCTCTATGTGGCGGGCGGCTACAATGCGGTGGGCTCCGTTAGCCCCTTCGAAGCCTACGATCCCGGGGCAAACTCCTGGAGTGCCAAGCCCGCCATGCCCGCGGTCCGCCAGAGCATGGGGGTGGGGGTGATCAACGGGATCCTCTACGTGGTGGGCGGATACAGCCAGGCTACCTTATCGGTATTGAATACGGTCGCAGCCTACGATCCGGT
The DNA here is from genome assembly GCA_046590295.1 of Lacunisphaera sp. Taxonomy (GTDB): domain Bacteria; phylum Verrucomicrobiota; class Verrucomicrobiia; order Opitutales; family Opitutaceae; genus Lacunisphaera. The sequence goes on from JBKJTZ010000098.1 coordinate 5,952, forward strand.
GGCCAACAACTGGACGGCCAAGGCCCCGATGCCCACCGCCCGCTTGGGGGTGGCCGTCGTGGCCCTCAACGACACGCTGTATGCGATCGGCGGTTCCAATAGCAATGGCACGACCATTTACGCCACGGTCGAGGCCTACGATCCGGAGCACGACACCTGGACGACGCTGGCCCCGTTGAACGTGGCGACGTCGACCCCGAATGCCGTCATCCTCAACAACCTCATTTATGTCTCCGGCGGCAACGCCGGCGGGGCGAGCGCGGTATCGGCGACGCAATATTTCACCCTGCCGGTGACCACCGGGGCGGCGGGCGCCGTCGCGGCCAGTACGGCTTCGTTGAACGGCTCGGTCAATCCGGCGGGGAATACCGTGCCGATGCACTTTGAGTATGGGCCGACGACTGCCTACGGCACCAGCACCACTCCGCTAAACGCCACCGGCGCCAGCAGCACGCCGTCTGCGGCCACCGTCAGCGGACTCACGCCGGGCACAACCTATCACTTTAGATTGGTCGGGTCCTTCGGGGGCGTGTGGATCCGGGGGGCGGACCAGACCTTCACCACGCCATTGGCCGCCAGCTTCAATTTTTGGCAGAACAGCAAGTTCACCGTAGACGAGGTGCAGAACCATCCCGAGCTCAGCGGCCCGAACGCCGTCTTCCGTCACGACGGCCTGCCAAACCTCGTAAAATACGCGCTCGGCCTCGAGCCGAAGCAGAATATCACCACCGGCCTGCCGTGGGTGGGCACGCTCGGCTCCGACTGGACCTACACCTACACGCGGCAGGCCGGTGGTGATATTCTGCTTCGGCTCGAGGCCGAGCGCGTATTTTAC
>JBKJTZ010000101.1:0-66754 GCA_046590295.1 Lacunisphaera sp.
TCCTCCATGGCCTGCACCCAGCGCTTGGGCAGCTTGCGCGCGCCTTTCTGCGCCTCGTTGGCGCCGAGCAGGACGCCGTAAGCCATTTGCTCGAGCACGCGGTGCGCGAGGTCCCCGTCGTGGTAACGCGTCGAGAGCACCTCGCCCTGCTCCGTCACGCGGATGCCGCCATCCTTCAGGCCGACGGGCTGCGCCAGGATGGCCTTGGCCGCCGGACCGCCGCCACGCGCGATGCTGCCGCCCCGTCCATGGAAAAGGGTGACCCGCATCTGATGGCGTTTGCAGACGGCCATGATGGCATCCTGCGCCTGGTAAAGGGCCCAGTTGGCGGTCAGGTAGCCGCAGTCCTTGTTGCTGTCGGAATAGCCGAGCATCACATGCTGGTGGCGGCCCTGCGCCGCCAGTTCCGGGGCGTAGGCGCCGCTTTCAAACAGGGCGGTCAGGATCGCCGGCGCCCGCTGCAAGTCGTCGAGCGTCTCGAACAGCGGCGCAATCGGCAGACGAACGCCGGCCAGCGCCTGCAGCAGCTGCACCTCCAGCACGTCCGACACCTCGTTGGTCATGCTGATGATATAGATGCCCAACGCATCGGCGCCGTAGTCAGCCTGCGCCCGCACGGCCAGACGCAGCGGATCGAGAACCACGCGGGCGTCGCTGGAGAAATCAGCGATCTTCTCGGTACTCAGTTCCTTCGCCTCGCCCAGCTTGTTCGTCAGCAGCGCCTGCTTTTCCGCTTCCGGTAGCGACTCGTAGTCCGGCCGGCCGAGGATCTCCGCCACAGCCTTGGCATGCCACGCGGAATGCTGCCGGAGATCCAGCCGCGCCATGCTGAGACCGAAGATATCCACTGCGGTCAAGGCGCCCTTGAGTTCGCCGTCGGCCAGCGGGGCGGCCTGAGCGCGCCGCAGGTCGGCCTCGATGGCCGCCAGGGTTTCTCGCACATCGGCCGGCGTGACCCGGCCGGCCTTCGGGTCGGCGGTGTCCAGCAGGCCGGCCTCGGCCTGCGCCATCAGCTGCTCGCGCAGGCTGCTGAGGATGATGCGATACGGCTCACGCGGATAACGCTGCCCCACCCGCGCCATCAGCTCGGAGGATTCGCGGCACTCGTCCGCCATGCGGCGGATCACCGGGGCGAACTTCGCTCGCCGGTCGGACACGGTGAGCGAGCCGGCCAGATTGTAGAGGGTCTCCGCCAGTTTCTTGATGGCCATGCGGCGGTTCATGCGCAGCACCTGCGCAGTGACCTCGGCCGTCACACCGGGGTTGCCGTCGCGGTCGCCACCGATCCACGAGCCGAACGACAGCCAGCGGCGCGGCGCCTTGACGCCGGGATAATGCCGGTCGAGCGCGCCCTGCAGGTCCTCGTGGAGGCGCGGCAGTAATTGGAAAAGAGTCCGGTCAAAATACCACAGGCCGGTGCGGGCCTCGTCGGCCACCTCGGGCCGCTCGGTGCGGCTGCGGTCGGTCAGCCAGAGGGACACGATCTCGCGCTTGATGTCATCGGGCGCGTGCTGGATCTCCTCGAGCGTGTGCCGGCGCAGGATGTCGCCGAGCGTCGCCAGCTTCTCCAGCATGGTGCGGCGCTTGGACTCCGTCGGGTGCGCGGTGAAGACGAGCTCGATGGCGAGCTGGCGGACGAGCTTGCCCATGCGGGCCTTAGGCACACCGGCCTGCTTCAGCTCGCGCACCGCGGCCTCGATGGACTCGCGCATCGGCTCGCTGGCCGTGCCGGCCGCCAGCGCGTTACGGTGCTTCTGGTTGCGTTCGCGGAGCAGGCGGATGCGGAAGTTCTCCTCGGCCAGGTTGACCAGCTCGAAATAAAGCGTGAAGGCCATCGCCTGGTTGAGGGCTTCACCCGGGGTCAGGCGGCTGACCGTCTGGGCCAGGTTGCGGGCGGCGGCGGCCTCGCCGGCACGGCTGCTCTTGGCCAGCGTGCGGAGCGTCTCGACCGTCTCGAGGGTCTTCTCTCCCTCCAGCGCGGCGATGGTGCGGCCGAGGGTCGCCCCGAGGCTGCGGACTTCCGCCCGCAGGTTGTTGAGCTGATCGAGAGCCTTGTGAGGTGCCGCCATCGCCCGTGAAATACGCAGGTATTATGCCGGCACTAAAGCGAAATTATCCGGCAGCGGCGTCATAACCACCAGGCGTGGCGCCATTGACAGTGCTGTCCGGCCGAGCCAGCTTGCCTGGATGAAAGCCATGCAGCCGACGTCAGCGCGGGCTCTGATAGTCACGGCCATCGTGGTCATCATTGGCGGGTGCATGGTGATGTCACCGTCAGGGGCGTTTTTCGCCTTTAGCCTAGGGGCGCTGTTGTCCGCGTTTCCAGCGATCTTCGGGACGGGAAAACCCCGCCTGGTCGCCGTAATTCTACTGCTTTGCTCAATCGGACTGGCCGCCCGCTGCTACCCGGATTTCAGAAGCGAGCAGGAGCGTCAGCGTCAGAAAATAACCGCCGCTCTTCACGCCGTTGACCGTGGCGGGACGCAGTTGGATTGCTCCTGATCACCGCCATTCATGCCGCGGATAGCGCCGCGACAGCTCGGTCTTGATCTTGGGATACTGGTCGCGCCAGAAATTGCTCAGGTCATCGGTCACCTGGATGGGCCGTTGGTTCGGGGCCAGCACCTCGATTTTCACCGCCACCCGGCCGTGGCCGAGGGTGAACTTGGAGTTCACCCCATAGAGCTCCTGAATGCGGGCGCTGAGGACCGGCGGGCCGTCCTTTGAGTAAGTCAGGCGCGCCTTCCGGCCGTTGGCCATGACGAGGCGCTCGGGCAGGTAGTCGTCCAGCACGGCCAGCTGCTCGGCCAGCAACCAGTCGCGCAGGACGGGCATGACCGGCTTGTCCTTCAGTTCCCGGGCGCCGAGGCTGCCGTAACAGATCTGCTCAATGAGCGTGGCGCGGTCGGCGTCGGTGATGGGGTTGACCTCCAGCTCCGGCCACCACTTGGCGAGGCAGTTTACGCGGAGAATCCATTGCTCGACCGCCTCGTTCCATTCGGTGAGCACAATGCGGCCGGCCTGGACCTCGCGGGCCAGCAGCGCGGCGGCCTCGCCCGAGGACGGCTCATCGGCCGTTGGCTTGGACTCCAGCACGAGGTCGCGGAAACAGCGTTCCTTGCGCGAGATCACCCGCCGGGCGGTCTCGTCGTAAACGACGCCACCGGCATCCTTGAAATCCTCCGGGAACAATTCCTTTAACCACGCCTCCTCGACGGCGGTACAGAGGTTCAGCAGCACGTTCACCTCGCCGCGGCTCTCGATCTCGGTGATCTCGGCGGCCACCAGCAGCGGGGCATCGTCGATGCAGCTCTCGCGGGCCAGCACGCCGCGGCGCTTGTGGACGAGTTCGCAGCGCAGGGTTCCCTGGTCGAGCCGGCGGCCGAGGTGGTCGCTGAAGCCCAGCAGCACGCACTTGCGGACCGCCACCCCGTCGATGCGCTTTTCCGCGATGTCGAGTCCTTCGCCCTCCGCAATCTGCAGGAACTGCTCGAACAGCGGCCCAACCTGCCGCACGCCCTGCACATGGATGCCCAGCCGGCGGCAGGCGTCGGGGTTGTAGTTGGCCTTGTCGGCATAGCGCCACGCGCGCATCAGCAAAAAGAAATCCGACTCGTGCTCCTCACCGAACAAGTCTTCCCGCGCCTCGGCGGTGCGCTTGTCCACGTTACGGAGCAGGAAATTCCTCCCCTGGGTCAACGCCGCCATGAGCGCCACCGAGCGCACGCAGCCGAAATCCTGCGCCGCGAGAAACATCCGGCCGTAGCGCGGGTGCATGGGGAACTTGAGCATGCGCCGACCGAGATCAGAAATTTGTAGGGGCGCGCCTTGTGCGCGCCCGCGGGCGTCGTCCAGCGACGCCCCTACATTTCGATACAAGGCCCCCAGATCCTCCAGCAACAGCTCCGCCCGCTCGAGCGCCTTGGGCTCCGGCATTTCCAGCCAGGGAAAGCCGTGGATGTCGGCGATGCCTGCAGCCTTGAGCGTCAGCACCACCTCGGCGAGATCAAGGCGCTTGACCTCGGGCAGTTCCTGCAACGGCCGCTGGGCGTGCTCCCGCTCGGTCCAGAGGCGGACGCACACACCCGGCGCCGTCCGGCCCGCCCGGCCCGCCCGCTGGTCGGACGAGGACACGGCGATTTTCTCGATCAAGAGGGTGTTGATGCCCCGGTGCGGGTCGAACCGCGCCACCCGGGCGAGCCCGCAATCCACGACGACCGTCACCCCGTCGATGGTCAGCGAGGTCTCGGCGACATTGGTCGAGACGATGATCTTGCGCGTCTCGTAGCGCGCCACGGCGCGGTCCTGCTGTTCGGGCGGCAACTCGCCGTGCAGCGGAAAACAAATGAAACCACGGAGTCCGTGCGAGCCCTGCACCTCCTGGACCGTGCGGCTGATCTCGAACGCGCCGGGCATGAACACCAAAATGTCGCCCTGGGTCTGCGCGGCGACGCGCTCGCACTCGCGCGTCGCGACCGCCCAGACCGGGTCGTGCTCGAAATCCACGGTCTTGGGCAAATATTCGATCTGCACCGGAAAGGTGCGGCCTTCGGACGTGAGCACCGCGCAAGGGACAAGGTAGTTTTTCAGGAGCGCCGCATCGAGCGTCGCCGACATCACGAGCAGCTTCAGGTCGGGCCGGATGGATTGTTGGATCTGGAGGGCGCGGGCCAGCGAGATGTCGCCGTAGAGGTGCCGCTCGTGGAACTCGTCGAAGACGATCGCACTGATGCCCCGCAGCGTCGGGTCAAACGACATCTGCCGGAGCAAAATGCCCTCGGTCACGAAACGGATGCGCGTCGCCTTGGACACCCGCGAATCCAACCGGATCTGGTAGCCGACAATCTCGCCCAATTTCGTGCCGACCTCCTCCGCCACCCGCTTGGCCAGCATGCGGGCCGCGAGCCGGCGCGGCTGGAGTACCACGACCTCGCCGTGGCCGAGCAGGCCGTGGTTCAGCAGCATCTGCGGCACCTGGGTCGATTTTCCGGAACCCGTCGGCGCCTGCACGATGAGCCGGCCCCGCTCGCGGACGGCCGTGATCAGGCGGTCTTCGAGTTCGTAGATGGGCAGTTCGCGTGGTTGCATCAGGTGCGTTGGACAGAATCGACAGAATCGATAAAAATGAAGAGGCAGAAGCCCAAGATGGCGGGATTCTGTCAATTCTGTTCATTCTGTCCAAATCGGTTCGCTCTCGTTAGTTTTCGGCCCCGAGCTAAATCATTGTCAGTCTGGAATATTAATCCACCCCGAGTGCTCCCCCATTTGTGTCCAGACCCATTGTTCTCCTCCTGCTTGGTCTAGTGGCTCCCGGAACCGTCGCGAGCGCGTCCGATCTCTTCGAGGGCTTCAAGGGCGACTGGCGGCAAAAGTGGAAGGAGGAAAAATTGTTCACCCGGCCCACGGTCTACGCCGTGGTGACGGACGAGACCGGCCAAGCCGTCCTTCACGCGACCAGCGCTGCCGCGCACGCCGGCCTGGTGCGGCCGATCGATCTGCCCTCGCCCGCCCAAGCCACCCTGCGATGGCGCTGGAAGGTGCCGCGTTCCCTCACGGGCAACGACCGCGAACGCACCCGGGCGGGCGATGATTACGCGGCGCGGATTTTTGTCGTGTTTGAAACCTCGGCCTGGCCGCTGCGCACGCGGTGCATCAACTACGTCTGGGCGGCGCAGGAACCGGTCGGGGCGGTCTTTCCCAGCCCCTACACCCGCAATGTCGGCATGGTCGTTGTGCGCTCCGGCGACACCGAGGCAGGGGTCTGGCGCAGCGAGAGCCGGGACGTGCTGGCCGACTACCGGAAATTCTTCGGCGAGCACGCGACCCGCATCTCCGCTGTCGCCATTTTGGTCGATACGGATAATACTGGCAGGACCGCCGAGGCTTGGTTTGCCGGCCTCTGGCTCGAAAGCACCCCGCCTCCTGCAGTCGTCCCCGCCTCGTGAAAATCTCCGTCATTATTCCGACTCTCAACGAAGCGGCCCGGCTGGCGGCCACGCTGGAACGGGTCAAGACGGTGGTGCCGGCCGCGGAGATCATCGTCGCCGACGGCGGCAGTACCGACGGCACTCCCGACATCGCCCGGGCCGCCGGCGCCCGGTTGGTGGCGGCGGAGCGTGGGCGAGGCCGGCAGCTCGCCGCCGGCGCGGAATCGGCCCACGGCAACCTGCTGCTGTTTCTCCACGCGGACACGCGACTGCCGTCCGACGCCGCAGAGGTCCTGGCTTGCGCGTTTGCCAACCGCGAGACGCAGATCGGTACGTTCCGGCTCAGCTTCGACGCGGCCGGCTGGTTTCTGCGGACCAGCGCGTGGTGCACGCGCTTCGACTCGGTCTTCACCCGTTTCGGCGACCAAGGGATCGTGGTGCGCCGGGATTTCTACGCCCAGCTCGGCGGCTTTCCCCCCTGGCCGCTGTTCGAGGACGTGGATCTGCTCCGCCGCGCCCGTCGGGTCACGACCGTCGCGAGCTTTCCCGCCTCGGTCACAACCTCCGCCCGGCGCTTTCAACACAGCGGCCCGTTCCGGCAGCAGTTGCAAAATGGCTGGCTGCTCTGCCGATTACTGGCCGGCGCCTGCCCGCACCGACTGGCGGCCGAGTATAACCGCAAGCCTTCCCTCCTGACCACTCCATGAAATCATTGATCTTCCTCCTCTGCCTGGGCGCCATCTCTGCCCGCGCCGCCACGGCCAGCCACGCCCTGCTGACCGCCGTGCTCGCCGACCACGTGAAGAACGGCCAGGTCAATTACACCGCGCTGAAGTCCGACCCGCGCCTGACGCGCTATCTCGACCAGCTCGCCGCCACCGACGCCGCCGCGCTGGCCGGCGACCAGGAGAGGCTGGCGCTCTGGCTGAACGCCTACAACGCCTACACCCTCAAGCTCATCATCGATCGCGAGCCGGCCAAGAGCATCACCGAGATCGGCACCGGAGGAATCATTCTCGGCTCCATCCTCAAGACCACGGCGTGGGACATCCGTTTCGCCGATGTCGGCGGCAAGCAATACACGCTCAATGAAATCGAGCACGAGGTGATCCGCGTGCAGTTCAAGGATGCGCGGGCCCATTTCGCGCTCAACTGCGCCTCCGGCTCCTGTCCCATCCTCCGCCCCGAGGCCTATGAGGCCGGCCAGCTCGAGGCCCAGCTCGACGAGCAGGGCCGCCTCTTCCTGCGCGACAGCACCCGCAACCGCTTCGATATTTCGACCAAGACCGCGCATCTCTCCAGCATCTTCAAATGGTATGGCCAGGATTTCGGCGCCGCCGACCGCGCCGCGCTCCTCGCCGCCGCCAAGTTCGCCGCGCCGGAGGTCCGGCAGGCGATCGAAGCTGACCCGGCCGAATGGACGGTCAAGTTCCTCGCTTACGACTGGTCGTTGAACGACGCCAAACCGTGAACCCGGCGCCGCCCGCCATACCCCTGCCCCGGGTCGCCATGTTGCTCAAGGCACCGGATCCCGGCGCAGTCAAAACCCGGCTGGCGGCGACACTGGGCGAGGGGGAGGCGACCGCGATCTATCGCCAACTGGCCGTGCGCCAACTCCTCGCCCTGCCGGCCGGCTGGCCCGTCACCATCTATTTCGACCCGCCCGAAGCCCGGGAACAGATGATGCGCTGGCTTGACCCGTGGCGCGAAGGACTGGGCTACACCGCGCAAGGCCCGGGTGACCTCGGCGCGCGACTCATCGCGGCCTTCGCCGCGGAGTTCGCCCACGCGCCGGGGCCCGTGTTCGCCATCGGCGGCGATTGCCCGGGATTGGACGAATCAATCCTTGGGTCCGCCCGTGTCGCCCTTGCCACCAACGACGTCGTGCTCGGCCCCGCCGTCGATGGCGGCTACTATCTGATCGGCCTGAACGCCCCGTGCCCGGAGCTGTTCGCCGGAATCGCCTGGAGCACGCCGGCCGTTTGGGCACAGACGAGGGGAAAAATTCGAAACACCGGCCTCAAATCTGTGGACCTGACCGTGCTCGAGGATGTGGACGATGCGGCCGGCTGGGCACGTGCCCAGGGTGTCACGATCCCGGCGGGCGGCTTGTGAACAACCCGCGAACAAGCGGCCGGGCACAAGTTATTCACCAAAGTTACTGCCCGGCGCCGGGTGAATAAGTTGGGAGGAACAAACCCGTGACTTTCCCTCTGAACGGACGCATTTTTTCACCGTTCCTTGATAGAACAGTCGCAGTGCGGCGGCATGAAAAACCCGCCGAGAGCGCGACTGGGATAATCCCGGGCAACCGGGGAAAGGTGGGGGGCAACTGGTGCCCTCTTCCCCTCTGCGGCGCGAGCCGCATGCAGGCAAATATCACCAGTTCCTCTGGACGGCGTCGCAGCCGATCCAGTTTTGCGACAAAGGAGCTGTGCGACGAGGCGCGAACTTAGAAACCGTGTCCGAGTCGAGTCAGGTCCAGGGCTAGTTTCAGGCCTTGCACTGATGCAGTTACCCAGAGGGTTACGGTTGCTACTGTATAACCAGGACGCAGCGCAGTGTTCCGGTGGGTCCACCCCACCAAAAGGCCCGGCCTGAAAAGGCGGGGCGCGAAAGGGCCAGGGTGCAGCGGGGAGCGGGCGAGTCTGGCAAAGCTCGCAAAACCTCCTCCTTGGGGCGGCGCACAAAACCGCGTCACCCAACTGCAAGTCGAAAGCAACCTGAGAGGTAAGAGGTCAGACCCGTTACACGGGGCCAACGCCCGGCCACAAGCCGGGGCCGTCCCCGTGGCAAGGTGCTGGTGCGAAATGCAGACGTTGCAGGCGTGCCAACACCCGTCCGGCGAGCCACCCATCGGCAGATGGAGCCGAACCGGGCGGAGAGGCCTCACTCGAAAGATTCCGGCGCAGAAATGCCCGGGACGGTCCCGCTATGAGACCGACAGCATCGCATGCCGCGGTGAGTAGCGTCGGGAAGCACACGGCCCGCGAAAGCGAGGCGCCCAATGCTGTGCGAATGGAGAAGAGTGCGTGGCGAGCACCCACCTCCGATTTTGGCCCGGGTTCCGCAAGGAACCCGGGCCACTATTTTCAGTCCAAAAAACTTTGTCAGCGCGCTGGGCCCAGACTTTATGCCCGGAACCGGCTTTAGCCCGAGCCTGGCGCGCTGACCGTTTTCCTGCCGGTCACAAACCGCAACACGCGCGTTCCTCCGGATTGGAAAAGAAACTGGCTTGGATTGTAACCGGGGTCGGTGCCCCCGGGACCGGCCTCACCGAGGCCAGCGACAGAGGAACTAAATTTCCTCGGAGTAGGTTTAGCGACGGGTCAAACCCACCGCGACCGATCGGGCAATTGTTTCCCCGGCAGCACTTTGTGATGACCTTGGAATTGCGCGACGCCCGGATGGTTTCGCAAGGTTCTGCTTGCCTTGGCCCGGACGGCGTCGCAAGTTGGGACTCTTTTTCCAACTCCCTCCGCTTCTTTGCCCATGAACCAGAACATCCGTAATATCGCCATCATCGCCCACGTCGACCATGGCAAGACCACGCTGGTGGACCAACTCCTCAAGGAAGGCGGCGTCTACCGCGCCAACCAGCAGGTCCAGGTGCGCGCCATGGACTCCATGGACCTCGAGAAGGAGAAGGGCATCACCATCAAGGCCAAGAACACCTCCGTCCACTGGCAGGACAAGATCGTCAACATCGTCGACACCCCCGGCCACGCCGACTTTGGCGGCGAGGTCGAGCGCGCCCTCCGCATGGTCGACGGCGTGCTGCTGGTCGTGGACGCCTACGACGGTCCCCAGGCCCAGACCCGCTTCGTGCTCCGCAAGGCCCTCGCCCACGGCCTCAAGGTCGTCCTCGTCATCAACAAGATCGACCGCGACAACGCCGAGCCGGCCAAGATGTATGACAAGGTGCTCGAGCTCCTCATGGAACTCAACGCCACCGAGGAGCAGTTCGACGCGCCCGTCGTCTACGGTTCGGGCCGCGACGGCTACATGATGTATCACCTCGGCGAGGAGAAGAAGGACATGGCCCCCCTCTTCCAGACCATCCTCGACCACGTGCCGCCCCCGTTCGCCAAGCCGAACGAGCCCTTCCACATGCTCGTCTCCAACATCGATTGGAGCGACTACGTCGGCCGCATCGCGGTCGGCAAGATCCTTGGCGGCACCGCCAACATCGGCGACCCCGTGTTCGTGATCCGCCACTCCGACGGCAAGCGCGTGCGCGCCAAGATCACCAAGGTCTTCGAGTTCACCGGCCTCGGCACCCGCGAGACGGAGTCCGCCGTCGCCGGCAACATCGTCGGCCTCTCCGGCTTCGAGGATGTGGACATCGGCGACACCCTCACGGCCGACGAGGCCGGCCACGCCCTGCCCTTCACCCAGATCGATCCGCCGACCCTGGAGATGCAGTTCTGCGTCAACGACGGCCCGCTTGTCGGCCAGGAAGGCAAGCTCGTCACCTCCCGCCAGCTGCGCGAGCGCCTGATGCGCGAGCTCAAGACCAATGTCTCCATCTACATCGAGGACTCCGACAAGGCCGGCATCTTCAACGTCAAGGCCCGCGGCGCCATGCAGGTCGCCGTGCTGGTCGAGACGATGCGCCGCGAGGGTTTCGAGATGCTCGTTTCCCGCCCGACCGTCATCGAGAAGAAGGGACCGGACGGCGAGCGCCAGGAGCCCTACGAGACCGTCTGGATCGAGGTGCCCGACGAGTGCGTCGGTTCCATCATGCAGAACATGGCCAACCGCAAGGGCCGGCTCACCAACATGGAGAAGCTCCCGCACTCGACCATGCTCGAGGCCCTGATCACCACCCGCGGCCTGATCGGCATGGAGATCGACGTCGTCAACGCCACCAGCGGGCGCGGCGTGCTCAGCCACCTTTTCAAGGAATACGGCCCCTACGCCGGCGAGGTGCTCACCCGCATCACGGGCACGCTCATCGCCACCGAGGCCGGCGAGACCACCGGCTACGCCCTGGTGATGTGCCAGGAGCGCGGCAAGCTCTTCGTCAATCCCGGCGAGCAGGTCTATGAGGGCATGATCGTCGGCGAGAATCCCCGCAACGAGGACATCTCGATCAACGCCGTGCGCGAGAAGCAGCTCACCAACTTCCGATCCCAGGGCTCGGGCGTCGCCACCGGCCTCACGCCGGCGTCGAAGCTTTCGCTCGAGCGCGCGATCGAATACATCGCGGCTGACGAGTTCGTCGAGGTCACGCCGAAGAACCTGCGCCTCCGCAAGCGCATCCTGAACTCGGGCGCCCGCATCAAGGCCACCAAGTCGGGCAAGGTGTCCTGAGGCCGCGCTCCTGCCCGCTCCGTCGCCGCACCTCACCGTGCGGCGATTTTTTTGGCCGGCCTACTTGGAATGGGCCGGTTCCGGCGCGGCGCCGGCCGTCTCCCGCTCGATCTGCGCGGCCTTGATCAGGCCGTGGGCGCTCGAATGCCCGGTGAACTTCATGCACAGCCGGTCCATGAGGATGTAGACGATCGGGATCACGTAGAGCGTGATGACGGTCGAGATCATCAGGCCGCCGACCACCACAATGCCCATCGGATTGCGCGTCTCGGCGCCGGCGCCGGAGGCGAAGGCGATCGGCACCGCGCCGAGCACCGTTGAGATCGAGGTCATCAAAATCGGCCGGAAGCGGATCGTCGCCGCCTCGAACGCCGCCTCGGCCGCGTTTTCCCCCTTGGTCACCTGGAGCTGGTTGGCGAACTCCACGATCAAGATGCCGTTCTTGGCCACGAGGCCGATGAGCATGATGAGGCCGAAGCGGGAGAAGAGGTTGTCGGTCATCGCCACCCCCCAGAAGCGCGTGCCATAGAGGACCAGCAACCCGCCGGCGATGGCGATGAAGACCCCGGTGAAGATCGTGGCCGGGTGGATCCATGATTCAAATTGCGCGGCCAGGACCAAAAAGGTGAAGACCAGCGCCAGCCCGAAGAGGATGATCGTGTCGTTGCCACTCTCGACAAACTCCCGGGTCTCGCCGTCCCAGGCAAAGGTGTAGCCGGCCGGCAGGGTTTCCCGGGCGAGCTTTTCCATGAACGCGACGCCGTCGCCGATCGTGCGACCCTCGCTCATCTGGCCCGAGACGGTGACGGCGCGCAGGCGGTTGAAATGGGGATAGCTTTCGGGCACGGTGTCCTCGGACCAGCTCACCAGGTTGCTGAGCTGGATGAGCACGCCGTCCGCCGAGCGTACATAGAGCCGCGCCAGGTCGCTCGGGGTGGCGCGGTTCTCGTCCGTGACCTGCACGATGATGTAATACTGCTGGTTGCCGCGCTGAAACTCAGTCACGCGCCGCCCGCCGAGCAGGGACTCGAGCGTGGAGGCGATGGCGCTGAGCGGCACCTTCAGGTCCGCGGCCTTGGCCCGGTCGATCCGCACGTCGAGCTGCGGCTTGGTCGGAGACGGATCCACGCGCGGCTGGATGAACTGGCCGTTCTCCCGCATCGCGGTGAGCATGCTGTCCCCGAGCCGCTGCAACTCGTCGAAATCACTGCCGAGCAGGACGAGACTGAGACCGCCACCGCCGCCGCGCCGGCCGCCGCCGAAGGGCCGGATGGGGCTGGCCACCGCCTGGCCGCCGGTCACGTCCCGCTGGAACTGCCGGCGGAGGTCGGCGGTGATTTCCTGGGTCTTGCGCGAGCGTTCCTCCCAGGGCTTGAGGGTGGCGAAAACAAAGGCCCGGCCGCCGTCGCCCGTGCGGTGGAAGGTCCGGTCGATCTCCGGAATCTTCAGGATCATCTGCTCCATGTCGTAGGAGTAGAGCCGGAGGTATTCGGGCGTGGCCCCGATGGGGGCGATGAGGTTGGCCGTGAAGATGCCGCGATCCTCCAGCGGGGTGAGCTCACGCTGCAGCTGTGTGTAGAGGGCCAGACCGGCGACCGTGAACAGCAACGCCCCGCCCAGCACGAGCGGCTTCACCCGCAGGGATGCGGCGAGGGTGCGCGCGAACAGCGCATTGAGCCCCACGAAGAAGGGCTCCGTCTTGTGGTAGAACCAACCGTGCTTGGTCCGGCCGGCGACCACCTTGGCCTGCAGCATGCGGGAGCAGAGCATCGGCGTCAGCGTCAGTGCCACCAGGGCGGAGACGATCACCGAGATGGCGAGCGTGATGCCGAACTCAAAAAACAGCCGGCCGGTCTGCCCGGTCTGGAACGCCACCGGCAGGAACACCGCGGCCAGCGTCAGCGTGGTGGCGATGATGGCGAAGGCCACCTGCCGGGCGCCGTAGATCGCCGCATGGATCGGGCTCTCGCCCTCCTCGATGCGGCGATAGATGTTTTCCAGCATCACGATGGCGTCGTCCACCACGAGGCCGACCGCCAGCACCAGGGCGAGCAGCGTCAGCGTGTTGATCGTGAATCCCATCCAGTGCATGACGGCGAACGCGCCGATGATCGAGACCGGGATGGCGACCAGGGGCACCAGCGTGGCCCGCCAGTCCCGGAGGAAGAGAAAGATCATGAGCACGACAAGCACGCCGGCCTCCCACAGCGTCTTGTACACCTCGCGCACGGAGCGGTCGACAAACACGGAGCTGTCGAACCCGACGTCCACGTTGATGCCCTCCGGCAGATCGGCCCGGATGAGCGGGATCATGCGCTTCACGTCGTTGGCCACGTCGAGCAAGTTGGCCTGCGCCTGCCGGAGCACCTGGATCCCGACCGTGCGCTTGCCCTTGAAATAGGATTCGGACCGGTATTCCTCCGCGCCGAGTTCCACGCGCCCGATGTCGGAGAATTTCACCTGGTGACCGCCGCGGGTGGCCAGCACCAGGTTCTCGAACTCCGCCACCTGGGTCATGCGGCCCTCGATGCGGACGGGAAATTCGCGGGCCTTCGACTCGATGCGGCCGCCGGGGATCTCGACGTTCTGCTGGCGCAGGGCACCCTCGACGTCGGTGATGGTCAGCTGGTGGGCGGCCAGGCGGTCGCTGTCCACCCAGAGGCGCATGGCGTAGCGCGGGCCGCGGATCTGCACCGAGCCGACGCCGTTGATCGTCTGCAGCCGCTGGATGGCCACGCGCTCGACCAGCTCCCGGAGCTCCAGCCGGCTGTAGGTCTCCGAGTTGAAGGCCAGCGTGATGACGGGGGAAGAGTCGGCGTCGGCCTTCGTCACCTGCGGCTCCCCGATTTCGTCGGGCAGCCGGCCGCGGACGCGGCTGACACGGTCCCGCACGTCGTTGGCGGCCTCGTCCACCTTGCGGTCGAGATTGAATTCCACCGTGATGCGCGACTGCTCCTCCTGCGAATCCGACCGGATGACCCGGATGCCATCGATGGACGCCACCTCGCGCTCCAGCGGCTCGGTGACCTTGGCCTCGACGACCTCGGCGGAGGCGCCGCGATAGGACGTTTCGACCGTCACCACGGGCGAGTCGATCAGCGGATATTCGCGGACCGGCAGCCGGCCAAAGCTGAGCAGGCCGACCAGCACGACCAAAATGGAAGCCACCAACGCGACCACCGGGCGGCGGATGGAAACATCAGAGAGGATCATGGCTTACTCTCCGATGCGGAACTCGGCGCGCAGGGGACGCGGCTCCAGCTTGAGGCCAGGATAAAGCACGAGTGCACCGACCCCGGAGGCGACCACCGTATCGCCCTCGGCCAGGGCGTCATTTTTCAGGGGGGTGACCTCGACGAGCCCCTTTTCCCGGAGACCCAGCCGCACAGGCACAAATTCGGCCACCTGGTCCGGCCCCTTGTCGCGCACCACGATGACCTGGGGGCCGCCGGGGGTCGTGAGAATGGAGCCCTCCGGCACCGCGAGGACGCCGGGATGGACCGCCAGCACCAGCTCGATGCTGGCGAACATGCCGGGCTGGAATCCCGCCGGCACGCCGGTAATATAGCCCTTAACTTGGCTCGAACGTGTGCTGCGGTCGATCACGGAAGCGGTGAAATAGACCTCGCCCTCCGCCTGGGTTTCGCCGGCCGGGGTCCGGGCGCGGATGGTGAAGGTGGTGCCGGACCGGACCTTGGAGGTGAAGCGCTCGGGCACCTGAAAATCGACCTTGAGCCGGCTCAGGTCGTCCAGCGTCGTGATGGACGTGGCGGCCGTGATGTAATCGCCGGGGGAGATGGTGCGCGCGCCCACAATGCCGTCAAACGGCGCCTTGATGTCGGTCTTGGCCACCCGCAGCCGCAGCAGCGACAAGGCCGCCGAGGCCGAGGCATGCTCCGAGCGGGTCCGGTCGGCCTCGGCCTGGGACATCGAGCGCGCCTCGATCAGGTTTTCACTGCGCCGGAGATTCAGCTCGGCGAGATGGAAGGTGGCCTCCGCCTGCGCCATCTGGGCCCGCAGTTCGGCATCGTCGATCTTGAGCAACACCTGATCCCTGGCGACATGGTCACCCTCCTGAAACTGCACCGATCGCACCTGCCCGGCGATTTCCGCGCGGATCTGGGCGGTTTCATTGGGGGCCAGTGAGCCCACCAGGGAAAGTGATTCAACCATGTCGCGCTTGGTGATCTTGGTCACCTCCACGGCCTGTTTCTGGGCGCTCCCGCCGCCGCCTGCCGGTCCGGCCGCCGCCGGGGATTTTTTTGCACAACCGGCGGCCAGACCCAGAATCAGCGCGCCAAGGATCAATAAGCAGGTGGGACGGGGAAAACGATGCATCAAGGTGGGGCAGAACGTTGGAAACGATTTAGGGTATTCCCACAAGACGCCCGCTCAGGCCGTAAGTTTCCCATAATCTTCCGGGCTCAACAAACCCGCGGCCTCGGCGGGATTGGTGAGCTTGAGCTTCAGCATCCAGCCGTCGCCGTAGGGCGACTGGTTCAGTTTCTCCGGGTTGGCATCCAGGGCCTGGTTAACCTCGAGGACGGTGCCGCCGGCGGGCGCGTAGACGTCGGAGGCGGCCTTCACGGACTCGACCACGCCAAAGGTTTCGCCGGCCTTCAGGACGGCGCCGACCTTGGGGACCTGGACATAGGTGATGTCACCGAGGCTGTTTTGGGCATAGTCGGAGATGCCGACCGTGGCCGTGCCGTCGGCGGCGACCTTGATCCATTCGTGGGACTTGGCGTATTTCAGATCAGCGGGGATGTTGCTCATGGGAGATTGATTAAATTCATTAACCACGGATCACACGGATGGTCACGGAGGAAAAACGATTCCCGGACAATGTCATCCTGAGCAACGCGAAGGATCCAGCGAGGCAGCGAGCCGTGCTGGATTCTTCTTTTCGCTCAGTATGACAACGAGAGGGCATCGACTCTATCCGTGCTATCAGTGAAATCCGTGGTCAAAACTAGTTTTTCTTCAGCGGGACGAAGGGCGGTTTGACGAGGGACAAATTCAGCTTGGTGCCGCGGATATCCACCGCGAGCTGCTCCTTGGCCGCGGCCGTGTCGACCAATGCGGAGCCGATGGCCTCGTTCAACATCGGGGACAACGTCCCGGAGACGACCCGGCCGACGGTGGCGCCGGCGGCGTTGAGCACCGGCGTTTCGGGCCGCACCATGCGGCGGTCGCCGGTCTTGAAGAAAACGATCTTTTGCGCTGCGCCCCTCTCCTTCTCCGCCTGGAGCACGTCGGAACCGATGAACGCGCCCTTGTCGAACTTCACGACCCAGCCGAGTCCGGCGCTGAGCGGATTGATGTGCTCGGTGATCTCGTGGCCATAGAGCGGAAAGCCTGCCTCCAGCCGCAGGCTGTCGCGGGCCCCGAGGCCCGCCAGCTCCAGCCCGAATGGGGCGCCGGCGGCGACGAGCGCCTCGGCGAGCCGCACGCCGTCATCGGCCGCGCAATAGAGCTCCACCCCGTCCTCCCCGGTGTACCCGGTGCGGCTGATGATGCCTTTCACGCCGGCGACCTCGCCGTCGGTGAAATGATAATATTTGAGCTCCGCCAGATTGGCCTTGGTCAGCGTCTGCACCAGCGCCACTGCCGTCGGGCCCTGGAGGGCGAGCTGGGCGTAATCCGCCGAGCGGTCGGTGACCGTGCAGTCGAAGCCCTGGACCTGCTCCTGCAGCCACGCGATGTCCTTCGCGATGTTGCCGGCGTTGATGCAGAGAAGGTAGTCACCCTCGCCGCGCATGTAGACCAGGAGGTCGTCCACCACGCCGCCCTGCGGGTAGCACATGACGGTATAGAGCACGCGGCCGGGAAAGAGCTTGCGGCAGTCGTTGGTGACGAGGTGCTGGAGGAACTTGAGCGCCCCGGGCCCCTTCACGTCGGCCTCGCCCATGTGGCTCACGTCGAAGAGCCCGCACCGTGTGCGCACGGCCTTGTGCTCCTCGAGGATGCTCCGGTACTGGACCGGCATGTCCCAGCCGGCGAAATCCACCATGCGCCCGCCATGCTGCCGGTGGAAGGCATTGAGGGGCGTGGTCTGGGGAAGACTCATGTCATAACTAAGCGCCGCGCCCGCAACCCGGGCAAGGAAACTCTCACCGGGGGACCCTTCATTAAGACCGCGGATCGCGGCTAAAAGAATTTGTGTTCGCCCTGCCTCCGCTGTCCCCTGTCTCCTGTCCTCCACCCTCCGGCCTCCGCCATGCCCCTCGCCCACTGGATCCACGACCTCAACCCGTTTATCGTCCGCTTCAACGAGACGTTCGGCATCCGTTGGTATGGTCTGGCCTACCTCGCCGGGTTTCTGGCGGCGGGTTGGCTGCTGCGGAAGTATCATCGCGCGGGTCGGTCGCCGCTGGATACCAACGCCATATTCGACCTGATGACCGCCCTCATCGCCGGCGTCATTGTCGGCGGACGGCTGGGATTTTTCCTGCTCTATGAGCCCCGGTCGCTGTGGCACGACCCGCTGATGTTCCTGCGGGTCTGGGAGGGTGGCATGGCCAGCCACGGGGGCTTCCTGGGCGTGGTCGTTGCGCTGTGGTGGTTCACCCGCAGGCGCGGGCTATCCCTGCTGCAAATCTCCGACCTCATCGTCACGACGGCCCCGCTTGGGCTGTTCTTCGGCCGCGTGGCCAACTTCATCAATGGCGAATTGTGGGGCAATCCCTCCGCGCTGCCGTGGGCGGTCATCTTTCAGCACACCGGCGGGGGCAACCTCCCGCGGCATCCCTCGCAACTCTATGAAGCCGGGCTGGAGGGTCTGCTGCTCTTCGCCTGCATGCAATGGCGTTTCTGGCGGACCGACGCGGCCCGCACCCAGCCCGGCCGCATCGCCGGCGAGTTTCTCATCGCCTACGCGCTGCTGCGCGCGATCGGTGAATCCTTCCGCGAGCCCGACGCCGGCCTCATTTTCGGCCTGACCCGCGGCACGTTTTATTCGCTCTTCCTGATCGTCGGCGGCGCGGCGCTCATCGCCATCAGCCTTCGACGCCCGGGGGCGCGGCCGCCGGCCACGCCCCGGCCCTGAACCACCCGGGCCGGCGGTGGCTCAGAGCGTGAAGCCGTCGGGGATCACCGCGTTCTTCGTGACACAAAGGATGCCGTCGCGGATCACGATCCCGTGGGCGAAGTCCCCGTCGTCCTTGCCGGCCGGTGACAGCGTGACGCCGTCGCCGATGCGGGCGTTCTTGTCGATGATGGCGTGGTGGATCTTGCAGTCCCGCCCGACGCCGATGCGGGGCCGGCCCTTGGCCTTGTCCGCCTGGACCTCCTTTGCCGTCTGATAATAGTCCGAGCCCATCATGACCACATCCTCGAGGCGCGAGTTCTCGCCGAGGATCGAGCGGATGCCGATCACGCAGTGCTTGAGGGTCGAGTCCGTGACCAGGCAGCCGTCGCCGATCACCACATGGTCGATGTTGCAGCGGTTGATCTTGGACGCGGGCAGGTAGCGCGGGTGCGTGTAGATCGGGGCGTTCCGGTCGAAGAAATTGAACGGCGGCAACGGCTGCGCGAGCGCGAGGTTGGTGTCGAAGAACGCCTTCACCGTGCCGATGTCCTCCCAGTAGCCCTCGAAGATGTAGCTGAAGAGCTTTTTCTTGCCGAGGAGCCCCGGGATGACCTCCTTGCCGAAGTCCTTCATGTCGTTGTCGAGCGCTTCGCGCAGGACCTCGCGACTGAACACGTAGATGCCCATCGAGGCCAGGCAGTGCTTCTCCTTGGCCTGGTCCGAGAGCCTGGCCTCGAGCTTCGGGCTGATGGCCAGCCCCTGGATGATCGCGGGGTCCTTCGGCTTCTCGACGAACTCGGAGACCGAAAGATCGTCGGCCACCCGCATGAGGCCGAGGCCCTCGACCTTGGAGATCGGGAACGGGATGGCGGCGATGGTCACATCCGCGCCGGTCGCGATGTGCTGGTCCACAATCTGGGTGAAATCCATCCGATACAACTGGTCGCCGGAAAGGATCAGGACGTAATCATGGCCGTGGCGGTGGAAGTGCACCAGGTTGCGCCGCACGGCATCGGCGGTGCCCTCATACCACGCGCTGCTCTTCTCCGTCTGCTCGGCCGAGAGGATGTCGATGAAACCGCCGCCAAAGGCATCGAACTGGTAGCTCTTCTGGATGTGCCGGTGCAGCGAGGCCGTGAGAAACTGGGAGAGGACGAAGATCCGGTTGCAGCCCGAGTTGAGGCAGTTGCTGATCGGGATGTCGACCAGGCGGTATTTGCCCGCGAGCGGAACCGCCGGCTTGCAACGTTCCTTGGTCAGGGGAAAGAGCCGCGTGCCGCGGCCGCCCCCCATGATGACGGACAAAACTTTTTTCGATTCGGCCATGACGGGATGGGGTAAAGGTCTGCTGTTCTAATTCCTTGCGGTATGATTTGATCACGGTCAGAAATCGCCAGCTAAAACCAAATTATGTGCGGCATAGTCGGATATATCGGCAAACAAAAGGCTTCAGCCATCATCCTCGAGGGGCTCAAGCGCCTCGAATACCGGGGCTATGACTCGGCCGGCCTGGCGGTGCTGCAGGGGGAGCGGTTCGTGGTCGCCAAGCAGGCCGGACGCGTCGAGGGCCTGATCAAGGGCACGCCGGCCCAGAAGATCGCCGGCAGCACCGGCATCGGCCATACCCGGTGGGCCACGCACGGCGGCGTGACCGACGCCAACGCGCACCCGCACGTCAGCAGCGACGGCAAGATCGCTCTCATCCACAACGGCGTCATCGAGAACTACGCGAGCATCAAGAAATTCCTCCTGACCAAGGGTTTCACCTTCGCGTCGGAAACCGACACCGAGGTGCTGTGCAACCTTGTTGCCTACCATTTTCAAAAGGAGCCGATCGTGCAGGGTTCCAGCCGGTTCCTGGAGTCCGTGCGCAAGACCCTGCGTCACGTCGAGGGCACCTACGGCATCGCGGTCATGTGCGGGGATTGCCCGGAGGAAATCGTGGCCGCCCGCAAGGGCTCGCCCCTCATCCTCGGCGTCGGCGACGGTGAACTGATGCTGGCCAGCGATGTCTCCGCCATCATCAGCCGCACGCAGAATGTCGTCTACCTCAAGGACGGCGAGATCGTCCACATGACGGCGAAGAATTTCTCCATCACCACCCTCGGGGCCGAGGATGTGTCGCCGGTGGTGGACACCATTTCCTGGAAGATCGAGGACTCCGAACTCAACGGGTACACCCATTTCATGGAAAAAGAGATCTTCGAGCAGCCCGCCGCGCTCGAGAACACCATGCGCGGCCGCTTCGCCGAGGACGGCAGCACCGCCCAGTTCGGCGGCCTCAACGTGTCCGCCGTGGACCTCCGGCAGGTCGACCGCCTGCATTTCGTTTCCTGCGGCAGTGCGTGGCACGCCTGCCTGGTGGCCGAGCACCTCATCGAGCGCTACGCCCGCGTCCCGGTCGAGGTGGATTACGCCTCCGAGTTTCGCTACCGCAACATGCCGCTCGGCAACAGCACGCTGTTCTTCACCTTCAGCCAGTCGGGCGAGACCATCGACACCCTCGCGGCCATGCGCGAAGCCAAGCGCAAGGGCTACAAGGTCCTGGCCGTCACCAACGTCGTCGGTTCCAGCATCGCGCGCGAGGCGGATGGCGGCGTCTACCAGCACGTCGGCCCGGAGATCGGCGTCGCCTCGACCAAGGCGTTCACCTCGCAGCTGCTCGTCGGCGCGATGCTCGCGCTCTACCTCGGCCGCATGCGCGACATGAGCTTCAGCGACGGCGTCGAGTACGTGAAGGCCCTCAAGGGCGCACCCGACCTCGTGCGCCGCGTCCTGGAGCAGGCCCCGCACATCAAGGCCATCGCCCGGCGCTACTCCCATTACCACGACTTCCTGTTCCTCGGCCGGCTCGCGCTCTTCCCGGTGGCGCTCGAGGGCGCGCTGAAGCTGAAGGAAATCTCCTACATCCACGCCGAGGGCTACCCGGCGGCCGAGATGAAGCACGGCCCCATCGCCCTGATCAGCGAACAGTGCCCCTCGGTGTTTTTCGTCCCCACTGGCGAGATGTTCAACAAGGTCGTGTCCTCCATGCAGGAGATCAAGGCGCGCAAGGGCAAGATCATCGCCATCACGACGGAGCACAGCGACCTGCCCGAGGGCCTGGCGGACGACGTCATCTTCATCCCCGAGTGCCACGAGGCCGTGCTGCCCATCGTGGCGACGATCCCCGTCCAGTTGCTGAGCTATTACATCGCGGATGAGCTGAAGCGCGACGTGGACAAGCCGCGCAACCTGGCCAAATCCGTCACGGTGGAGTAACCATGCAAGTCTCCCCCAGCCGCGAGGACTTCCTGCGCCTGAGCCGGGAAGGCAATGTCATCCCGGTCTGCACCGACCTGCTGGCCGACCTGGAGACCCCCGTCTCCGCCTACGCCAAGCTGCGCGGCCCGGGGCCGGCGTTCCTGCTGGAGTCCGTCGAGGGCGGCGAGAACGTCTCGCGCTACAGCTTTATCGGCTGCAACCCGCGGAAGATTTTCAGCGCCCCGCCGGGCGCCGCCGACCCGCTGGCCGCCCTGGAAAAGGAGCTGGCTCTCCACCGGCCCGTCAACCTGCCCGGCTTGCCGCCGTTCACCGGCGGCGCCGTGGGTTACCTGGGCTACGAATTCATCCACAGTGTCGAGCCGACCGTGCCGCTCGCGGCGCGCGACGAACTCGGCGTGCCCATGATGTGGTTCATGCTGTGCGACTCGGTCCTCGCCTTTGACCGCGCCCACCAGACGATGCGGCTCATTGTCAACGCGCACACCGGCGCCGACGCCGGCGCCGCCTACGACGCCGCGTGCGCCGAGCTGGCGCGGATGCGGGCGGCCCTGGCGCAGCCTTCCCCCCTGGTGTCAGCCACGCTCGGGCACACCGGACCCGTCGCCGTGCCGCCGGGAAATTTCACCCAGGCCGCCTTTGAGCAAATGGTCGAGGACTCGCAGGAGTTCATCCGCGCCGGCGACATTTTCCAGATCGTGCTCTCGCAGCGGTTCTCGCGCGAATTCAAGCAGACCCCGCTCGACCTCTACCGCACGCTGCGCACGGTCAATCCGTCGCCCTACATGTTTTTGCTCGAGACCGGCGACTTTGCGCTGGTCGGCGCCTCGCCGGAAGTCCATGTGCGCCTCACCGGCCGCAAGGTGGAGATCCGGCCCATCGCCGGCACCCGGCCGCGGGGCGCGACGCCCGCCGCGGATGCGGTGCTTGAGCGGGAACTGCTTGCCGATGAAAAGGAAAAGGCCGAGCACCTGATGCTCGTCGACCTCGCCCGCAACGACATCGGGCGCGTCTGCGCCTTCGGTTCGGTCAAGGTGCCCGAATTCATGATCATCGAGCGCTACTCCCATGTGATGCACATTGTGTCACAGGTGGAGGGACAACTTGCCCCAGAACGGTCCGCCTTTGATCTCATGCGGGCCACTTTTCCCGCCGGCACAGTTAGCGGTGCCCCAAAAATTCGCGCCATGCAGCTGATCGCCGGCAAAGAAGGCACCCAGCGCGGCACCTACGCCGGCGCCCTCGGCTATTTCAGTTACAACGGCAATCTGGACTCCTGCATAACTCTCCGCACGGCATTGATTAAGGATGGACAGGTGCACATCCAGGCCGGGGCGGGCATCGTGGCCGATTCCGTGCCGGCCACCGAGTATCAGGAGACGATCAGCAAGGCCTCCGCCTTGTTCAAGGCCATCAGCCTGGCCGACAATCTCGCCCGCTGAGGCATCCAAGCGGCACAACGCCGCGTATTCTGGGTCAGAACAGTTGTTGGGGAATTTCTTTCCGGCTTCCGGCATCCAATATGCAGGGAGACAAGGGTGACTTCCCTGAATCCAACCCGTCAGTCCTCATTAGCCATGCCTCAACGCAAAAAGACTCTCCGCTCCACTTCGGCAGCAGTCGCGATGCCTGCGGATCGCGCCGTCACCCCCATTTCCATGCCCTCGGGCGAGGAAGGTCTCACCGTCCGGGCCGAGATCAAGCCCGCCGCCGCGCCTTCGCAGTTCGACCAGGCCTCCCCCGTCGACCGCCGGGACGAGCGTTCCAATCTCCAGCTCTACCTGAACGAAATCCGCCAGACTCCCCTGCTCACCGTGGCCGAGGAGATCAAACTGGCCGCCCGCATCAAGCGCGGCGACAAGGCGGCCCGCGACCACATGATCAAGGCCAACCTGCGCCTCGTCGTGAAGATCGCCTACGATTACAACCAGATGGGCCTCCCGCTCATGGACCTCATCAGCGAGGGCAACCTCGGCCTGATCAAGGCCGTCGAGCGCTTCGATCCCGCCAAGGGCGGCAAGCTCTCCACCTACGCCGCGTGGTGGATCAAGCAGTCGATGAAGCGCGCCCTGGCCAACCAGTCCAAGACCATCCGCCTCCCCGTCCACCTCGTGGACAAGATCTCCCGCATGCGGAAGATGATCACCAAGCTCACCGACGAACTGGGCCGCGAACCCGAGAACGAGGAGATCGCCGCCGAGTTGCAGATCCCGACCGCCAAGGTCGCCCTGCTGAAGACCGTCAGCGTGCGCCCCGCCTCGCTCGACGCCCCCGTCGGCGACGACAGCGGCTCGGCCACGCTCGGCGACCTCGTCGGTGATGACAGCGCCCTGAGCCCCTACGAGGGCCTCGGCGACAAGAGCCTCAAGGAGGACCTCAGCAACATGGTCAACTCCCTCGACCCGCGCGAAGCCAGCATCATCAAGCTGCGCTTCGGCCTCGAGGGCGAGCAGGAGCTCACGCTCGAGGAGGTCGGCAAGAAATTCAAGGTCACCCGTGAGCGCATCCGCCAGCTCGAATATCTCGCCCTCTCCCAGTTGCGCCGCCAGATGCAGAGCCACAACAAGCAGCGCACCGCCGACGAGGTCGAGCAGGAGACCCTGGCCGGGCAGCGGGCCGAGGTCATCCGCGACTATGTGGCCCGGCACGCCGGCACGCCGGCCTGAAAGCGTTCACCACCCATGATCAGGTCGCCCGGCCCGCGCCGGCGGCCTGTCTTTTACGGTTGAACCTGTTGCGCCGGGAGCCATGTTTCCCGGCGTGTCCTCCACACCGTCACCCCTTGCCAAGCGTGCGCCTGTCACCGGCAGCACGTCCAACAAGGTGTTCTGGACCCGCCCGGCCAACCCCGAACTGAACCGTTCGGGCGACTGGCTGCTCCGCAACCTCATCACCACACGGGCCAGATCGACGTCCCGTGGCGGTCCTCCTTGATACCGGAGCACTGGAGCTGTTGCGCCGCCGCGACCTGCGGGTGGAAACCCTGGTGCTGCAGCATTATCCGCCCGTGCTCTGTCCGCATGTGGCGGGGGAATACGTCCATTGCCAGCTGACGGTCGGGGTGTCGCGCGCCGCCATCAGCCAGGCGCGGACCTACGTCGCCGCCTTTGAGGTGCTCAGCGCCTCCAACCGCACGGCGGACATCTATGCCGAACTTTGTGCGACCCTCGCCACCCGGCAGGCCACCGTGTCCGACCCGGCTTGCTGGATCGCCGCCCACGCCCTCGAGCACCACCTGCTCCTCCTGACGACCGACCGCAGCTTCCGGCAGGTGCCTTATCTGCAGCTGCATCTGCTGCGACCGCGCCTGAGCCGGGCGGCGGGGGAGAAGTAAACCATCCTTGAGCAACTATCAGCCGTGGGCTCGGCGACGGCTGAAGCTATTGGGGTATTTGACCCCCGGGGAATAAATCCACCCACGCCCGTCTCCGGCCGCGTCGCCTATGCCGGAACGATGCTGGGGAAACCCGGCCAAGAGGGTAGCAGCCGAGGTAACGAGGCTGTTTTCGCTGCGCCCCTTACCCCAGCCTCCTTACGTCGGCTGCTACTTCCACTGCCTCGTTCCGCCTAAGGCCAAAAAAAAGCGCCCCGCCTGCGCGGGACGCCTTGGAAGTTTCTTCTGGCCGGACCTTATTCCTTCTTGGAAGCCTCGTCGAAGATGTCGCCGAGGTTCGTGAGGTCGGAGGCGCCACCGCTCTTCGAGAACTGCTCGTAGGTCGCAGTTTCCTGCGCGAGCTGCTCAGCCGAGTAGTTGGCGGCCTTGATCGAGAGGCCGATGCGACGCTGCTCGCGGTCGATCTTGATGACGCGGGCGGTGACTTCCTGGGCGGGCTTGAGCACGTCCTTCACCTTCTCCACGCGGTCTTCCTGGATCTGCGAGATGTGCACCATGCCGTCGATGCCGTCCTTCAGCTCCACGAAGGCGCCAAAGGTGGTGATCTTGGAGATCACGCCCGGGACGACGTCGCCGATGCGGAAGAAGCTGTCGATGTCGGTCCACGGATCCGTCGCGAGCTGCTTCATGCCGAGGCTGATGCGCTGCTGGTTCGGGTCGACATCGAGGACGATGGCGTCCACCTCGTCGCCCTTCTTGAGCATCTCGGAGGGGTGGTTGATCTTGCGGGTCCAGGACATGTCGGAGACATGCACCATGCCGTCGATGCCTTCCTCGAGTTCGACGAAGGCGCCGTAGGTGGTCATATTGCGGACCTTGCCGCGGACGCGGGCGCCCACCGGGTAGTTGTGGCGGACCATGTCCCACGGATTCGGCTCCAGCTGGCGGAGGCCGAGGGAGATCTTCTGCTCCTCCTTCTGGATGCCGAGGACGACCGCATCGAGCTCCTGGCCGACCTTGAGCAGTTCGGAGGGCTTGGTGATGCGCTTGGTCCAGGACATCTCGGTGATGTGGACGAGACCCTCGACGCCCGGCTCGAGCTCGATGAAGGCGCCGTAGGGGACGAGGTTGACGACCTTGCCGTGGATCTTGGAGCCGACGGGGAACTTGTGGTCGATGTTGTCCCAGGGATTGTTCTTGGTCTGCTTGAGGCCGAGGGAGACGCGCTCTTTCTCGCGGTTGATGTCGATGATCATCACCTCGATCTCCTCGCCCTGCTTCAGCATCTCGGACGGATGGCCGATGCGGCCCCAGCTCATGTCGGTGATGTGCAGCAGGCCGTCCATGCCGTCGAGGTCGATGAACGCACCGAAGTCGGTGATGTTCTTGACGACGCCCTTGCGGATCTGGCCGGGCTGGAGTTTCTCGAGCAGGTCGCGGCGCTTGTTGATGCGCTGCTCCTCGATGAGCTCGCGGCGCGACAGGACGATGTTCTGGCGCTCGTGATTGATCTTGAGGACCTTGAAGTCGTAGGTCTGGCCGACGTATTGGTCCAGGTTCTTGGGCGGCTGGATGTCGATGTGCGAGGCGGGAAGGAAGGAGTCGACGCCGATCGAGACGATCAGGCCGCCCTTGACCTTGGCCTTGACGCGGCCGGGGACCACGGAGCCCTCCTGGCACTTCACCAGGATGTTTTCCCAGTTCTTCTTTTGCTGGGCCTGCTCGTAGGAGAGGAGGGGATTGCCTTCCTTGTCCTCGAGCTTCTCGAGGATGACCTCGATGGTGGAGCCGATTTGAAGCTCGCCGAGATCGGCGAATTCATTGGCGGGGATGACGCCCTCGGCCTTGCCGCCGATGTCGACGACGACCTCATTGGCGCGGATTTCAGTGATGACGCCCGGAACGATGGATCCTTCCTTCAGCTTGTCGAAGGAGCTCTGGGCGAGCAGTTCTTGCATTAACGAACTCATAGTGACTGTGGTCGGAACGACGGCCGCTTACTCCAGGGCTTCCGGCTTCCGGCTTGGTTCCTTGCGGAACCGATGGTTGAGGGTTGGACTGTCTGACAAGCCGGTGGGAGTGTCGCGGCTGACACCGGCCTGACTAAGAACGCCGCGTAAGGGGCCGAAAGTCCCCTATCCCCCCGCCGCCGGCAAGCGAAAACATCAGGGTTTTTCCGTTCCGCCCGTCTGCGCTTCTTCCTCCAAAACCTGCTGCACCATAGCGAAATACAGCGCAAAGAAGCTGTGATCACGCATCGGCTGCTGGCCGGTGCCGCCAAAGGACTGGCTCGACGTTTCCTCCCGCAAGGTGATTTCAACGTCGGTCTGGCCGGGACCGGACTCGAACAGCCGCACGCCGGCCACCAGCTGACGGGCGTTGGCGAAGGCCGCGCTGGAGTTGATCCGGCTGACCGCCTCGATCTGGCCGGGCTTGTTGCGGGTCAGCTGGAAATCAAGCCGCTTGAAGGCCTGTTGCGCGGCCGCGGTGACCTTGGCCTGCGGGGCGGCGAAAGTGTGCACCTTTGGCGGCACCACGGAGATCCGGTTCTGGATGCGGTCGGACATCGACTCACAGCCGGCCAGCAGGGCCGCGGCGCAAAGGGCAATCGGGAGAAAATATTTCATGGGCAAGGTAATCCTCAGGCCGGCTGCTGCTGCGAGAGGCAGTGCAGGGTGCCGAGCCCCCAGATCAGGTGGTAGCAATCAATCGGAATGATCTCCCGGCCTGGAAAGCAACCGCCAAGTATGGCCCGCGCCTCGGCATCACGTTTTTTCTGGCGGAACTGCGGCACCAGCACCGCCCCGTTGATGATGAGGAAATTGGCATAACTCGCCGGCACGTTTTGTCCGCGAAACCCAAAGGGCCGCGGCATCGGCAACGTGACGAGGTGGAATTTTTTTCCCGCCGGGGTGCGGAATGACCGCAGCCGCTCCAGGTTCTCCGTGAGCGGCCGGTGATTCGGGTCGCGGCGGTTCGGCTCAACGCAGGTGATGATGCCATCCGCCTTGAAGAAGCGGGTCATGTCGTCGATGTGGCCGTCGGTATCGTCCCCGACGATCCCCTCGCCTACCCACAGCACCTGCCGCACGCCGAGATGGTCCCGCAGGTTCTGTTCGATCTCTGCGCGCGTCAGGTGGGGATTGCGGTTCTGGTTCAGCAGGCACTGCTCGCTCGTCAGGAGCAGGCCCTGGCCGTTCACGTCGATCGACCCGCCCTCGAGCACCATCTTGTTCTCGAAGCGGCGCAGCTTCAGCTTCCGGGCGATGCGCGGCGGGATCTGGTTGTCCAGATCATAGGGCGGATATTTTCCGCCCCAGGCGTTGTGCACCCAGTCGGTGACGGCCACTTCGCCCGTGCGATCGTGCTTCACGAAGATCGGCCCATGGTCGCGGCACCACGCGTCGTTGGTCGGGTGGTCATAGAAAATGACCTGGGCCATGTCGGCTCCCGCCTTCGCGCACAACCGCTTCGCCCGGGCCTGCAAGGCCGCCGCGCCGTTGATGCGCACCGGCTCAAACCGGCTGATCTGCGCCACGATCCCGGCGAACACATACGGGATCGGTCGGAACTGCCCCGGCCAGGTGGCGCGGTTGTGCGGCCACGAGAGCCAGACGGCCGCCTGCGGCTCCCACTCGGCCGGCATGCGGAAGCCGAGGGCGGCGGGCGGGGTGCTGCTGGCAGATTGCTTCATTGGTAGAGGCAGGGCTTGACGCCGCCCGTGCAGGTGGCGTCAAACGCCGCCCCTGCCTTCAATCAATATACCTTCGGGTCAGGTCCCCGTAGGCGTCGATCCGCCGGTCGCGCAAAAACGGCCAGTGCGTGCGCGTGATGTCCACCTTCCCGAGGTCCACCGGCACCAGCAAAATCTCTTCCTGGTCCGGGGTGGCCTTGGCCAGGATCTCGCCGCTCGTGCCCGATACAAAACTCTGGCCCCAGAACTCGAGGCCGTCGCCGCCGACCGGTTGCTCCGTGCCGATCCGGTTGGTGACCGCCACGAAGCACCCGTTGGCCACGCTGTGGGCGCGCTGGATGAGTTCCCAGGCACCGTGCTGTTTCGCCCCGTGCTTCTTTTTCTCCCCCGGATGCCAGCCGATGGCCGTCGGGTAGAAGATGATCTCGGCGCCCTGCATCGC
The DNA here is from genome assembly GCA_046590295.1 of Lacunisphaera sp. Classification (GTDB taxonomy): domain Bacteria; phylum Verrucomicrobiota; class Verrucomicrobiia; order Opitutales; family Opitutaceae; genus Lacunisphaera. The sequence goes on from JBKJTZ010000101.1 coordinate 29,005, forward strand.
CGTGAGCCGCGCGGCCTCCGGATACCATTGGTCCCAGCAGATCAGGACACCGATCTTCCCGTACTTCGTCTGCCACGCCTTGAAGCCGGTGTCGCCGGGCGTGAAATAAAATTTCTCGTAGTAGAGCGGATCGTCCGGGATGTGCATCTTCCGGTAGCGGCCGAGCAGCCGGCCATCGGCGTCGATGATAACCGCGGTGTTGTGATAAAGTCCGCCCGCCCGCTTTTCAAACAGCGACGCGACGATCACGACCTGGTGTTTTTTGGCCAGCTGCTGAAAAGCCTTGGTGCTGGGTCCGGGGATCGACTCGGCGAGGGCAAAATTGTCGTGGTCCTCACTCTGGCAGAAGTATTGCGACCGGAACAGTTCCTGGGTGCAGATGATCTTGGCGCCCTTTTTCGCCGCCTGGGCGGCTAGGGCGAGGGTTTTCTTGAGGTTGGCCGCCGGCGAGGCCGCACAGGCGTGCTGGAGGAGCCCGAGGGTCACTTTCATCGGTCGAGCGAACGGTTCCGCCGCGCCAATGACAAGAATTCTCTCGCTTCCGCCGGTCTACCTTTCCTTCCAACAAGGCTTTGACAAGTCGCCCAGTGATTGTAAAAACAACCTGTCACCCTCCCCCATGTGTGCTGAACCTCGCCCCCTGATAGTTGTCGTCGAAGACGAAGCTGAGCTACGCAAGCTCATCGCCGAGCATTTGGAAAACGCCGGCATGAACGTGCAAACCTGCGAGCGCTCCGCCCCGGCGCTGCGCTTCCTGCAGCACAATTTTGCCAATCTCCTGCTCCTCGACCTCAACCTGCCCGACACTTCCGGTTTCGAACTGTTGAAGGAACTCAAGGCCCAGGACATCAATGTCCCCACCATTTTCCTGACCGGCAGCACCGCGGAGTCCGACAAGATCAAGGGGCTCGACATGGGCGGCGACGACTACATCACCAAGCCGTTCAGCTACCCCGAGCTCATTGCGCGCATCAACGCCGTCCTGCGGCGCTCCGAGGGCTCGGCCGACTACAACGTCACCAAGAACGTCCGCACGACCGATGGTCCGTTCCAGTTTCTCGGCACCGAGATCCACCCCGAGCGCCTCGAGATAACGTTTCCCAACGGTGCCACGCACAAGATCGGCCGCAAGGAACTCGGCATCCTCGCTTACCTGCACAGCCACGTCGGGGTCGTCATCACCCGCAAGGAGCTCATCCATTCCGTCTGGGGGATCCACGCCGACATCCGCAGCCGCTCGCTGGACCAATACATCGTGAAAGTCCGCGCCGCTTTCCAGGCAAACGGTCTGTCCCTCGACAGCTTCAAGACCGTTCACGGCATCGGCTACATCTTCGAGCCGGAGAAGTGAGGCGGGGCTTCCCGCCCCCGTCCGGGCCGGTCAGGCCAGCTCACAGACATCGAGCACGCGGGTCATCGCGTCCAAGAGCTGGTCCCGCCGGGCTAGCTTGCCGATCAAATTGGGCCGGCTGTCCTCCAGGCGGCTGATGAGCGTGGTCAGCATCTCCGTGTTGTAGGCCTGCATCACGAGGTCGACGGCCTTTTCCCGGCCGACCAACGCGACGATCTTCTTCATCTTCTCCTTATGTTCCGCGGTCATCTTCATGCCCCAAGTCTCTCCGTCCGCGTGTCCAAGGCAAGCGCCCAGTGCTCCGCTCAGAACAGCTGGGTCTGGCCCGTGTAGCGCTCGCGGGCCTCGGCCAGGCTCGCCTTCATTTCCAGCCCCTCCAGCAGGCTGAACAGTTTCGCCGCCTGCGGCTCGCCCGGGGCGACGTGCGGCAGGGGCGACTCGGTCCGCAGGGTCGTCAGCTTCAGGTTGAGCCGCAACCGGTCAGCATCCTTGGCCACGGCCGCGCGGAACCGGTCCGGTTTCAGTTCCGCGGCGTGGGCGATGATGCCCTCCAGGCTCCCGAACTCGGCGAACCATTTCGTCGCCGTCTTCGGACCCACGCCCGAAATCCCGGGGATGTTGTCCGAGACGTCGCCGATCAGCGCGAGGTATTCCGCGATCTGCGAGGGGGGCACGCCGAACTTCTCCCCCACCCCGCTGGCGTCGAGCACGCGCCAGCCGAGCTTCGGATTGGCGGTCGGCGGCGGCAGCAGAAGCTTGACCCGGTCATTCACGCACTGGGCAAAATCCTTGTCCGCACTCACGATCAACACGTCGTGGCCCGCCGCGGCCAGCATATGCGCCTGCGAGGCGAGCAGGTCGTCCGACTCCACGCCGTCGAGTTCGATGCCGACGAGCCCCATGGCCCGCGTCAGGTCCTTGATCACGGGGATCTGCTTCTCCAGCGGCTCGGGCGTCTCCTTGCGCTGCGCCTTGTATTCGGGATGCAGCGCGAGCCGGTCCTGCGAGCCGCCCAGGTCGAAGAACACCAGCATCGCGTCCGGCTTCTCCTGGTCCTGCAGCCGCCACATCGTCTTCACCCAGCCGTGGAGGGCGCCGGTCGGGAAGCCGTCGCCGCGCGTCAGCTCGGGCATGCCGTAGAAGGCGCGGAACGCCAGGTTGTAGCCGTCCACGAGGAGCCATTTAGCCATGGCGCGACGAAAGCGGAAAATGTCCGCGGGTAAACGCCTAATCGGTGCCACCTAACGGTTCCGCGGTTGCGCGCCGGCCGGGGTCACGATCACGGGGTTCTGGTAGAGCGTGTCGGGCTGCACCCCGGGCAGCGCCTGCTTGCGGAGCGAACCACCCGGGCTGACCAGGTTGGCCGTGACGAAGATGAGCAGATTCCTCTTCTGGGAACTCTCGCCCTCGCTGCGGAACAGCCGGCCGACGAACGGCAGGCTGCCGAGCACCGGCACCTTGTCGCTCACCTTCTTCACGTCCTCCCGCGTCAGGCCGCCCATCACCAGCGTCGCCCCGTCCCAGAGGGTGACGCGGGTCGTCACCTCGCGCACCGCGAAGATGGGTTGATAAAACCCGGGCGGCACCGTGACTGTCGTGCCGCCGGAGATGGCCACGCTCGGGCCGCCGTATTCCACGAAACCCTCGAACTCCGTGACCTTCGGGTTCAGGTCGAGGCTCACGCTGTGGTCATCCTCCTCTACGGTCGGCGTGACCCGCAGCTCGACGCCGACATTGCGTGTGGTGAATTCCTGCGGCGTACCCGAGGTGATGGAGACGCCCGCCGAGCCGCCGCCGGAATTGCTGCCGGTGCCGACCTGGCTCTGGATCTGGCCGTAGGATTGCGGATAGCGCAGCTCCTGCGCGACCGTGATGGTGGCCAGGCTGCCCGAGAGCACGGTGAGCTTGGGCGCGCTGAGCAATTCCGTGCCGCTCTTCTGGGCCAGGGCCCGCACGATGGCGTTGACGTCAAATTCGCCGATGATGCCCGTGAGGCTGGCCAGCGCCGAGGCCCCCGCGCCCAGCGAAACCGTGCCCGGGATGGTCGGGGCGTTTACCGGCAGGGTCAGCTCGGTGCCGGTGGATGTCACCGGCACGCCGTCCACCGCCGACGTGGAACCGGGTGAGCTGATCTGCAGCGACTGGGTGCCGCCTTGGAAGGAGAAGGCGTCGTTGATCGAGCGGTTGCTGGTCCGGTAGTCCGATTTTCCGGCGCCGCTGTGCTGGGTGTTCTTTTTTGCGAGGTTCCATTGCACGCCAAATTCCTCGAGGGCGCCCTGCTGCACCTCCATGAATTTGGCCTCGATCTCGACCTGCCGGACCTCGTGGTAGCGGCCCAGGATGTTGCGGATGCGCTCCAGGTTGCGTGGCGTCTGGGTGGCGATCAGCTGCGAGCCGTCAAACGCCAGCGTGCTGCCCGCCACGCCCTCAAAGTTCACGCCGGCGAGCTGCAGGAAATTGCGGATCGCCGGCCCCTCGCCCGCGGCCGCTGGTGGGCCGGCCCCGCCTCCCGCCAGCGGGTCGGAGCCGGTGGAGCCGGCGAGCGCTCCCCGGCCGGTCATGCGCAGCACCGTCGCGCGCGACACGGGAAAGAACTGCGTCTCCAGCGCGAACTCCCCGCCGCCCGGTCGCACGATGATCGCATCAGCCTGTACCTCATACTGGTAGCCGACCGAGTCGGTGATGAAATCGAGCACCCGTTTCAGGGACAGGTTGCGCAGCGTGAGGTTGACCGCGGGGTTCGCGTTGCCGGGGTCGAGCAGGACGATGTTCACGCCCTTCGGGGTCTGATCGGCCGGGTCGAACTCCGCGGAGATGACGCTCAGGGTGTTGACGACCCGGCTCAATTCCATGCCGCTGAAATTCACGCTCGGCAGCAAGATGCGGTCCAGTTTCTCCAGCAGCGGCGACCGGCCCGCGTCGCGGCCGGCCTCCACCGGCTGACCGGTGATCACGCCCGGTCGCTGCCAGGCCTGGTTGACCTCCGCGATCATCCGGACGCTCGTCTGCGCCCGATCGGATCGGGTTGGTGCGCCCTCGGCCGCGATTCGTCCCAGGAAATCCCCCACGGCGGAATTCCCCGCCTCCAAGGCCTCGACCCGGCGAAAGGTTTGCTCCGCCGCGACGGCATCCCCGGCCAGATACTGGCTCCGTCCGCGTGTCACCAACGACCGCACGTCGACCGGCGCCGGTGCCGCCGCCCTGACTTCTTCCCGGACGATGGCCAGCTCGGCCCGGGCCCTTTGGGTCAGGCTGTTCTCAGGCAGGCTGGCCCGGGCCCGATCCAGCACCTCGAGCGCCTCGCCATACTGTTGCTGCCGGACCAGCGCGCGCGCCTGCTTGATGGCGGTGCCGGCCGCCTCGACCAGCCGGGCCAGTCTCTCTTCCTCGGCCCGGACGAGTTGATCGGCCTCGGTCCCCGCCTCCCCTCCGGCGGCGGGACCGGCGACGATGCCGCCGGTGACGTTGACATTTTTCCGCGCCGGCCGCTCGAGGCTGGCCAGCAGGCGCTTGACCGTCTCGTCGTTGGGCGTGAGTGCGAGCAGTTGTTGCAGGCATTGACGCGCCTGTTCCGGATTGCCGGTATCCCGCGCATGCAGCGCCTCCGAGAGAAGCCGGATCTTCGTCTCGACCGCATCCGGGCTTCCGGTCGCGCCGGCGGCCAGGCTGGCGAAGCTGCAGGACCAAAGGAGGATCCGGAGCGGAGATTTCATACGGTCGAGGATTACTTGCCCGCAGTCGCGAGCGCAGGCGCCGAGCTGGGGGAAAATGGACCGGCCTTGGGCGTCCGGCCCGTGCGGCCGCCCGCCAGGCCGGCCCGCGGATGCAGCACGCTGATCTCGGGCTGGGGCAGGCCGGGAGCGGTCCGGGATATGACGACCTCGGGCGGGTCGAGTTGGATGCGTTCAACGCGATAGGTCGAGTTATCGTCCGTGAAGGTGTCGCCCTCGCGCATCTCCCGTGGCCGGCCCGTGGTCACGGTCCGGAAGACCGCCAGCGGCACGTCGGTGAACTTGCGGACGCGGCTGTCGAGCAGCACCTCGGCGCCGGTCTGCTCGTCGGTCACCACGGCCAGCGCGGCCACCTCGTAGACCGGCCGGTCGTCGTGGTGCTCCACGAGGACTTTTTTCACGGTGAAACTCTTGAGGGTCAGGCCGAGGTGCTCGAAGCGACGGCCGGTCCGGGCGAGCAGGGTCTCCGGCCGCAGCGGGCTGGTAAACGCGGCGAGGTAATCGTCCGGCTCCCCGAAATAGCCCATGAGCTGGAGGCGGAATTGCTCCGGCCGGACCGCGAGCAACTCGAGCCCGCCGGACAATCCGGCCCCCGCGCGATCCAGGGGCGGCGTCACGGTGAACGAGCGAGCCAGGCGGTTGTAGTAGATGACCGGCGGCGTGAATAGCTCGTAGCGCCAGCCCTGACCATGGGACTGCGCAGAGGCCGGGGACCAGGCCGCCGCGAGGGTTGCCGGCCGAGGAAGATTGGATGGCTCGAAGGCCGCACCCGTCAGACGCCGAGCTTCCGGCCGGGACCGCAGCAGGTTGATTCCCCCCTGTTGCCTCCACCACCAGGTGCTGCTGGCCGTCAGCGCCGCCGCTGCCAGGGCCAGCAGGATTTTTTCGTGATGGACTGCGAGCCGGCGGATCATGGGGCAAGCCTCGCCGGTTCCGGGATGAGTTGAACCACCTCCACGACCACCCGGAATCGGGAGGACTGCGACCTGACCAAGGGCACGGTCGCCTCCGTCGCGTGCGCTGATCCAGCCGGCGGCAGCAAGGCGCCCTCGGCCGCCTGCGGTTCAACCTCGACCGTGCGGACCACGACCGGCCACGGTCCGGCTGCAAGCGTGTTCAGGAAGCTCCGCAACACCGGCGTCTGTCCGGTGAACTCCAACCGGAAGGCGTCGCTGTCCACCAGTCCGGCCACCCGGGAGGAAAGCGCGGGATCAAACTCGAAAAAATCGCCCGCCGGATCTTCCGCCGGGGAGAGCACGACCGGGGAGGTTTGATTGGCCGCGACCGGCCGGTTTCGATCGGCACGCTGCGCGGCGGTCAGGGGACGCTCCCGTCGCACCGACAGGACCGACCGCGGGCGGGCTTCCAGCAGCGCCTCGGTCAGCATCTGTCCCGCGACCTGCTGCTGGTGGACCGCGGCGATCAGGCCCGCCGCCGGGCCGGCCTGGGTGTGGGAGGCGAACCCGAAACGCTCGTCAGATTTCAGCCCGACCTGAGCCCGGGCAGCTCGTGCGCGGGTGTGCTCGACGAATGCCGCGAGCCCGAAGTAGAGGTCGATGGGTTTGGCCGGCGCGGGACCGGGTGCGTGGCCGGGTTTCACCTGCAGTTCGGTCCGCAGGGCCGCGAGCACCAGCTGCGAGTTGGCGAGGTCGCGCGCGATGGCCCGCTCGTTCTCCTCGCTCAAGGCCGGCGATTGGCGCGCGAGCCGGTCGCGCTCCTGTCGCTTCTGTTCCAGCGCGGCGAGCGTCCGCCCGGCTGCCAGCCGGAGATTTTGCCCCAGCCAGCCGGCCCCGGCGGCCACTGCCAGCAGGAACAGCAGCACCGCACCTGACCGGGGATTGCGCCTGAGCCAGCCCACGGGTCAAAACGGGCCCGCCCGGTTGGCCACGAGCACGAAGTCAAACTTCAGGATGCCGGGCTGTTGTTGGTCGAAGCGAAGCCCTTCCTCCACCACCCGCACCTGCGGCGAGCGGTCGAGGTCGTTGAGCAGGGTCTTCACGCGGGTGGTGTTATCAACGCTGCCCCTCGCGAGCGGATTGGTCGTGTCCAGCATGCGCCCCGAGAGGTGGAGCCGCCACGGCGCGCCGGACCCGGCCGGGTGGACAGACAGGCTTTCCAGCCAGACATCCTCCGCCCGCACCAGCCGCTCCTGCAGATCGGCCAACAGGGCCAGCCAGCGGGTGCGCCGCGCCTGGACCTCCTGTAGCCGGTCGACCTGCCACCTGAGTTGCTCCAGCTGCGCGAGATTGGCGTTGTTGCGCACCTCGCGCTGCCGCCATGGGACAATTTCAGCCTCGATGTCCGCGATCCTTTCCCGGGCCGCGGCCTCGAGCCGGTGATAATGCACCGCGGGTGGCAGCAGGGCGGCGACCGCCAGCAAGGCCGCGCCGATCAACCACGGTTTCCGGCGGAGCTGATTCTCGTGCCGGCGCAACCGGGGTGGCAGCAGGTTGATCACCTGCAGTCCCGGTCGCAGCTGGGTGGCGGCCGCGCCCGCCAGGTCGGCAAGCGTCGCCATGTCGCTGGGCTCGGCGCCACCCGCAATTTCAACCGCCCCGGAGAAATCGAGGCGGTCGACCGGCACCTTGAGCCTTGCCGCCAGTGCCACGTCGAGACCCGCAAGCCGCGACCCACCGCCGGTCAGGTGAACGCGCCCCGGTGTTGCCACATCGCCTCGCCGGCTGAAATGCAGCATCGATCGGCTGATCTCCTGCGCGAGCCGGGTCGCGAAAACGTCCCTGGCGTCCGCCGTCAGGCCCGCGCTGTGCTCCGACTGCTTGACGGCCTCGGCTGCGGCCGGGTCGCAGGCCTGGGGCACCGCCATCTGTTGTGTGATGCTGCGGCTGCCGAGCGCGAGCGTGCGGCCGGCAATGTGATCCGGCCCGGCCAGCAGCAAAATGGTCGAACGGGCGCCAAGGTTGAGCACCAACGCGGTCTCCGCCGGCGCGGGTTGCGCCAGCCGGAACGCCGCCAGCGTGGCCAGCGGCGCCGGCAGCACTAGCCGTGGTTCAAAGCCGGCGCTCTGCGCGGCGGCGCAGACCTGGTCCACGGCGGCAAGTTTCGCCGCCACCAGCATGTGTTCGAGCTCATCGCCGCACCCACCCACGTGGACGCTTGCCCAGACCACGTCCGCCAGCGCGTAGGGCAGGTTCTGCTCCGCCTCGAAGCGGATGATCTTCTCCCACTGGGCGGCGTCCACCCGCGGCGTCTTGATCATCTTGGCCAGGGTAAGGTGCGGCGGCAGCACCAGTACCGCCGGGCCGGCAACCTTCACCCGCGACCGCAGCGCCGTCAGGGCTTGCCGGGTGTTTTCCAGCCAGTCGTCCCCGTGGCCGGCTGTGGCTGAAAATGATTCCACCGCATGGTCGTCCAGCCGCAGGCGGCTGCCTTGGCGACGGAACACTCCCAGCGCCGTCCGGCTGGCGCCACAGTCCAGGATGGTCGTGCGGGAGGAATGAAAAACGGGCGGCATGTGCATGCGGCCCGTCGCTGAACTTGTTGCCCGGACTTTGCCCAAAGGTCACGCCAATTTTGGCGGACCGCGCCACCCTCAATGCCCCGTGCGTCCGCCCACCGGCTCGGGCGCCGCCGGTTCGCGCCAGCGGCGATAGGCGGAAAAGTCCGTCTTCGTGCGGTCGTAGAGTTCCCGCCGGCGGGCGTATTCCGCGTAGGTGGTGACGAGCTCGGGGTGCACCTGGCTGCTCACGAGGAAATCGGCCTCCGGGGGATAGCAGGCGACGCTCACCTTCTCATAAAAGTCCGGTTCGGCGCGGCCCTCGGCGTCGTGCGTGGCGGGCTCGAGGCCGACATTGCTGGGGGTCTCGGCCGACTGGTAGCGCAGGTCGAGGCTCCAGCGGATGTGATCCGAGGTGTTGGGCGTCGAGCAGTGCGGCGTGCGGTTGGTCATGAAGACCACGCCGCCGCGCGGGCAGGCCGCGGTGATGGCCTTGCGCGGGTCGTCAGGCAGGTCCTCGTCGTGGATGACGAGGAAGCCGGCGTTGCCGCCGGTGTGGTGCTTCGCGACCTGGCCGCGGTGCACCCGCGGCAAGATCTGCATGCAGCCGTTCTCGACGGTCGCATCCACCAGCGGGATCCAGCAGGTGATGATCAGCTGCGTGTCGCAATGCTGGGCGAAGTAGCCGCTGTCCTGGTGCCACGGCACGATGCCGCGGCCGGAATGCGGCAGCTTGGGCCGGATGCGATAGACGGAGGACGCCACGATCTCCTCGGTCGCAAGGAGCGAGCCGACCTTCGCCAATAGTTTCGGATGGGCGATGAGATCGAAAAGCTGCGGCGCGTGGAAGCCGCCGCCGCGGAGGCCCTCGAGGTGGCGGATCAGAGCCTCGCCGTTTTCCTTGGCGTCGCGCTGGATGGCGGTCAGGCGGTGGTCAAAACCGAATTCCTCGTGGAGCTCCTGCAGCTTGCCCTCGGCCTTCAGGGCGGCGGCCTTCCGCCCCAGCTCGCGGTGCAGTTCCTGCCTCACCGGCTCCAGGTCGGCCGGGTCGAAAACGTCGGGCACGATGAGGTAACCCTCCTCGTGGAATGACCGGCATTGCGCGGGCGTGAGCTTCGGCGGGGCGTCCATGGGACGCGATGTGAGACATTTTACCGGGGGCGTGCAACGCGAGAGCTCTTGAATATTCACTGCCGGCACCGATTTTTTCCGGGCATAACTCTTGAAGCCCGGCGCCAAGTTCAGTGATGTTATCCGTCCCCATGAGCCAACCCGCTGCGGCCCCCCTCGTTTCCCCGCCCCGCCCGACCGTGCTCGTCGAGCCGCACACGCGGCAGCGCCCGCGCAACGTGGATCTGCTGAACGACTGGCAGTACCTCGAGCGCTCCATCCACCGCCTGCTCGCGGCGTGGGGCCGGGATGTGGCCGCGTGGGAGGACAAGAGCGCGATCCACCGGCACATCTGGGACCAGGCCGAGTGCATCCGCCGCCTGCGCGAGCGCGTGGAGCAGTTTCCCGGTGGCAAGGCCGACGCCCCGGTGTCGCCGCAGCTGGAGGCGCTGGTGAATTGCGCGCTGCTCGCGCCCGCGTTCGAGGACGCGCTTGATGCCATCTACGAGCTGCTGCTCAAGACCCTCGTCGGCGCCTACGGCGAATACATGGCCAGCGTGCATCCCGTGCACGATGCGCCGACCATCGCCCTGCTGCACGAGATCAACCAGATCAAGAGCCAGCAGTGGCTGTGGTACCGGGACTACCGCCGCCGGCACCCGCACACCACCAACGCCAGTTTCCGGGCGGACGTCACGGCGCGGCTCGAGGCGTGCGGACATTTCCGCGCCGCGCTCCCCGTCGCCGCCGGCACCGCGGCGCAGCCGGCGGGGGTCGCCACCGCTTTCCGCCTGAGCCGGTTCAGCGCCCGGACCGCGCCCCTCAAGCCGCGGCACCCGTTCATGGACTATGTGCGGGCGGATTTCGCCACGAGCCTGGAGGCCCGCCGCTTGTTCTGGGCCTACGGTTACATGATGGAGAAAAACCTGCCCGACGACCAGCTGGCGTGGCTCTATTACGGCCACTACATGCCGTGGGCGTGGCAGCACGACGTCTCGCGCCACCAGTGGGACGAGTCGCGGCACGGGGACTCAGGCTATTCCCGCCTGCGCGATTTCGGCATCAGCCTGGAGGACGTGGGATTTTCCGGCTACGACCAGGCGGCACGCGAGACCGAGTTGGCCCAGATCGCCGCGGCGCAGGGCCTGTCCATGGAAGAGGCGCTGGCCCGCCACGGCGAGCTGCTGGCGCCGTTCAAGGCCGAACCGCTCACGCCCGCCCAGATTTACGAGAATGTCTTCATGATCGGCCTCGTCGCCGAGACGGGCTACTTCGTGGTGAAGAACGAGGGCTACGTGGACTTCAAGGAAGGCCAGGACCTGGAGTCGGCCGAGATGATGCTCTTCGACATCATCGACGAGACGGCGCACGTCCAATACGCGCACAAGTGGCTGCCGCTGCTGGCGGAATTCGCGGGCGTCGACAACACCGGCTACCGCGAGCGCGGCGTGAAAATCCGCGAGGAAGCCCAGGCTAACGCCAACCGGACCGTGGCCGGGCTGCAGCTGACGCTTCCGCGCACGCCGGGGAACGCCGGTTTCGATTTCTACCAGGACCTGCTCGCGCGCATCCGCGCCGCCTACCCGCTCGCCAACGCCGCCACCTGCCCGCCGCGCTCACCGAAGCCGATGTGATCAGGTAGGGCGGCGAGTCCCTTCGCCGCCGCCGCGCTCAGTCCCTCCCCTCAGCTTTCAGGTCTCAAGTCGCCGGTTTCTGCTTTACGCCCGCGCCCACGCCCGCGCCAGCTGGCTGCGCAGCACCACCGCATCGGGCCAGGCCGGCGGCAGGCCGGAGATGTTGTAACCACCCCCGCCCGGCGCATACGGCCCCATCTCGGGACAGGCGAACATGGTCTTGTTCTTGTTGCCCCGGCCCTTTTTCCACAGCCGCATCAGCGCCTGGACAAACACCAGGTAGCTCTTCACCTCGGGCGAGAGCGAGCGCTTGAACGTCACCGGCACCTGGCAGTGGTGGCCGTTGAACGGCCGGAAATGGACCTGCTCGCTGTGCTGCAACAGCGCCGGGTGGTCGAGGAGGCGCTCGATGTAGTTGTCCGGGTTGAGGTGCTTCACGCTCGCGAGGTGCGAGAAGTCGAAGTTCATCTTGATCAGCCGGCCGGTGGCGCGGTGATAGCGGTCGGCGATCTCATAGGTCTTCTCCGGGGTCTCGGTGCAGGTGTCGCGATGCACCTCGAGGGACACCACCACGCCGCCGATCTTCTCGGCCGCGCGCTCCAGCTGGATCCAGTGCCGGGCGGCGACCGCGGGCGGCGTGTCGTGGTCGTCGAGCTGGACGTTGATGTGGACCGCACCGCATTCCTTCTGCCGGCGGATGAGACGGGCGAAGTCCGCGGGTTTTTGCGTGGAAATGAAACCGAGCAAGTGGCGCAGATCGTGTTTCTCGGCGAGCCGGCGGATTTCCGGTGTCAGGGCGGTGGTCAGGCCGTCGAAGCCCGCGGCCGCGATCGCCTTGATCTTCCTTTCCAGCGACCACTCGGTGTCGGCCGTGGGATGCCGGACGAGCGACCAGAGGTTGGCGATGTGGGCGATGTGGGGCATGGACGTGGGGCAGACCGGCCGGGGCTGCGACCGCGGCGGTTGCTGGAATTAAATTTGCGCGAGTCTGTCCAAAGGTCACGCTCCTTTTCCACATGGCTCCCGTCCTGCCCTACAAGATCAGCGTCCTGGTGTTCATTGAAAATGCCGCCGGCGAACAGCTGCTGTTGCTGCGCGCCAAGCAGCCGAACCTCGGGGTGTGGACGCCCATCGGCGGCAAGCTCGAGATGACGACCGGCGAGTCGCCCTTCGAGTGCGCCGTGCGCGAGACCGCCGAGGAGACCGGGCTGACCGTCAACACGGCCGACCTGCACCTCTTCGCGATGATCGCCGAAAAAGCCTACCAGGGCGAAACCCACTGGCTGATGTTTCTGTTCCGGTGCAAAAAAACGATCGCCACGCTGCCGCCCGACATCCCGGAAGGCCGCTTTGCCTTCTTCTCCCGCGACAAGATCAAGGAACTGCCCATCCCGGAGACGGATAAGGCGGCGCTCTGGCCGATTTTCGACCAATATCGGGATGGTTTCGTCGCCCTCAAGGCGGACTGCCGCAAGTCGCCCATCAAAATCGAGATCGAGCAGATCACGGGCAGTAAACCAGAAACCTGAGACCAGAAACCTGAGACCTGAAACCTGACGGAGCGCTGCATTGAGATGGCGATGCAACCTGAGGGATTGGCCTAGTGTTCGAACGCAAGGCCGCCCCGAGCCGGCGGTATTCCGCCGCTCGTTTCGCCGGTCAGCTTGGCCAGATTCAGGTCTCAGGTTTCAGGTCTCAGCTTTTTGCGACTCAGCTTTTGCGTCTCAGCTACCCCGTCTGAAACTTTTCCCTTGTGTTAAACCGATCGAGGATAAGAACGGGAAGTTGCGCCCACGCTATTGCTTCAAACTCAAATCATTTCCTTGTGACCAAGAAATCCCCGCCCTCTAAAAAGCCTGAAGTCGCTGGTTATAATGCCCGGCAGGCCCCCATCAACGCCAAGCTGGGCGCCGACGAATTGATCGCCCTCTACCGCGACATGGTGCGCATCCGGCGCTTTGAGGAACGCTGCCTGCGCAGCTACCAGCAGGGCAAGATCGGCGGCTTCCTTCACCTCTACATCGGCCAGGAGTCCATCGCCGTGGGCTGCGTTTCCGTGATGGGCAAGAACGACCACATCATCACCGCCTACCGCGACCATGGCCACGCGCTGGCCGTCGGCATGGGCATGAACGAGATGATGGCCGAGAATTACGGCAAATACACCGGCTGCTCCAAGGGCAAGGGTGGCTCGATGCACTACTTTGACCCGTCGCGCAATTTCTGGGGCGGCCACGGCATCGTCGGCGGCCAGATCCCGCTCGGCACCGGTCTCGCCTATGCCCTGAAATACAAGGGCCTCAAGGGCGCCGCGCTGGCCTTCATGGGCGACGGCGCCGTCAACCAGGGCGCTGTCCACGAGTCCTACAATCTCGCCGCCCTCTGGTCGCTGCCGGTCATCTTTGTCATCGAGAACAACGGTTATTCCATGGGCACCAGCCAGGATCGCTCGTCCGCCGGCCCGAGCCTGGCGCAGCGCGCCGAGGGTTACGGCATGAACTGGGACATCGTCGAGAATGGTCACGACGTCCTCGAGGTCCGCGACAAGATCGCCGCCGCCCTCAAACTCGCCCACGAACAGTCCCTCCCGAGCGTCCTCGAGATCCGCACCTACCGCTACCGCGGGCATTCCGTCGCCGACCCCGACACCACCTACCGCGACAAGAAGGAGATCGAGAACTACAAGTCCACCAAGGATCCGCTCATGTTCTGCGAGAAGTCCCTGCTGGCCGAGAAGGTCCTCACCGAGGAAATCATCGCCAAGATCGACGAGGCCGCCCGCGCCGAGGCCGAGAACTCCGCGCAGTTCGCCGAGGCGAGCCCCTACCCGACCGTTGAGGACATCAAGAAGGACGTCTATTGGGAGATCGACAACCCCGCCGACCGCAAATCCCAAGGCGCCCTCTTCTTCGACTGAGCCCCATAAAGCTTCCGCCTTACAACTTAAAACTTTTCCGCCCATGCCTGTCATCTCCTACCGCGAGGCCCTCCGGGCCGCCATGTCCGAGGAAATCGAACGCGATCCCAACGTCGTCCTCATGGGCGAGGAGGTCGCCCAGTTCAACGGTGCCTACAAGATCTCCGAGGGCATGCTGGCCAAGTATGGCCCGAAGCGCATCGTCGATACCCCCATCAGCGAGGCCGGCTTCATCGGCATGGGCGTCGGTGCCGCCATGCTTGGCGTGCGCCCGGTCATGGAACTGATGTTCTTCAGCTTCTACACCGTCGCCTTCGACCAGATCTTCAACAACGCCGCCAACATCCGCTACATGTCGGGCGGCCTGATCAACTGCCCCATCGTGATCCGCGGCCCCGCCAACGGCGGCACGAACGTCGGCGCCACCCACTCGCACACCCCCGAGTCCATCGCGGCCTACCACCCGGGCATCAAGGTCGTCGTCCCCTCCAACGCCTACGACGCCAAGGGCCTCATGAAGTCCGCCATCCGCGACAACGACCCCGTGATGTTCATGGAAAACACCATCCTCTACGGCGAGACCTGCGAGGTCCCCGACGAGGAATACCTCGTCCCGCTCGGCTCGGCCAAGGTCATGCGCGAGGGCACCGACCTTTCTATCATCGGCCACGGCCGCGCGATCCAGCTGGCCCTCAAGGCGGCCGACCTCCTCAAGGAGAAGCACAACATCAGCGCCGAGGTCGTCGACCTCCGCTCCATCCGCCCGCTCGACGAGGAGACCATCCTCAACTCCGTCAAGAAGACCAACCGCGCCCTCTACGTCGAGGAGTCCAAGCCTTTCTGCTCGGTCGGCGCCATGGTCGCCTGCATCATCTCGGACAAGGCCTTCGATTACCTCGACGCCCCGGTGAAGCGCCTGACCTCGATCGACGCCCCCGCCATTTACTCCCCCCCGCTTGAAAAACTTCAGCTCCCGTCCGTCGACCGGATCTACCAGGCCGCGCTCGATACCCTGAAGTGACCTAAAGCTTACACCTTAAACCTTATAACTTTCCTCCCCCATGCCCGACATCATCGATATGCCCAAACTCAGCGACACCATGACGGTGGGCACGCTGGTCAAGTGGTTGAAAAAGGAAGGCGACGCCGTGAAGTCCGGCGACATGCTCGCCGAGATCGAGACGGACAAGGCGACGATGGAACTGGAGACGTTCTTCACCGGCACGCTCATCAAAATCTTCGCCCAGGCCGGCGACCAGGTCGCCATCGGCGCTCCGCTCTGCGCCATCGGCAAACCCGGCGAGAAGGTCGACGCCCCCGCCGCCGCGCCGAAGGCCGAGGCCCCCAAGCCTGAGGAGAAAGAGGGGGAAGAGAAAAAGGCCGAGGAAAAGAAACCCGCGCCGGCCAAATCCGAGGGAAAAAAACCGGAGCCCGAGGCCGCCAAGCCAAAAGCTGAAGCCAAACCCGCCGAGACCAAGCCGGCCTCGGCTGTAGCCGAGGTCTCAGGTCCCAAGCCTCAGGATTCCGATGCGCGCCTGCGCATCTCCCCCCTCGCCCGCAAGGTCGCCGCCAGCGAGAAAATCGACGCCACCCGCCTCACCGGCACCGGTCCCCACGGCCGCATCGTCAAGGCCGACGTCCTCGCCGCCGTTTCCGACCCGTCCAAGCTAAAGTCCGCGCCGCCGGCTGCTTCAGGTCTCAGGTCTCAGGTCTCAGGTTTCTCTGGATCGGGCGGCCCGATCCAGGAAGACCGCACCGTCCCCGCGAGCAGCATGCGGGCGACGATCGCCAAGCGCCTCCTCGAGGCCAAGACGCAGATCCCGCATTTCTACCTCGAGATCGAGGTCGACGCCGAGCCGTTGCTGACCGTCCGCACCCAGCTCAACGCCGCGTTCGAAAAGGAGGGGGTGAAGCTTTCGGTCAACGACTTCATCCTCAAGGCCAGCGCCGAGGCGCTGCGCCGCGTCCCGGGCGTCAACGCCTCCTGGACCGGCGCCGGCATCCAGTATCACGGTGCCGCGCATGTCTCGTTCGCTATCGCGATCGAGGACGGTCTCATCACGCCGGTCATCCGCGACACGCACGACAAGTCCATCTTCGCCATCAGCGCCGAGGCCAAGCCACTCGGCAAGCGCGCCAAGGAAAAGAAGCTCAAGCCCGACGAGTTCACCGGCGGCACGTTCTGCGTGTCAAACCTCGGCATGATGGGCATCGAGCGCTTCTCGGCCATCATCAACCCGCCCAACGCCGCCATCCTCGCCGTCGGCACCACGGTCGCCAAGCCCGTCATCAAGAACGGCGCGATCGTCGCGGGCCAGACGATGGTGCTCACCCTCTCCTGCGACCACCGCGTCGTCGACGGCGCCCTCGGCGCCCAGTTCCTCGCCGCCCTCAAGGACCTCCTCGAGAAGCCGGCCCTGCTGCTGGTCTGAATGTAGGGTCGGCGCTGGTCGCTGGACCGTCCCCCAAGGCGCGCCAAACAGCGCGCTTTTTTTGGCCTTGGGGGTGGGACCTACGGTCCGCGCAGGTTGCTCGGATCAGTCCGCGCCGAGCGCGGGCTACACTTGGTGTGCCCCCACCGTTTGGGGCCTTTTGATCCAGCCCGCAGAGATTCCCCTAGAGTGCGACTGAAATTTCCTCAGATCGCATTGATTCCGCGTTGCCAACAAACATTTTGCGCGTTTTTTAATTCAGAGCACACCCGGTGCAAATGAGTCATCTGCACCGCCATTAACTTCCGTTCACCACGCTATGGATTTTTGCGCTGAAATCCGCCGTCATCGCCACAGCATTGCTGAAGCGGGCCTTGTCATTGCCCGCGAACTGGAGGCCGGCCGCGCCGTCGCCCCGTTTCAGGAAAAACTCACCCTGCTCACGACCAATCCCACGCTGCCGGTGCGCGCCGCCGTCATCGCCGCCCAGCCCGAGGTGCTGCATGCGCTGCTCTCCGAGGTCATCGGCCAGGATTACAACGTGTGCAAGGTCGTGGTGCCCTCGCGCCTCGGTTTCAGCGAAGTCCTGCTGCAGGAGCGCGGCTTCCTTCTCGATACCGGGGCGGGTTCACGCGAGTTCGATGACGCCGGCAGCTTTCTCGCCGCCCTGCAGCAGGCGCACGCGCTGCAATCGGACGATACCGATTCGCTCGAGCCCCTGCGCGTCAAGCTGAAGGGCCCCGCCCACCTCAACGGTCTCTGCCTGCTCGTGCCGCACAGCCTCGACGCGCTGCACCGCAAGCCCGCGCTCCTCTCCACCCTCGCCGACCAGGCCGACTGGGTCTTCCTCGCGGGCAACCCGGAGACCACCCTCGCCGCCGAGCAGCGCGCCACCATCCAGCTCGTCCTCGAGCATGTCACGGGCCTGCAGAACGTCATGCAGGCCCCGCCCGCCGGCGCCGCCGCGCCGGCCGCCCCCAACGAGGAATGGTGGAAAAACTGGAAGGTCACCCTGAGCCTCGGCCTTGTCCGCCTGGGCACCGATTTGCTCCGCAACCGCCTCAGCCTGCTCACCGCCCCGTCGAGCGAGCTCCGCCAGTATCTCGTCGAGTCCCGCCTCCTGCGCCAACTCGACATGAACCTCGCCCTCATGGTCGAGGAGACGGCCGCGGTGCAGCGGCAGTTGGGCAACCGCCTTAATCTCGCCCGCGAGGGTCTCACCGACCGCGAGGGCTCGCCCGAGTTGCGCAAGGCCGCCGATTCCATCCGCACCAAGTTCACCGAAGAACTCGACAGCTTGCTCAAGGCCGCCGAGCGCGACGCCAAGGCCGCCTTCCAGGCCGACGGCGAGACCAACCGCCAGCTGCGCGAGGCCAGCGCCTCCGTCACCGTCGACGACATCGACCAGACCGAGGGCGAGGTCACCATTAAGCTCTCGCTCGCCCCCGCCGCCACCACCCGCCTCACCGCTGCCGTCCTCGGCCTCGCCCGCCAGCGCCTCGCCACCGACCTGCGCCAACTCTCCGAGGGCGTCACGTGTTCCGTGGGCGACGCCAAACGCGCCATCGAGACCGCCACCGGCGCGCGTCCCGCCGTTTCCCTCGAGCTGCCCGATGAGCAATCCCTGTGGGAGACGATCTCCAGCCTCGCCCGCCCCGAGATCCGCTACCGCGGCGAAATGCCCCGGGCGACGCTCGGCGCCCGCTTCAACGCCGCCCGCCAAATCATCATGGGCATGATGATCCTCGGCACCATTCTCGGCGGCGCCGTCATGCTCACCGGCGACCAGAGCAGCGGCCAGGGCGTCCGCACCTACCTCGCGGCCTTCATGATCCCGATGCTCTTCATCGGATTCCTCTGGACCTATGTCAGTTTCCGGAAGCGTGAGACCCTTACCCTCGAGAAAGAGGTCGAGAAACTCCAAGACGGAGTGCTCAGCGAACTCCGCCGCGTGCTTCAGGATCTCCATCGCGAGCAGATGACATTGCTCAACGGCACTCTGCAGAAGGCGCAACGCGCTGTGCAGTCGCAGCTCGAGGGCACCTTCGAGAAGCTCGACAAGCAGCGCCAGCGCGATGCCGAGGAGACCCGCCGACGCCAGACGGAGCAGTCGCGCTCCATGGACCAGCGTATCGCCCGCATGCGGCAGTTCGCCGGCCAGCTCGTCACTTTGCAGTCCAACCTCAAGGAAGCCGAACGCGTCCGGGCCACATGGCTCGCGGCCTGGATCGACCGTTTCAACCAAGGAAAAGTCTGACTCCGCGCCACCTCCCACCGCCTGAGTCCTTTCCTACTCGCTACCCACTACTCGCTACTCGCTCCTTCCTCAACCCCCCACGCCCATGCCCACCGAAGCTGAAATCGCGGCCGCCGCCGCCCAACAAAGTGCCGCTGAGGCCGAGGCCGCCAAACTGCGCGCCGAGACCGCCGCGGACGCCGCGGAAAATTCCTCCAGTCAGGCCGCCACCTCGGCGCAACAGGCCGACTTCCAGTCCGACCAGGCCGCCGCCGCCGCCACGGCCGCCCAGCAGCAGGCCGCCGCCGCCGCCGATGCCTCCGCCCAGACGCTGGCCACCGCCCAGCAAGCCGCCGATGCCTCCGCCCGCGCCCTCGCCGAGGCCCAGGAAGCGGCCGATGCCTCCGCCTCAGCCGGCACCAGTGCCGCCAGCGCCAGTGCCGCCAGTGATCGCGCCATCGCCGAAGCCGACGAGGCTCATCAGGCCAACCTCCGCGCCCTCGCCGACGCCGAGGAGGCGAACACCGCCGCCGCTCGCGCCCAGGCCGAGCTCGCCGAGGCCACTTCGGCCAGCGACCGCGCCCAGTCCGAAGCTACCGAAGCCGGGCAGGCCTCCACCCGCGCCCAACAAGAGGCCTCAGAGGCCCAGCAATCCAGCGTGCGCGCCGCCGGCTCCGCCACCGACGCCGAAAAATCAGCCGACATCGCCAAGGCCGAGGCCGATGAAGCCACCAAGGAAAGCGACCGCGCCAAGGCTGAAGCGGATGAGGCCGATACTGAGAGCAAGCGCGCGAAAGCGGAGGCCGATGAAGCCACCAAGGAAAGCGACCGCGCCAAAGCCGAGGCCGATGAAGCGACTAAGGAAAATGCCCGGGCGAAGACCGAAGCTGATGAAGCCGCCAAGGAGAGTGACCGCGCCAAGGCTGAGGCCGATGAAGCGGAAAAAGCCAGCGACAAAGCCCAGGCGGAGGTCACCGAATCTGAACAGGCCAGCGAACGCGCCCAACGCGAAGCCACGGAGGCCGAGACCGCCTCCACCAAAGCCCAGACCGAAGCCACCGAAGCCGAACAATCTTCCCAGAAGGCCCAAGCCGAGATGACCGAGGCCGAGGAGGCCTCCACCAAGGCACAGACCGAAGCTACTCAGGCCCAGCAGGCCAGCTCCCGGGCGGACCAAGAAGCCACGCAAGCCGGTCACGCTTCAGCGCGCGCCCAGACCGAGGCTGCGCAGGCCACCGCCCAATCCGGAATTGCCGCCAGTGCCGCCTCGGCGGGCGCCTCGGCCGCGTCGGCGGCAATCACCCACCGCAGTTACGCGGAGAAAGCCAGCGAGGCGGCCTCCACCGCCCAGGACAAGGCGACCGAGCAAGCCGAAGCCGCCCGCGACCACGCCGGCGACGCCGCCGGCCACGCGCGCGACGCCCAGCGCGAACGCGACGAGGCCCAGCGGTCGGCGCAAGAGGCGGAGCGCCTCCGCTCCGATGCCCAAGATGAACTGACGGAGATCCGGGCTCTCAGATCCGAGGCCCAGCAGATCCTCGCCACCCTGCGCGAGCAACTCACCACCGCTGAGGATATCGTCAACCGTACCGCGGAACACCATGCCCACGCCTTGGAACACTCCGAGGCCGCCCAGCGCTTCGCAGCCACGGCTGAAAAGGCCAAGGACGACGCCGTCGAAGCCGCCTTCGATGCCCGCGAGGCGGCGCGGAAGGCCAGCATCCCCTGAGCCCCGGCCTTTAATCCATGTCTCCCGCCGAAGCCGCCAAACTCCTCAATCTCCCCGCCGGCGCCACGGCGGATCAGGTCGAGGCGCGCTTCCTCGAACTCCGCGCGTCCCTGGAAGCCCGGATCGCCAAGGCACCCACGCCCGGACTGAAGGACAAATATCGCGCCTCCCTCGAAATTTTCACCTCCGCCCGCGATGTCCTTACCCACGAGGCCGGCGGCCATCTATTGCCGATGCTCCGCCGCGTGGTCCCCCCGACCCCGCTCCCGGCCACCGCGACACCCGTGGCCACGCCGCCCTCACCCGCCACTCCCCCCCGCCGCCGCATTCCTGCACTCTGGGTGGGCAGCATTGCCGCCATGGTCGCCCTGGCTTGGTCGGCCATTCACTATTTTCCCCGCTCCCCGAAGGACAGCACCTCCCGGATGTCAGCCCATCAGGTCGATTCCAGCGACGACCTCAACCCGGTGCCAGCCGACCAGCGCAGCTCCTTGAGCGCCAGTCCGCTCTATCTGGCAGTGCTTTACAATGACCGCACGGTCGTCGCCGAGCGCCTGGCCGCAGGCGACAACCCCCTCGCTGGCGTGCAATTGGTGGAATATGCCACCGATGCCGGTTATCGGAGTCCGCTGCAGGTCGCGTTCGAGCAGGGACGTTTTTCGCTGGCACGGATTCTTTTGCGTTATAGTCCGCAACCGGATCCCGCCGACCCGCAGTCCGTGCACGACTTCACGATGGCTTTTGCCTCCGCCTGCGGCACCGGGCTGTGGAAAAATATCGCCGTGCTGCTGGAATTTTATCCAGCCGCACCGTGGACATACGAAGTCTTGGAGCACCTCGTGGCCAAGGCTGACTTCCCCACCCTGCAGCAGGCCGCCCGGGCCGGTGCCGACTTCAATCGCCGGTCTGAATTCACCGGCCAGACCCTGCTGCATTTCGCCGCGATCAATCATGCGGATCGGCCCGGGTTGTGCCAAAATCTGCTGCGCCTAGGGGTAGATCCCAACGCCCGTGACTCCAACAACCTCCGGCCGTTTGACCATCTGCCACCCGAAGCTTCCGCCGCCGTGCGCGCCATCCTGCAAGCCACCGCCATCAAATAATCCCTCCCCCTATTTCCCCATGACGACCATCCAAGCCGCCACCCTGCTCGAGGTTGCGCCCGACACCTCGCCCGAGCAGCTTGAGACGCGCTTCCTTGAGCTCCGCGCCAAATTGGAGGACAAGATCGCCAAGGCCCCCACGCCCGGGTTGAAAGAGAAATACCGCGTCTCCCTCGCCGAAATCACCGAGGCCTTCGAGCTGCTCACCGTCGCCGCCGACTCCTCTTTCCTGCCCGTGCTGGATCAACGGGTAGCCGGGAGCAATGAACCCGGACCGGGAGGACCCGCGTCCCTGCGGGTCGGTTCAGAGTCTGACTCAGGTCTCAGGTCTCAGGTTTCAGGTTTCCCGGCTGCCAAGCGCAAGTCTGGCAGCCGCGAATTCCTCCTCGTCGCTTTTATCGCCGTCGCCGTTCTCGGGGCCGGCGGCTGGTTCGTGATGAAAACCCGCGCCGAGAACGAGGAGAAGGCGCGGATCGCCGCGGAAGCCAAGATCGAGGCCGAGCGTATCGCCGAAGCGAAGCGCCAGGCCGACGAACGGGAGAAAATCCGCCTCGCGGCCGCCGAGAAGGCCGAGCGCGAACGCCAAGACAAACTTCTGGCCGAACAACGCACCCAGCTCGCCGCCGCCCGCATTGCCTGGGAATCCTGGGAAAAGGAGGAACGCAACGCGGAACGCGCCCTCACCGAATTGAAGGGTGAACTCCGCAGTCTCCGCGACGCCCCGGCCGGTCGCACCAATGAACTCCAGACCCGCGTCGCCGCCGCCCAGCGTTACTACGACTGGCTGACCAAACACCTCGAGCAACACCCGGCCCGTATTGCCCGCGCCAAGGTCGAGGAACTCCTGTCCGCCCGCATGACACAGGAAGCCGGCGGCGCCTTGCTTGAGCTCAAAAACGCCCTCGCCGCCTTGGCCCGCGATGTTCCGGCCCAGCGCACCGCCCAGCTCGCCCTTGAGGGTAGCGTCTCCATCCAGTCCGAGCCAGCCGGCTTGGCGTGGACCCTCGTCGATGCCTTTGGCCGCACCCAATCCGGCACCACTCCCGCCACCGCCAGTGCCGTCGCCCCGGGCACCGCCCGCGTCACGGTCAGCCGCCCCGGCTTTAAAGACGTGACCGCCACCGCCGAAATCCGCACCGGCGCCACGGCGTCCGTGGCTTCCGCCCTTCGCTCCCAACAGGTGACCATCACCGCCGAACCCGATGTCGAGATCTGGGCCAACGGCAAATTCTACGGCCGCGGTCAGGTCAAACTGGCGAACCAGCCGCCCGGCACCTGCCAGATCGAGCTGCGCCGCGCCAACTTCCCCGCCTATCGCACGAAGACCGAGATCAAGCAGGAGTTCACCGCCTACACGCTGAATTACCGTTTCAGTGCACTGGCCCAGGAGAACATCACCTGCGCTTCCTGCTCCGGCCACGGTTCGTTCACGGACACCAAACGTTGCACAACCTGCGCCGGGCGGGGCACGGTGAAATGCGAGAGCTGCAACGGTTACGGTGCCACCTACAGCACCTTCAATGGACAGCAGCTTAAGCTGCCCTGTTTCAGCTGTCCCAGTGCCAACAAAGGCCGGCAACAATGCGGTAGTTGCTACGGTGAAGGCAAATTCACCAACCAGCGCTCCTGCTCAACCTGCAGCGGCGACGGTCGCGTGAGCAAGCTGCAGATCCAGTAGTCAGCTCCCCCCATCCTGTTTAATTCTATGTCTCCTACCGAAGCCACCAAACTCCTCGATCTCTCCGCAGACGCCACGCCCGAGCAACTCGAGGCGCGCTTCCTCGAACTGCGCCGCAAGCTCGAGGACAAGATCGCCAAGGCCCCCACCCCCGGCCTCCAGGCCAAATACCGCGAGTCCCTCTCCGAGATCACGACCGCCTTCGAAACCCTCACCCTCGCCGCCGACTCCTCGGCGCTGCCGGTGACGAGTAAGCAGAGGACAGAGGACGGAGGACAGCGGGCCGCTCCCCCATCCCCGAGACCCCAGAACCAAGATCCCAAACCCCCGGCCCGCAAAGCGGGCCGCGAGTTCATCCTCGTCGCCGTTATCGCCGTCGTCGTCCTGGCCGGCGGCGGCTGGTTCGTGCTGAAGACCCGCGCCGACAATGCCGAACAGACCCGCCTCGCGACCGAGACATTGCAGAAGAAACAAACGGACGAGAAAGCCGAAACCAATCGCCTCAACGCACTCAAGACCTCCTTGCGCACCAGGCTCGCCGAAGCCCGCATGGACTGGGAGGCCCACGAAAGCGACCTGCAGGATGCCGAGCGGCGGACCAGCGAGTTGAAATCGGAATTGCGCGGCCTCCGGGATATCCTGACCGAAAAAAAGGCCGAGCTCTCGGCGCAGTCCTCGGCCCAGGAAATCTATTCCAAGTGGCTCAAAAACCATCTCCTCCGCCATCCCGCCAAACTGGCCCGCGTGCGGGCGGAGGAGTTGCTCCAAGCCGGAGCCCTCGACGAGGCTGCCGGCGCCGTCGATCAAATCGCCACCACGCTGGCCACGCTGGTCCGGGACATCGCCGACCGGCGGACCTATTTCTTCGAGACCACAACCGGGCTACGCATCCATTCGAAGCCGGAAGGCCTCGCGTGGACCCTCACCGATGCCTACGGCCGCGTCCAGACGGGCACCACCCCCGGCGCGTTGACGGGCCTACCGCTGACCCATCTCGTCACCGATGGCGTCACCGTGGCTCCTTTTTCCGGCGTCGAAAAACGCGGCGAATTCACCACCGGCAAGATCTCCGTCCGTTACATCCGGCCCGGCTGGGCGGACGTGGTCAAAGAAACCACCGCCGTCCTTGAAGATAATGAGCTGATCGAGGCGGTCTATGCCGAAGGTTCGCTGGCCGTCACTTCCCAGCCCGCTGGCGTACCCTTCCATGCTTCCAATGCCCTCGGTTGGAAAGTCTCCGGCCAGACGCCCGCCACCGTCACGGGCGCGCCCGTGGGTCGCGTCACGGTCCGGCTCTCGCGGCCCGGTTATAACGACGTCGCGCAGAACCTGGACGTCGAGGCAGGCAAGACCGCGAAAACCATCGACCTCGACCAACGCAGCCAGCCGGTCCGCATCAAGGTGGCCGAAACCCCTGCCCGCATCACTGTGGACGGCAAGGCGAACAATGGATCGGAGATCGAGCTTTCCACCCTCCCGCCAGGCGAGCACACCCTGCTGCTGGAAACCAACGGCTACCAGCCTTACCGCGCGAAGTTCACCACCGAACAAAAGCCCGCACCGCTCACACTGTCGTTCAGCTTCAAACAACTGGCGGTGGAGAACATCACCTGCAGTTCTTGCAGCGGCGCCGGCAGCAGCCAACACCAAGGTCGGTGCAACCAGTGCAGCGGCACGGGCCGGCGCGACTGTCCGGACTGCCGGAACGGCGTCGTTGGCACCGTCGCTGGTGATTACGGCGGCGGAGTCACCGGGCAGAAAATGGTCATGTGCACCGCCTGCAACCGGAAGGGATACTTCATCTGCGAGTCGTGCACCAATGGCACCGCTTACTGGAAGACGACCTGCACCACCTGCAGCGGCGACGGCAAGGTCAGCAAACTCCAGCTCTCGCCCTGACCGTTCACGTTCAGCGACCTTCGCGAGCTGAATTTTTCCGAGCCCTCCGGTCTCAGGTAGGGGCGCTTGCCCTCAAGCGCCTTCGGAAAGGTCGTTGAGGGAAACGACCCCTACCGTTTGCTGTCTGTATTAGTTCAGCTTTCCTTCCACGTGCTCCGTCAGGCTCCTTGTCAGCCATCGGCCCGGCGACGACCGGTGGCCAACGGTCCGACGTTTGCCATCCGTGGCTCGATATGACCAATCACCAATGACTAATGACCAATCCCCCGTTGTTTGCTGTCTGCTGTCCGTTGGTAGTGCACTCAGGTTTCAGCTTTCAGCATTCTCCTTTCCGCCTACGCCCGCACCGGCAGCTTCTGCAACCGCGCATACATCGCCGTCAGGTCCGCCTCGGCCTGCTTGGAAAATTCCCGCGCCACGGACTCACCCGTCCGGCCGTCCGTCGCGGTGACGTTCACCCGGCCCGTGCCGTCGTAGCCCATCTCGATCGCCACCGGGTGCTGGGCCTCGGGCCGGCGGATCGGGCCGAAGGTGAACTGCCCGAGCGTCTCCGGCGGCGTGAAGGGATCCTTGCGCTGCAACAGCTCGATCGAGAGCGAGGTCTGGTCGGCCTTCTGCGTGTAAACGGTCTGCTTGGCCGTGGTCGGCACCGGCACGTTCTTCTCGATCATCGCGTGGAAGACCGGCTTCCGTTCCTTCGGGTCGAAGACGCGCAGGCCGAGCTCGTTGCTCGTCACCTGCTGCTTGAGCGGCGGGGCGGCGGTCTTCTTGTCGCCGTAGAACTGCTCGGCCAGCAGCGCAGCGCCGTAGGCAATGGAGGCGTGCGGCTGCTCGCGGCGGATCCGCGCGGGCTGCAGCGAACTCATCTCCCGCACCCGCCGCTCCACGCAGGGCACGAGGCTCGAACCGCCGGTGAGAATCAGCTCGTCGATGTCGTCCCAGGCCAGGCTCTGGCTCTTCAGCGCGCGCTCACAGACTTCTTGGCAGGCCTCGAGCCAAGGCTCGGCCGCCGCTTCGAACTGGGAGCGGTTGAAGGTCACCCGCAGGGATTTGCCCGCGAGGATCACTGGCTTGCTGATGACGTTCGCGCCGGGTGCCGAGAGGGCGATCTTCGACTGGGTGGCGAAATGCCGCAGCCGCTGCGCCGACTCCGGGTCGGTCCGCGGGTCCACGCCGAACTGTCCGCGAAACTGGTCGGCCACGATGCCCATGATGAGTTCGTCGAAGTTCTTGCCGCCGATGTTGTCCGCGCCCTCCGTGGCGATGGCGTAGAGGCCTTCGGGTGTGGCGCTGAGGATGGTGGCGTCCAGCGTGCCGCCGCCAATGTCAAAAACGAAGATCAGCCGCTCGCCGCCCTTGGTGTTGAGGCCGAAGAAGGTCGCCGCCGCCAGCGGTTCCTCCACCAGCCCGAGCACCGGGATGTCCGCCAGCCGCCCGGCATTGACCGTGGCCTGCCGCTGCGCCTCGTTGAAATTGGCCGGCACCGTGATGACCGCCCCGGTGATGGGTTCGCTGAGCGCCGCCTCGGCATCCTCCTTCAGCTTGCGCAGCACCAGCGCGGAGATCGCCTCCGGGGTGTAGGTCTGCCCGAGGTGGTCGGTCAGCACGACCTTGTCCGGCTGCCCCATGCTGAGCTTGGCAAAGCGGCTGATGGGCAGCGACGGCTCCTCCTGCAACAGTTCCTCCAGCAGGTCGCCGACAATGGCACCGCGCTCGCCGATGTGCACCACCGAGGGCGTCTGGAAGCGCTGGGCGTCGCGCCGCGAAGGAATCAGGGTCGGGGTGCCCGAGGAATTGACGTAGCTGATGAGCGAGAAGGTGGTGCCCAGGTCGATGCCGACGATCATACGCCCTATCCTTTCGAGCCTGCCCGGCGTGCCAAGCCGTAAGTTATCCGCCGTCAGGAGTTACTGGCTGGTTGGAGTGGAGGCGGGATGCCTTAACGCCGCACTGATCGGTTCTGTGCAAGCAGCTGAAGGCGCTTCCCGCGCGGGAGAAGTGCAAGTCTGTCATGCCATCAGTCCGTCCAAGCCGAACTCTGTCACCCCTCATGCCGTGCAGGATGCTGTCGCTCGGGCGGCGCGGTTTGATTCCGCGAAGGGCCTTTTGCAGGTGCGGCTGGAGCAACCGGCCCGGCTGGTGGTGCGCGATGATCCGTAGCAGGCAGACAAAAAAAGCCAGCCCGGCAAACGCCGGACCGGCTTGGCCGATTAACTGGGGCGAGACTTAACCGCGTGGTTTCTTGTTCTTCGCGCCGGGATTGCCGGGCGTGAAGGCCGGGTCGTCGTTGCCGCCATTGTGGAGGTGGCCCGGGGTGTTGCCGTCCACGCCATTGCCCACGCCTTCATTGGCCTTGGGCTTGTTGGGGGGAGTGACGACCACACTGCCGCAATCATTGATGAGGGCTCCGGTCACCGTCACGGCGCCCTTCGCCAGGAGCTGGCCGTCCACGCTCCCGCGGGTGACAGTGATGTCCGCGCCCGCGAGGATGCTGCCGATGAAGACGGAGTCTGTCAGGGTCGCCGCCTCGGCCGTCCACCAGATGATGTTGTTGTTGCACGTCTCCCCGCTGGTCATGACCACCGTGAAGTTGGTGCCAGTGAGGGCGCCGGTGCCGCCCGTGCCGATCTTGAAGATCCAGGTGTCGGTGGAGGAACCGACGAGCGTCAGGACGCCACCGGTCGTCGTCGACGCCGCGGTAACGCAGTAGACTCCCGGGGTCAGGAACAGGCCCGCGAGGTTGCCGCCGAGCACCGAATCGCACGGCAGCTGTGCGATCGCCGCATAATTGGCGAGGAGGTCGGCATAGGCCGCGTGCACAAACGGGTCGCCCACGTGGATCGTGCCGGTGATCACCGAGGTGGTCTGCGTGAGCGGGCCGTGGTCGACGCCGACATCCCCGATGATGATGGCATCGGTCAAGGTCGCGGCCGAGCCCGCCAGAACCGCGAAGCTCGCGGTGGAATCGACCGACGGCTTGTGCCACGGGGTGGCCTGAAGGGCGGTTGCCGTGCAGAAAAGCGCGGCCATGACCGATCCGGCTAGAAGTTTGAATCTAAGTTTCATATTCGTATGCTGATATTGTTGAGTAACGGACTATGAAGAGGATCAAGCGAAAGCATATGCTCCCACCCTACGGCTCTCCCTTCGGTCAACAGTAGCCTGAAAGTTTTCGAACGAATATAGGGTGTAGTGCTACCGGAGCGCTGCTCGCCGTCCGACCGGACATGTCCGGTTCGCCGATGGATCCAATCCAAGTCGCCTACAAGGAGGCATAAAACCGGAGTGCCTCAGAACATTTTTTGTGACCACTCGAGCCACTTCGTGGCGACAATTCCACTGCCTTGATCCGTGATATCCGTGTAATCCGTGGTGAAGTGCCTTGGATTGTTTTCAGAGTTTTGACCGCGGAACTTTGAGAAGCGAAACCTGAAACGAAACCTGAAACTTGAAACCTGAGACCTGAAGGGGTGGACCCAAAAAGCACAAAAACGGTTGCCCGAGAGATGGGCCGCCGCAGGATCAGCCAGCGCCGTTATCGGTTACTCGTTACTGGTTATTGGTAGGACGACCCAATAACAAATAACCGCGCAGCCGCTGCGCCCGTTTCAGGTCTCAGGTTTCAGCTTTCAGGTTTCAGTTTTCCATTCTCTTTGCCTCGATTTCGCATCGCGAGAATCGTGGACAAACGCCCCGGCGCAGGCCGGTGGACGATCCCTGGGATGTCAGCAGACAGCAACAGGGCACACCGGGTGGCCAGCAGGCCACAACGGCGAGGTTTCAGCTTTCAGGTCTCAGGTCTCAGGTCTCAGGTTTCAGGTCTCAGGTTTCAGGTTTCTGCTTCGCCTCCACCCGTTTGAGCGAGAGCTGCGCGAATTCCGCGTAGTCGTCATTGACCTGGTTCAGCACCCGGACGCCCAGGCCGATCTGCGCCGCCTCCTTCGGCGCCCGCACGAGCACGGCCAGTTCCACCGGGCCCGACCAATCCCCGACCGGCAGCCGGTCGATGAAGCCGATGCCGATGTGCTTTCCCTTTGCGTCCAAAAACGAGACGATGAGGAACGTCATGTTGCCGGGGCTGACCTTGGCCCGCACCTGGACCGTGCCGGTATAGAGCGACCCGCCCTCCGCCGAATACCATTGCGAGAGCGTCTCCTGCTTGCAGCCGGCAAAGCGGATCGTATTGTGACCAATGCCGGGCTGCAGGGTGATGCGGCGGGTCTCATAGGGCTCGCCGTGGCCGCGCCAGTAGCCGGTCTGCACATAGTCCAGCGTCGTGAAATCCGCCACGTCCCGCAACGTGAGGCGCAGCAACTCGCCATCGACCGTCAGTTCCTGCCGCCCGGTTCCCAGAGGGGCGGGCAGCAGGTCGCCAAAGGCGGCGGTGAATTGCCCGGATTCGGCCACCGCCGGCGCCGGCTGCTGCAACCGCCACAGGGCGCGTCGCCGCGGATCGTTGCGGGTATATTCCTCCAGCAGCTTCGTCGTGACCGCCAGCGGATGCGCCGCTTTGGTGCGGCTGAGGGAGTCATTTAGCTTTCCTTTGACCCGCTGCATGGTTGCTGCCGCCGCCACCACGACCGTCCGGTCAAGGGGATCGGCCAGCGCCAACCGGGAAACCCGTTCCCGCGCCTCGGTAAATTCACAAAACGCATCGGACACCGCAAACGCCGCCTCGGTCAATGCCAACCGCTGGCGGACGGTATCCGACTGCGCCAGCCGGTCCGCGGCTTCCAGTTTCACGCGCAAGGCCAGCCGCACTTCCGGCGGAAAACGCAGCGCCTGATGCTCGTCCTTGAAATATTTCAGCCAGTAGGAAGGCAGCGGCTGTTCCAGCCACTGCTTGTCGCACAACTCAAAAAACTCCCGCATGGGCCCGGCTGCCTCCTGCCAGTATTCGCGATAATAGGTGTCGATCAACCCCGCGGGATCCCGTGTGGCATCCCAGAGGAGTTGCGCGGCCAGCCATAATTTTGGTCCTTCATTGCCCCAGTTGGGGTAGCACTCCGCATAAAAGGCCCGCACCCCCGCCTCATGGGCAAAGGGGATGGATTGCGCCACGGCGTAGAGCGTCGGGTGCGGCACGAGGTAGCTCGCCCCATAAAAATAGTCGTAGATCCCGACCAGCTTCGGGCCGGCCGCGACCCAGCGCTTCATCAGGTCGCGGTCCTCCGCTGCGAACACTGGGTCAAACCACTGGCTGCGGTCGGCCGTCAAGTAGGGCACCACATTCGGTTCCACCGGGAAACGCGGCACGTCCTCGGTCCAGTCGTAGGCGTAGGTGGTGACAAAGCGGTCGGGAAATTCCGCCGCCAGGCCGCGGGCCACCTGGTTGGCGAAGCCGAACACGAGGTTGGAGAAATCCGGTTTCTGGCGGAAATAGCGCGGCGGCCCCACCAGCGCCTGCGTCTCCTTCGACTGGTCGTAGTTGATCGTGTCGTTCATCGACAGGCTGGCGGCCACCTGAGTTGGCGCGTGCGTCAGCTGCCGGCGCAGGACGCTGATCGCGTGCGGGGCCGCCTCCGCCGCCGCAAGGTTGGGCTGCCACCCCTGCTCGTGCGGCTGCGTCGGGACATATTTCTGCCAGTTGACGAGGGGGGCCAGCGCGGGCATCTTGACCACGTCCTCCGGCTTGAAGATCTCACTCATGCTGTGGTTGTGGCCAAGCACCGCCTGCAGCCGGTTGGCCGCAAACCAGGCTGCCCCCTCCGGACCACCGATGCCCCCGAGATTGCGGGAGATAAATGACGGTGCGGCCGTCTCGACCCCCAGCGGCAACCTCAGGGTGGATCGTCGCGGCACGGACTGGCCCAGCGGCCCGGGCATGAACCAGTGCGCCCCCGTGTGTTTTTCCAAAAACCAGCTGGCCGCCGCAACAATGTCCTCCGGCCAACGGCTGCGTAGAATTACACCACCCGGACTGACCACCGCGCCCACCGGCCGCTCCAGCCTGGTGGTTCCGGCCAGCAGCAGCAGCCCGGCCTTGGAGGTGT
Source organism: Lacunisphaera sp. (assembly GCA_046590295.1). Lineage (GTDB taxonomy): Bacteria > Verrucomicrobiota > Verrucomicrobiia > Opitutales > Opitutaceae > Lacunisphaera. The sequence continues at coordinate 60,272 of JBKJTZ010000101.1, forward strand.
TGCCGACCTTGATGCCTTTCTGCCAAAAGCGCCACCGGCTCTCGCGCTGGATGGGAAAATCGTTGCTCTCCCGGCCCGCCGCCGCCGCCAGGGTTTCGCTCAGCAGCTTCGCCGCCGCCAGTTCCGGTTCCGTAGGGCTGGCCGGCACGATGATGGCACACGTCGCGCCCTTGTCATCATACACCAAATAGGATTCCCGGTTGCGTCCCAGGTCCCACCACAACCAGGCCGCCACCAGGACGGCGAGCCCAAGGATACCAACGCTCAATGCGCGTGACTTGCTCATAAGGGTGAAAGGTCGGACTGTTTCAAGGTTGTCTCCATAGCCGTGCGATGTGCCTGGAGGAGCGCCTGGCGACGTGCCCTGAACCGCCGCTGCCGCTCCGCATTGGCGCGGCGCTTGTGTTGCTGGGACAATGTCGGTCGGCCGGCCCGGAGGGCCAGCGGCAGATCCACCACCGGCGTGAACAGGTTGCGTTTCTTGAAGGGGGCGGGTGAGTCGCGCATCGCCGCGATTTTGGCGGCCGGGTTGGTTTCGTCCACCGCGAACCAAGGTTGGGGCAATATTCTATGGCGGGAGGCCACCCACTTCGGCGCCGTCAGGCCGGTCCGGGCCGCAATGTATTCGGCATAGGCGGCGAGCCAGGCATCGGCCACCTGGCCCTCGGGAAATCGTCCGGCAAGCTTGACCGGGGGCTCGGCCATCGCCTGAAAAATCTGCGCCCGTGAGCCGAACCGCCGGAACTCATGCAGCCAATCGCGAAAATGCCGGCCGAATTCCTCGATCGTCTCCGACCGGTCCGCCAGTTCCTTCAGGGTTTGGGGTCGGGCCATCATTTCGCCTCCTCCAACAATTGCTCCACCAAGATCCGGGCGCGTTCGGACAACCCGTCCCCCGGGAAAAAGCGCTCGCTGACCCGCTCCACCGCACCCACCGAGTCCGGGCGGATTTTCTTCAGCAGAAACCGGATGTCGTCCTCGTCACCGGCATACCCGGGCAGGCGCGGCCGGCACGACTGCAGTTTCAGCGCCAACAAATAGGCGGCCGTCGGCACCGAGAGCCGCAGGCCGGGACCAAATTCATCGCCCCGCAGGAGGTTTTTTTCTTCCCGGGCGGCGATGAACTGCTTGACGTGGCCGTTGAGCCAATCGTCCGGCAGCCCTTGCTCCCGAGATACGATCAACGCCAGCCGGCGAGCCACCTCCGAGGGCCGGCAGATCGCATCGACATCCTTGGTGGTATCCCGCGAGGCATACACGAGGGTGAAGACCGCGCCACCATAGAGGGAAATCTCCAACACCGCTTTCTCCTCGTGCGCCAGTTCTCCCAGCCGACTGAGCGCCCGGGTAATCCGTTCCTTGGTGAGGGCCTCATACGGCATAGATAAAACGTTACGTAACGCTTTATCTATTTCAAGCTCAGATTCATATCTATCCTTAACAATATGTTACGAATAATAATCGAAGTCTAAAACCAGACCCACCTGAAACTGCAGACCTCGCCGCTGACCGCCGAGCGCGACCAAAACCCCTGCCTTGATCCGGAGATCCGTCTAATCCGTGGTGAAGTGAATTGGATTGTTTTCAGAGTTTTTGACCGCGGAACTTTGGGAAGCGAAACCTGAAACTTGAAACCTGAGACCTGAAGGGGTGGCCAGAAAAAGCGCAACCCCGGTTACCCGATAGATGGGTCGCCGCGGGATCCAGCTAGCGCCGTTATCGGTTACTCGTTACTGGTGGGCAGTGTTATCAGTTACTCGTTACTGGTTATTGGTAGGCCGACCCAATAACAAATAACCGCGCCGCCGCCGCGCCCCTTTCAGGTCTCTTTGCCTCGATTTCGCATCGCGAGAATCGTGGACAAACGCCCCGGCGCAGGCCGGTGGACGATCCCTAGGATGTCAGCAGACAGCAACAGGCCACAATGGCGAGGTTTCAGGTCTCAGGTTTCTCCCCCTCCGCCCGCTTCCGCGCGTCCGCCTCGATCAGCGCCTTGAGCGCGTCGAGCGTGCTCTTCGCCTTCGCCTTCGCCACCGGGAGTTCCGCCGCCGACTTCACCGCTTCCTGCGCGAAGAGATAGAATTTCATCTTCGGCTCGGTGCCGCTGCCGCGGGCGGCAAACGAGTAGCCGTTGGCCAGCGTCACCAGGTAGAGGTCCTGCGCCGGAATCAGCTCGTTGTCCGCGTCGTAGAACTTCTCGCGGCCGAAGTCCTGGAACTTCGTCACCTGCGTGTCGCCAAACGCCGCCGGCGGCCCGGACCGGTAGGTCTCGAGGATGCGCTTGATCTTCACCGCGCCGCTGGCGCCTTCGTAATAGATGTTGATGACGCCCTCGAGGAAGAAGCCGTATTTCAGGTAAATCTCATCGAGATATTCCGGCACCGTGAGGCCGCGGGACTTCACCCAGGCCGCCAGCTCGGCGAACATCAGGCAGGCCGAGTTGCCGTCCTTGTCCCGCAGCAGGTCGTTGGGCAGGTAGCCGTAGCTTTCCTCGGTGCCGAAGAGATAGAATGTGCTGTGCTGCAGCAGCAGCGCCGCGCGCTCGCGGAACGGGGTGGCGTCGTAGTCGAAGCCCGGCCCCATGGCCTTGACCAGCTGCTCCTCGTAGCCACGCATCTTGCCGGCGATCCACTTGAAGCCGGTGAGACAGTTGATGACCTTCACGCCCTGGCCGTGGCCGATGGCATCGAGCAGGGGCGAGGTGACCAGGGTCTTCACCACGGCGGCCGCCTGCGTGCCCGCCGCGGGAATCCAGCCGAGTTCCTTATATTTGGTGATCCGGTAGTCGGTGAGCAGCGCGCCCACCTGGTTGCCGGTCAGCAGTTCCATCTTGCCAGACTGGTTGCGCACGGCCGCGCCCATGCGGTCGGCATCGGGGTCGGTGGCCATGACGAGATCGTGGCCGCCCGACTCCGCCAGTTTCACCGCGAGGGCGAGCGCCTCGGCGTTCTCCGGGTTGGGCGACTTGACCGTCGGGAAGCGGGCGTCAAAGGCCGCCTGCTCCGGCACCTCCGTGACGTGCACGCCGGCATGGATCAGCAAGGGCAGCGTGGAAACTCCCCCGACGCCGTGGATGTTGGTGTAAACCACCTTCAGCGGCGTCTGCTTGAACACCGCCGGATCCAGCGCCGCCGCCGCCGCGACCGCGAGGTAGTCGTCATCGGCCGCACGCCCGAGCGTGACGACCAGGGTGATGTCCTTGGCGAGGAATGCCTGCACGGCCGACAACGGCACGGCGTCCACCTCGGCGATGATGCCCTTGTCGTGCGGGGGCGTCACTTGCGCCCCGTCGGTGAAGTAGGCCTTGAAGCCGTTGTCGTGCGGGGGATTGTGGCTCGCCGTGATGACGACGCCGGTATGCGCCTTCAGGTGGCGGACGGAAAAGCTCAGCTGCGGCGTGGAGCGCGGGCCGTCAAAGATCACCGCCTCGCCGCCCAGCTTTGTCCACGTGGAGGCCGCCAGCTCGCAGAAGTGGCGCGAGAAATGCCGGACATCATGCGCGATCACGATCTTGGGCTTGGCGTCGCTCTTCTGTCCGGCCAGATATTGGGCCATGTAGCGGTGCAGGCCGATCATGGCGCGGACCAGGGTGAATTCGTTCAGCAGGTTGCTGCCCACGGCGGCGTGCTCCGGACTGCCGGTGGGAGAGAGTGTGCCGGTCTCGGCCTGGGCGGCCACCTTGCCCATCGTGCGGCCGCGCATGCCGCCGGTGCCGAACTCGAGGTAGCGATAGAAACGGTCGTTCAACTCGCTCCATTCGCCGCGCTCGATCAGCTCAGCCAGGCTCTGTTGCGCCCACTCAGGGAGGCCGGCGGCCAGCCAGGCGTTCAGGTTTTCCACGGCTCCGGGCAGCAGTTTGCCGGCTGCGGCCGCTTGGGAGATTTTTTCGAGGTTGGTCATCGGATAGTTTAGCCAGAGCACACAGATTCCTCCGGGCAGGCTCAAGGCTGATTAACCAAGGAACTTTTAGGAGCGAAACCTGAAACCTGAGACCTGAAGGGTGGCCACAAAAAGCGCAAACCCGGTTACCCGGGAGATGGACCGCCGTGGGATCCAGCCGGCGCCGTTATCGGTTATTCGTTACTGGTTATTGGTGACCCGACCCAATAACAAATAACCACTATCCAATAACCAATTACCGCGCAGCCGCTGCGCCCCTTTCCGCTCTCATTCCAAATACAACCCCTCCCCCACCACCGGCTTGACCGGCAGCCGGGCCCACCGCTCGGCAAACGTGTCCGCATCGTAGCCGAAAAGCGGCGAGACCTCGAGGGCGCCGGCCGGCAGGCCGGTGGCATCGGTGGCGACCGTCGCGCCGGCGGCCTTCAGCCACCGCGCGAACTGCCGCAGCTGGTCCTCGCGGGCCGTCTTCGGCGAATCCACGCCGTCGGCATTCTTGACCGGGCTGAAATCATCCGCCCGCGCTGTCTCGATCACCACGGAGTTGCGCGCGAACGGCAGCGCATCGAAGACAAACATCTCGAACTTCACCCCGTTGACCTTCTCCGGCTTCACCGCCTGGCCGGTCGCGTCCACCGTGTTGATCTTCTTGTCCGCCCGGTGAAAGGGAAGCGCGGGCGAAGAGCAAACCTGAGACCTGAAACCTGAGACCTGAGTATTCCGGGAATCGGGACCTTCAGGTTTCAGGTTTCCGGTCTCAGGTTTCTCCCCAATTTCCCCGCCTGCCATGCGGGCGGCGAAATCGCGGTCGATCACATGGATCGCGATGCTGCCCGCGCTGTAGCGCAGCGTCCCGTCGGGGTTCTTCTCGCGCTGCATGGCCATGGGCATGTCGCTGTACTCGACGACGACCACCTTGCCGTGCTGCCGGCAGAAATGGCCGACCTTTTCCTCCGCATAGGCCTTGGGCACCATCTTGCTCGACATCTCGGAACCGGCCGCGAGGTGAAACCCGATGAAGGCGGGATCGATGCAGCGCACGATCGGGTTATCCACCTGAAAGTAGCTGATCGTGTCGATGCCCTCCGCCTGCATGAGGTCGAGCGCGCCGCTGCGGTGCAGGGCGCGCAGCGAGCCGCCATGGCCGTCCGGGCTGAGGGCGAGCGACGAGGGGGTCTCGAGCAAGATCTTGCCCGCAAAATCCACCGCCGGCATGCGGCCCTGCCGGAAGAAATGCACCCGGCCCCGGTCGAGGCCGAAATGCTGGTTCTCCGCGAAAAATTCCTCCGTCGGCCCGTGGTTGGCGTGGCTGGTCATGATGAACCAGTGCAACGGCCGGCTGTAACGCAGGCCCGCCGCCTTGATTTTTTCCGCGAACAGCTGGAACAGCGACTTTCCCTGCAGCGGCGTGACCGCGAACGTCCCCTTGGGGCCGTCATAGCCGAGCCGTGTTCCCTGTCCGCCGGCCACGGTGAAGGCCGCCACGCGACCGGCGCGCAGGGCCGCCTCGCCCCCGGCCCGGGCCGCGGCCCACTGGCCGGCATCGCCGCCATGTTCCGGCAGCAGGGTGCAGGGCGCCGGCGCCAGGCCCGACAGGTCCACGCCCGTGGCGCCAGCCGTCTTGAGGACGAGCGTGGCGTTCAGCTGCCTGACCTCGCCGAGGTCGATCTCCCGGGCCTGCTCCGCCAGCGCGGCCCGCTCCGCCGGGCTGAGCGAGTCCCAGAAGGCAAACACCTGCGCCTGACCTGCGGCGCGATATGAGCCGATTAATTGTTCAATGTTCACGGTAAATAAAAACCTGAAACCTGAGACCTGAAACCTGAGGGTAAAGACAGAATCCAGCGGGGCACGGAATTAGTCGGCTCGAATATTCAGGTCTCAGGTTTCAGGTCTCTGGTCTCAGATTTCAGATTTCAGATTTCAGGTTTCAGCTCTCAAGTCTCAGGTCTCCCCTACCTCCTCTCCTCCTCGAACCGGAACACGAACTCCTGGCTCCGGGCATAGCCCAGTTTCTGGCGGATGATGCGCTCGACCAGCGCCGGGTCCCGCTGCAGCTGGTGCAGGTATTTTTCCTGGGTCTTGAGCCGGGCCAGGGCGGCGTCCAGCCGGCGCTGGTAGGCGCTTTCCTGCAGGCGCAGCGTCGTCAGGTCGCGCTGCATTTGCACGAAGAACGACACCGCCCACAGGGCGACCCCGGCGAAAAGCACGGCGTAGATGCCAAGTATCACTTTGCGGAAATTCATGATAGCGCTGCGGTCAGTGGGTAATTACCACGGAACTTTGATAAGCGAAACCTGAAACTTGAAACCTGAGACCTGAAGGGTGGCCAGAAAAAGCGCAACCCCGGTTACCCGATAGATGGGCCGCCGCGATATCAGCCAGCGCCGTTATCGGTTATTCGTTACTGGTGAGCCGTGTTATCGGTTACTGGTTATTGGTTATTGGTGAGCCGCCCCAATAACAAATAACCGCGCCGCCGCCGCGCCCCTTTCAGGCCTCTTTGCCTCGATTTCGCATCGCGAGAATCGTGGACAAACGCCCCGGCGCAGGCCGGTGGACGATCCCTGGGATGTCAGCAGACAG
>JBKJTZ010000033.1:0-17665 GCA_046590295.1 Lacunisphaera sp.
ACCCCACGAGTCAGCGTGCCCGCATGCCCAATCGCAAATTGCTGCTGGCGCTGCTGGCCGTGGTCTTGGCCAGTATGGGGACATACCACTGGCGGACCCGGCCCGTCTACCGCCTGATCACCTGGATTGACCGGGTCAACCCGGCCAACCCCGTCCAAGTCCTGAGCATCGTACGGGTCCACCCGGACCGCCCGCCGCCCGGCTGGTATGTGGACGCAGATGGCGAGGAACTGTTTATCCCTCCGGCTTGGATCAAGGCACAAACCAGGCTGCCTTGAGACGGATGGTTGCGGCCGGAGCCGGCACGCCCCACTTCGCGCTAGACTCCCGGGGCTCCTTTCCGGTTAATCGCGCATGGCCTGCACTGTTTTCACCATCGCCAACCAGAAGGGCGGCGTCGGCAAGACCACCACCGCGGTCAACCTCGCGGCCGCCCTCGCCGAGCGCAAGATCCACACCCTCGTCGTGGACCTCGACCCGCAGGCCAACGCCACCAGCGCCCTCGGCATCGAGAAGCAGGAGGGCAAGAGCCTCTACGGCCCGCTCCACGGCGAAGGCAGCGCGTTCGAGATGCTCACGCCCACGGCGTGGCCCCACCTCGCACTCATCCCGTCCGAGCAGGACCTCGCCGCCATCGAGATCGAACTGGCCCAGCAGCCGAATTACCTGATGCGCCTGCGCTCCGTGCTCGAGCCGCTCCGCAATTCCGGCGGCTATCGCGTCATCATCATCGACTGCCCGCCGGCCCTGGGGCTGCTCTCGATGAATTCCCTCGCCGCCGCCGACCACCTCCTCATCGCGCTCCAGTGCGAATACATGGCGCTCGAGGGCCTCGGCCAGATCCTCAAAGTCGTACAGCGGTTGAAGGACGCGGGCGTCAACCCCACCCTCGACGTCGGCGGCATCGTCATGACGATGTTCGACAGCCGCATCAACCTCGCCAAGCAGGTGGTCGACGAGGTGCGGCAGCACCTCCCGGACAAGATCTTCCAGACGCTCATCCCGCGCACCGTGCGGCTCAGCGAGGCCCCGAGTTTCGGCCAACCGATCTTCACCTATGACCCGCATGGCCAGGGCGCCACGAGCTACCGGGCACTCGCCAAGGAAGTGGCCGAGCGGTTTGGGCTGAAGGGGAATGGGGAAACCTAGCAGCGAGCATCGAGTAGCGGATTGCGAGCAGGGGAAAGTTGCCATACACCGCACACTGACTACTCACTACTCGCTACTACCCGATGCTCGCCACCCTGACCAAATACGCCGCCGCCTTCTCCGTCGGCCTGCAGAGCAATCTGGTCTACCGGGTGAACTTCGCGGTGCGGGGTTTTTTCTCGTTCTTCCACCTCATCGTGGTGTTCATCCTCTGGAGTGCCGCCTACGCCGGCAGCCCGGCCATCGGGGGCTTCAACTTCGCGCAGACTTTCACCTACTTCGTGGCGCTCATCGTGGTGCAGTTCATGATCGGGGCGTTCAATGAGGATTACCAGATCAGCGAGGAGATCCGCAACGGCCTCATCAACCAGTTCCTGCTCAAGCCGATCAACTACTTCGCCTACCGCTTCAGCATCTACGTGTCGGCCCGCTTCGTGACCGGCCTGCTCATCTTGCTGCCCGTCATCGTCACCTACCCCCTGCTCAAGGACTACCTCACGCTCCCGCCCGAGTGGTGGCGGCTCGGGCTCGGGCTGCCGGCCCTGGCGATGTCCGCGCTGATCCAGTTCGGGATCGCCTACTGTTTTGGCATGATGAGCTTCTGGTTCCTCGAGATCCAGGGGCTGGTCATCCTCTCCATGGCCCTCGAATCGGTGCTCGGCGGGCAGATCTTCCCCCTCGACCTCCTGCCCGACTGGCTGTTCCGGATCTCCCAGTTCCTGCCCTATTATTACCAGATGTATTTCCCGGTCGCGATCTTCACCGGCCGGCTCAACGACCCCGCCGCCATCATGACCGGCCTCGCGATCCAGGCCGGCTGGGTCCTGGCCATCCTCGCCCTCGGCCAGTTCCTCTGGCGGCGCGGCCTCCGCCTGCACACCGCCGTCGGCGGCTGATTGCCCATGTCCGCTCTTCCTCATTCCTCTTTCTCGTTCACTCTGCTTCGGCGCCGAGAGAATGTGAACGAGCATGAGTAAGAGAACGATTCGATCATGACCCTCGCCCATTACGCCCGCATCTGGTTCACCTCGGCCCGCTACTCGATCATCCGGACGCTGATGTTCCGCGGCGATTTCTTCATCTGGGCGCTGGTCGAGCTGTTCTGGATGGCGGTGAACCTGCTGATGGTCTCCGTCATCTACGCCCACACCGAGACCGTCGCCGGCTGGACCAAATACGAGATGATGCTCCTCGTCGGCACCTCGATGCTCATCCAGCGCTTCCTCATGGGGTTTTTCTGGAGCAGCATCTTTGAGATGGGGCGCAACATCCGCAGCGGCCACTTCGACTTCTTCCTCGCACAGCCGGGCAACGTCATGTTCCTCGCCACCACGCGCAAGCTCGACCCGGACGGCCTCATCAACTCGTTCGTCGCCGCCGGCGTCGTCATCTACTCCGCCCATCAGCTCGGCCTGCATCCCGGGCTGGCGGACATCGCACTCTATGCGCTGCTGGTGGGCTGCGGGGTCATCATCCACTACAGCATGCTGGTGCTGTGCATCACCCCGGCCTTCTGGATCACCAGCGCCCAGGGCATCGAGGGCAGCTACTTCACGCTGAGCGAGTTCTCCCGGCTGCCGCGCGAGGCCTTCCGCGGCGCGGCGAACATCGCCTTCGTCTGGATTCTCCCCATGGTCCTCGTCAGCAACGCCCCCGCGAGCACCCTGCTCCACGGCTTCGACCTGCGCCTCGTCGGCTGGCTGATCGGCATCACCGTCCTCTGGTTTGGTTTCGCCGTCTTTTTCTTCCACCGCGGCCTCCGCCGCTACTCGAGCGCGAGCAGCTGAACTTCGTTCCGCAAGGTCCAAACGCCAGGCTCCAAATCTGAAAAATACGCATGCGCCATCGCCCAGACCCGGACGCGGGAATTGTTTGGCCTTTGGCCTTTGGGCGTTTGTAATTTGAGCACCGTGTCTGATCCGACCGCCAATCTCACTGCCCTGGAAGGCCATCTGAGCTACCGCTTCCAGGACCGGGCCCTTTTGCTCGAGGCGCTGACCCACGCCTCGTTCGCCCAGGAGAACCCCGCCGCCGGACCGCACAACCAGCGGCTCGAGTTTCTCGGCGATGCCGTGCTGCACTTCATCCTCACCGACGCCCTCTACCGTGTCTCGACGACCGAGCGCGAAGGCGTGCTCAGCCGGCAGCGCGCCATCCTTTCCAAGGGCAGCTTTTTGACCCGGCTCGCGCGCGACCTCCAGCTCGACACCGGGTTGCGCCTCAGCCGGGGCGAGGAGGAAACCGGCGGCCGCACGCGCGCGTCCAGCCTCGAGGACGCCTTCGAGGCCATCATCGGGGCCATCTACCTCGACAGCGACCTGGCCACCACGCAGCGCGTCGTGCTCGCCTGGTACGGCCCCCTCGGGGTGCACCTCGAACTCGCCGATGACGCCGAGAACCCGAAGGGCCGCCTGCAGGAACTGGTGCAGCCCGAGCACGGCAATATCGCCCTGAAATATGAGGTGCTGAGCACCACCGGCCCGCGCCATGCCCGGGAGTTCGCGGTCGCGGTCAGCCTGCACGACGAACAACTCGGCACCGGCAAGGGCTCGTCGAAGAAGGTGGCGGAGGAAGCCGCGGCCCACGCGGCGCTGGCGGTGTTGCGGGCGAGGCAGCCCGCTGCGGGCTGACGCTCCATGCGCCAACAGCCCAGCGCCAAAGAATTCCCCATCAGGGGAACAATAAGCCCCTCCTGTTTCTGCATTGGCCGCTGCTGCTTCCCGGGAGCTTGGAGCTTTTCTATCCAGTTGCACGCCGACCAATAGCCTGCACGTTCTCCCCTCCGTGTCGGAGCCTGCATCCCACCCGCGCACCAAGCTCACCGGCATCTGCCCGGCGGCGCAACCCCATGCCCTGACGGAACTGCTCCGCCGCCAGCCTGCGCCGGTCTGGCTGGTCGTCCATGAGGAGGCGCAGCAGGCCGAGGCCCTCGCCGAGGACCTGGCTTTGTTCCACGCGGCCAACCGTCCCGGTGGTGGCCTGGAGGTCATGATCTTCCCGGAGGCGCAGACTGAAAACCGCGAGATGCGCGAGGCCTTCAATGCTGCAAGCGACCGGCTCGGTGTGCTTTCACGGCTGCGCGGGGCCGGGGGTCGCGCGGCCGCGCCGCCGGCGGGAACACTGCTGATCCTCGCGACACCGGCGGCGCTGCTGCAGCCGGTGCCGCCACCGGCGGACTTCGCCCGGAGGGAAACCGAGCTGCGGCGCGGGACGGACCAGCCGTTCCAAGCCCTGCTCGAGCTGCTGCGCTCGTTTGATTACGATGCCGAGGCCGTGTGCGAGGCCCCCGGGCAGTACGCGGTGCGCGGCGGCATCGTGGATGTCTATCCCATCACCGCCCATGCACCATGCCGCCTGGATTATTTCGGCGACACCCTCGAGGAGATCCGGGCGCTCGATCCGGTCACCCAGCGATCCGGCGAGCCGGTTGAATCCATCACGCTCACCGCCGCACCCAAGCTGCACGCGTCGGGCGCGCGCGCCTCGTTGCTGGATTACCTGCCACCCGCGGCACACGCCGCGCTGATCGAACCCAAAGCGCTGGAGGAGCTGTTCGACACGCTGGCGCCGGATGGTAGGGCGCGGATTCCGCTCCGCGCCGAGGATGCAACGGCGGTGAAGGGACTCACCGCCCTACCTTTCCTTGAAGCCCTACCCGGCGCCTGCGCGCGGTTGCTCGGCGTGGGCGACCTCGACCTGGCCACCCGGCTGTTCGACGGCGCCGCGTCTGAGGAAACTTGGGACACGGAATCACTGGCCCACCACCGATCCTACCCGGAGGAACAGCTGCTGGCCCACGAACGGTTGTCCGCCGAGGAAGACGCCCGCCGGCGGTTCCTGGGAAAGGTCGCCGCCTGGAAGCAGGAGGGCTATGCCATCGACTTTGTGATCTCCAAGGAGGGCGAGGAGCAACGGGTGCGCGAGCTTCTCGACGAGCACCCCGCGCTGAAGAAGATCAAGCCGCGGTTTTTGCGCGGGGCACTGACGGAAGGATTCCGGGTGACATACCGGGAAGGTAGGGCGCGGACTCCGCTCCGCGCCGAGACGGCGGTGAAGGTACTCACCGCCCTTCCCAAAGGCCTCATCGTCGTCTCCGAAACCGAGCTCTTCGGCCGGAGGCGGGCGCGGCGCCCGGTGACCCGGCGCGCCCTCGCCGCCCAGTCGGCGGTGGACCAGCTGCTCGACTTCTCCGAGCTGGTCGAGGGCGACTTCGTCGTCCACCTCTCGCACGGCATCGCCCAGTTCCGCGGCCTGACCAAGCTGGAGACGCGCGACGGCATCCGCGAGGTGATCTCCCTCGAGTTCGATGACAAGGTCACGCTGCACGTGCCGTTGCAGGAGTCGCATCTCATCAGCCGCTATGTCGGCCTGACCAAGGCCCGGCCGCAGCTCGGGCGCATCGGCTCGGGCCGCTGGGAGAAGGCGCGGCAGTCCGCCGAGCGGGCGACGCTCGACCTCGCCGCCGAGTTGCTCGCCATCCAGGCCCGGCGCGAGGCGCAGCCGGGCCACGCCTTTGGGGAGGACACGGCGTGGATGAAGGAGTTCGAGGCGGCGTTCCCGTTCGCCGAAACGCGCGATCAGGCGAAGGCCATCACCGACCTCAAGGCCGACATGGAGCGCACGCGGCCGATGGACCGGCTGCTGTGCGGCGACGTCGGCTTCGGCAAGACCGAGGTGGCGATCCGCGGCGCCTTCAAGGCCGTCATGGGCGGCAAGCAGGTCGCCGTGCTCGTGCCGACCACCGTGCTGGCGCAGCAACACCTCAACACCTTTCGTGAGCGCATGGCCGGCTACCCCGTGGCGGTGGAGATGCTCAGCCGCTTCCGCACCCGCCAGGAGCAGGCCGGCATCGTCGCCGCGCTCGCGGCGGGAAAAATCGACATCCTGATCGGCACGCACCGGCTGGTGCAGGCCGACGTGAAGTTCCAGGACCTCGGCCTCGTCATCGTCGACGAGGAGCAGCGCTTCGGCGTGAAGCACAAGGAGGTCTTCAAACGCTGGCGGGCCCACGTGGACATGCTCTCCATGAGCGCGACGCCGATCCCGCGCACGCTCTACCTCGCCCTCACCGGCGCGCGCGACCTCAGCACGATCGAGACGGCCCCGTCGAACCGGCTGCCCATCCAGACCATCGTGAAGAGCTACGACGAGAAGCTGGTGGTCGAGGCCATCCGGCACGAATTGCGGCGCGGCGGGCAGGTCTTTTATCTGCACAACCGGGTCCGAAGCATCGATCTCGTCGCCGCCCGCCTGCGCGAGCTGCTGCCGGGGGTGAACATCGGCGTCGGCCACGGCCAGATGGGCGCCGCCGGCCTCGAGCGCATGATGACGGACTTCGTCGCCGGCCAGTACCAGGTGCTCGTGTGCACCACGATCATCGAGAGCGGCCTCGACATCCCGAACTGCAACACGCTCATCATCGAGGGGGCGGACCGCTTCGGCCTGTCGCAACTGTACCAGCTGCGCGGCCGCGTCGGCCGCTTCAAGCACCAGGCCTACGCCTACCTGCTGCTGCACCGGCACGCCCGGGTGCTCGACCTGGCGCGGCAGCGCCTGAGCGCCATCCGGCAGCACAACCAGCTGGGCGCCGGTTTCCGCATCGCGATGCGCGACCTCGAGCTGCGCGGCGCAGGCAACCTGCTGGGCGCCGAGCAGAGCGGCCACATCGTCGGCATCGGCTTCGAGCTGTATTGCCAGCTGCTGCGGCAAAGCGTGGCACGGTTGAAGGGCGAGAAGCACGCCGCGTTGGTGCGGGCCAGCGTAAAGCTCGACTTTGTGTTCGTCGGCGAGGGGGCCGAGACCGGAGCCGCCCGGCCCGGGGCCACGGACAGTTACAGCGCGTTGCGGCAGGCCGAGCGCGCGGAGGGGGAGATCGACAAGGTTCAGGCCCGGCTGCCTTCGGCCTACATCGGGGAAACCCGGCTGCGGATCGATTTCTACCGCCGCCTGGCCATGGCCGCGAACCCCCGGCAGGTGAAGGAGCTGGAGGCGGAGCTCCGCGATCGCTTTGGCAAATTCGGCGAGCCGGTCAAGGCGCTGCTCCTGGTCACGGAAATCCGCGTCCGGGCGGAACAAAAGGGCGTGCTGGCCGTCGAATCCGAAGGCGTCCGCCTGAAATGCCTCCGCAATTCGGGCCGGCATGATGATTTCATCCAATTGAACAGCCGCTTTCCCCGCTTGACCGCCCCCACCCCCCTTGCAAGGTTGAGGGAAATAATTATTTTTCTGACCAATCTCCCCGCTTCATGATTCACCGAGGTCTCCGTTCCACTCCAATTGTCATTTTTGCTCTCGCCGCGCTCCTGTCCGGCCGGGCCCAGCAAGTGACTGGAAATTCGCCCACGGATAATCTTAACCTTCGCTACGCCAACGGAATAGCCGCCATCGCCGAGGACCGGGTCATCACCGTCGACGACATCCGCCGCGAAGTGGCGCCGCTCATTCCCGAAATCCAGCGCCAAAGCCGCAACGAGAAAGAATTCAATGAGAAGGTCGAGGCCCTGCAGGAGGACGTCATCCAGAACCTCATCGATCGGGTCCTGATCGTGAAGGATTTCTACAAGGACGAGAAACGCCGCGTGCCGGACAGCTACATCGACAACGCCGTGGCCGAGACGATCATCACCCAGTTTGACGGCGATCGCAGCAAATTCCTCGCCTATCTCCGCTCGCGCGGCATCTCCCAGAAGGATTACCGCAAGGAGCAGGAGGAAGACATGATCTACGGGTATATGCGCCAGCAGCAGGCCAAATCCTCCAGCACGGTGAGCCCGGTGAAGATCGAGGCCTTCTACATCGAGAACAAGGACCGCTTTTTCCAGGAGGACAACGTCCACCTCCGCCTGATCCAGCTCACCCGCGGGTCGGACGACACCGATGACACCCTGCGCACCAAGGCGGGCGAAATCGTCGCCCAGCTCAAGGCCGGCGCCGATTTCGGCAACCTGGCGCGGCAATACAGCCAGGACTCCCGCAAAGGCAAGGGCGGCGACTGGGGCTGGCAGCGCCGCTCCGACCTGCGCAAGGAATTCAGCGACACGATTTTTTCCCTCGAGAAGGGCCAGTATAGCGAACCGCTCATCATGCCCGAAGGCGCGTTCCTGTTCTTCGCCGAGGAGCGCAAGCACGCCGGCGTGCTGCCGCTCGACGAAGTCCGCCCCGACATCGAGCGGACGCTGATCCAGCAAGGTTCCCGCCAGGCCACCGAGCGCTGGCTGGAAAAGCTGCGACGCGGCGCCTACATCAAGCACTTCTGATCCATCGGACTCGCGGGCCAGCGGGTGAAAGCACCAAAGGCCCCCATGAGCTACGACCCCGACCAGCCCCTGCGGCTGAAGGATCTCGCGGTCCATGACCGGCCGCAGGAGCGGCTGGAGCAACACGGCCCGCGCGCCCTCAGCGACACCGAGCTGCTGGCCATGTTGCTGCGCAGCGGCAGCAGGGGCCATAACGTCATCAGCATCGCCCAGCGGCTCATCGCCGAGGCCGGCTCCCTATCCGCCCTGGTCCGGTGGACCGAGCCCGACTTCCGCCGGCTGACGGGCATCGGGCGCGTGAAGGCGCTGCAGCTGGTGACCGTCATGGAGATTGTCCGCCGCGCGCGGGAAAATGGGCCGCCCCCCGAGGAGCAGGTGCTGAACCGGCCGGAAATCATTCTGGCCCATTTCCAGCACCAGCTCAGCGGGCTCGCCGTGGAAAAATTCTGGGTGCTGTGCCTGAACCGAAAAAACCGGTTGCTCAAGCAGGTCGAGGTGACCTCCGGCACCGCCACGAGCAGCCTCGCCCACCCGCGCGAGGTTTTTCGCGAGGCCATCCGCCACGGCGCCACCGCGGTCGTCTGTGTGCACAACCACCCCAGCGGTGATCCCGCCCCCAGCGCGGCCGACGTGCAGGTCACCCGGCAGCTCCGCGAGGCCGCCAAGGCCGTCGACATCGACCTGCTGGACCATGTGATCATCGGCCGGCCGACCGCCGATCCGCTGGGCCGGGGCTTCTACAGTTTCCGCGAGTCCGGGGTGCTTTAGGTCGGGCGCGGACTCCGCTCCGCGCCGTGTCCAGGCCCGGCGGCGAAGGGACTCACCGCCCTACCCTCATGTGCTCGCAGATTTTCAAAAAACCTCTTGGCAAAGCGCGGAACGCCCCCATACCTTGGCCGTTCGTTTGGTTGATGGTGGAGTATCCAAGTGGCCAAAGGACGTTGACTGTAAATCAATTCGGCTCTTGCCGTTCACTGGTTCGACTCCAGTCTCCACCACCAAACTTCGCCCGGCCAGGCGAAGGTGAAACAGCCCTCCCCGCCCCGTGGCGCCGGAGGGCTTTTCATTGCCGGGATCGAACCGGCGGAGGGGTGCCAGCCAATTTAAGTTCTTGCATCGCTTGCCATTGGGCGGATCGGGTGCGAGCCTGTCCCACGCGATGGAGACGCTGAAAACCTTCTACGACTCCGTGGTCGAACATCCGTTCACCAACGGCGTGTTGCCCCATCTGTTGACCGTGGTCGGTTTCCTCCTGGCGTTCCTAGCCATCGCCCGGCTCATGAGCGAGCGCAAGCAGCCGGGCAACACCTTCGCCTGGCTGCTGGCCATCTTGTTCATCCCCTACGTCAGCGTGCCGCTTTTCCTGATGTTCGGCGGCCGGAAGGTCAGAAAACTGGCGGCCCGCAAGGCGCCACTCTGCCCGATCATCCCCGGCTCCAGCCACGGACCGTCGGCCGACACCTCTGCCGCTCGCGTGCTCACTCTCAACGGCGCCTGCCCGCCGGTGGCCGGCAATCGCGTCACGTTCCTCACCTCGGGCGAGGAATCCTTCGCCCTGCTCGAGCAGGGCATCCGCGACGCCAAGCACAGCATCCACATCATGACCTTCATCCTCGGCCGCGACGCCGTGGGCAAGCGCTTCGTGAAGCTGCTGGCCCAGCGGGCGCGCGAGGGCGTGAAGGTGCGCGTGCTGCTCGACGGCCTCGGCTGTTTCATGAGCGCCGGCCGGTTCTGCGACCCCATCCGCGAGGCGGGCGGCGAGGTCGTGAAATTCATGCCGGTGATGCCGCTGCAGAGCCCCGCCTCCGCCAACCTCCGGAACCACCGTAAGATCGTGATCATCGACCACCGGACCGCCGCGATGGGCGGCCGGAATGTCGCCCTCGAATACATGGGGCCGACGCCCCTGAAGCGGCGCTTCCGCGACTTTGGCGCCCTCATCGAGGGCCCGGCGGTCCGGGTGCTAGATGAGATTTTCATCGCCGACTGGGCCTTTGCCAGCGGCCAGACGCACGCCCAGCTGCAGCGGGAACTCCCGGTCGATATCCCCGCGGCGGCGGGCGACAGCGAGCTCCAGATCGTGGCCAGCGGCCCCGATGTGGCCGGCGACGCGCTTTACGAGGGCATCCTCTCGCTGGTGCAGCAGGCGGAACGCAGCGTGTGGATCGTCACCCCCTACTTCATCCCCGACGAGGTGCTGTTCCGCTCGCTGCTGGTGCAGGCGCGGGCCGGCATCGACGTCCGCATCGTCGTGCCCGCCAAGTCCAACCACCCGATCACCGACCTCGCCCGCCGCCATTTCCTGCGCACGCTGCAGGCCGCCGGCGCCAACATCATGCTCTATCAGCCGGGCATGAACCACGCCAAGATGATGCTCGTGGACGAGAAAACCGGGCTGTTCGGCTCGGCCAACATGGATCTGCGCAGCCTGTTCCTCAACTTCGAGGTCGGCGCCGTCACGTATTCACCCGCCGAAGCCCAGCGCATGGCGCGCTGGATGAGCGAGGTCTTCACCCTCTCCAAGCCCATGCCCCGGCCGCAAAACCGGCACCGGCTCTTCCCCACCATCGGCGAGGAAATCGCCCGCCTGCTCGCGCCGCTGTTGTAGGCGCCGGCCGCGGCGATTACTCCACCCGGAGGATATAACCCCGCAGATACTCGCTCTCCGGCATCGTCACCAGCACCGGATGGTCCACCGGCTGGTGGCAGTGCTCCAGGATGTGGACGCGACGCTTGGCGTCGGTCGACGCCGAGGCCAGCACCTCACGCAGCTGCGCCTCCTGCATGTGATGGGAGCAGCTGTAAGTCGCCAGCACGCCGCCGGGGGTCAGGGCCTTCATCGCGCGAAGGTTGATTTCCTTGTAGCCGCGCATCGCCCCCTCCAGGGCCGACTTGGACTTGGCGAACGGCGGCGGATCCAGAATGACCAGGTCCCACGCCGGCGCGGTCTCGCGCTGGGCGGTGAACCAGTCGAAGACATTGGCGCCCAGGAACTCCGCCTTGAGCCCGTTGCGCTCGGCATTCTTCTTCGCCTGCCCGACCGCATCGAAGGCGCTGTCGAGCCCCAGCACGCTGGTCGCGCCGGCCCGGGCGCAATGGAGCGCGAAGGAACCCTGGTTGCAGAAGGCGTCGAGCACCCGCCGGCCGGCGGCATGCCGCGCCACGGCGGAATGCTGCTGCCGCTGGTCGAGGTAGAATCCCGTCTTCTGCCCGCCCTGCAGATCGAGCCAGTAGTTCAGGCCGTCGATGTTCATCCAGCGCGGTTCCCACGCCGCGCCGGAGCGCGTATGCACCTCGACGGGCAGGCCCTCGAGCTTGCGGATGTTGGCGTCGTTGCGGAAGATGATCTCCCCCGGCGTGGCCAGTTCGGCCAGCAGTTCGCTGATGATCGCCGCGCGCTTTTCCATCGCGAGCGTCTGGATCTGCACCACGAGCGTCGAGCCAAACTGGTCCACCACCACACCCGGCAGGTCGTCCGACTCGGACCAGACCAGCCGTTTGAAGTCGCCCAGGCCGGCCCGGCGGGCAAGCGCCTTCCCCAGCGCACCGCGCAGGTAGGCCTCGTCCAGGGTCACGCGGTCCCGGCTGAGCCGGCGCCAGACGATCTGCGACTTGCTGTTGTAGATACCCGTGCCGAGCAGGCGGCCGGTGCGGTCCCGGCATTCGACGATCTCGCCGTCATGCTCAACCGGCAGCAGGGCCTCGCACTCGTTGGCGAACACCCAGGGGTGACCATCGAGCACGCGGGATTTGACGTTGGGTTTGAGCTTCAGGGAGGCGGACACAGGCCCACGATTGACCAAGAGCGGAGCCTAGCGAAGCATTAAATGATCAGGGAAGCCGCCGTGCCCGGAGCTAGAGGCCCCGGCAGAGACCCGAGGTCCCTCCCGGGCGGATTGGGCCGGCCCCGGCCCCATGGCCGCCTTCCGCCCACCCCGGCTCGAAATTAGGCTTCACTCGCACGCTCGCGCCCCGTTTCCTGACCGACTCGCCGTATTCGACCACCTTCCGCCCACCGCTCCCTTCATGTCACCCGCCCAGGAAATCGCCCGCCGTCGCACCTTTGCGATCATCTCGCACCCGGATGCGGGCAAGACGACGCTGACTGAGAAGTTCCTGCTCTACGGCAACGCCATCCACCTCGCCGGCGCCGTCAAGGACCGCAAGAACCAGCGCGCGACCGCCTCCGATTGGATGGAACTCGAGAAACAGCGCGGCATCTCCATCTCCTCCACCGTCCTCCAGTTCGATTACGCCGGCTGCGCGGTCAACCTGCTCGACACCCCCGGGCACAAGGATTTCTCCGAGGACACCTACCGCGTGCTCACCGCGGTGGACGCCGCCCTCATGGTCATCGACGCGGCCAAGGGCGTCGAGGCGCAGACCCGCAAGCTCTTCGAGGTCTGCCGCCGCCGCGGGGTGCCGATCTTCACCTTCATGAACAAGTGCGACCGGCCGACGCGCAACCCGCTCGACCTGCTTGACGAACTCGAGAGCGTCCTCGGCCTCCAGTCCTCGCCCGTCATCTGGCCCCTCGGCAACGGCCCGCAGTTCAAGGGCGTGTTCGACCGCCGCACGCGCCAGGTCCACCTCTTTGAGCGCGTCCCGGGCGGCAAGTTCCAGGCGCCGGTCAGCGTCGCCTCGCTCGACGACCCCGCCGTGCGCGACAAGCTCGACGACGACACCTTCGCCGCCGTGAAGGAACAGATCGAGATGCTCGACGGCGCCGGCCACCCGTTTGACCTCAAGGCCGTGCAGGCCGGCCAGCAGACGCCCGTCTATTTCGGCTCCGCCGTGAACAATTTCGGCATCCAGCTCCTGCTCGACGGTTTTTTGCAGGACTCCGTGCCGCCGGCGCCGCGCAAGTCCGTCAGCGTCACCGTGCCCGGCCTGGCCGCCCCGACGGCCGCGCGCGAGGTGCCGGTGGCCGATCCCAAGTTCTCCGGCTTCATCTTCAAGATCCAGGCCAACATGGACGCCAAGCACCGCGACCGTATCGCGTTTCTCCGCGTCTGCTCCGGCAAGTTTGAGCGCGACATGGTCGTCACCCACCAGCGCACCGGCAAGTCCGTCCGCCTCTCCTCCTCGCACAAGCTCTTCGGCCGTGAGCGCGAGACGGTGGACGTGGCCTGGCCGGGCGACGTCATCGGCCTCGTCGGCCACGGCGAATTCGGCATCGGCGACACGCTCACCGACGACCGCACGATCTGCTACGACGAGATCCCACGCTTCCCCTCGGAGGTCTTCACCTACATTTCCAACCCGAACAGCGGCGACGCCAAGAAATACCGCGCCGGTCTCGAGCAGCTCCTGCAGGAGGGCGTGGTGCAGTCCTTCAGCGCCAAGAACGCCCCCGCCGGCGCCACGCTGCTCGCCGCCGTCGGCCCGCTGCAGTTCGAGGTCGTGCAATGGCGCCTCCAGTCCGAATACAACGCCGAGTGCAAGCTGACCCCCGCCCCGTGGACCGTCCTGCGCTGGCTGGAACTGCCCGCGGAGCTGAAGGGGCCGAAAGGCGTGGACTACTCCCGCTTCGTCGTCGCCACCGGGGTCAGCTTCGGCGCCGACAAGTTCGACAATCCCGTGGTGTTCTTCCCCAATGAGTGGACCACGCGGTATTTCACGGAAAAGAATCCCGGGTTGATGCTGCACACGCTGCCGCCGGAGCAGAGCCGGTAACGGGTCCCGGGCGGCCACGATGAGCGGACCTACGGAAACAGCGCAGATGAAAGCCAGGCACGTTGACACGGCCCAAGCTTTCCACCGCCGGCAAGCGGCTTTGACAGCATTTGCCTTGGCCCGGGCCCTGGCTTTGCTTCGTGTCCTTCGGGTCTTCGTGGTGCATCCTCCGATTATGAACCTCCGTCTGCTACTGCTCCTCGCGTTCGTCGTTCTCCCCAGCGCACCCGCAGCCGAACCTATGGCGACCGGCCGGCCGCCTGTCATGGTCATCGTCCACGGCGCCTGGGGCGGCGGCTGGCAGTTCAAGAAGGTCGCCCCGCTGCTCGAGGCGAAGGGTTGGAAGGTCTGCCGCCCCACCCTCAGCGGTCTGGGCGAGCATTTCCACATGGCTACGCCCGACATCGGCCTCGCCACGCATATCGAGGACATCGTCAATTTCATCTTCTTCGAGGACCTGCAGGACGTCGTGCTCGTTGGCCACAGCTACGGCGGCATGGTCATCACCGGCGTGGCCGACCGCATTCCCGGGCGCCTGCGCCGACTGGTCTATCTCGATGCCCGGCTGCCCCTCGACGGGGAAAGCATGCTGGGCCTGCAAAACCCCGGCGCACCCACGCTCGCGGACAAGGCCCGGGATGGATTCATCGCACCTTGGTGGGTCCGGCCCGGCAAACCCTTCCCCATCGACGTGCCCCACCCGCTAAAATCCCTCACCGATCCGATCACGCTACAGAATCCGGAGGCCGCGAAAATCTCCGGCACCTACATCCTCACCGTGGAGAAAGGGACCAGACCCGAGGATGACGACTTTTTTCCCGCGGCCGAGCGCGCCCGCGCCCGTGGCTGGCCCGTGCTGCAGATGGAAGGCGACCACAATCCCCACTGGCGCCAGCCCGAGGCGACCGCCGGGTTGCTGGACCGCCTCCGCTGATGCGCCTCAAGCTGCCGCCTGCCACGGTCGAGGACGCCGAGGCCATCGCCGCCCTGCACAACGCGGTCTCCGACCATCTCACGTTCGCGCACGGCACGGGTTGAACCGGGCAAGCAAGGAGGAATGTCCTCCGTGGGGAAGACCGTGCCGTGCCGCCGGATTCCCGGCCGGACCTACTTCGCGACCGTCGGGTCCTGGCCCGGGCCATTGTCCCGCTCGGACGGCGCGCGTTGTGGCTCAGGCGGCGGCGAACTGGGCGGGGGGGAATACGTCGGCGTGGGCGGCGAGGGCCGTGGAGTGTAGGTGTGGCCGCCATTCCCCCGGTCATGTCTGGGCGAAGGTGAATCGTTGTCGCCCGCCCCGTTCCGGCGCTCGTGGCGGGGAGTCGTGGGCCGGGTCTGGCCGTCATCCGGTCGTGGACGATCACGGTCCGGACGCTGGTCGCCGGGCCGGTTGCGGTCCCAGCGGGTCAGGGTGCCCGGCGGGTGCCCGGGCCGCTCCCCGGACTTGGGCCCCGGGGGTGGATACAGCGTTGGCTGGTAGTAGCCCCCGCCATAACCATAACCCAAGTCAAAGGGATTATAGTAACCATACCGCGCGAACCCCGGGTAGGAGGAATGGTAGAATCCGTAGGGGTCGTAGGGATAGTAATCATCCGGACCGGGGTACACGGCGATCAGCGTGTAGGTCCGCGCCGGCAGCAGGGTGATCCGCAGCACGACCCACTGGCCGGTGGCTTCCGATTGTTCCGGCGTGAGGTTCACTTTCAACACGTATTCCCCGTCACGGAGGAGACCCTGCTCCCGCAGGTAGCCGGCGGCCGAATCGCGCAGGTCAGCCACCAATTGCGGGGTCAGCTCCAGGCCGGGTGACTTGTCCTCCACGGCGATGCGGTAGGTCCCCTTGGACGGTGGATTTTGCGCGGTGCGCGTGGTGCAGCCCGCCAAAGCCAGCAGGATTACGAACGCTGCGGCTGGGATGATCATTCGCGCGAGAATAGGCATGGCGGGGGGGCTCCGGACCGACGGGGGAAACCTTCTGACCGTAACTTAGCCGGCCGCCCCGGAAGTGCAAGGGTCATCCTGCCCCGGACCAGCCGGGCGGAATCCACCCGGCTCAATGCCCGAGCACGATCAACAGCACTCCGAGCAGTGTGAACAATGCCCCGAGCAATCCCGCCTCATGTCGCTCGAAACTCTTTACCTGAATCTTCTCCAGCCCGACCAGCGTCAGCCACGTGAAGAGCATCATGCCCGCCAGCGTCGCGACCGCCAGAATGGCGCTCAGCACGAAAAACCCGCGCCAGCCGAACTGCACGCCGGACAGGTAGACCGGCAGGAAGCCCTCGCACGGCGACAGCGTGAGCATCACGAAAAGGCCGCTGATGGCGGCCCAGTCCCCTTCCTTGGGCGCGACGAGGCGGCTGTCCTTCAGCTCCTCGTCCCAATGGCTGTGCCCGGGCTCGTGGCCGCAGTGCTCGCTGGGATGATGGTGCGCCCCGAGCACATGGTGGTGCACCATGCCGCCGCGCCACTGCCGCCAGAAATAATAAAGCCCGATCGCAAACAGTATGCCGCCGGCGATCCAAGGAAACAGGCGGCCGAGCCGCTCATCCAGTTGGAAGCCAAACCACGCGATCACCAGTCCCAGCAGGCTGGTCAGGGCCACGTGGCCCAGCCCGGCCAGGGCGGACACCGCCAGAGTCTTCGCCCGGCTCCAGCCGCGGGCCCGCGACACGAGCACGAACGGCAGCCAGTGCGTCGGAATCGCCGCGTGGAAAAATGCCACCGTGAAGCCGGTGGCGGCGACGGTGGTGAGGATGGCGGAATTCATGGCGGCGGTGGAGCGCGTTGACCTCAATGCGCTATGCGGCGCGAGGTCAAGCCGCACCACCCTACCAAAGTTGTCAAGGGGCCGTTCCCGCCGGTGGCCACCCCGCGCAAGATATGGCAAGCAACCGGCAAGGCCCGCCGAGCTTTTTCGTGTATTTCTGCGAAGCTTTGTGACTATCTCACTGTCCTTCCACGCCATGCCGCCCGACCTCCACGCCGTCCGCCGCTACCTGCTAGCCCTGCAGGATTCCATCTGCGCGGGGCTGGAGCAGGAGGACGGGGGCCGCTTTCAGACCGACGACTGGACCCGCGCCGAGGGCGGCGGCGGGCGTTCCCGCGTGCTGGCCGACGGCCCGCTGTGGGAAAAGGCCGGCGTAGGCTTTTCCCACGTGACCGGCGCCACCCTCCCCGGCTCCGCGACGGCGGCCCGGCCGGAACTCGCCGGCAAGCCATTCCAAGCCATGGGCGTCTCGCTCGTCCTCCATCCGCGCAACCCCTACGTGCCGACCACGCACATGAATGTCCGCTTCCTCCAGGCGGGCGAGGGCGACACCGCCAGCTGGTGGTTCGGCGGCGGATTCGATCTCACGCCTTATTACGGTTTCGAGGAAGACGCCGTGCACTGGCACCGCACCGCGCGCGAGGCCTGCGCGGTCGCCGGACCGGACGCCTATCCGCGCTTCAAGGAATGGTGCGACCGCTACTTCTTCCTGAAGCACCGGGGCGAGCCGCGCGGTATCGGCGGCATCTTTTTCGACGATTTCAACCAGCCCGGATTCGAAGCCAGCTTTGCCCTGATGCGCAGCGTCGGCGACGCG
>JBKJTZ010000127.1:0-5146 GCA_046590295.1 Lacunisphaera sp.
CGTGTCGCGGATCGGGAGGCGAAACAGCAGCGACGTCACGAACCAATAGACGCGGGACAGCAACACCCGATGGATCGGCCGTCGCTCGGAGGCGCCCTCGGCGTACTTGCTCCCCACCAGCACGTCGGCCCCTTCGCGCTCGAACCGATCGAGCAGGGGAATCGCCTGCTCCGGCGCGATCTCGAGATCGGCGTCCAGGTAGACCAGCACGTCGCCGCGCGCGGCGAGCGTGCCGGTGACGAGCGCCGCGCCCTTGCCCAGATTCGCCTCGTGACGCCGTACGCAAATTCGCGGATCGAGCGCCGCGGCGGCCGTCGCCTCGGCGTACGTGGCGTCGGTGCTGCCGTCGTCGACGAGCACGATTTCGAACGGGCGCGCCGCGGCCTCGAAGGCCTTCGCGATGCGCGCCAAGTGCGCCCGCACGTGGACCCCCTCCTCGAACGCGGGCACGACGACGCTCAACATCGATCGTGGCGCGCGAGCCGAGGGACCGCGAGCGGCGGCGGTGTCGTGCGCGCTCGCGGTCACGTCGGCGCTACGAGCCGAGCACCCAGGCGAAGAGGAGGGGCGCGACCAGCGTCGCGTCGCTCTCGATGATGAACCGCGGCGTCTTGACCGAGAGCTTGCCCCACGTGATCTTCTCGTTGGGCACGGCGCCGGAGTACGAGCCGTACGACGTCGTCGAGTCGCTGATCTGGCAGAAATAGCCCCAAAGCGGCACGCCCGTGCGGCGCAGATCTTGGTGCAGCATCGGCACGACGCAGATCGGGAAGTCGCCCGCGATGCCGCCGCCAATCTGGAAGAACCCGATGCTGCCCTCGCCGTTGCGGAGCACCTTCGCCGACTTCGTGTAATACTGCGCGAGCCACGTCATGTATTCGATGCCGGTGCGGACGGTGTGCACGTTCTTCACGTCGCCCCGGATGACCGCGGCGGCATACATGTTGCCCAGGGTGGCATCCTCCCAGCCGGGCACGACCATCGGGAGGTTTTTCTCGCACGCCGCGAGCAGCCAGGAGTTCTTCGGATCGATCTGGTAGCTTTTCTTGAGGCTCCCCCCGCGCAGGATCTTATACATGAACTCGTGCGGAAAATAGCGTTCCCCGGCCTGATCGGCCTGCATCCACTCGCCCAGCACGGCCTTTTCGATGCGGCGCATGGCCTCCATCTCCGGGATGCAGGTGTCGGTCACGCGGTTCAAGTGGCGCTCAAGCAGCTTCTGCTCGTCGGCGGCGGTCAGGTGCCGGTAGTGCGGCACCCGCTCGTAATAGTCGTGCGCCACCAGGTTGAAGACGTCCTCCTCAAGGTTGGCGCCGGTGCAGACGATGGCGTGGACCTTGTCGCGGCGGATCATCTCCGCCAACGAGATACCCAACTCCGCGGTGGACATCGCCCCGGCGAGGGTGACCAGCATCTTGCCTCCGGCGGCGAGGTGCGTCTCATAACCCTTGGCGGCGTCCAGCAGGGCCGCGGCATTGAAATGGCGGTAGTGGTGGGCGAGGTATTTCGAGACCGGACCCTTCTTTCGGGCGAGCCGGGCATTGACCTGCTCGGGTTTGGATTGGGCTTTCGCTTTCTGCATCCTCCAAGAGATAAAACCCCGGTGCGTTTGGCCACCCTAATCTCGGCCGGAGGACTCCCGCCACCGGATCCCGGGCCGGTGTAAACTTGCAGTCTGCCCGCGGGTTGGAACACTTTGCCCCGCATGCCAAAAGCCCGCTCCGCCCGTTTCCCGCTGACCCTGCTCGCCGCGCTCGTCCTCGCCCCGCTGCTGGCCTGCGCCGCCGACTTCGCGCACGAGACCAGCGACCTGGTGGTGGATCCGGCCATCCGGTGGGGCCGCCTCGACAACGGCCTGCGCTATGCCGTGGTGGCTAATCCGGAGCCGAAGGGACGCGTCAGCCTGCGCCTCGCCGTGCAGGTCGGCTCGCTCCACGAGAGCGAGAACCAGCGGGGCCTCGCCCATTTCCTCGAGCACATGGCCTTCAACGGCAGCCGGCACTTCCCGGCGGCGAGCGTCGTCGAGTTTTTCCAGCGCCTTGGCATGGACTTCGGCGGCGACACGAACGCCTCGACCAATTTCGACCGCACCCTGTACCAGCTCGAGCTGCCCGACGCCAGGCCGTCGACCTTGCGCGAGGGCCTGACCTTCATGGCCGATGTCGCCGGCGGCCTGCACCTCGATCCGGCAGAGATCACCAAGGAGCGGGCCATCATCCTGAGCGAAAAGCGCGCGCGCGACTCGGTCGGACTCCGCACCTTCCACGCCGAGTTGGAGTTCCTCGTGCCCGACACCCGCCTGCCTCACCGCCTGCCCATCGGCCTGGAGGATGTCATCCGCACGGCCACGCGCGAGCGGTTCGTGGAGTTCTACGACACGTGGTATCGCCCTGAACGGATGTTCGTCGTCGTCGCCGGCGACCTGGCGCCCGGGGTGGTTGAGCCCCTCATCCAGGAATTCTTCGCCCCGCTGACCGCGCGCGCCCCGGCCCGGCCCGAGCCCCGCCTCGGCACCATCGCCGCCTCGGCCTCGATCGAGGCCGTCCTGCACCCCGAGTCGGAGGCCGGCAGCGTCAATGTCGCCCTCGAGACGGTCATGCCCTACGAATTCGAGGCGGACACCGCCGCGCTGCGTCTGAAATACCTGCCCCGCACGCTGGCGTTGCACATGCTCAACCGCCGGCTGTCCATCCTCGCGAAGAAGGAGGGCGCGCCTTTTCTCAGCGGCATCGTCGGTGTGACCGAGCAGTTCGACTTATTCCGCAACGCCTCCATCGAACTCAATTGCCAGCCCGGGCAGTGGGCGGCCGCCCTCGGGGTCGCCGAGCAGGAACTCCGGCGCGCCTTGGAACACGGTTTCCAGCCCGACGAGCTGGCGGAAGCCGTCGCCGCCCTGCACAACAATTTGGAACAGGCCATGCGCAGCGCCGCCACCCGCCACTCGGCCGCCCTGGCCGACGAACTGGCGAACGACCTCCTCGACCGCGCGGTGCCGACCCACCCTACCGCCGATCTCTCGCTCTACACGCCCGCGCTCGCCACGCTCCAGCCTGCCGACTGCACCGCCGCGTTGCGGGCCGTGTGGAATGAGACCCCCGGCCGCAAGATCTTTGTCACCGGCAGCCTGACCCTCCCGCGCCCGAGCGCGGCCATCGCCGCCGCCTACGCCGCCAGCCGCCGGGTCGCCGTCACGCCACCCGCCCGGGTCGAGACCGCCGCCTTCGCCTATACCACCTTCGGCAAGCCCGGCAAGGTCGCGAAGACCACGGCCGTCGACGACCTCGGCATCACGCTTGTGCGCTTCAAGAACGGCGTGCGCCTCAACCTCAAGCCCACTGATTTCGAGGCCGGCCGCCTCCGCGTGTCCGTGCGCGTCGCCGGCGGCACGCTCACCCAGCCGCCGGACAAGGCCGGGCTCGGCCTGCTGGCCAATGTCGCCTTCACCCCCGGCGGACTCGGCCGGCACAGCGTCGACGACCTGCAGCGCCTGCTCGCCGGCAAGACCATTGGTCTCGGCTTCGGTGCCGGGGCGGATGCCTTCACCTTCAGCGGGACCACCAACCGCGACGACCTCCTCCTGCAACTCCAGCTGTTCTGCGCCTACCTCACCGACCCGGGCTATCGGCCCGAATCGCTGCGCCAGGTGCAGAAGGGGGCCGAGCAGCTCTACGCCCGGCTCGAACACACCACCGACGGCCCGCTCCAGCTCCAGGCGGAGCGCCTGCTCGCCAGCGGCGACCAGCGTTTCGGCCTGCCGCCCAAGGAGGTCATGCTCTCCCGCACGCTGGAAGAGTTGCGGGCCTGGCTCACGCCCGAGTTCGCCCAGGGCCCGGTCGAGATCGCCATCGTCGGCGACCTCGACCCCGAAGCCACTATCGCTGCCGTGGCCCAGACCTTCGGCGCCTTGGCCAAGCGGACGGAAAAACCCGCCTATGCCCCGGCCCGCCGGGTCAGCATGCCCGCCGTGCCGGTCGTCCGGCAATATGCCGTCCCCACTGAAATCCCCAAGGGCGTCGTGCAGCTCTATTGGCCCGCCACCGATGGACGCGATGCCCGCACGGCGCGCCGGTTGCGGCTGCTCGGCGAGGTCTTCTCGGACCGGTTGCGCGTGAAGATCCGCGAGGAAATGGGTGGCACCTACAGCCCGACCGCCACGACTGACCTCAGCGAAACCTATCCCGGGTACGGCTATTATGTCGCGGCCGCCACCGTCGCCTCCGATCAGGCCCGCCTGGTCGCCGACGCGATTTTGACCGTGTCGGCCGCGATGCAGGACCACGGGGTGACGGAGGAGGAACTCGTCCGCGCCAAAGCGCCCATGCTGACGGCGCTGCGCGAGTCCGCCCGCACCAATCCCTACTGGCTCACGGCCGTGCTGGCCTCCGCGCAGGAATTCCCCCAGCGCCTCGCATGGAGCCGCACCCGCTACAGCGACATCGAGAGCATCACCGCCGCCGAGTTGAGCGAACTCGCCCGCCAATACCTCGACCCCGCCCACGCCTCGGAGTTCATCGTGCTGCCCGAATCGGCGGACCCGGCCGCAACAACCCCGTAGTCGCATCACCCATCCAGTTCATCTCCCGCTTTCTCCCATGCATGCCTCAACCGTATTTCGCACCGGTGCCTTGCTGCTCCTGGCCAGCCTCGGCGCCGTGCTCCGCGCCGCCGAGCCGGCCGTGGGCGCCGAGGACGAGAGAATCACGCTGCCCAAGTTCGAGGTGAAAGGTAATGCCATCTGCAGCTACGGCATCGGCGTCATCGCCATGTGGAACAAGAAAATCGAAAGTTTCAGTCATCTCTACGTGGACGACGTCAGCCCGGGCTCCGCCGCCGACCGGCTCGGGCTGCAGCACGGCGACGAAATCCTCTCGCTCAACGGGAAAAAATCACCGACCGGAAGGGCGGCACGAAACACGGTGGCGACCTGTTCGAGCTGCTGGTCAACCAGCCGGTCGGCCGGATGATCGAAGGCGAGGTAAAGGTTCGCTTGGTGAAGAAGATCGTCCGGACCGCGTCGCCCTGAGGCCGCCGGCTAGCCCGGATATTTCACACCCATGAGATTATCTTTCAGAGAAATATCCGTCTGCCCTTCGGGCAGAGCGACTCTGTCGCGGTTAGCCCCGACGAGGTCGGCCCGACAGGGCGC
>JBKJTZ010000147.1:0-30307 GCA_046590295.1 Lacunisphaera sp.
CACCGAGGGCGGTTGAGGGCAACCGCCCCTACCGGCTCAGGCACCGCAAAGTCCAAAACAAAAGGGACGTTGGTATGCACCCAATTTGAAGTCCGGCGGGCCGCTGCGCCGGTCTACTTGGACGGGCGGGCGGGCGGGGCGGGCGGCTTTCCCTCCTGCTTCGGATCGGTGGATCCGTCGGCGGGCGGGCGGCTTTCCAGCTGCGCCGGCCAGGGCCGGACAAAGGCATGTTGCAGCACGTTGATGAAGGACTCCCACGCCCCGAATTCCGGCTGCCCAAATTCGCCGGAAAAGGGAATGCGGGTCGCGACCTGGTCGCGGCTGTGGTTCTTGAAGACAAAGGCGAAAAAACGGACCAAGCCTTCCCAAATCTCCTTGCCAAGCGGTTTCTCCTGGCCGGGCTGGTCCTTGAAATCGACGTGCTCAAAGAACGGCTTGAAGTAGCCCTTGTAGTGTCCGTTGCGCGCCACCATCTCCAGGTAGGCTTGGAAGGTGCCACCGCTGACGTCGACATCGCCATAGGCGCGCAGGAAATCGTTGAGGGCGGGCAGCGAAACGTTCTTCAGCTCCAGCTTGAGCAGGAAATGCGGCTGCGCGGCCAGCGGCTCGAGCTGGGTCATGACAAGCAGGCTGCCGCCGCCGATGGTTTCGCCCTCGAGCACGATCCGGGCGGGGAATTCCTCGCCATTTTCCACCGTCCGATTGCGCAGGCCCGTGGCGGTCGCATGCAGGTGCGCGACCTGCACATCCACCCGGGGCTGGGTCGACGTGTCCACGTAATGCAGGCGGCTGTCCGTGATTTCCAGGAACGTGATGTCGATGGGAAAGAGGTCGTAGATGATGTCCTGCCAGCGTCGGTCCGCCGCCAGCTGGGAGGTTTCCGCGGACGGCCCGCGCACAAAATTCAACTCCGCCCCGTCAACATAGATTTCGCTGACGATTTTCCGGTGGAAGAGTTCCCGCCAGGCCAGGGAAAAATCGATGTGCCTCGCCCGGAAGAAGGGCTCCGCCACCTGCCCGTTGCGCCGGACGATTTCCAGGCCCTGCAGGGTATAGGCACCGCGATAGATGCTCACCCCGACGTCCGCCACGTGTCCGGTATAGTCCGGGATTTGTTCCAGCCGCCGGTTGATGGCCTGGCGGAGGAAATACGGCAGGACCAGACGCGCGGTCACCAGCAGGATCAGGCCGACCCCCAGGATGACCACCAAAAGACGGCCGAACCGGAAGCGGCGCCGCGTGGATGAAATGGGTTGATCAGGCATCACCCTAGGACAGTCCGGCGGCAGACTGGTTCGGGGTTACCGGCTCCAAAGCCGGCCAGCCCCCGCTTAAATGGCGGAAACATTCGCCTTGGTGCCGCCGGCCGTCTCGCGAATTGGCTTACCTTGATCCGAAGATTGCGGCATCTGTCAGGGAGTCACCGCCTACCCTGCATGATCGACAAAGAAAACATCCAACGCGTCGCCATCGTCGGCACCGGCCTCATCGGCTCGAGCTGGGCGGCGCACTTTCTCGCCCGCGGTCTGGACGTCACCGCCACCGATCCCGCCCCCGACGCCGGGCCCCGGTTGCGCCAATACATCGATGGCGTATGGCCCGTCCTGACCCAGCTCGGCCTGGCCCCGGGTGCATCGCCCGACCGGCTGCATTTTGCCCCCGATCTCAAATCCGCGGTCGCCGGCGCGGACTTCGTGCAGGAGAGCGGGCCGGAACGGAAGGACCAGAAGATCAAACTGTTCGCCGAGCTGGACACGCTGGCGCCGCCGGAGGTCCTCCTGGCCTCAAGCACCTCGGGCATCATGATGAGCGTGATCCAGACCGGCTGCCGTCACCCGGAACGCTGCGTCATCGGCCATCCGTTCAATCCGCCGCATCTCATCCCGCTGGTGGAGGTCGTGGGTGGAAAGCAGACCGCGCCCGAGGCGGTCACGCGGGCGATGGCCTTCTACACCAAAATGGGCAAGCACCCGATCCAACTGCACAAGGAAATGCCCGGCCACGTGGCCAACCGCCTGCAGGCGGCGCTCTGGCGGGAGGCGGCCTATCTCGTCAACGAGGGTGTCGTCAGCGTGGCCGACGTCGACGCGGCCGTCAGCTGGGGTCCGGGCCTGCGCTGGGGCGCGATGGGGCCGAATATGATCTTTCATCTCGGCGGCGGTCCGGGCGGCATGGAGCACTTCATGCGGCATCTCGCCGTGCCGTTCGCGCGGATGTGGGACGACCTAGGCCGGCCCGAGCTGACGCCGGAGTTGCAGGCCAAAATCATCGAGGGTGTGAAGGCCGAGGCCGCCGGGCGCTCGCTCGCGGAACTGGCTGCCGAGCGCGATCGCGTGGTGCTGGGGCTGCTGGCGCTGCGGCGGGCCGTGCATTAGGCAGGGGCCGTTGCCCCCAACGCTCCTCCTCAAGGCGCTTGAGGGCAAGCGCCCCTACCCGTTCCGAACCACGGCCCGCCGGGACGCGGGCCCTCCAGTTAAAACGCCGAACCGTCCGCCTTCGTCCCGCAAAACGACACCCCGATGCCCAGCTGCGCCGCGAGCGAGGCCTTGGTGTAGGCGGCGAGATCGGCGGACTTCGCCGAATTCGCGTAGGCCACCTGGATGTGGTTCGCCTGGTGGCGGGCCATCATCAGATCGCGGTCCACGCCGTAGGTGACCGCGTGCATGATGGGCCACGGCGGCGTGGTCTCCTGCCAGCGGCGCTCGGTCTCCTCGCGCGGCAGCTTGATGACCTTGGCGCGGCCGATATCCATCTTGAGCCGGCCGCCCTGGACAAACACGCGGCTCCAGACGATCTCGCCGGGCTTGGCGATGCCGCGGAGCGTGCCGCCGCCGAGCTTGAAATACATCAATGGCTGCCGGAGCGAATCCGAGCCCGCCCAGCCGCCGATGTGGTGGTCGGCCGGCGCGCTGCCGGAGATGAGAAACACCCAGACATATTCCTTCGTCGTGCCGGAGCGGTCCCAGTCACCCCAGCGGAGATCGTGGAGCGTGTTGGCCTTGGGCTGGCCGAGGGCGGCGTGGACGCGGTTGGTGAACAGGCCGTCGAGGCCGGCGCACTCGTCGACCTCGTTGAAATGCACGATGGGCTCGCCCGGACGGATGAGCCGGCCCGCGGCGTTTTTCACCGGCGGGCGGTCGGTGGAGTTGAGTGTGCCCTCGACGAGGTCGGAGGCGGGCAGCAGATCCTTGAGGCCCTGCTGGTATTGGATGCCGATGCTCTCGCAGCCGAATTCGTCCGCGATGCGGCAGGCGGCGACGTAGGTCTTGCACTGCCAGAAGACCTGGCTCCGGGTCAGCGAGGTCTCCTCGTCCCGGCCGAAGTGGAACTTGAAGCCCTTTTTGAGATACCAGTTGAAAACCGCCCTCGCCTCCTTGTCCGTCACCTGCGTGGCCGCATAATAGAGCGCCGACTGGGACAGGCGCTCCTTGCAGACGCCGACCTGGTAGAGGAGCTCGTCGGGAATGATGGCGTTATACATGCCCATGCAGCCCTCGTCGAAGATGCCCATGATGGACTTCCGCGTGCGCAGGTCGGTGGCGATCTTTTTGGCGACGGCCTTCGCCCTCGCGGGCACGCGGGCCTTGGCCAAGGCGCGGACATGCGGGGTGGGATGTTTGCAGACGCCGGTCCTGAGCCAGCTCGCGAGGCCGCGCAGGAACTTGGCGTCGTCGAAGTTGTCGCTCCAGAGCGTGGAATACTTGACGCCGGCCTTGGTGAGGGAGCCGTTGAGGTTGAGCATACCGACGAGGCCCGGCCACTGGCCGCTCCAGTTGGCGACGGTCAAGATGGGCCCGCGGTGGCTCATCAGGCCGGAGAGCAGGTGGTGCGAATATTGCCAGACCGCCTCGGCCACGATCAGGGGGGCCTCGGGATCAAGGCCCGCGAAGACGGCGAGGCCCTCCTGCTGCGAGGCGATGAAACCATGCTTCACCCTCGGTTTGTAAGGATGGGCGCGGACCAGCTGGGAGCCGAAGCCGGCCACGGTCGCGGCGAGTTTCTTTTCCATCGCGGCCTGGGCAGGCCAGCAAACTTGGTTGGCCGACTGGCGCAGATCGCCATTGGCCACGAGCAAAACGGTCTTCAAGCGGGGCATGAGTGACAGGTCAACAGGCGGTCACCCCATCGGCAAGCCCAAGGGCGCATGCTGTCGATCAGCAAACCGGCGGGTAACCCCCACCCTGGATATCAAAATACGAAACCTGACCACATTTTCATCCTTCTTTCAATTCTTGGCTGCTGTCTTGCGCACCCGCTTTCCAGCACTGGTTGCCGACACTTTGGCTGGCTCAGCCACCACTGGTTTTCCCACTGCAGGCTTTTGTTCGTAGAACGACACCGTTGGAATGATCACCGACCGGTAAGGGCCCCGCCCCGTCAATGCCCGCACGATTTCCCGCGCCATTCCGTAGAGCACCGACGCCCCGTGAATCCGGACAAAGCGTTCTTCATCTTCGGGCTTCACATTGTCGCTGACACCAAACTGCCCGACCATAACGACACGGTAGGAGTACGGAAAGTTAACGCCGGGCGCCGGTTGGTGCCGAACATCCAAAGTGACTTGCCACCGGTTGCCCGTCCGCGGCGCCTTGTCGTTTTGTTTCGCCGCCACATCGACAATAAACTCCTTGTCGTCGAACTGGACCGGCTTATCTGACGCAAAGGCATGGTTTGTTCCGAGCACCAGGTCGGTGGCGAAATATTCGAGCAGAGAGATGCTTGCCGGCTTCATGCTGGTATGGCGAGCGGTTCGGCCACTTCCGAGTCGTTGCTCGCGCGCAAGCCATCCATGGCGACCGGCTTCTCGTCGTAGTTACCTTGGGCTAGATACAGGAACTGGCGCGACCAGTCGGCCGGTTCCAAGCTGATCTGTTGCAGCTGCCGTGCGGATACGAGGCCTGAATCGAGCAGCTTCAACAGCAGATTGATCACCTGCGACGGCCGCTGCAGCCCGGACTCCCAGCGGGTCCAGCTCTTGGCGCCGATGCGCAACAGCTCTCCAATCTCACGCTGGGTCATCCCAAGCCGCTCGCGCAATGCCCGCAGCTCCGTCGGCAACAGCAGACCCATGTGCCGGGCCTTGGCCGCCTCGAGGGCTTCCAGCGCATCGCCGTCCAGCAGCCACTCCTCGAGGCCGGAATCCCAGCGCATGGGCACGTCCACGGTAATGTGCTCCGCCACCCGCCGCCCATCGGGCGTCGGGATGGCGACGGTGGCCGGGCGGATTTCGATGCGTTCGCGATTGGTGGTTTTCATGGGGATCAGGGTCTTTCGCATTCCAGGTAACGATACTCGGGCATGTGCGCCGAATAGATGACGATGCCTTTGCCGTCCTTACGGAGCAGGATTTTGCCGTAGGCTTTTTCGCCGCCGTGCATGAACCAGAACTCCCACGTTTCGCCCTCCTTGGCGGGCGGATCCATGGTCACGGGACACCCCTGCAGCGCTCGCGACAGCATGTCCCCGATGTCGTGCAGCAGGCCCAGATTGGTCTCGTTGGGGAAGTCTTTTTGCCAGCGCGCATAGCCGGACGATTTCATCTCGAGACGTCGTCCGCGAGCGAGCAAATCCGCGCAAACCGCGTTCCGCCACGCCTCCGGGATGGGCTGTGCGCTCATGGGCAGAAGAGCGGGCGGGCCATGGTGCCGTGACATCCGCAGATGTCCCGGACGGGAAAGTTGGGCAGGGTTGGATCAAGATCGTAGCGTCTGCAGCCAGGAAAACTGCGCAGCCCCTCCTTTTGCGCATCAGCAGTGAACCGGAACTTGTTGCGTTGGCTCGCCGTCGAAACGGTGTGACGCCACTTGGCGTGAAATGTTCGATGGCCCATGGGTCAGGCTGGTCGGCGACGGCATACATGAGCAATGGGTATCAATTGATACCCGCAGTCAAGCGCCGAGTTCCCGAGGAACTTTCCACCCCCATGGAATCAGGGATCCCACCTGCGCCACAGCAACGGGGTCGCGGGGTAAAATGTAAAAGGGCCAAACATATACTGTTGGCCCGTAAGCCCACACAGCCCAACCTACCTGGGTTCCCGCGATAATGAGCGGCCGGTCGCGGTAGCGATCGTGCTGAAGGAGGTGGGATTCGATGGTGGAGATTTCGGCAGGGCTGAATAGACGGGCAGGCATGCTGAAGAGCTACGCCACGCTACACATGAGGAAATTCGGTCCTCGCGTTTGGCCTGCCCGAAAAATTCCGTCGAACTGAATATCAGGTTATTGGGGCATTCTTCCGCGCAGTGAGCGCACTTAGGCGCGGAAGATTCACAATCCCAATTGCCTCTACCACTGCATCGATTTCATAGTCCTTGTCGCCCGGATAGACGATGTAGAGCTTGCGCAGCTTGAGCGCGTCGATCGCAGCGGTCATCGAGCGGGTCTTGCGGGGCGCATCGCCGGCCTTGAATTCCACCCCGATCAGGCCGCCCGGCAGCGTCAGCACCACGTCCACCTCGGCGCCGCTTTGCAGCGACCAAGTGAAACACTGGTCGTCGGGCAACTGCAGCAAGGAAAGGAGCTGCTCGATGCCGAAGCCCTCCCACGAGGCGCCGAAACGGGGCGCGGCGTAGAGCGCGGCCCGGTCGCGCACGTTGAGCAGCGCGTGCAGGAGGCCGGTGTCGCGGATGTAGAGCTTGGGCGCTTTCCGCAGGCGCTTGCCCAGGTTGTCGAAATACGGGGGGAGTTCGCGGACGAGATACATGCCCTTGAACAGTTCGACGTAGCGCTGCACCGTGCGGGGGTTGACGCCGAGCACGCCGGCGATTTCGGAATGGCTCCAGTATTGGCCGTGGTGATGGGCGAGCAGGCGGAAGAGCCGGAAGACCTGCTCGGTCGTCAGCTTGATTTCCGCGAGGGCGGGGAGGTCGCGGGTGAGGACGTCTGAAAGGTAGTGCTGCCGCACCTCCATCGAGACCTCGTCGAGTTCCTTCATGTAGGCGGCCGGGAATCCGCCGCGAATCCAGAGGCGTTCCCAGTTCTCGGGGCCCACCTCGGTGAGGTTGAAACCACTGAGGGAGAGGCGGCGGGCGCGGCCGGTCAGGCTTTCAGCGGATGAATCGGAGATGCGCGGCGAAACGCTGCCGGTCAGGACGAACCGCGTCGGCCGGTCGCGGCGGTCGGCGAGGACGCGGAGTTTTTGAAAGAGGGCCGGCATCGCCTGGGCTTCGTCGATCACCACGACGCCGTCCAAGCCGTCGAGAATCCGGAAATTGCTTTCCTCGAGGCGGGCCCGGTCGACCGGCTGGTGCAGGTCGAAGTAATGGTCGTTCGAGGTCGCGAACCCTTGGACGAGGTGCGTCTTGCCGACCTGTCGGGGACCGAATAACAACGTTACCGGCCAATGGCTAAGACCCTCACGGATGCGGGCATACTCCGAGGGTCGAGGAAGGAACTTGACGTGCTCCATATCCTGTCTTCTATGTATCGCCGATACACAAAAGCAAGGATAATGGCAGAAAAGAGCGCATCACTGGGATTGGACCAGCATGTCCGGCTTCGGCTGGCTGACTTGGACGCCGCTGCATTCGAGCGCTTCTTCCTCGGATTTCTTAACGCCGGGGTGTCGCTTGTCATCGAGCGAAACGGGGAACGAGCGGAGCGCCGGGTGATCGGGGCGAACACCTATGCCGCCGGCTCCGGCCGGGACCAGAAGGGCATCGATCTCGTCGCGAAAATAGAAGGCGGGGAAACCTGGGCTTTCCAATGCAAGCGGCACAAGAAGTGGAATGTCGAGCAGACCAAGAAGGCGATCGCGGACGCGACCTACCCCGCCCAGCATTATTTCCTGCTGGTCGCGTGCGACCCGCACAAGGATGTGCAGGACGAGGTTGACCGGCATCCCACCTGGACCTTTTGGAACCTGGACCGGATCGGCGATGAATTCCGGCAGCGCGTGCCGCGGAGCCGGCAGCCGATGGTGCTTTCCTTCCTCACGCCGGAGGAACTGAAGCGCTTCGCGCCGTATGCGACCGACGCCCTCGTCCCGGCGGCGGATTACTTCGCAGCCATCCGGAAGTCCGCCCACTCGTTTCATCACCACTACCCGCTCGTTGGGCGCGCGACGGAAATGGCCCGCCTCAAGGCGTTCATGGGCGAGGCCGACGCCAAAGTGCTGCGGATTTCGGCCAAGGGCGGCGAAGGGAAAAGCCGGCTGCTGTGGGAATTCGCGAACGTGGCCGACGGCGAAGCGGGCAGCCCGGAGATCCTCTTCCTGAACCCCCACTCCACCGGCGACCTGACGCTCGCCCTGTGGGACAAGGACTCGCCGCGGATCATCGTCGTCGATGACGCGCACCGGCTGGAGCGGGTGTCGCACGAATTGCTGGGCCGCGTCGCCGAGGCGCCGCAGACTAAGCTCGTCCTCGCCACGCGTCCCCAGGGCAACGAGGCGCTGACGGAACGGTTGCGCGAGCACGGGTTCACCGCGGAGGTGATGGAGGTGCCGCCGTTGAAGTCGAAGGACATGGTGGCGCTGGCGGAGGAGGCGCTGGGCTCGAAGCTGAAGGACCGCGCGAAGGAACTGGCACAGGTCACGAGCGGCAGTCCGTTCCTGACCACCATGGCGGGCAACCTGTTGCGGCGGGGCAAACTTCATTTCGGGCAGTGGCATTCGGACGTCGAATTCCGCTCGGCCGTGTTCGCCTTGTTCGAGGCGGACAACCTGGCCGACCTCGCGGAGGAGGACCGCAAGCAGGGCTCCCGCCTGCTGCGCATCGTCGCCCTCGTGGCTCCGGTGACGCCGGACGCGGTGTTTCACGAGCGGGCCGCGGCCTGCCTCGGGTTGCCCAAGGTCGAGGTGGAGGCGCTGCTGCGCCGGCTGCAGGCGGCCGGCATCGTCGCAGCCGAGAAAAACAATGTCCGGGTGATCCCCGACCTGTTCGGCGACTTCCTTGTCTACGACACCGCCTTTGACGCGCAGCGTCGCGTGCCGGAATTCGCGCGGGTAGTGCTCGAACAGTTCGCAAAGCAGGGCGCGGCGCTGCTGCGCAACCTCGCGGAGGCGACGTGGGTCAGCGGCACGCAGGCCATCGGGCGCGAGGAGTTGCTCGGGCCGCTGCTGGCGGCCGAGTTCGCGCGGTTCGAGGCGTCCAATTTCTACAAGCGCGCGCGGATGCTGGAACAGTGGACCACCTTCAGTGTGTTCCTGCCGAAGGAATCGCTGGAACTGGCGGCAAAGGCGCTGGAACTGAAGACCGCCCCCAACGGACTGGCGGTGGAGTTCCGGCAAGAACAGGACGAGGACGGAATCAACTCCCACCGGTATGTCCGGGACTGGATCCCCGGGCTCGTGAAGCCGGTGGCGCTCTGGCACGATGACTACCGCGCCGAGGCGCTGGATTTCCTCTGGCAGATGGGTTTCGCCATGCCGCGCGCCATCCTCGGCGGGGGCAAGGCCCACCCGCTGAATGTCATCGCCGAGGTCATCAAGTTCACGCCGCGCAAGTCCATCGCGGCGATTGATTCCGCGCTGCAATGGGTGGAAGGTTTGGTGCAGCGGCCCTCGGCGCTGAACGTGATCGAGGGGGACCGGTCCGTGCTCGGCACGTTGCTCGCCGAGAGTTTCGAGCGGTCGGTGGAATTCAGCGAGTGGC
Organism: Lacunisphaera sp.; assembly: GCA_046590295.1. Taxonomy (GTDB): domain Bacteria; phylum Verrucomicrobiota; class Verrucomicrobiia; order Opitutales; family Opitutaceae; genus Lacunisphaera. The sequence continues at coordinate 9,596 of JBKJTZ010000147.1, forward strand.
AGGGCCGGACTGCGCGGTGGTGGACCGTGCCCGTGGACATCCCGCGCACCACGCCGCTGCGCGATCGGGCGCTGAAGATTCTCGCGTGGGTGGTTGACCATGGCAGCTGGCTCGCCGCGCTCAGCGCCGTGAATGCGCTGGAGCGCGCGCTGCACCGCGTTGCCGGCATGGAGGCCGCAAATGTGAAGGATCCTGGCAAACTCCGGACGAGCTGGCGGCCGGAGCGGCTCAAGGCCCTTGCGGTGATGGCGCAGGCGCTGGCCAAACATCCGGATTCACTCGTGCCTTTCGCGGTCCGGCAGGCGCTGCTGCGCGATATCGCGTATGAGGAGGACCCCGAGTTCGCCGTGGCGGTGCGCGAAGTGCTGGCCACGATTGCCGACACCCTCGACCTGCGGCTGCTCGCCGTGGTCAACTCGCAGGGGTATTTCGAATTTGCGGAGGAAATGGCCGGGCCGAGTGACGCGGAGTCGCGGAAGAAGATGAAGGTCCGCTGGGCCGACCATGTCGCGGCTGTCGCGGACGAACTCGTGGCGAAACACACGGACGACCCGGCGTTGGTCGCCTACCTCGATGCGCTCGCCGAGCGCTGCGTCGCGGCGGGCTACTCCCCGAATTTCTTCGAGCTGTTCGGCGCGATCGCGCGCAACCACCCGACCCGGGCGCTCGGCGTGGCCGAGCTGCTGCTCGACCCGACCGCGTTGCGCCGGCTCGCGGCCGTCTGGCAGCAGTTCCTCTACGGACTGGCGGACCAGACCAGCGTCGCCCCCCTGCTGCGGAAGGCGACCGGCGACCCGCGGGCGGAGGTGCGGCGCGGCGTCATCGATTATTTCCGGTTCCGCGACCGGAAGGACATGGTGCTGGCCGACGCCGAAAAGGCGTTGCTGGAGGAAATGGCCGCGAAGGCGGGCGCCGATGATCTCATGGCCCTCGTCGAACTGATCCAGTGGGCCGGGAAATCCTGCGCCGAATGGGGCTACGAGTTGCTCGGTCGGCTCCCGCTGGAATTGGCCAAGCCTGGTTTCAGCGGAGAAATCCTCGCCGCCCTCAACCCCTACCATGCGGCGGAGGTCGCTCCGCCGCTCGCCACCGTCCGCCACGTGCTGGCGGCGCTGGTCAAAGTGCCGGAAATCAAGGTCGACCACCATGGCGGGGGCTGGAGCCGCATCGTGCCGCTGTATCCCCGAGCCGTGTATGACTTCGTGCTCCAGCGCGCGAAGCAATACGAAAAACTGGGGGCGAAGGTGCGCTACCAGGTGCTACCGCACGCCGTCCTCGGGAGCTTCCAGCTGCCGGGCCTCGAGAAGGAACCGGACTTTGCGGAGATTTGCGCGTTCCTGTGGCAGAAGACGGCGACTACGACCGAAGACTACCTAGGCTATGTGTGGCGCGAGCTCTTCCAGTCGATCGCGCTGGACCATGAGCAATACTGGCTGCCGCAACTGACGGCCGCGGTCGCCGCGGCGGATTCTATCGACCAGCTTCGGGGCGTATTGGAAATTATTCATTTCGACGGCTCGCTCGTAATATTTCGCTACCCGGACCTGACGAAGGCCGTGCTCCTCAAAGCAAGCGACCTCGAGGGCACCAAGGGTTACGAGCGCATGCGGGCCGGGCTCTACACGTTGAGCGGGCCGAGCGGACGCTCGTTCACCAACGGCGAACTGGAGAAGGAAAGCGACTACCTGGAAGCGGAAGCGATCAAGGCGGCGGAGCTGCATGCGGCCGATGCCATTCTCGGGCCGTTCTTTCGCTGGATCGTGGAAATCGAACGGCACGAACGGGAGGAACACCGCCGGCGTTACCAGGTGGACATGGCTTCTATGGACGAGGAGTAAAATCCCCGGTGCAAGTTCCGGGGATCTTTACTTCCGCGGTTCGCAGTTGCCTTTAGGGGAAGCTATCCTGCGCGCTTGTAAACGAGACAGGCACGATACGCCACATTTGTTCCGTTCGTAGCCCTCGACGTGGGGATTGCCCGTTGCGGCCGCTCAGTGCGGCTAATTAAAACCATAACCATCAACCCATACATGCCCCCCTCCCCAAACTTTGGTGTAGACCCGACCCTCTCGCATCGCTCTCGATTCTCTCGGCGAAGGCTGGTGGACGCCACTGGACTCGAACCAGTGACCCCCTGCGTGTGAAGCAGGTGCTCTAACCAACTGAGCTAGGCGTCCGTAACAGGGGGCAGACGGTTAACGGCCACCGGGGGCGAATCAATCCTTCTTTTATCCGGCCGCGGGGGGCAGTTCCGCCGCCAGGGCGCCCAGCAATTGGTGCTCGGTGTAGGGCTTCTTGAGCAGCGTCCGGATGCCGAGCTGGGCCAGCCGCGGGTCCGCCATTTCCACCGTCCCTTCCCCCGTCACCCCCGAGGAGGCGATGATGGGCACGCCGGGATCCAACTGCCGGATGGCCGCCGCCAGTTTGTGACCGTCCAGCCGGGGCATCATCAGGTCGGTCACCACCGCGGCGAAGATCCCTGGCTGGAAGCGGAAAATATCCAGCGCCTCCTGGCCATCAGCGGCGGTCTGGACGACAAACCCGTGTGTTTCGAGGGCTTCGGCCGTGACGTGCCGGATGGCCTCCTCGTCGTCCACCACGAGCACTTGCCGGCCTCGCCCCATGACCAGCACCTGAAATGGCGGCCTGGACTCAGGCCGGGCGGTCGCCGCGACCGCGGGCAGCAGCACCCGGAACTCGGTGCCCTCGCCCACAGTAGACTGCACCTCCACCAACCCGCCGTGGCTGCGCACAATCCCGTAGATGGTGGACAATCCCAGGCCCGTGCCTTTGCCCAGCGGCTTGGTGGTGAAGAAGGGTTCAAACATCCGTTCTTGCACCTCGACCGGGATCCCCGTGCCGGAATCGGCCACCACGAACGCGACATAGGGTCCGGGCAGGAGCCTGACGCCGCCGAACTCCCGCTCCTGTTCCAGCATGACATTTTCCGCCCTCAGGCGGAGCCGGCCGCCGTCCGGCATGGCATCCCGCGCATTCACGGTGAGGTTGAGCAGCACCTGGTGCAGCTGCGTGACGTCGCCGATGACCGCGCCGACCTCCGGCGAGACCGTCACTTCCGCCTGGATGTTGCGGGGGAAAGTCTCCGCCATGAGTTCGCCGATATCCCTCAGGAGGTGCTTGGGCTGCACCTCATTTCTCGCGCCATCCACCCCCCGGGCGAAAGTCAGCACCTGCCGCACGATGCCGGCCCCGCGCTGGGCGGAGTTTTCGATCATGTGGAGAATCCGGCGACCTTCCGCGTCGGGATACTTGAGCTTGAGCAGCTCCAACGCCAGGGTGATGGGCGCGAGGATGTTGTTGAGGTCATGGGCGATGCCGCTGGCCAGCAGGCCGATGCTCTCGAGGCGCTGGGTGCGGGTGACCTGCAGCTCCAGCTTCCTCTGTTCCGAGATGTCGTGCTTCACCGCGACAAAGTGCTCGATCACCCCCAGTTCGTTGCGCACCGGGGCGATGGTCATCTGCTACTGGTAAAAGGTGCCGTCCTTCCGGCAGTTCTCCAGCTCGCCATGCCAGACTTCCCCGCGCCGGATGGTCGCCCACATCTTGGCGTAAAAAGCGACATGGTGGCGGCCTGACTTCAGCATGCTGGGCTTCCGGCCCACCGCCTCCGCCGCCGAATAACCCGTCATCGCCGTGAACCCCGGGTTCACGAACTCGATCACGCCCTCGGCATTGGTGATGACCCAGCCGCTGGGCGAGGCCTGCACGGCGGAATGCAGGAGATTGAGATCCTCGGTCTTCCGGTGCCGCTCGGTCTCATCCTCGATCATCAGCAACAGGTGATTTTCGCCCCCGAAGGAAAACGGGACAAACCAGGCCTTGATCCAAAGATCGCGACCAAAGCTGGTCAGCAGCGGGCCCCGGTGGGCGATTTCTTTTCCCGTTGCCACGGCCTGCTCGGCGAGGGCCAGCAGGCCGTATTTGCGCCACGATTCCAACTGGCGGTAATTCTGCCGCAACAGGCCGGGCACATCCGTGCCGGACATCCGCGCGGCGGCCTCATTGGCGGTCGTGGCATTGCCTTCGGGCCCGTAGGTGATGATGCCGACCGGCGAGGACCGGTACACCGCGCGGGCAAAGGCCAGCGCATCGGATGCCTGCTCCTCGGCACTCTTGCGCCGGGTGATGTCCATCAGCGTGCCGATCATGCGCAGCGGCCGGTCGGCGGCATCCCGCTCCACAATCCGCCCGTGCGCGAGGATCCAGATCCAATTGCCTTGCTTGGTGCGCAGCCTGAATTCCGCCCGATAGTCGGGCCGGCGCCCGGCCAGAAAGTCTTCCAGCTTCTGGTTGATCCGCGGGCGGTCCTCCGGATGCACCCGCTCGTTCCACGTCCCGCGCGTCTCGGTGAATCCCACCGGATCATGACCGAGCATGGTCGCATAGCCGTCGTTCACGACCAACGCCCCGGTCGGGATATCCAGATCGTGGATCCCTTGGCTGGCCGACTCCAAGGCCAGGGTCAGCCGCTCCTCGCTGGTCCGCAGGGCTTGGGCGGCGGAAATGTGCCGCTGCAGCAACCGGCGCGTCAGCACATACAGCAGCAGGGACGTGATGCCGATGAAGAACAGGCCCTTGGCGGATTCGAACCTCCAGAGCCTCATTCCTGCATCAAACCAACGGAACATAAATTCGTCGCTCACCAAAATCCACAGGGTCCCGAACACGGCATAAGCCGCAGTCAGCCGCAGCGGAGAACTGACCGGCGAGCCGGCCGAGAGGCGTGGAGGAGACATAAGCTTGGCCGCCAGTATCCCAGATTCCCCCGACCCGCACTGGGCATATCTTGCCCAAATATCAGCGCACCTTGCTTCCCGCCTGGCCGCTCATGAATGCTTATGGCGATGGATCGGCCCGGTCTTTTCCCTTGGCGGAAACAAGGTGCGGCACATTTCGCAGACGGTGCCATCGCAACCCCGGGCCGTGCAGTGTTCCCGGCCGTAGAATATCATCCGCAGGTGCAGCTGGTTCCAGCTGGCGGGCGGGAAAAGCTTCTTCAGGTCGCGCTCGGTCTGAACGACGTTGCGGCCGTTGGTCAGCTTCCAGCGCTGGGCGAGCCGATGAATGTGCGTGTCGACCGGAAACGCCGGCACGCCGAAGGCCTGGCTCATGACGACCGACGCCGTCTTGTGCCCGACGCCGGGCAGCGCCTCGAGCTCCGCAAAGGTCCGCGGCACGGCGCCGGCGTGGTTTTGCATGATGAGTTCCGAGAGCCGGCGGATGGCCTTGGCCTTCTGGGGCGAGAGACCGCACGGGCGGATGACGGCCTGGATCTCCGCCACCGGCACCCGGGCCATGTCCGCCGGGTTGGCGGCCAGCTGCCAAAGGTGCGGCGTGACGAGGTTGACCCGCTTGTCCGTGCATTGGGCCGAGAGGAGCACGGCCACGAGGAGCGTGTAGGTGTCGCGATGATCCAGCGGAATGGGCGTCTTGGGGTAGAGTTCCGCCAGCCGGTGGGCGATGAATGCGGCGCGCTCGGATCTGGTCATGCGTGGAATCACGCAACAAACCCCGCCTAAAAATGCAATGGGCGATTGGGGTGGCCTGATATCCAGAATTCGGTAGGGGTGCTTGCCCTCAAGCGCCCTTCGCCGAGGGCCGTTGGGGGCAACGGCCCCTACCCATGTTGTCGTTCAAACCCAGTCAGCGGGCGCGTGGCGCCAGCAACCGGGCCTTGGTTTCCGGCGGCAGGATCTCCGTGGCGAGGTCCCGCACAAATTTCTGCGCCGCGGCCGGGTCCTGCAGGTTCCAGTGGGAGACCGCCCCGATCAGCGCCTCCGCCGGCAGGCCCGGGGTGGTGGCCGCCCAACGCGCGGCCGACGCTGGATCACGCTGGGCCCAGGTAGACGCAACGATGGCCAGCGACTGGCTGCGGGCGGAAGCGTCGGCGAGCGCCTGCGCCCAGACCACCGCCTGTTGCGGGTCGATCGTGGCGAGGGAGCGGGCGAGCCTGAGGGCAGCGGCGACCTGGACGGGACCCGGCGACATGTGCGCGACATGCTGTCCGGCGGCCGCGGGATCATGGCGGACCCAGACCTCCAGCACATTGATGAGGGCAAGGTCGCGTCCCTGCCCTTCTGGCAGGGTCCTGGTCCACGCCAGCGCGGCTGCGGCATCTTGTGCAGCGTAGGCCCGGGCAACATCCAGGGCGACCATACCGAGCGCGTCACTCGCCGGCAGCCGGCTCAATATCGCCGCCGCGGCCGGCGGATCGTTGAGCGCCAAGGTCGGGAGCGCCGTGCCCACCGTGCGCTCCAGCGCCGCTCCGGTGAGTGTCCGGCCGGCAAGAGCGATGGCCCGCAATGGATCCGACAAGACCAGCAACGAAAGAACCGCCTCCATGGCCGGCCCGCGGTCTGATGGGTCACATTTCTCCGCCCACGCCAAGGCGGCGGGCAAATCGACGCCACCCCACCCCTCGGCCAACGCCCGCACCGCGCGGTCGCGACTGTCGCCGGCCGGCACCTGCGCGAGACGGGACACGGCCGCGGCCGGGTCGTCCGCGGCGAGCCGGGCGAAAAACGCATTGTAGAACGCCTGCTGTTCGCGGGTGGACACCAACTCGGCCGCCAGGGCCAGCGCCCGGTCTGGGTCGCGGTGCCCGATAACATCGAGGATCAGCAGGACACCTTGGGTGCGGTCCATCCCGGCGGGCAGCCGACGCACGTAGACCAGCGCGGACCCGGGGTCGCCTTCGGCCCACTCCCGCAGCCGTCGGCCGAACTCGATCGAATGCTGCTGCGGGTCGGTCAGGCTCCGGGCTTCCTCCAGCGCCGCGCGCGGTGCGTCGTCCGTCACGGACACGGCCGCGGAGGGCGGGGATTCAGCGGCGACCGGGGCCGGTGTCGGCGGCGCTTTCGCCGAGCGGGAACAGCCGGGCAAACCAAGCAGGACAAAAGCGCCCAGGAGCGCGAAGACACCGGTGCGGGCAGATGCATTCATGGCATTGAATCTGGCCCGCACCTCCAGAGAACACGCTCCGGCAAAGCCGGCAAGCCAAACGCGTGACGGATAGTCCCGACTCCAGTCCCGGTAGGGGCGGTTGCCCTCAACCGCCCTCGTTGGCGCAAGGACCGTTGGGGGCAACGGCCCCTACCATGGGCCCAATATCCCCGGAAGTAACAAAAAGGCCGGGGTGCGCGAGCACCCCGGCCTGAAGTATTACCGGCAACCGTTACTGGTTCTCAACCCTGAGGAGACCGTTGCCGCTGATCGTGAGGCCGTCGCAGATCACGCCACCGGACAACGTGCTGTTGCCATTGAGGGTGATCGTGCCCGCCGGCGCCACGACGTAGCCGTCAAACGAGCTGTTGCCGTTCAAGGTCAGGCCGCCCGCGGCGATGTTCAGGATCAGCCACTCGGGGTGGTCCCCATTGCCCATGACGGCACTGCTCGAGGAACCGGACGCCAGGTTGATGATGACCGGCCCGATGATCCGCAGGTTGCTGCTGCCGTTCAGCGAGAGACCCTGCAGGTTGTAGACCGCCGGCTGGGTCGCACCGGCCACCCCGAGCGTGAAGCCACTGCTGCCGTCGGCCGTGAACGTGCCGTAGGTGCCCGCCGGGACCGCGACCTGGCCCGCGTTGCCGCCGATGGTCAGGTTGCGGATCGTGGCGAAGTCACCCGGGCTCTGGCCCGCGCTGGTCAGCGAGACATTCCGTGTGCCGGACGACGCCGGGGGCGCCGCCACGACCGGCAGGGCCACCGCGTTGACCCGTCGGACCAGATTGCGCAGCACGGCATTGCCGCTGAGCGTCACGGTGTAGTTCGTCGGCGCGGCCGTGCCCGCGGCCTCGACGGTGCCGCCGAAGACCGGCTTGCCGTTGAGATTCACCACAGGGGTGCCGGGCACCAGCAGGTCGCCCAGGACCAGCGCCGAGCCGTTCAACGTGATGCTCTCCGGGAGCATGACCTGCAGCGAGCCCTCCACGCCGCCGTTCAGGGTCGGGGCATGGCGCACGATGGCCGTGGCGGTGATCACGAGCGTACCGCTCGCCGTGCCCTGGTAGCTGGTCTCGTTGATCGTCGCGACCACGGCATAGGAGCCGGGATAGGTCGGCACGGTGGGGCTGCCGTTATAGGTCACTGTCACCGCGAGATTCGCCGGCACGGTGGTGACGGACACCGGCTTCGGCGTGCCATCATAGGCCTGCGTCAGGCCGGAGAGCGTCACGATGGCGGCGGCCCGGGTGATCACCAGCGTGTCACTGGCCGTGCCGACGTAATTCGCCTCCTGGAGGGTAGAGACCACCGTGTAGCTGCCAACGGCCGACGGGGCGGTGGGGCTGCCATTGTAGGTCGTGACCGCGTTCAGGCCGGCCGGCGTGGTCGTGACTGTCACGGGCTTCGCCGCGCCGTCGTAGACCTGCGTCAGGTTCGACAGGGCCACGGTCGCGACCGCCTTGGCGATGGTCAGAGAGCCGCTGGCCGAGCCGGTGTAGTTGGCATCGTTGACCGTGCCGACCACCGCATAGCTGCCGGCGTTGGTGGGCGCGGTGGCGCTGCCCGCATAAGTGAAGTCCACCGTGAGGCCCGCCGGGCTGGTGACCGCGGACGCCAGCTTGGGTGCGCCGTCGTACGTCTGGTTCAGACCGCCCAGGGTCACGGGAGCGGTCGCCTGGGCGATGACCAGGGTGCCGGTGGCGGTGCCGACGTAGTTCGCGTCGTTGACGGTGCCGACCACCGCGTAGCTGCCCGCGTTGGTGGGAGTGGCGGTGTTGCCATCATAGGTGAAGCCCACCGTGAGGCCGGCGGGGCTGGTGGTGGCGGTCACCGGCTTCGGGGCGCCGTCGTAGGTCTGGGCCAGATTGGCGAGCGTCACACCGGCCGTCTCCTTCGCTATCGTCAGCGTGCCGCTGGCAAGGCCGACGTAGTTGGCCTCGTTGATAGTGCCGACCACGAGGTAGCTGCCCGCATTGACCGGCAGGGCCGCGCCGCCATCGTAGCTCAACCCCACGGCGAGGCCGGCAGGGTTGGTGGTCGCCGATGCCGACTTGGCCGCGCCGTCATAGGTCTGGTTCAGGCCGCCGAGCGTCACGTTTGCGACCGCCTTGGCGATGGTCAGCGTGCCGCTGGCGGTGCCGACGTAGTTCGCGTCATTGACGACGGCGACCACGGCGTAGCTGCCGGCGTTGACCGGGGCGGTGGCATTCCCGTCGTAGGTCAGGATGACGCCCAGGCCGCCGGGATTCGTGCCAGCCGACGCGAACTTGGCCGCGCCGTCATAGGTGTGGCTCAGGCCCCCGAGCGAGACGCCCGCGACCGCCTTGGCGATGCTCAGGGTGCCGCTGGCGGTGCCCACATAGTCGGGATCGTCCACCGTCGCGACGACGGCATAGCTGCCGGCATTGGTCGGCGCGGTGGCGCCGCCATCGTAAGTGAGCGTGAAGCCGAGGCCGGCCGGTGACGTTGCCACCGTCGCCAGATGCGGCGTGCCGTCGTAGGTCGCCACGAGGCCATCGAGGGCTATACCAGCGGCGATCTTCGTCGTGGCCAGCGTCGCAGCCGAGCTGGTCGTTGAACCAAACGGGTTGGTGACGACACAGTCGTAGGAGGCGGCATCGGCCGCCGTGGCGCTCGCGAACGAGAAGGTTGCCGTCGTGGCGGACGGATTGCCAGTGATGGCAACACCGTTCCGGCGCCACTGGAAGCTCACCGGGGTCGCGCTCGTTGCCGCGACCGTGAAGCTCGCGGGGCTGAACGACGGCACGGTCTGGTCCAGTGGCTGGGTGGTAATCACCGGGACCGGCGGGGCGTCCGAGATGGAAAAATCGTCGATCGCGATGCCGTCGTCCGAGCCGGAGTCGTCGACGTCGGTCCAGCGCAGCACGAGCGCCTGGCCGGGCGCCCACGTCAAGCCGGTGATGGTCGCGGTGATCCCGGGCACCCGGTTCGCCGGCGCGTTGCCGTCGAGGGCCACGTTCAGAGTGGTGCCGTTGTTGGGCGCCTTGAAGTCGAGTGCGGTGAAGTTTGTAAACGTGCCGGTGTTGATGTCGCCGGCCCCGACGGCGTAGGAGAAGGCGAACGTGTTGGCGGCGGCACTGCCGCGGCGCCATTGCTCGCCGGTGTAGCTGACCGTCAGGTAGGTAATGGTGTGCCCGGAGGTGTTGACCATCGTCACGCCGACCCGCGAGGCCGTGGTGCCGCTGGCGACAGACCCGAGCGCGCGGTCAGTGACCGGATTTGTGCCGGCGATGCCGTAGGAGTTCACGCCGCCGGAGTTGCTGCCCCCGGTGTCGAACTTGAAGAGCGCGTTGCCGCTCGCGGGCGCAAACTTCGCAAAACTCCAGCCGGCCAGACCGGACGCGTTCACGCCCGGGTTGGCATCAAGCGAGAAGGGGCCAATGCCGGTAAACGTATAGGTGCCGCTCAATGGCAGCGTGTCGAAATTCTGCGTATAGGTGCCGCCGGAATAGTTGAGCACCGAGGGCGGAGCGATCACAAGGACCGAGACGGCGGTCGAGGTGGCGGGCGAGCCGACACCATTGCTCACCACTACATCATAGGAACCGGAATTGGTCACCGTCACGCCCGTGAGGGTCAGGGTGGAGGTCGTGGCGCCGGAGACCACGCCACCGTTGGTGAGGGTGGTCGCACCCTTGCGCCACTGGTACGTCAGCGGAGCGGTACCGGTCGCCGTGACACTGAGGACCACCGTGTCACCGGCCGCCACGGTCTGGCCGACCGGCTGCGTGATGATCTGCGGGGCCTTCGGCGTGACCGTGAGGGAGGCGGCGGCGGACGTAACCGGCGAACCGACGCCATTACTAACGACGACATCATAGCTTGCGACATCTCCGGCCTGGACGTTGCTCAGGACAAGCGTGGCGGACGCGGCGCTCGGGTTGCCCGCGATGGGGTTCCCGCCCTTGCGCCACTGATAGGTGAACGGTGCCGTGCCGCTGGCCCCGACGGTGAAGCTGGCCGTGCCGCCGGCCGCGACCGTCTGCGACACCGGCTGCGTGGTGATGCTCGGCGCCACGGGCGCCGCGGTCCCAAACGAGAAACTGTAGTCAGCCGCCGGATGCAGTCCGGTCGACTGGCTGGTCACGCCCGCCGCGAAAACCTTGACGGTGATCGTGTCGCTGAAATCAAAGTTAGACGGCGGCGTAAGGGTGTAGGTTTTTCCGTCGGCACTCGCACTGGCGGACGCCGGAATCGCACCGCGGATGGCGCTGCTGATCGAGAAGGCACTGCCGGGGGCGCTGACCGCCTGGTCGAAGGTGACCGAGATCGGGGTGTTGAGCGCGGCGTTGGTAGCCCCGTTCACCGGACTGGTGCCCGCCACCGACGGGCCGGTCGGACCGGAGATCGCGGTGGTGAAGCTGACATTGTCGATGGCCAGGCCGTCGTCCGAACCGGCGTCGTCCACATCCGTCCAACGAATCACCAGGCTCTGACCCGGGCCCCAATTCAGGCCGGACACGGTCGAGGAGATGGCGACGCGATTGGCCGCGGCGTTGCCGTCGAGCGCGGCGTTCGATCCCGCCGTGACGGGTGCGGTGAAATTGAGCGCGGCCACGTTCGTAAACGTGCCCGTGTTCAGGTCCGTCGGATCAATGCCGTAAGCGAAGGTCAGAACATTGGCCGCCGCGCTGCCCCGCCGCCATTGCTCGCCGGTGTAGCCGAGGGTGAACTGCGTGATGGTCTGGCCCGTGTTGTTGACGATCGTCGCGCCATAGCGGGAGGCGTTGCTGCCGCTGCCGAGGGAGCCGAGGGCCCGCTCGGCGGCCGGATTGGCGCCCAGGACGCCATAGGAATAGACTCCGCCGCCGGTGCCGGTGCCCGGGTTGACCAAAAAGACGGGAGCCGACGTGCCGCCAAAATATTTGCTGAAGCTCCAGCCGCCCAGGCCGGAAGCGTTGATCGGGGGGTTGAACAACGGCACGAGGGTGCCCTGCGTGGCGCCGGTGAACGTGAACGTGCCGGACGCGGGCAGCGTGTCGAAGACCTGCACATAGGTGCCGCCCGTGTAGAAAATCTGCGTCGGACCCGCACTGCTGATGGAGAGAGAGGCTGCCGTCGAGGTGGCGGGCGAGCCCACGCCGTTGCTGACGACGACATCGTAGGTGCCGGAGTCGCCGAGCGTGATGCCCGTCAGGGTCAGCGTCGCGGTCGCCGCCGAGGCGTTGCCGCTGATCGGCGTGCTGTTCTTGCGCCACTGATAGGCCAGCGGAGCCGAGCCGATGGCCACGACCGAGAAGGTGGCCGTGCTGCCCGGCGCGAGTGACCGGCTGGCCGGCTGCGAGGTGATGGTGGGGGCGACCGGGGTGACGGACAATGTCGCCAGATTGCTGGTGATCGAACTGACGTTGTTGGTGACGACGACATCATAGGAGGCGGTGTCGGCGTTTTGCACGTTGCTGAGCGTGAGCGTTGGCGTGGCCGAGCCGGAAACACTGCCGCCGTCGCCCAGGTTCGCGCCACCCTTGCGCCACTGGTAGGCAAATGGGGCCGAGCCGCCCGCCGTGACCGTGAACGAGACATTCGTGCCGGCGCCAACCGTGCGCGAGACCGGCTGGGTCGAGATCGTCGGCGGCAGGCCGGTCACGATGAGAGCGGCGTCGTTGCTGGTGGTCGAACCGACGTCATTGGTCACCACGACGTTGTAGGCGCCGACATTGGCCGACTGGACGTTGTTCAGGGCAAGGATGCCACTGGTGGCTCCGACAATCTCGGCATCATCATGGAACCACTGGTAGCTGAGCGGGGCATTGCCGGACGCCGTGACGGCAAAGGTGGCATTGCCGCCCACCGGCGCGGACTGCGGCACCGGCTGCACGACGATAGTCGGCGCGCCGGTCACGGTCTGTCCGTCCACCACCGCGCGAAACGCGTTGGCAATCGAGACGGGCAGCGCGGTGAAGAAGGAGTAGCCGGTATCCGCTTGGATCTGCGCGGGCGTGACGGTAAAATCCTGCCAAGGAGTGCTGCGCACGCCGGCGATGTTCGGGGTCTTGATCGTGATGACGCGGATATATCCCGGGGAGGTGGGGTCGGTGATGGATTTTCCAGCAGCGGTCGCGGCCGCGCCCGCGGTGATGATCCGGTCGATGGCCGTGCCGGGCCCGAGCGGGACGACGACAACGATCTTCCAGACGTAGCCCGGGATGGCCACGCCGCTGGCGATGGTCGAACCGGCGAAACCACTGGTGCCGCTGATGATCAGGAGCTCGTTGCCCGCGGCGGCGAGCGTCCGGCTGTAGGACTCGAAATTCGCCCAGACGCCCTGGTTGTTGTCGGGCGACTGCGGCACCATGTTCGACATGAAGAAGGTCACGTCATTGTCCGCGCGGGTGACGGTGCGGTCGGCGGAGGGACACATGTGGCCGCGATCATAGCCGGAGCCGCTGTAGTCGGTCGTCAGGACCTGGTAGAAGCCCGCCGGCAAGGTGGTGTCCTGGAAGAAAACCGGGGAGCGGCCGCTGCCGCCCACATCTTCCGACGTGAGGTTCCAGCTCACCCAGTTGGGCTCGCGCGTCGTGTCATTGTAATCCACCGCATACTGATCGCGCAGGATCAGGTAGTGGCCGTGGTTGGTGGTGTCCGTCGTGGCGTTGCTCGGATTGCCGAGCAGCATCTGGTAGCTGGCGCCAATAATGGCCTGGGCGCCCGTGACGGAGAAAAGAGCCAGAAAACTGGTGAGGACCAACTTGGATAATTTCATAGGGGACGGAGGGGGCCGGCCAAAGGGGCCGGCCAAGGGGTGAAGGGTATGAATAGCTCAAGCCTCCGGCACTTGCCGGAGAAATGATTCAGCCAAACACCTGGACCCTTCCTTAATGCTCCCTTGATCGGGCGGATGCGCTCGTGGCTTCCAGACCGGGCTGACCGAGGATTCTGCGCCCAACCCGCTGAACGCACCCTGCGGGGCAGGGGCGGATCGGCTGGTGTCGGGCGGGATGCTCGTCATCCCGATGATGGAACAGCTGGCCTCCGTTCAAAAAGTATCATGCGGTGGGGTGAGGTGACGCAAAGAACAGCGGCAGACATAGGGCGGCACCCCGGTTTGGCAATCCCGATGTCATAAACTTTTGCAACAGGCCCCGGCCGGCGCTGGCCAACAGGCCGACTTTCCCGGAGAAACAGCCGGGTTATTAGCCGGCGCACCGCCCCAAATCGAAGTTGCGCCACCTACCCCCTCGCCTACCGTCCGCGGCATGGCTCCCTCCCGCGACCTGCTCGCCCCGCTCGACACTTTTGAACGCCGTCACACCGGCTCGCCCGTCGCTGATGTGGGCAAGATGTTGCAGACCGTGGGCTTCGAATCCCTCGACGCCCTCACCACTGCGGCCGTCCCGCCGAAGATCCGCCTGAAGCGCCCCCTGCGCCTGCCCGCCGCCGCGAGCGAGACGACCGCCCTGGCCGAACTCCGCGCCATCGCCTCGAAGAACAAGGTCTTCCGCAGCTTCATCGGCCTGGGTTACCACGACACCGCGACCCCGGGCGTCATCCAGCGCAACATCCTCGAAAACCCCGGCTGGTACACCGCCTACACCCCCTACCAGGCCGAGATTTCGCAGGGCCGGCTCGAAGCGCTCCTGAACTTTCAGACGCTCGTCACCGACCTGACCGGACTGCAGATCGCCAACGCCTCGATGCTCGACGAGGGCACCGCCGCCGCCGAGGCCATGATGATGGCCCACCGCGTCAAGCTGGGCGACAGCCACGAGGAGTCGGTGTTCTTCGTCTCCGGGCAATGCCACCCGCAGACCATCGACATCGTCCGCACCCGGGCCAAGCCGCTCAACGTCGTTGTCGTCGTGGGCGACCACCGCACCTATGATTGCGCGGGAAAAGTCTTCGGCGTGCTCGTGCAATATCCCGACACCACGGGCAGCATCCATGATTTCGCCGCGTTCTTCGGGAAGGCCCACGCCGCGGGCGCGCTCTGCGTCGTGGCGACCGACCTGCTGGCGCTGACGCTCCTGCGCGCTCCGGGTGAGTTCGGGGCCGACGTCGCCGTCGGCTCGGCGCAGCGCTTCGGCGTGCCGATGGGCTTCGGCGGCCCGCACGCGGGTTTTCTCGCCACCAAGGACGAGTTCAAGCGCCAGATGCCCGGCCGGCTCGTCGGCGTCTCCAAGGACGTGCACGGCCACCCCGCCATGCGCCTCGCCCTCGGCACGCGCGAGCAGCACATCCGTCGCGACAAGGCCACGTCGAACATCTGCACCGCGCAGGTGTTGCTCGCCGTCATGGCGTCCATGTATGCGGTCTATCACGGCCCGGAAGGCCTGCGGCGGATCGCGCAGCGCATCCGCCTCCTGACCCAGTTGCTGGCCGCCGGCCTGAAGGCCGCCGGCGCCACCGTGAATGCCGACCCGGTGTTCGACACCCTGACCGTCTCCGGCATCGATGCCGCCAAGGTTCACGCCGCGGCCGCGGCGGCGAAGTTCAATCTGCGCGCCGTCGATGCCTCGACGGTCGGCATCTCGCTCGACGAGACGACGACGGCCGCGGAGATCGTGACCTTGGCCGCGCTGTTCGGTGGGTCGGTTGTAGCCGACCTCACGCCTTCCGCCTCCAGCCTCCCGCCTCATTTCGAGCGCAGCTCGAGCTTTCTCACCGCGTCGGTCTTCAACCAATACCACACAGAGCACGAAATGCTCCGCTACATCAAGCGGCTGGAGACGAAGGATCTTTCGCTCGTCCACTCGATGATCTCGCTCGGCTCGTGCACGATGAAGCTCAACGCCACGAGCGAAATGTTCCCCGTGACGTGGCCGGAGTTCGGCCGGCTGCACCCGTTTGCCCCCGCCGACCAGACGAAGGGCTACGCCAAGATGTTCGCCCAGCTCGAAAAATGGCTCGCGGAGATCACCGGCTTCGCCGCCGTGTCGCTCCAACCGAACGCCGGCTCGCAGGGCGAATACGCCGGCCTGCTCGTCATCCGCGCCTACCACGAGTCGCGCGGGGAAGGCCACCGCAACATCTGCCTCATCCCGACGAGCGCCCACGGCACCAACCCCGCCAGCGCCGCGATGTGCAACTTCCAGGTCGTGCCAGTCGCCTGCGACGCCAGCGGCAACATCGACGTGGCCGACCTGAAGGCCAAAGCCGCCGAGCATGCCGCGAACCTCGCCGCGCTCATGATCACGTACCCGTCCACCCACGGTGTGTTCGAGACCTCCATCCGCGACATCTGCAAGACGATCCACGCCCACGGCGGCCAGGTCTACATGGACGGCGCCAACATGAACGCCCAGGTCGGCCTCACCTCGCCCGGCTTCATCGGCGCCGACGTCTGCCACCTCAACCTGCACAAGACCTTCTGCATCCCGCACGGCGGCGGCGGCCCGGGCATGGGCCCGATCGGCGTCGCGAAGCACCTGGCGCCCTACCTGCCCGGCCATGTTGCGCTGCTGCGCAACGAGGCGGGAGGTCTGAGGTTTGAGGTCGGAGGCAAAACCCCTCCCGCCTCCCACCTCGCGCCTGCCACCTCAAGCGGTGCCGTCTCGGCCGCCCCGTGGGGCAGCGCGAGCATCCTCGTCATCACCTGGATGTATATCCGCATGATGGGCCCCGACGGACTCACGCGCGCCACCCAGTTCGCCATCCTCAACGCCAACTACATCGCCCAGCGACTGGCGGACCATTTCCCCGTGCTCTACAAGGGAGGAAGCGGACTGGTCGCGCACGAGTGTATTTTGGAATTCCGCCCGTGGAAGAAGCATGGCCTCGAGGTCGAGGACGTGGCCAAGCGCCTGATGGATTACGGCTACCACGCGCCGACGATGTCGTTCCCCGTCCCCGGCACGCTCATGATCGAGCCGACCGAGAGCGAGACGAAGACCGAGCTCGACCGCTTCTGCGACGCCCTCATCGCCATCCACGGCGAGATGGCGGCCGTGGCCAGTGGCGAAAGCGACAAGGCCAACAACCCGCTCAAGCACGCCCCGCACACCGCACGGGCCGTGACCGCCACGGAGTGGCCGCACCCCTATACCCGCGAGACAGCGGCGTTCCCTGACAAGTGGACGCGCGCCTCGAAGTTCTGGCCCGCGGTCGGCCGCGTGGACAACGTCTACGGCGACCGCAACCTCGTGTGCTCGTGCGTCGGCATGGAGGTCTACGCGACGCCCGACACCGCGAGTTGAAAGTGAGGGTGAAAGGGAAAGTGACCCAAACCTAAGTAATCCGACCCGTAGGGGCGTGGCTGGACCACGCCCAAAGTTGGAGGGTCGGCCAGACGACCGGAGCCGTCTTGGGCTCCATAGGCTCGGCGGAGGAGGCTGCCCCCGACGGCCCTTGCTTCTGTAGCGGCCATCCCTGATCGGCCGTAGTTTCGCCATGATTTCTGTTCCGTCGCTACCGGTTGGCGAGCGCGCGTCCTGAAGCGCCTTGGGGTCAAGTCGCTCCACCCGTTCGGTGCGGGACGGCAAACCTCAACTCCCACCCGGGGCAGAAACTGTGACGGGCGGATAGAGGGAACAGCGTACTGGGCTTCCCGGCCCTGTCGGTTGACAGCGGCGGTCCGCCGGGACAAAGTGCCGGCGTGAGCAAGAAGCCGCACAAGGTCGGGGAGCCCAAGGCCACCTACGCCGCCAAGAAGCCGGCGCAGGCCGCGGTGCCTGCGCCCAAGCCCGAGTCGACCGGCGTCCGTTACATGGACGATGCGACATTCAAGAAAGCTTCGGACAAAGTTTTCAAGGTCCACGACGAGCTCTTCCGCAAGCTGGCCCAATAAGTAGGGGTGACCACTGCCCCCCTTGGTATATGGAAGAGTTCTCCTTTCTTTCGCGTGAGAAGGTGCTCGAGCTGCACCGCATCTCACTTGAGCGGCATGGTGGCATGGACGGGCTCCGTGATCCCGGCTTGCTGGATTCCGCGCTGATGCAGCCGGAAGCAGCTTACTACTAAGCCCAAGGCGATCTTGCCGCAGTAGCCGCAGCCTAAGCCTTTCATATCGCCCAAAACCAGCCTTTCAGCGACGGCAATAAACGCGCGGCCATGTCTGCCGCTCTCACTTTTCTAGAGGGCAACGGGGTCGATATATCCCGTTACGACGGGATCGAACTCTACAACGCCATGATCGCCATCGCGGAAAAGTGCCTCGACAAGGCCGGGCTGGCGGCGATTTTTCGTCGGGCCTTGCCGCCACCGACTTGACCAATGACGAGCTACGGTAGGGGGTCGGCCCAACCAGGGCGCTTGAGGGCAAGCGCCCCTACCATTTCGCCATCGCGAAAAGCGCCTCGACCAGCGGCACTCTTCCGCACGCACCTGTCATCGTAGCCTTGTCACCCCCTCACTTTCACCATCACCCTCACTTTCACTCTCATGAAACTCCTCCGCCACCTCTCCCCCACCGGACCGGCTTATGCCGCGGTACAATCCGACGGCTCGGCCCGCGCCGTCGCCGGCGACATTCTCGGCGACTTCCGCCTCACCGACCAGACGGTCAAGCCCGGCAAGCTCCTCGCACCGCTCCAGCCGGCGATGATCGTCTGCATCGGGCTCAACTACGCCAAACACGCGGCCGAGGGCGGCAAGCCGCCGCCGGAGCGCCCGGTCTGGTTCATGAAGCTGCCCGGCGCCATCGTGCCATCCGGTGATCCGATCCGCCTGCCGGCGAAACAGCCGAGCACCAAGGTCGATTACGAGGCCGAGCTGGCGTTCGTGCTGGGCAAGGAGTGCCGCAACGCCACGCGCGCCAACGCCCTCGATTTCGTGCTGGGCTACACCTGCGCCAACGACGTCAGCGCCCGCGACTGGCAGCGCGACTTCGGCGGCGGCCAGTGGAACCACGCGAAGAGCTTCGACACCTTTTGCCCGCTCGGACCCGTGCTCGTGACCAAGGATGAGGTCCCGCACCCCAATGCCCTGCGCATCCGCTCCATCCTCAACGGCACGGTGATGCAGGATTCCAACACGGCCGACATGATCTTTGACGTGCCGGCGATCATCGAGTTCATGAGCGCCGACAAGACCCTGCCCGCCGGCACCCTCATCCTCACCGGCACGCCGGAGGGCGTGGGCTTCGCGCGCAACCCGCCCGTGTGGCTGAAGGCCGGCGACACCATCGCCGTCGAGATCGAGGGCATTGGCACCCTCACCAATCCGGTCATCAACAAAATACTTTAACCGCGGATCGCGCGGATGAATACGGATATCGATCCAATCATCCGCGTATATCCGCGATATCCGCGGAAAATGAAAAAGACCAACATCGCCAGGCTGAAGTGGGACCATTGGAAATCGCCCAAGGGCAAGTTCGCCCAGGCCGGCAAGGACATCTCGGGCAAGCTCGGCGATGTCCGCAACGGCTGGCCGAAGAAAGGCCATCCGTTTAATCTCGAGCTGATAAAAGTGCCGCCGGGCAAGTCCGCATGCCCCTTCCACAGCCATGCGCTCCAATGGGAGATGTTTGTCATCCTTAGCGGCACCGGCACCGTGCGGGCCGGCAAAAGCCGGACGAAGGTGAAGACCGGGGACGTCATGATGCACCCGCCCGGCGAAGCCCACGAACTCATCAACACCGGCCGGCGCGATCTCGTGTTCTATATCATCGCGGACAATCCCCCCTTCGATGCCTGGCATTATCCCGACTCAAAAAAATGGGGCCTGCGCCGACCGCGGAAATTCTTCCGGATGACCGAGGTGGATTACCACGACGGCGAGGAGTGATGGTAAGGCGCGTTATCCCTGACGCGCCGCGGCGGATTAAGGATAATCCGCCCTACCCAAAGCAAAGGCCTCTCGCGTTTTCAGGCCGCGCGCCTCCGCCGGATCATCACCCCGCCCAGCGCCACCGCGCCGAGGATCGCGGCGTACGTCGAGGGCTCGGGGATGGCGATGGCGAAACCATACACCGTGGCACTCGCATTCAGGCCAGTGATCAACGCGGCGTTAATCGTCGTTCCGTCGAGGTTGTATGCGCCGATGGTGCCATGGTTTCGATTCAGGATATAGAGCGCTCCACCCGCCACGGCCAGATCGGTCACGTAATCCGGGAATCCCGTGAGGAAGGTCGCGTTAACCGTCCCGCCCACGGTGGTGTATTTGCCAATCGTATTACCGTCCGAGACGAACAAAGTTGAACCCGACACCGCCAAGGCGAGGCCATTTATTCCGGGAAGCAGATCATTCGTGACGAGGGCGCCGCCTGTGGTGTAGACGTTGATCGGACCGTTGTTGGCGAAAAAAAGATTTCCGCCCCCCTCGGCAATCGTGGTCAGCCGTCCCAAACCCGTGACCAAGGTGGCGTTTACGAGACCGCCCGCCGCGGTGTATTCCTCGATCTTGCCTGCCTGGCTGTTGAAATCGGTGGTGGAGATGAACAGCCGGGTGCCGTCCTCTGACGCCGTAATTGAACCGGGATAATTGCTCGGCGTGAACAGCGCGCTGCTCACGGTCGTGCCGGCGGTGGTGTATTTACTCACGGTGATATCACCGTTTCTCACGACAAAGAGATTTCCCCCGGACTGCGTGAGTCCGGTCGGGTAGTTCACGCCCGTGATCAAGGAGGCATTGGCGAGGGAGCCGTCCAGGTTATAGGCGGTGATAACGCCCCCATTGGTTTGCGAGCCGGCATAGACGACGAAAATCTGAGCGGACAAGCCAGCGGCGAGCGCAAGCGAAACAAACAGGACAAGGAACGAGCGCATGGTTTTCATACGCCTGTCGGAAATAGCCCTGAAAAAGACCAATAGCGACGCCCAATCTTGTCCCCCAAGGGGGCTGATTATCCCT
>JBKJTZ010000005.1:0-14815 GCA_046590295.1 Lacunisphaera sp.
CCCGGATATTTCACACCCATGAGATTATCTTTCAGAGAAATATCCGTCTGCCCTTCGGGCAGAGCGACTCTGTCGCGGTTAGCCCCGACGAGGTCGGCCCGACAAGGCGCATGTTTCACACCTCTGAGTGTGAAATATGCGGGCTAGCCCGCCTCCACCTGCGCCAGCAACACCGTGATATTGTCCGGACCGCCGGCCGCGTTGGCCGCCGCGACGAGGGCCTCCGCCGACCGCGGGATGGCCGCGGCGAGCGCCTGCTGCAGCAGCGGCCCGGTCTTTTCATGCAGCGGCCCGTAGAGGCCGTCGGAGCAAAGGGCGAAGGCATCGCCGGGCCCGAACTTCACTGTCTCAACCTGGGATTCGAGCTGCCGTCCGTCGCCGCCCATGACCTGCTCGAGCATCGAGCGGAACCGGAAATGCGCCACCGCGTCCTCCGACATTTCCCCGCGCCGCACCATGGCGGCCCCCAGGCTGTGGTCCTCGGTCAGCTGGTGCAGCTGGCCGCCGAGCAGCGCGTAGATGCGACTGTCGCCGACATGCCCGAACACGCCCGTGCCGCCGGGCAACAGCCACAGGGCCGAAAGGGTCGCGCCCATGCCGGTCCAGCCGCGCTTCGTCTTCGCCCGGGCCAGCAGCGTGGTGTGCGTGGTGTGCAGGGCTCCGCGCATCACGGCGGCGGGGTCGGGGGCCGCGGCGTGGGAGGATATTTCCCGGGCGATCCGCTCGAGGCAGAACCGGCTGGCCTCCTCGCCGCCCAGCGCGCCGCCCATGCCGTCGCTCACGGCCAGCAGCACCCCGCCCGGTCCCAGCGCGACCGGCCCCGGCGCCAGCGGCGCGGCGGAAATCCCCGGCGCGAAAACGCCCCAACCGTCCTCGTTGTTGCGCCGCACGCGGCCGAGGTCGGAGGCGGCGGCCCATTGGACCTGCATCGCCGGCTGGTTCATTTTCATGGCGGGCAAATCAGCGGCTCTCCCCGGCCGCACCCTGCTCGGCGAAGACGATCTCGTTGGTGAAACCGAGCTGGTTGACCACGGAGATCTTGAAGGTACGCTCGTCGAGCAACTGCAGGGGCAGCCGGCCCGACAGCGTGTCGCCCTGCGTGAAGACCACGGTGAGCTTCCGGTCGTGGGCGTCGTAGGATTCCACGCGGCCGGCCACCTCGCGGTTGCCGCTGAACGTGCCCGACTGCATGCCGCGGATATTGCCCGACACATCGAAGGCCAGCTCGGTGCGCGTGCCCGAGGTGGACGCCCAGCGCCGCGCGGACAACCGCCGCAGGACGGCCGTGACGGGCGTCTCCGTGAGGGCGATGTTCAGGGCCACGTCGCGGGTGGCGGAGATTTTCTCGGCGTAGTTCTCGTAGCCGTCGCGCAGCACATCGAGGCGGTAGTCGCCGAACTTCATGTCGGTGAGCGTGAGCGGCGTGACGCCCGCCTCGCGGCCGTTAAGGATGACGCGGCCGCCGGCGGGCGTGGAGCGGATATCGAAATTCACGCCGCGCAAATCGACCTCGACGGCGGTCTCGCTGTCCTTGCGCACCTCGAAGATCCGCTGCACGGGATCCCAGCCCTCGCGCTGGAACGTGACGCGGTAGCGCCCCTGCGGCAGCGTCGGGAAGTGGCGGGGAGTGACGCCCTCGATCACCCGGCCCAGGATCTCCATGGTGAACCGCGCGCCCGCCGGGTTGCTGCTCAAATTGGCCACGCCGACGAGCGCCACGAGGCGCACTGCCTCGGGCTTCGTCTCGGTGCCGGCCTTGACGGTGAGCATGACATCACGGGACTCGAAGCCCTCGCGCTCGACGCGCAGGGTGACGGCGCCGGGGGTGACCTCGGTGAAAAGCGCCGGGCTCGGCTTGCGCTCGTTGCGCGGGAGGAGCGTGACCATGGCGCCCGCCGGCTGGGTCGTGACCATGAGCGAGCCGGGTGCGTGCGCCGCCGCGTAATCCTTCCACGCCGTCTGCCGGCGGAGCCACGCGCGGGTTATCTCGGACTTCGCGCGGTCGGGCGCGTTGGCGAGGAAAGCGCGGACCTGCTTCTCGGTGCCCTCGAATTCCGCCCGCGGCGCGTTATCCGTCAGCTTGTTGATGAGCGACAAAATCTGGCCCTGGGTTTTTAGCTCGGTCGTCTCCTGTTCATTGCGCAATTCCTCGAGCCGCTCGCGCACGATCCGGCCGCGCGGGGACTGTTCCTGGGAGATGAGCTTCAACTCCGCCGGCGAGATCTCGCCGCTGCGCACGCGCCGCTTGAAGGTCTCGAAGGCCTGCCGCGCCTCGCTGGCATCACGCTGCTCGCGGGCGAGCCGGGCGTCCTCGGCTTTCCTGGCATCTTCCTGGCGGACCATCTGCTGCTTCCTGGCCTCCTCGGTCTCCTTCGCCTCGCGGGCCTTCCGGGCTTCCTCGGTTTTTCTCGCCTCCTCCTGCCGGGCGATCAAAGCGATCCGCTCCTGCTCGGCGGCCTCTTGTTGCGGGATGACCCCGCCGAAATAATAACCGACCCCGGCCAACGCCAGCGCCGCCACCGCGACGACCGGCCACAGCCAGCGGCGGCGGGCGGGCGCCGGGCCGCCGGGCTCCGTGGCATGGGTCGTGCCGTCGCCGAAGGGCGAGATGGTCTGCGTGGCCACGGGCAGGCCGAGGCGCTGGGCCAGTTCACGCACGGTCTGCGGGCGCTGCTTCACGTCTTTCGAAAGGCACGCGGCGATGGTGGCCTCCCACTCGGGCGGGATCGGCGCGCCGTTGATCTCAAGTTCCTTGCGGCGCGCGGCGATGGACGGCGGGACCTTGCTCTGCACCTGCGCGGGGATGTTGCCGGAGTAGAACGGCGGCTTGCCCGTGAGCAGCTCGTAGAGCGTGGCGCCGAAGGAGTAGATGTCGTCCGTCGGGTGCGGCCGTTCGCCCATCATCTGCTGCGGGCTCATGTAGGCCGGCGTGCCCGAGGTGCTGGCCTGCGCGGAAATGCGCGAGACGCTGTCGGAGATGCTGCGCGCGATGCCGAAGTCGGTGACCTTGATGTCGCCGTGCCCGTCGATGAGCAGGTTGGCGGGCTTCAGGTCACGGTGCACGACGGCGCCGCGCTCGTGCGCGTAGGCCAGCGCCTCGCAGAGCTGCCGCACCCAGCGGCGCAGGGCCGGCGGCTCGAAGAACTGCCCGGGCTGCGCCAGCCGCCGGTTGGAGAGCGTGTCGCCCGGAATATACTCCATCGAGATCGCGGCGGTGGACTCGTTTTCCACGAAATCGTAGAACCGCACGATGTTCGCATGCGTGAGCTCCAGCGCGCGGCGCGTCTCGCGTTTCAGCTCCTCCATTGCGGGCCGGTCGGACTTCATGACCTCCGGCAGGAACTTCAGCGCCACCTCCCGCTCCAGCTTGTCGTCCACCGCGAGCCACACGACGCCCATGCCGCCGCGGCCGAGCATCTTTTTCAGCGTGAAACGGGCGAAGACCTTCTGCCCCGCGGCGTAACCCAGCACCGTGGCGCCCAGGTCTGAGTCATCGATGGCCATGTTGGCGGGGACGGCCGGACCCGACCGGGCGGCCGGCCGGAGCGCGGAGCGCCCCGGCCGGGCGCGCTCAGGACTTGGGCGCCAGCTTCGGCGTCAGGTCGGTGAGCAGGCGGATGGCGACGCTCTGCGCGTATTCCTCGAGCGTCGGCCGGTCCGAGTCATCCGGCACGAAACGGTAGCCGCCCTCGGTGGCGACGACCCGGGTCTTCTCGCGGGTGCGCTTGAAATCGTCGAGGCTCGTCATCGCGGTGCCGAGCACCTGGCCGTCGGAGAGGCGCTTGATGGTGGCGCGGAACAGGTAGCCGGCGACCGAACGGCTGTCCGGGACCATGAGGACCTCGACGAGCCAGTCGGCGTGCTGCTTGATGGCGTCGACGTTGAGGTTCACGTCGGAAATGTGCTGCTTCTCGGTGGCGGCGCCCTCGTTGCGGCCGGTGGTCTGCATGATGAGCGAGGAGTCGACGACCTTGACGCCGGCGGCGAGGAAGGGCTTGGCGAACCCGTCCTCGAAGGTCCACTGGGCGTATTCGGAGGAGAAGCCCGCGCGGCCGTTGGCGCCGCGATATTCGTTGAAGGACTCGGAGCGGGCGACCTTGGCGCCCGTGACGGACGAGGTCCCCTGGCTCGCGGTGATGGCGCCGCCGTAGGTGGAGTCGGTGGCCTTGACCGCCGAGCCCGAGGCCTCGACGTTCACGCCGGCGAATTCCTGGAAGACATTCTTCGACTCCATCGTCCACGACTGGATCTGGTTCGAGAAGGTCTGGTTGTAGAGGATGGCGACGCGCGGCGAGCCGGCGGCGGCATAGGCCGAGGCGAAGCGGTTGAGCGAGGACATCGCGGTGGTGCCGCGGGCGTCGCCCATGTTGCCGGCATAGGCCTCGGCGTGCATCGGCACCGGCATGGCGTCCATCGTCGAGCCGGCATGGGGCGCGGAGGTGACGCGGCCCGGGGCGACGTCCTGTTCCTTGGTCTTCGGGTCAACCTGGGCCGACCCGGCGACGGCGGCCAGCAGCCCGGCGACGGCCAGGCTGCGACGGAGATGTTTCAGAGTGGTGTTCATGTTAACGGCCCTCCCGGACTTCGATGTAGTAGTATTCGATGTTGTTGAATGCGAGCGACGCGCCCTTGAAGGTCGTGATGCCCAACGGTGGGAGCGAGACCCGCTGCCACGCGGACGGGCCCTCGACCGGTTCCTGCTGGGAGCCGAAGAACTGGGTGCGGCATTCCAGCTGGAGCGGAAAGTCGGTGCGATTGCGGAAGGTCGCATAGACCTCCATCGCGCCCGTGGGGAGCCGGACGCCGCCCTGGCGCTCGACGGTGATCTTGCCGGCCCGCTTGGACATGGCGCCAGGCACATCCTGGAGGTCCCGGTCCAAAATGAGGACTTGATTCAGGTGGATGGTCGCGTTCGGCGCCATCTGGTTGTCGATTTTCTGCGCGACCATGGCTCCCTCATGGGAAGCTTCTTGGCAACCGCTCATGACGGCAAGGCCGGCAACGCAGATCAGGGCGAGGATGGATTTTGTTTTCATAGAGGCAGGGTTGGGGGGATCAGTAGGACTTTTTGAACCAAAGCACAACATCATCGGCGAGCAGCGCCTGCTGGGCCGTGGCGACGGCGTTGCCGTCCTTGTCGAGATAGGTGACACTGACCTCGTTGCCGCGCACGCTCTTTGGCAAGAATAATACGTGCACGGTGTCGGGCAGGTTGTCCCAGTAGCGCGTGTCGGCGCGCGGCTTGGCGTTCTGGGCGACCATGACGGAGAAGGCGCCCAGGACGCCGAGGCCGCCGGCCACCGCGGAGATGCTGCCGGAATTGTTGAAGGCCGGCGCGAGGACCATCGCCTCGGAGGCGACGGAGGTGAGCGTGGTGCCGAATTTCTCGGCGGATTTCTTGAACTGCACCTTGCCCTCGTTGATGGCGTCGATGGGCCGGGCCCCGCGGGTCATGGCCTGGAAGGCGATGTCCTCGGTCGGGTAGGCGCGCCAGTGCTGGTCGCCGACGGTGCTGATCTGCGCCCCGACGTCCTTGAACTGCTTGCCGCGGAAAATCTTCATCTGGTAGTGGCCGACCCCGTCGGCGAGCTTGCGCGGGCTCTTGCCGGTCTCGACGACCGCGATGACGGAGTTGTCCCAGTCGGGCTCGGGAAAATCGGGGCGGAACGTCTTGAAGATCTTGAATTCCTCGTTGCGCATCGAGAAGTCGCCCTGCAGGTGGCAGGCGTAGGCCGTCATCAGGTCGAGCACGGCAAAGTCGCTCCGGTTCTGGTCCTCCTCGGCGAAGCTGTCCTGCAGGATGCCGCTGCTGAAGCAAGCGCGGGCGTTGTCGAAATCGTGCTCCTTGAGATAGATCAGGCCGCGGTAGTAGTAGGCCATCGCGCGCTCGTAGGGCTCGCCCTTGAAGACTTTGGTGCCTTCCGCATACCAGAGACTGCGGGCCTTGGCGGCCTGCTCGGTGCCGGCGTGGGTCATCTCGATCTGCGTCAACACGTCGTCAAAGGCCGACCGGGCGATGTCGATATGGCCGGAGTTCAGCGCCGCCAGGCCGAGTGCCATCTGGTTGAGCACCCGGTTGAGGGCGCCCTCCTTCGCCAGCTTGTCCGACAGGGTCCGGAGCGAGGCGGGCATTTCCGGGGTGGGCTGCGCGAGGGCGCGGCCCGGCAGGGCGCCGAGCCCGAGTAGCAACAGGGCGGCGGGGACCCACCCCGCCGCCAGACAACCGAGGAAAGCGGACCCGGGCCCCTTAACGATAGATGATATCGTCCTGGGAGGCCTTGGCATAATCATAAATGTTGCTCCACACGATCGTGCCATATTCGAGATCGAGCAGCTCAAACGTGATCTGCGTCCAGCGCTGCGTCATGCCCGTCTTCGGGTCGATCGCATCGCTGGTGGCGATGCGGCCGGTGAGACGGAAGTCGACGCCGGCGGTCGCCTGCGTACTGCGCACCGTGCCCTGGTCGGTCACGCCCTCGCGCTTGAGGCGGCGCTCGGCCTCGACCGCGTTGACGAACTCGCGGCCGACGAAGAGCAGCCGGCCCTGCGCGGCGCGGTTGAGGTCGACCCGCAGGCGGTCGGTGATCAGGTTCTTGTTCACGCGCGACGTGCCTTCGTTCCGGAAGTATTCCGAATCGATGATGATGCGCGGCGGCGTGGGCCGGGACACGAGGTTGGGCTGGGCCAGGAGGTCGCGGGCCATCTTGTCGGACATCGAGATGATGTCCTGCGACTCCATGCCGACGCCCTGGACCTTGCCGGGGGTGTCGGCCGTGACGTAGGTGGTCGGACGGCCGGCCGAGTTGTTGACGGTGGAGGTGGTCTCGCAGCCGGCCAGCAGGGCCAGCGCCGGTGCGACGAGGAGGACGCGGGAGTTCATGGGCGGAGGGATGCGGGATTAGCGATTGCCACCGGCCGCATAGATGGCGGCGAGGTAGCGCTGTTTCATTTCCGGATAAATTTCCTGCGTGGCGCTCAGCACCTCGGCATAGTGCTCGTTGGTGGAATACTTGGCATACATCCACACGGACAGTTCGTCCACGGTGTTGAAGGAGATGTCGGAGGTTCTCTTGATGTACTCCCAGCCGCCCGCGCCCTTGATGGCGATCTCGCGGCCGGCGGCCTCGCCGAGCTTCTGGCCGAGCATGCCACCGATGAAGGGGATGTTCTCCATCGCCTTCTGGCCGGCATAAGCGCCGATGGCGCCGCCGACGGCCGAACCCATCTTGGCCTTCACCGCCTTGTCCACCCACTCGGCCACGACGCCGTCCGAGGTGTAAGGCGCCATGTACTTGCCGGAGTTGTCCGGAATGCCTTCGGCCGGCGTCAGCGCGGTGGCGGCGGGCATGGGGGGCGGCCCCATTCCGGCACAACCGGAAATGAAAGCGGTAAAGAGGCAGAGTCCGGCGAGTGTCAGGTATTTTTGCATGTTAGTTTGGTGTGTGTGGTGTGTGACTTCCAATTACGAGGGAATGAACGTGCAGTTTGTAACTCGTTAACCGAAATCGGGTCAATCGGTTTATGCATGAAAACTCCTGAGTATTTTCATATAGGTCCGTGGTAAATCAGCCCGGGCAATCAGCCTCAGGCCGGATTCCTCGCGGGTCGCACCCGGCCAGAAATCAGGGATTCCCCCAGGCCCGCCCGCCTGCCGCTGCCGGCTGCGCCGGTCCGCTCGACTCCCCGAACGTGACCCGCGAAATACCCCCCCGGATGCCGGGATTGGATCAGGCGCGGGTGGGTTGGCCTGTCCCTTCCACCGCGAGATTTCCCTCGCCGGATTTCAGGTTGTCCCCCGCCGCCGCCGCGCCAAGCCTCGCGTCATGCTGATCGACTCCGCCGACCTGCTCGATCGTTTCCTCCGCTATGTGCGCATCGACACCCGCAGCGACGACCGCTCGCCCACCACGCCCAGCACCCCCGGCCAGTGGGATCTGCTCCGGTTGCTGGAAAAGGAGCTCAAGGAACTCGGCCTCGCCGACGTGGTGCTGACCGACCACGGCTACGTGCTCGCGACCCTGCCGGCCACCGTGCCGGGGTCCAGCCCGGTCATCGCCTGGTTTGCCCATGTCGACACGGCGACCAACCTGCCCGGTGCGGCGCAGCCGATTGTGCACCGCGCCTACGACGGCCGGCCCATTGTCCTGCCGGACGATCCGGCGCAGCGGCTGAGCCCCGAGGCGACCCCCGGCCTCCGGGATTGCGTCGGGCATGACATCATCACCGCCAGTGGCACCACCCTGCTCGGCGCGGACGACAAGGCCGGCGTGGCCACCGTGATGGCGGCGGTGCGTCACCTGTGGCAACATCCGGAAATCCCGCACGGCAGGATCCGCGTCTGCTTCAACCCGGACGAGGAAATCGCCCGCGGCATGGCGAAGCTCGACCTCGCGCAGCTCGGCGCCGACTGCGGCTACACCCTCGACGGCTCGGCCCCGGGCGAGATTGATTTCGAAACCTTCAGCGCCGACGCCGCCGTGCTGGAGATCCGCGGCGTCGCCGCGCACCCCGGCTGGGCGAAGGACGTGATGGTCAACGCCGCGCGCCTCGCGGGCCGGTGCCTCGCCGCCCTGCCGATGGCCCAGTCGCCCGAGCGCACGGACGGTGCGGCGGGGTTTATCCACCCGGTCGAGTGCACCGCCTCGGCCGAGCACGCGAAACTGCGCTTCATCCTGCGGGATTTCGAGCTCGCCGGCCTGGCCGCACACCGCACCCGGCTGGAGCAGATCGCCGCCGACCTGCGCGCCGCCGAGCCGCGGGCGGAAATCACCCTCATCTTCACCGAGCAATACCGCAACATGCGCTACTGGCTGGAGCAGGACATGCGCCCGGTCGGATTCGCGCAGGAGGCCATCCGCCGCGCGGGGCTCACGCCGAAATCCTCCGCCATCCGCGGCGGCACCGACGGCTCGAACCTCACCCAGCGCGGCCTGCCGGCGCCGAACATCTTTTGCGGCATGCACGAGGTGCACAGCCCCCGCGAGTGGGTCAGCCTGCAGGACATGACGAAAGCCGTTGAAACCCTCGTGCACCTCGCCCAAGTGTGGGCGGAACCTCCGCGATGAAACCACCCGCTCGGCTGCTCTGCACCCTTGTCCTCCTCGGCGCCGGCCTGCTGCTCGGCGGCTGCTCCACGATCGAGTCCGAGGGCCCGCGCAGCGGCGGCCTCGCGGGCATCCAGCGCTTTTTCGTCCTGCGGAACCTCAACGACAACCGCGCGCTCGACCACCGCATCGCCGCCGCCCTCCAGGCGCGCGGGCTGGTGGCCGAGACCGGCCCGCTGACCATGATGCCGGGCGACACGCAGGCCATCGTCACATTCCAGGATTATTGGAACTGGGATTTCGGCGAGCGTCTCGTCTACCTGAAGCTGAGCGTGCGCAAACCCGAATCGAACGACACGCTCGCCACCGCGACCTTCAGCGCCCGCCTTCCGCTCAAGGAAAATACCGCCCAGACCTTGAACCGGACGGTCAACCGGCTGTTCGACGGCCCCCGCTGAAAGCCGCGTGCTCCGCCACCGCCGCCGCGGACCGGGCCGGGTCGGTACATTGTCAACCAATAGCATACTAAGGACCCGGGGTCTTCCCGCGCACCCGGGCCCGAACCCTTAGTATACTATTGGTTGACAATCTCCTGACGTCCGCCCGTTCCGGCCTGCCCGGCCCCGGCCGCGCCAGGTGCCATTGGCCTCAGGCGAACACGGCGGCGCGCTCGGCCGGCGTGAGTTCGCGCCACCGGCCCGGCGCGAGATCGCCCAGGGCCTGCCCGCCGATGCGCACCCGCACCAGCCGGAGCGTCGGGTGGCCGACGGCGGCCGTCATGCGCCGCACCTGCCGGTTCTTGCCCTCGGTCAGCTCCAGCGCGAGCCAGCAGTCGGACACCGTCTTCCGCATCCGCACCGGCGGGTCCCGCGGCGGAAAAACCGGCGCGGGGTCGAGCCGGCGCACCTGGCACGGCCGGGTCTGGTGCTCCCCGATCTTCACGCCACGAGCGAGCCGCCCGAGCGCGGCGTCGGTCGGGCTGCCCTCGACCTGCACGGCATATTCCCGCCGGTGGCCGGCCGCCGGGTCGAGCAGGCGCGAGTTCAGGCCGGGCTCGTCGGACAGGAGCAGCAGGCCTTCCGAATCGGCGTCGAGCCGGCCGAGCGCGTAGACTTCCGGTGGCAGACCGAAATCAGCCAGGGTCCGCCAGCGCGAGCCGGGCTCGGGCGTGAACTGCGAAAGCACCCCGTAGGGCTTGTGCAAGGCCAGCAGCACGCCGCACCCGGGTCAGCGCGTCAGCCGCGCCCAGGTGAAGTTCGCGTTGCGGCCTTCGCGGATGTTCAGCCGGAGCCAGAGCAGCGCCAGCGGCTCCAGGCTGCGCGCCATGCCGAGGCCGCCGGTGTCCACCGGCTCGAACCCGAGGTCCGCCGCCAGCTGGTGCGCCTGCGCCTTTGCGTCGTCATGGTCGCCGCAGTAAAACATCACCGGCTTCAGCCCGGCGTCGTTCGGATAGGCCGCATTGGCGAAATTTTCCCATCCGTAGGTGTTGAACGCCTTCACGACGTGCGCCCCCGGCGCCAGCCGCTCGATCTCCTCCGCGCCGGAGGTGGTGGAGCCGAGCGAAAGGCTCAGGCTCCCGTCGCCGTTGAGGGAAAGGGGATTGGTACAGTCGATCAGAATCTTGCCGTTGAGATCACCCATGGCCTTCAGTGCATCCGGCACCGCCGGCCACGGGGTGGCGAGCACGATGATGTCCGCGCCGCGCACCGCGTCGGGTACGAGCACGGCGCTCGCCGCGGAGCCGATCTCGGCCAGCGGAGGCTGCGTCTTGCCGTGTCCGGGATTCCGCACCCCGAAGATGATCCGGTGTCCCGCCCTGGCCCAGGCCTTGCCCAATGAGCCGCCGGCATTGCCCGCCCCAATGATTGCGATGTTCATTGGTCGCCAGATTGACGTTTCCGGCGCATTGGGCAACACCTCCTTGCGTGGCGGTGAAGAAACCTTTGTCAAAATTTTGGTGGCTCGCCGCGCTGGCCGGCGCCCTGGTTTTTCTTTCGGCCGACAGCCTTCGCAAGCTCGATGGGCTGGGCGCGGCCACCGTCCGCGGCGAGACCGGCCGGCCGGCGCCGGTGCTGGCGGCCGGCTCGCCGACCGGATACGAGGGCGGACGGCGCAACCTCATTCTGGGATCCACCGATGGTTATCACTGGGTCATGCAAACCCAGCAGATGATCGCGACGGGCGAAGGGCGCGTCCGGCACGTGGTGTACGACAACGCCCCCGCCGGGCGCGATGTGCACTGGTGCACGCCGCTGCATTGGTGGCTGGCCGGGATCGCGTGGGCGGACCACGCGGTCAGCGGCCGCCCCTGGCTCGTCGCGGTCGAGCCGGCGGCGCGCTATGCGGGACCGCTGCTGCTCGGGTTGTTCCTGCTCGGCGTGGTGCCGTGGGCGGCGCGGCGGTTCGGTTCGGGTCCGGCCGCGCTGCTGGCGGCGGGCTTGGTGGCGGTCGCGCCCTTCAGCGCCGAATTCAGCGCGGGCAGCTTTGACCATCACGGCGTCGCCGCGGGCTGCGCCCTGCTCACCGTCCTGTTCCTGCTGGCCGGCTGGGGTGCGCCGCCGGACCGCGCCCGGCCGGCTTTCATCGCCTCGGGCCTGGCCGGCGCCGCCGGCCTCTGGATCAACGCGGCGACGCAGATTCCGGTGCTCGCCGGCCTCGGCCTTGGGGCCGCACTGGCCGGCTGGCTGACGCGCCGCGACCCGGGCACCGCGCCCGACCCAAGGCTCTGGCGCACGTGGGGCCTCGCCGGTGGCACCGCTGCCCTGCTTTTCTATCTGATCGAATATTTTCCCGCCCACCTTGGCTGGCGGCTGGAGGTCAATCATCCGCTGTATGCCCTCGCGTGGGCGGGTGCCGGTGATTGGCTGGCCCGCCTGCAAGGCCGCCGGCAAGGCCAGCCGCTGTGGACAACCTCGCGCGACGGCCTGCTCGCCCTCGCCTGCGGGCTGGTGCTGGCCGCCCCGCCGCTGCTCATGCGGTTGTATCCGGCGCAGACCTTTGTCGTGGCGGACCAATTTCTGTGGACGCTCCATGCCGACTACATCAGCGAGTTCGCCCCGCTGCTGCCGCGGCTGCTCGGCGCTGACGGCGTCAGCCTCGCCGAGGAGCTCTTGGTGCGGATCAATCTGCTGCCGCTGATCGGCCTCGTGGCCGTCGGACTGCTCTGGCGCGGCCAACTCCCGCCAAAATCCCGCGCGCTGCTCGCCCTCAGCCTGGCACCCGCCGTGCTCGCCAGCCTGCTCGCCTGGTCGCAGGTGCGCTGGCTGCACCTGGCGGCGGCGCTGTGGCTGGCAGTGCTGGTGGCCGTGGCGGTGATCACGGTGGGCGCGGCGAACTTCCGTTGGAGCCGCGGACGGCGGCTGGCGGCCGGGCTGCTCCTCGCGCTCGTCCTGCTGCCCTACCCGCTCCGGGCCGCGAAGAACGCCCTCAGCCAGCAGGCCGGGCTGTCGCGCGAGAACGTCCGGCAGTTCGTGATGCGCGACCTCGCCTTCTGGCTGCAGCGCCGCGCGGGCGCCGATAAGGTCGTGGTGCTCAGCGCGCCCACCGCCACGACCGAGCTGGTCTATCACGGCGGGTTCCAGGGCGTGGGCACGCTGTACTGGGAAAATCTCGCCGGGCTCCGGGCCCTCGTGGAGATCTACGGCGCGGCCACGCCGGCGCGCGCGCTGGAACTCGTGCAGGCGCGCGGCGTGACCCATCTCGTGATCCTGCCTTGGGGCTCGTTTGGGGCGGAAGCGGCGCGCCTGACCCGGGGACTGCGCGCCGGGGCGCCGGTGCCGGCCGGGGCCTTTGTGCATGACCTGCTGGAAGCCGGCCATGGCCTGCCCGACTGGGTGCGCCCGCTCCCCTACCGGCTGCCCGATACGAAACAGTTCCAAGACCAGTTCGCTCTCGTCCTGGAAGTCGTCCCGGCGCAAACCGCCCCCGAGGCCGCCGTGCGGCGGGCGCAGTACCTGGCGGCCCTGGGCAATCCCGCCGCCGCCCGGGAGCTGATCAACCAGGTGCTCGCCGCCGACCCCGGCGACGTGCTGGCGCTGATCACCGCCGCCCAATTCCAGCGCGCCGCACGGCAACGCCCGGCGCATGGGGCCACCATCGGGCTCCTGCTCGAGAATCTGCGTTCCAACCCGGCGCTGGCCTTTGCCGACCGGGCCGCCCTCGCCCTCGAACTGGCCGCCGCCGCCGCCACCGCCGAGGCCCGCCGGCAGCTGGCGCTGGGCTGGGACGCGGCCGGGCCCCGCGACCTGCGCCGGATGCCGCCCGAATCTCTGCCCCTGCTGTTGCGCCTGAACCGGGATCTCAACCTCGTGGCACCGCCCGAACTGCTCAGGCTTGCCGAAAGCCTGGCGGCCGGCGACATTCCCCCGCCCCCTTGATAAATTCATCCCCCGCATGACCGTTCCTCCGTCCATCGCCCAACTCCCCCAGCGCGCGCCCGAGCTGGTCGACCTGCTCACGCGCTGGTGCAGCCAGAACTCCGGCAGCGAAAACCGGGCCGGCCTCGCGGCGATGCTCGGACTGCTGGAGGCCGGGTTTGCCCGGTTGCCCGGCGCCACCGTCACACCGGTGAAGCTCACCGGCACCACCGCGCAGGCCCTGCGCATCAAGGTCCGCCCGGCGGCGCCGGTCCAGCTGTTGTTCAGCGGGCACTACGACACGGTCTATGGCGCGGCGGATCCTTTCCAGGAATGCACGCGGCTCGATCCCGACACGCTGCGCGGGCCGGGGGTCATCGACATGAAGGGCGGCCTGGTCGTCATGCTCGCGGCGCTGGAGGCCTTTGCGCAGACGCCGCACGCGGCGAACATCGGCTATGAGGTGCTGCTCAATCCCGACGAGGAGACCGGTTCGTTCGGCGCGGCGCCGTTGTTCCTCGAGGCGGCGGGCCGGCACCGGCTCGGGCTGGTGTTTGAACCAGCGCGGCCCAACGGCGACCTGGTGCGCTCGCGCATGGGCACCGGCAATTTCTCGGTCACCAGCCACGGCCGCGCGGCCCATGCGGCCAGCGCGAAGCAGGACGGGCGCAACGCCATCGCCGCCCTGGCCGAATACCTGACGGCCGCCGCCCGCCTGCCGGCGGAGTTGCCCGGCACCTTGCTCAACATCGGCTCGATCCGCGGCGGGGGTCCGGCGACGAACGTCGTGCCGGACTTCGCCGAGGCCCTGCTCGATGTGCGCGTCACGCACCTCGCCGAGCGTCCGGTCATGGAGGCACGGCTCCAGGCCCTGCTCGCGCCGCTCAACGCCCGCGAGGGTTTCAAGGTCACCCTCGGCGGCGCCTTCAACCGCCCGCCGATGGAGGCCACGCCGGTCACCGAGGCGGCGTTCGCCGCCTGGCGGCAATGCGGCCTCGACCTCGGCCAGGCCCCCGTCGGCTGGGTGCACACGGGCGGCGGCTCCGATGCCAACAATCTTTCCGCCGCCGGGCTGCCCTGCCTCGACGGGCTCGGCCCGATCGGCGACCGGCTGCATTCGGCCGAGGAATCGGTGCTTCTGCCCAGCCTCGCGGCCCGCGCACAAGTGGCGGCGCTCTTTTTGCACCGGCTGGCCGCCGGGGAGATCACCCTGCCCGAGTGAATCGTTCGGAATGCGGGCACCGGGACGTGCCCGCCCACCAGACTCGGGTGGTCGGGCAGGTCCCGCTGCCCGATCTTCTGATCTCCGGTGGCCCGATTTCGCCACGCCCTGCAGCAGATCGTCAGCAACCTGTCATCGGGCCGGAACTCCATGTCTGCAGATGCTGTTCAAAGAGGCCGGCTCTATCACGACAC
>JBKJTZ010000103.1:0-4678 GCA_046590295.1 Lacunisphaera sp.
GATGCTGCCCGCGAGTTCGGCCTCGGCCTCGCGCATCCCGTTGCGCAGGTCGAACCACAAAAAAACCGCGCCGAAGGGCGCCGCCAGCAGCAGCGGCCACAGCGCCGGCCAGCCACCTATTGTCGCCGCCACTGTCAGGGCCGCGAGGGCCAGGACCGCCCCAATCGCTGCGAGCCAGGCCGCGGGCTGGCGGCGCGGGTCGGCATCCGGCAGAGTCACCGCCAGCTTGAGCGGCCGGCGGGTCAGGAACCCCGCCGCCACCGCGCCCGTCAGGGCCAGCCCCGCGCCGGAATAGGCCACCAGCAGGCCCAGCGCGACCGGCTCGAACGCCAGCGACCAGCTGCCGTGTTCCTTGGGGAGCAGGACGGATTTGAGCGTGGCGGGCCGGAAGTTCATCTTGCGGACAGTTTAGTGCCCCCAGCCCCGTTCCACCTTGATGCAGGTCAAGCGAGTGGAAATCCGTCCACCCCACCGGTCTGATCCATCCCGGCAATCCCGCCGGCCGCAGGCCATGAGCCCACTCGACTTCGCTCGGGACCCTGAGCTTGTCGAACGGGCAAGCGTCAGCGCGTCGAATGGCTGCCCGACATGGATAAAATCGAGAACTTCTGGAGCGAATCAGGTGTTTTCCTAGAGGTGCGCCCCTCGTGCCAGAGAGGGTTAGTCAAACTCTTGGAACGAACGCACTACCCGTCAGCCTCGTTTTGAGTATCCGATTCGCTCCATTCGCTCCAGCCGCAGTGGATGAAACCACGAACTTTTGGAGCGAATCAAAGAGAACTCAGGGCTACCGATGGCACGTCTCAGCTCCGCCAGTAATACCTTCTCTGCGGATCGCGCTCGTTTTTCCCGACGACGGTGACCAGGCCCTGCTCCACCAGTTTGCTCATCCGGGTTCTGACGGACCGAGTGGTTAGTTTGACGGCCGCAGCAATTTGGGCCGTGGATAGTCCATTTTTAGCTGCGGGCGTGTCCACGGCGAACAGTTTCCGAATGCGAGCATCCATCTCGTCCAATTGTGCCGCCCGATGTTTTTCCAACCGCACCGTGACACGAAAACGAAAGCCGCGCTCTTCGAATTCGGGCGCGGACAACCCTGCCGCCTCGCATTCCGCCGTGGCCCGCTGGATGCCACTGCCCCACTGCTCGATGTAGCCGAGTTCCTTGAAAACCCGGCCGATCACCCGGTTCCTGAGCCGGGATATGCCCTGCCGGATGTCGTCGATAGTGAGCCCGGCCAGCAGCACGCCCGGATTCTCTATTTCGATCCGGTCGTCAAACAACGAAACCCGGATCGGCGCGCCCTGCTGTGCGTAGTCGGCATGCACCACCGCGTTGACCAATAGCTCCCGCGCGGCTCGCAGCGGAATGCTGACTCGTTCGACGTGTTTCAATCCATCGATCGCCACTCCCTGCATCGCATGTCGCTTGATGAATTCATACGCCGCCGCCAGCGAACGTGGCAGCATGCCCCGGCACTCCGCCGAATCGGTGATTTCCGCCTTGTTGGTGCCCTTGAATCGACCGCATTGAATCCACGCATCCGGGAAGCGCCGTTCCGGTTGCAGCCCGAAGAGCAGCAATCCGCCCACCGTCGGCACCAATCGCCGGCCATGGGAAGTCAGTAACCGCAAGGTCTGCAAATCGGCCTTCGTCAGCCGTCCCCGCTCCGGGAACGACTCGGAAGCTGCTCGGAAGTCCAGTGCTTCCGAGTCGAGTTCCGCCAGCGGCGATTCGTCGAACGTCTCGTTCGACGCCATCCGGCGCAGCTCCTGCATTAACGCTGCATCTGCCTTGCGGTTGGTTGAGCCGATGCGGACGAACACGCCCTCCTCCGGGCCAAGATTCTTCAAGTAATGGGGCCGGTTGGAACTGGGGAAGACCTCCACCACGATCAACTGGGCCGACCGCCACGCGATCACGTCGACCGTCGGAATCAGCCGTGGCGCGATCCGGTCGCTGATGAGGCTGGCGAGGCGCTCCTCCTCCTTGAGCGGATCGAGCAGCCCGCGCACGCGTTTGGTGCCGTTTTCGACTCCGATGACGAGCAGGCCGCCTGCCGTATTGGCAAAGGCGATCAGGGTGTGCAGCACCTTGTCCGGCGATGACAAATCCCGCTTGAATTCAAGCGTCTTGCCCTCGGGGCGCTGGAGCAGTCCGACCAAGTCCATGCTAGGAATGCAACTAGGAAGCGCGCTGCTCGTCAATGCTTCCCAGCTCGATGGGGTTGGTTTCATTTTATGTGTTTGATGGAAGCGGTTGGCCTGCTTGTTTTCATCCATGAAGACGAGCAAGACATACTCTGGCGCCAGCCGCTGGACCGGAATCTTGGAGGGCTAAATGGACTCGTCCCCGCGGCAGCAGCGCGACGCCGACCTCCGGCGAAGACTAACGGAACTTGCGGCGGAGGTTCTCAAGACGGAGGAAGAACTCGTTGCCCTCGCATCCGACGCGCATCTCAAGCTTGATGCGCCCAACCTGTCGGCCACGAGGCAGACTCCGCCCACCCCACCGGAAAAGATCGCTTTGTTCCTTGATCTGTTCGGCACGCGGCGGTCGGTCTATCCGAGGCGCTGGGACAATCCAGGTTCCGGCAAGAGCGGATATTCGCCCGTGTGCGATAACGACCGTTTCGGCCCGCCTGCGGCCGGACAGCAATCTGGCGTCTGCAAAAAGCCGGATATCAAGTGCACCGAATGTCTCCACCAGCGATTTCCTCCGCTCGACGAGCGCGCGGTGGAAGCTCATTTGCGGGGTGCACACACACTCGGAGTCTATGCCATCGGCACCGACGACACCTGCCGTTTTATCGCCGCCGATTTCGATGGCGAAGGTTGGAAGGATGACGTCCTCGCCTACCGCGAGGCCGCGGAGAGGATTGGGATCACGGTCGCCATCGAGCGCTCGCGATCAGGCAACGGCGCACATGGATGGATCTTTTTCTCCGAACCCGTGCCAGCCATGACGGCTCGCCGGTTGGGAAGTATCCTTGTTGCAAAAGCCTCCGCCCTCCGACCAACGTTAGGTCTGGGTGCCTATGATCGCCTGTTTCCGAATCAGGACACGCTGCCCGTCGGCAGGTTTGGAAATCATCTCCCCGTTCCGCCAGACCTTCCGACTCGATACCCGGGTGCGGTCCGTTCGCAAGATCACCCCCAACGCAGAACATCCGGTCATACGGGCCCGGCGCTGGGAGGAGAGGCTGAAGAGCGGCGCCGTGGATTCCCGGCTGGCCTTGGCCAAGAAGGTGGGGCTTACGCCAGGCGCGATCACGCTCATCATGAAACTGGTCGACCTTGCCCCGGATATTCAGGAGCACTTGGCGTCGCTCAAGTCATCCAGCGCGATCTGGCATTTCGGCTACAAGCCAATGGGCAAGCTGGCCGGTCTGCCGTTTGATAAACAGCGGGCGCTATTCGGGCAAATGCGCGCGGAATATGAGCAAGTGGAGCTGCCCAATCATGCCCGGCAAAAAAACGGTTTCGCTGCCGGTTGCCATGAAGCCTGCGCCCCGCGCTTCGCGAGGTCTTTCCGCGAGGTAAATGGGCGGGGGCTTGGCAACGAATTCAGGCTAAAAATCATCCCGAAATGCGTCCGTTTCTCGGGCCAAAACTTTTTGACTTAGTTTGTTGGCGAGCTGCTTTTCGGGCCGCAAACCAACCCCGGCTCGGGGCAAATGAAGAACTACTGCAAAGTAAGTCAAAAATGCCGTTTTCGTTTATTAGCTTCTTTCAGGCACTTAGGCCCGACTTTGACTTACCTCGAAATAGTTCGCGGTTTTAATCAGAATGGCTGCATTGGACGGACGAACGGGTAAACCGAAGGAAATGCTCGGCGGGAATGCAACTTCGTTCAAACGGCGGTTGGCAGGTTGTTAAAAATTGTAGGGTTTGGGGCTATTTTGCGTTTCAAGCATTTCAATCACTAGATCGAAACGGCGGCATAGGTGCGATTCCGAGTGCTGCCGGAGGATGAAACCTTCCCGCTTGCCACCAGCGCAGCGAGCCGGCGGTAGGCGGAAATGGTGGGCAACCTCAGTTCCGCGCTTATCCGGCGCGGCGCCGTGGGACCGGACTTACGCAGGAAAGCGATGATACGGTCGGTATCGGATAGGTTCTCGGATTCACCTTTTGCCACGCGAAAGACTTTCAGCGGTTCGCCCGGGATAAGAGCTGGTGTCGGCTGGGCGAAGGCGCGGCGGATTCGCTCGAAAGCCGAGAGTTGAGCTTCTCTGGAAAGCTCCGCCAGGCTGCCGAGTTTCTTCAGTCCAAAATGCCGCAACGCCCCTTTCTCCTGCAAGCTGCCCAAGAAGTTTTGAATTTCCGGCAGTAACGTGATCAAGCGCAAAGTGTGGGTGACGGCTCCGGGCGTGACCCCGAAGCGTTTGGCAAGGGCCACCCGGTTGGCCACCTGGCCGCTTTCCAACAGGCGCTGCCAGTGTTGCGCGCGAACAACAATATGGCGCTCTTTCTCCGGGGTCGCCAGCCGTGTAACCTCGGCGGATATGCCGCCCCGAACCGAAACCCGCAGCGGAGAGTTGAACGGGGCGAGCAGCGTCACCAGGCCGCGCCCGGCGTGAGTGAAATCCACCTTGGTTTCGAAGTTTGCGCCCCGGGCCGCAAACTGGCGGTGCGGCTGGGGCGTCGCCGCCGAACGTTCAACCCCCTCGACCAGCCGG
>JBKJTZ010000118.1:0-7495 GCA_046590295.1 Lacunisphaera sp.
CCAAAGTGCACGTAGAGCGTCTTCTTGCTCATGCCCAGTTCGGTCGCGAGCTCGTCCATGTTGCACTGACAATAGCCGTGGGCGAAAAAATGGGCGCGGGCCTGCTGCAAGATGCGGGCGCGGGCCGGAGGTTCGCCGGCCGGGCGGGCGGAACTGGAGGGGAGCGGGGCCATGGGTCGGTGGAAACTTAAAAAGTATTATAAGTTTCCATGGTCAAGCGCAATTGCCATTGTCCGACAGTTGCCTTGCGGTCGGCCGAGCCTGCGTTCCGCCCCTGCCAGCTACCTTCAACGCCGAGAGCACATCGCCCCAAGCGAGCTGGTGGACGTCACCGGGCTGATCATCTACTTTGGCGTGGCTTTCTTCCTCCTGCGCGGGACGCTGCTGTAATATATATGTTGGGGTAGGGCGAACCGTCCCGGTGAACCGCGGTTCGCCGGGGCAGTCCCGCCCGTCCGCCCCGGTCCGTTGCCACCAGCCGCAAAAAAGGCCGGACCAGGGTCCGGCCTTCGAAAGAGTCGTTTGATGGAGGGTTACTCGCGGCCGTAGCCGCCACCGCCACCGCGTTCGCCACCACCACCACGGTAGCCACCGCCGCCGCCACCACGGC
Organism: Lacunisphaera sp.; assembly: GCA_046590295.1. Lineage (GTDB taxonomy): Bacteria > Verrucomicrobiota > Verrucomicrobiia > Opitutales > Opitutaceae > Lacunisphaera. The sequence continues at coordinate 611 of JBKJTZ010000118.1, forward strand.
CGCCACGATAACCGCCGCCGCCGCCACGACCGCCTCGGCCGCCGCCGCCACCACCATAGCCGCCGCGATCACCACCACCGCCGTCGCCACCACCGAATCCGCCGGAGCGGGGGGCGCGCTCTTCCCGCGGACGGGCGATGTTGACCGACAGGGCGCGGCCCTCGATCTCGTGGCCGTGAAACTTATCGACACCCTGCTGGGCCTCTTCGGCGTTGCCCATGGTGACAAAGGCAAAGCCACGCGAACGGCCGGTGAACTTGTCGAAGATGATTTCGACGACGCTGACGGTGCCAACCTGACCAAACAGGGCCTCGAGGTCCTGCGCTGTGCTGGCGAAGGGAAGGTTCCCCACGTAGAGCTTGTTGTTGTCTGACATGTGATGATGAGAGCTGATGCTGTCGCCTTACCGCCCGTCCCCGAAACCCGGGTTTCAAATCATCACTGAACGCGGCGCTCACCTGACAATTCTCCGTAGCGATAGAATCTAACAAACAACCAACCCAACGCTGCGCAGGCTGGCCGGAGGACCATTTTTGGCAAGCGCGGAGTAGGACCCGGCCGGGCCGGGCCCGGCCGAGGGATTCCCCCTAGGCGGGATTGGCCCGCGGGGGACCGGGGGAACCGCCGCGGAAAAAATATTTCGTGCACGTCTGCGCTTCGTTCGTAGCGTGGACCTTTCCATGTCCGTCAACCCAGCCTCCGCTGCCGCGGCCACCGCACCCGACAACCGCCGGCTCATCCGGCGCCTTTTCGGCCTGGCCTGGCGCTACCGGCTGCATTGCCTCCAGGTGCTGGGCATCCAGCTGGTGCTGCTTACGCTCGGTATCGCCGGCCTGAGCTTTATCGGCATCGGCATCGACTACATCCGGCACCGGGTGGACGGCACTGCGCTGGAGGCCAACGCCCTGCACCTCGTCTTGCCGGAGACCTGGCCGCCGCTCCACGTGCTCGGGCTGCTGGCGGGCCTCATTTTGCTGCTCGCGCTGGTCCGGGCGGGGCTGAACTACACCTACGCCGTCTCGGTCAACCGCCTCGTGCAGCAGAAGCTCGTCGTCGACCTGCGCAGCGAGGTCTACGACAAGCTGCAGCGGCTGAGCTTCCGCTTCTTCGACGCCAACAGCACCGGCTCGATCATCACGCGCGTCACCGGGGATGTGCAGTCGGTTCGCATGTTCGTCGACCAGGTCCTCATCCAGAGCGTGATCATGGTCATCTCGCTCACCGCCTACATCATCTACATGGCTAGCCTGCACCCCTGGCTCACCGTGGCCTGCCTGGCGACCACGCCGCTGCTCTGGGTGATGTCCGCCGACTTTTCGCGGAAAATCCAGCCGGCCTACGCTCACAACCGCACGCTGGTCGAGCGGATGGTCCAGACGCTGGCCGAGAGCGTCAGCGGCGCGGCCGTGATCAAGGGCTTCGGCCGCGAGGCCGAGGCGCGCACGAGGTTCGAGGCCGCCAACCAGGCCTGCTTTGACCAGCAGCAGGCCATCTTCTGGCGCATCAGCCTGTTCTCGCCGGCGGTGGGTTTTCTCACCCGCATCAACATGATGGTGCTGCTCGGCTACGGCGGCTGGCTCGTCGCGCACGACCAGCTGCCGCTCGGCGCGGGCCTCGTGGTCTTCGCCGGCCTGCTCGAGCAGTTCTCCGGCCAGGTGAACAACGTCGCGACGATCGTGAACAGCGTGCAGCAGTCGCTCATCGGCGCGCAGCGCGTGTTCGAGATCCTCGACGCTCCGGTCGAGGTGAAGAACGCCCCCGGCGCCGTCCGCCGGCCGAAGCTCGCCGGCGCGGTGCGTTTTGACCACGTCTCCTTCGCCTACGACGGCGCCGCCGCCGTGGTGCGCGATCTCGACCTCGACGTGCAACCCGGCCAGTGCGTCGCCATCCTCGGCGCCACCGGCGCCGGCAAGAGCGTGCTGATGAGCCTCATCCCGCGCTTCTTCGACCCGACCGCCGGCCGCGTGCTGCTCGACGGCACCGACGTCCGCGCCCTCCACCTCGACGACGTCCGCCGCAACATCGGCCTGGTCTTCCAGGAGAGCTTCCTGTTTTCCAACACCGTCGCGGCCAACATCGCGTTCGGCCACCCCGACGCCACGCGGGCGCAGGTGGAAAAGGCCGCGCGGATCGCGGCGGCGCATGATTTCATCACGGCCCTGCCGCAGGGCTATGACACCCTGCTGGGCGAGGGCGCACAGACCCTGTCGGGCGGCCAGCGCCAGCGGCTCGCCATCGCGCGCGCGGTGCTGCTCGAGCCGGCCATCATGCTGCTCGACGACCCGACCGCCGCCATCGACAGCGAGACCGAGCACGAGATTTTCGAGGCGCTCGACCGCGCCATCGCCGGCCGCACGACGTTCATCGTGGCCCACCGGCTGAGCACGCTCCGGCGTGCGGACTTCATCATCGTGCTGGAGGACGGCCGGATCGTGCAGCGCGGGACGCACGAGGAACTCATGCAGGTGCCCGGCCCCTATCTCCGGGTCGCCGACCTGCAGCTGGTGGACGCGGGCGAGCTGTCGCACCTGAAACGGCGCGAACCGGAGGGTTCCACTTGAAAGGGATGTCATCCCATCCACGGAATCGTTCTCGTTCCTCGTGCTCCTTCTCGTTCTCTGGTGGAGAATATCGCGCAGGAGGAACGGGCAGGAGAACGAGAACGATCAATCGCGCGCCGGAGGCCTACGCATGACACCTCCCGGCCAGATCAGCGACCTGGGCCTCGTGCGCCGCGTGCGGGACGACGAGGACGAAGAGCTGCAAAAACCGCTGGAATGGGGGCTCATCCGCCGGCTCTTCACCTACACCGCGCCCATCAAGGGCAAGGTCTGGTTGCTGGCCATGCTGACCCTCATCCGTTCGGCGCAGCTCCCGGCGCTGGGCTGGGTGATGTCCCTCATCATCAAGGGCCCGATCACGGGGCGCGATTTCGCCGGCATCGCCTTCGGCGTGGCGGGCTACGGCCTGCTCGCGCTGTCGACGGACGGACTGTTCCACTTCCGCCAGCGCTTCGCCCTGGAGATCGGCGAGACGGTCGTGAACGGCCTGCGGGCCGACCTCTTTGCCAAGACCCTCCGGCAGCCGATGAGCTTTTTCCATCGCATGAAGATCGGCCGGATCATCGGCCGCGTGACGAGCGACGTGGAGGCCGTGCGCGTCGGCATCCAGGATGTGCTCTTTGTCAGCGTCATCCAGTTCGGCTCGATGGTCTTCTCGGCGGCGGTGATGCTGTGGACCGACCGGGTGCTGTTCCTCGTCGTGCTGGCGATGGCGCCGGTGCTCTGGCTGCTCAACCGGCATTTCCGGGTGAAGCTGAGCCTTTACACCCGCGCCTCGCAGGAAAGCTTCAGCCGCGTCACCGCCACGCTGGCCGAGTCCGTCGGCGGCATCCGCGTGACACAGGGCTTTGTGCGGCAGGAGACCAACGCCGGGCTTTTCCGCAGCCTGCTCTTCGACCATGCCCGCTACAACATCGCGTTGGCGCGCACCTCGGCGATCCTCACGCCGCTGCTCGAGCTGAACAGCCAGTTCTTCGTCGCCACGCTGCTGTTGTTCGGCGGCTCGCGCGTGTTCAACGGCGACATGACGATGGGCGGGCTCATCACGTTCTTCCTGCTGGCGAATCAGTTCTTCGCGCCCATCGCGATCATCGGCAACCAATATAACCAGGCGCTGATCGCCATGGCCGGGGCCGAGCGCGTGTTCCGGCTGATCGACCTCAAGCCCGAGTGGGAGGACGATCCCGCCGCCAGCGACCTGCCGGATCCGCGGGTCGACCCGGAGCGACCAGGGGCAGGGGGCAAGGAACAAGGGTCCAGAAACGAGGCGCCGCCTGATCAAAGGCCGAAGGCCGTGCCGCCTGATGCTGGTGACTTGATCCTTGATCCTTCCCGCCTGGGCGCCCGGGTCGATTTCCGGGGGGTGACCTTCGGCTACGACCCGGCCAAGCCGGTGTTGCACGACATCAATTTTACAGTCGAGCCGGGACAGACCGTGGCCCTCGTCGGCCATACCGGCAGCGGCAAGAGTTCCATCATCAACCTGGTCGCCAAGTTCTACCTGCCGACGGCCGGCCAGGTGCTGGTTGACGGGCGGGAGGTGCGCACCCTCACCAGCGGTTCCCTGCACCGGCAAACCGGCATGGTGCAGCAGCAGAACCTGCTTTTCTCCGGCACGGTACTCGAAAATATCCGGCTGGCGAAGCCGGACGCGACCGAAGCGGAGGTGCGCACCGCCGCCCGCCGGCTGGATTGCCTGGATTTGCTTGAGGCACTGCCGCAAGGGTTTGCCACGGAAGTGGGGGAGCGCGGGTCGGGGCTTTCCCTCGGCCAGCGCCAGATCATCTGCTTCACCCGGGCGATGATTGCCGACCCGCGCATCGTCATCCTGGACGAGGCCACCAGCTCCATCGACGCGCTTACCGAGGCGCGTCTGCAAAAGGCTTTGGTTGAGCTGCTGCGCGGCCGCACGAGCTTCGTGGTGGCGCACCGGCTCAGCACCATCCGCCATGCCAGCCAGGTGCTGGTCCTGGAACAAGGGCGCATCATCGAGCGCGGCACCCATGCCAGCCTGTTGGCGGCGGGCGGATCCTACGCCGCGCTTTACCAGCAGTTCGTGCAGGTTGACGATCGGGCGTGAGCCACACGCGGTGGCACTGCCGCCGGAAAACCCGCAAGACTAATTTGGCGGAAATCATCCGGCTTTCCCTCTGAAAAAAGTGATTCTCCCTCTAGAAAATCATTGCGTTGGGTCCGGCCCAACCTACAACGAATACCACTATGGCAAAAAAATCCGCTCGCAAACCCAACGCCGCTTTCATGAAGCCGGTTACTCCCGACGCCGCTCTCGCCCCCATCGTGGGCGCGAAGCCGCTTCCCCGCACTGAGCTCACCAAGAAGCTCTGGGCCTACATCAAGAAGAACGGCCTGCAGGACACCAAGAACCGCCGCAACATCAACGCGGACGCCGCGCTGAAGGTTGTGTTCAATGGCAAGGCCCAGGTCAGCATGTTCGACATGACCAAGCTGGTCAGCAAGCACGTCTCCTAAGCTTTGCTTCCCTGAGAATTTTCGAACCGCCGCGGAGCAATCTGCGGCGGTTTTGTTTTGTCCCCGCCCCATGACCCATCCCGGACCCGAACGTTCCGTCCACACGCGCGCCGTGCTCCTGCTCGTGCTGGCCACGCTTCTGTGGGGCCTGAGCTTCCCGCTGGTGAAGGCGATCGCGCTGGCCCACGCGGCGGCGCTGCCGGCGAGCAGCACGTGGTTCATCACCGCCTATACCGTGGCCCCGCGGTTTTTGCTCGGCACGGCGGTGCTGCTGCTGTGGATGAGGAAATCACTCGGTACCCTGACCCGGCTGGAGCTGAAGCAAGGCGGGCTGATCGGCCTGGCCCTGGGGGCCGGCATGTTGTTCCAGAACGACGGCCTGCAGTTCACCAGCGCGTCGACCTCCGCGTTTCTCACGCAGCTCTACTCGATCATGATCCCGGTCTGGATCGCCCTGCGTCTGCGCCGCTGGCCGCCGGCCGTGGTGCTGCTGTGCGGCGGGCTGGTGCTCGCGGGCGTGGCCGTGCTCGGGCGCTTTGATTTCAAGACAATGCACCTGGGCCGCGGCGAGACGGAGACGCTTATCAGCTCGGTGTTCTTCATGATGCAGATCTTCCTGCTGGAGCGGAAGGAGTTCGCCGCCAACCGGGCGCTGCCGGTCACGCTGGCGATGTTCGTGACCCAGGCGGTGTTGTTTTCCGCGCTGGCCCTCGCCACGGCGCCGCAGCCCGCGGACGTGCTGGTGCCGTGGACCTCGGGTTCCTGGCTAGGCCTCACGGTGTTGCTCACGATCTTCTGCACGCTGGGGGCCTTCACCCTGATGATCGCGTGGCAGCCCAAGATCACCGCCACGGAGGCCGGGCTCATCTACTGCGCCGAGCCGGTATTCACCGCGATCATGGCGCTGTACCTGCCGGCGGTTTTTTCCGCGTGGGGCGGCTTCAGTTATCCCAACGAGGAAATCACCTGGCACCTGCTGGTGGGCGGCGGGTTGATCACCGCCGCGAATGTCCTGATTTTGCTCAAGCCGCTGCCGAAGGCCTGAGGGGCCGCCGGCCGATTTTCGGTATCGCGCGGGGGAGACCGGTTCGATCCGGGCGAGAGTTCGTGCGGAACAGTGGGTCCCGCCGGCCGCGCCGGCCTTCCGCTCCGCCGGAGAGCGGCCAGCCTCCCCGCGCACGGCGAGGCCGAACATCGCCCCGATCCCTTGGTATACTATTAGTTGACAAGCTACCAACCCGGCCGCTTGCCCGCCTGGCGGACCTGCACCCACTCCCGCAGCAGCAGCACGCGCTCGGCGTCCGGCATGCGCTGCCGGCTGACGAAATACTCGTTGATGGCCTGCCGGTGTACGCCCAGCAGGTGGCCGAGCCGGGCCTTTTCACCGCGCGCCTTGAGCAAGGGCAAAATCTCCCTGACCAGCTGGTTCCAGAGGGGCGTGCCGGTGCCGGCGCGGAGCGTGGCCCCGACCTTGCGCCGGGGACCGCGCTGGGCCCGGGCCGACGCACGGCCCCGGGCGGAGAGACTTTCGATCAGATCCTCGAAGGGCCGGAGCGCGTAGGGCATGTAGTATTGGGCCATGCGCCGAGCCAGGGCCCGCGCCGGTGGATTGTCAACTAATAGTATACTAAGGGATCGGGGCCGGTCGGGTGGGGGCCGAGCGGGGAGGGGGAGCAGCGGCCGTGGTATAAAATGGCGGTGGCGCCGGTCGCGGCGGAGTAAGCCGGGTGGCGGACTGCATGAGGAAGTGAAACCCAGGCGGAGGGGCGCCAGGGTTCAGGCCTGTCGCCGACGGATGGAATCGACCGCACGCCACGTGACTGCGCCCAGGACA
>JBKJTZ010000019.1:0-13605 GCA_046590295.1 Lacunisphaera sp.
GAGTTTCATCGCGGAAACCACAGATGGACACAGATGCACACAGATTAAAAACTCAAAATGCCCTTGGTTGCTTTCCCTTATCTGTGTTTATCTGTGTCCATCTGTGGTTGAAAAATCCGCAACCTACCGCGGCCGGCTCGCGCCCTCGCCCACCGGGCTTCTCCACCTCGGCCATGCCCGGACGTTCTGGACCGCGCAGGAGCGCACCAAGGCGGCCGGTGGAAAACTGCTGCTACGCAACGACGATCTCGACACCGCCCGCTGCCGGCCGGAATTCGTCACCGCGATGGTCGAGGATATGCGCTGGCTCGGCCTCGGTTGGGAGGAGCCCATGATTTCACAAAGTGCCCGCGTCCCCCTCTACCGCGCCGCCCTGGCCCGGCTGCACGCCGCCGGCTGCATCTATCCGTGTTCATGCAGCCGGCGTGATGTCCAGCAGGCCGCGACCGCGCCGCATGAAAACACCGACGAGCCACTCTATCCCGGGACCTGCCGACCGGAGAATCTTTCTCCCACCTCACCCCTCCTGCCTCCTGCCTCGCCGTCGCAAGGTGACGGCTTCAACTGGCGGTTCCGCGTGCCGGACGGGGAAATGCTGGCCTTCACCGACGGCCACGCCGGCCCGCAACGGGCGACCGCCGGACGGGATTTCGGGGATTTCCTCGTCTGGCGGAAGGACGATGTCCCGAGCTACCAACTCGCCAGTGTGGTGGACGACGACGCGACGGGCATCACCGAGGTCGTGCGTGGCGACGACCTGATGAAATCCACTTTCCGCCAGCTCCTGCTCCACCGCGCGCTCGGATTCACGCCCCCGGACTACTTCCATTGCGAGCTGATGACCGACGAAAAGGGTGTGCGCCTGGCGAAGCGGCACGATGCCCTCGCGCTGCGCACGCTGCGCGAACAGGGCCGGACCCCCGAGCAGATCCGATCGACCTGGGCTTTGTAGGGGCGTCGGCGAGCGACGCCCCTACGCCGACCACGTCGAATCCTAGTGAATGAGCGGATTCCGCCACAAGGCTGGCACAATGTGCTCCGTGCCCAGCAGGTAGTTCCGGTAATAAAGCCAGAAGATCACCGCGCCCAGGCCGAGCAGGAAGGCCGCCTCGCCCACCCTGCCGGCGTTGGAGCGGCTCGTGCGGCGCAGGGACTGGATGATCCAGATGAAGCCGGGTGCGACGCCGAAGGCCATCACCGACGAACCGAAGAGCACCAGGCCCATGATGCAGAGCGTCCGCCCCAGGCCGTCGTCGATCAGCCGCGCCTTGTAGGCGATGATCTCGTTGCAGAGGTTGAGCAGCAGCAGGCAGCAAGGGAGCACGTAGTAGCGTTCGAGCTTGGCGGTGGTCTTCATGGAACGAGGGAGTGAAAGTGAGGGTGAGAGTGAAAGGGAAGAATCCCCACCCGTGCCAAGCTTGATTTCCCGCCACTTTCACTTTCCCTCTCCCTTTCACTTCCGCATGGCCACCTATGTCTATGAAACCATCCCCCGCTCGGCAGACGAGACGCCCTGCCGCTTCGAGGTGGTGCAGAGCATGAAGGACGCCCCCCTCCGGGCGCATCCCGAGACCGGCGAGCCGGTCAAACGCGTCATCACCGGCGGCTTCGGCCTGATGGAGAAAGCCGGGGCGAAATTCCCGGCGGCGGCACCCGCCGCCCCATGTGCCCCCGGCTGCGCGTGCCACGCCGGACCGCGCATCCCCTCCGCCTGATTTTATGTCCAACCTGAAAGCCAATTACCTGAAGCCGTCCGCCACCAAGGGCGGCGCGGTCAACTACAACGCGCCCGACCTCACCTGCCACCCGCCGCGCAGCCCGCGCACCCGCCTGGGCGGTTTCGTGCATCTCCCGCGCCTGATCGACAAGGCGCGCGCGGTCGCCGCCGGCACCAATGGCGATTTTCACTATGACTGCCCGATCGACCGGGCCTTCTGGGCGTTCACCGGCATCAAACCGGCCCCGTTCATGAAGCAGGTCAAGGCCGGCAAGACCGACAGCGAACTGCTCGCCTACGTGATGGCCAACCTGAAGCCCCACCGCGGCCCCAGCGAGATCAAGGCGTGGTCAGCCTGGTATGAACAGCAGGCGCCGGACAACCCCGACTCGCGCGGCTTCTTCAACGACGTGCACCGCCAGAACGCCGCCCACCGGAAGGACATCGAGACCTGGTTCGACTGGCTCGAACTCGACGACTATGTGACCTACGGCGGGAAGCCGTGAGCAAACGGCCGGAACAATTGTAGGGCGGTATTTCCAAATGCCGCCTTCTTTTTTGGCGGGTTCGGAGACCCCGCCCTACAGCTCCGTGTATTTCTCCGACCGTCCCCTGGCTTTTTCGACCGGATATTTCTTGGCGTTCGCCGCCATCTTGGCCTCGATCGCGGCGGCCAGGTCGATGCCGCAGATGTTGGCGAACTCCAGCGCGTAGATGACCACGTCGGCCAGCTCGGCCTCGATGGCCGGGCGTTTCTTCGGATCGCGGGCGACGTCAAGCGAGGCCTTGGACCCGGACCAGAGGAAATGCTCCATCAGCTCGCCCGACTCGGCGGCGAGGGCCATGCTGAGGTTCTTGGGCGAGTGGAACTGCTCCCAGTCGCGCTCGCGGACAAACGCCAGGACGCGTTCGCGTAGTTCGGCCACGGTGGTCTTGCCATCGGTCATCGCATTCATGGATCAGGGCTTACCGGCACAGTGCGACCCCTGCAAGCGCGCCGGGTGTCACGTCATGGCCGGAGAAATTGTTGGCTGGCTGGCATCGGGCGTGCATAATGACCGCTGAATTCAGTCCATGCCGCACGTCTCCCAGCCTCATCGCCACCCCCAGGCCCGCACTTCGATCACGAAGGCCGGTCAGCTCCTGGGTTGCGTCCTGCTGCGTCAGTGCGGTTCCCAGTGGCTGAAGCGAAACACCGGCTCGGGCTGCCTGGCCTGACGGACCCCGTAAAACACGGATCAGTCCCATTCTTCCAGGAGTCCCGGCGGTTTTTCCCAACCGACGAGATAGGAACCTTTATGCCTGCCATCATCCCTCGCCCCAACCAATACCGTTTCCCGACCGTGGAAACAATCCCGTCCGTGCGGCCGCCGCATTACGAGTGTCTCGACCTGCCCGCCACGCTGAAGCTTATGGTGTACTTGCCCGGCGTCGACCCCGGAGGCGTGTCGGTCACGACGCAGGGACCCGACATCTTCATCACCGCCCGCAAGCCCCGCCCCGTCCGCGTCAACTGGCCGGCGCTGCAGCTCGAGGACGCGCAGCGCGACTACCGGCTGAAGCTGCGGCTCGGGCACGACCTCGACTTCGAGGCCCTGCAGGCCTCCTTGGCGCAGGGGCTGCTCACGATCATCGTGCCGAAAATCGGTGTGGCCACCGCCCGGCCGGCCGCCCGACCACGTCGGGTGGCGTAAGAAAATCGGAACAATCTCGGTCCCCGGCTGGACTCCCGCGAAAATTCCTGCATAATATTGGAACAAAACCAACGTTCACGGGTTCTTCCCTTGAGCCGGCTCTGACCCAGCCGCACCCAAAACACCATGACCTACTTCCCCCAGCACGCTATCCCGCGACCCGCGACCTCCGCGGCGGCGTCGCCGCGGCCCGGGAGACAGGCGATGCTCCGCGACATTCTGTGGAACCAGCCGGTCTTCAAGGCGCCTACCCTCCCCAATCCCCGGATCGCCCTCGATCCCCTGCCGTTCACCGCCACGCGCATCGCGCGACGGGCCCGCTGAGCGCGGACGGCGTTTTTCTGCTGTCGGTGTCGCCGCTGGCCGGCGGACCGCGGCCCGGCGACTAGCGCCGGCCCTACCTCGCCTTACTTGTCGGGCACAAGCCAGTCACAGGCCGACGAGGCACCGGGGTCGGTTTTCAATCGCGCCAGCAGCGCCGGCAACACGGCCCGGATCTCCCGGTCGATCTGCCACGGCGGATTCAGGATGAGCAGCCCGCAGCCCTTCATCCGCCCGGGTGAATCCTCGCCGGCCACCGACAGCTCGGCGAACAGCGTGGGCACCGCCAGGTCCAGCAGGGCCTGGTGAAACTCCGCCGTGCGGGCCCGCTCCGTGATGGGATACCACACGGCGCAGACCGCGCCCGGCAGGCGTTTGAGCGCGTCCCGCAGGCCGCGGGCAACGGCGGCGAACTCACCCCGCTGCTCGAACGGCGGATCGATGAGCACCAGCGCCCGCTTCTCCGGGGGCGGCAGCAGGGCCTTCAGGCCGGTGTAGCCGTCCATCTGCTGCACGGTCACCCGTGATTCCCGGGCGAATTCGAAATCCAGCGCCTCGGCATCGTCCTCGCGCAATTCGCACAGGGCCACGCGGTCCTGCGCCCGGAGCAGCAGCTTCGCGATCCACGGCGAGCCGGGATAGTGTTTGAGCTCCGGGCCGGTCGCGCCGTGCCGGTCATTGAAGCGCCGCACCAGCGCCACGAATTCGGTGAGCGCGGGCGGCAGGTTGGCCGCGTCCCACAGGCGGCCGATGCCGGCGGGATGCTCCGGCTCCCGGGCGCGACCGTCAGGCAGGACGGAGGGCACGGAAAGATCGTAACCCCCGCGGCCGGCGTGCGTGTCGAGATAGAGAAAACCCTTGGCCTTGCGCTGCATGGCCCGGATCAGGAGCAGCAAGATGACATGCTTGAAAACGTCGGCGTAGTTGCCGGCGTGGTAGTGATGGCGGTAGTTCAAAGACGGAAGATGTGAAAGTGAAGGCGTGCGGGAGGATGAGCCAGTGCTGATTACGAACTACCTCGAAACCCTCTCTCTTTCACATTCATTCCTCACTCCACCGGTACTTTCACCACTGTCTTGCGCACCAGGCCGGGATGACGCCACCGCAGCGAGGGCATGTGGCCGTCCGTCGGAAAGAAAATCGCCACGTCGCCCGCCCGCATCTTCAGCACCGAGGCGGTGGTGGTGTCGGCATATTTGACCAGGTCGCGCGGCGGATGGTATTCCTCCGACACGACCAGCCGGTCGATGGGCTCCACTTCCATCAGCTCTTCACCCGCCACGATCACCTGCACGTCGATGTATTTTCGGTGTGATTCAAAAAAGCCCTCCGGGCGCAACCGGGCCTCATACACCTGTTCCAGCGCAAAGGCCCCGGCCGTCAGGTCGATCCGTCCGGTTTCACCGGCCGGCAGCAGTCCGATGCGCTCGCGCGCCACCGAATCGGCCTGCAGCGCCGCCGCGACATAGGCCAGCGCCGCCGCGAACCGGCCATCAGTGGCCTGCGCCTTCACCTGCTCAAATGTTCCGAAGATTGCCATGTCCTCAAGCACACGGCGCGGAACAATCCATGGCAAGCCCTCAACCTTAGGGTGCTCTGGGCTCAGGTCCGCGACGGAACGGACGGACGTGCCGGGGCCAGCGTGCTGCACAATTCTACTGGACGGCCTTGCCGATAAATTCCCGCCCAATAACCTGAGCGCGGATCTGCGCCAAATCCTTCGCGCCGCCTCACCCCAGCACATGAAATCATGCGCCACGGCTTTGCAATATAGCCTTGAGCATGACCCCACCAGGAGTATTCCATCTGACCATGAGCCGGCGCATTGTTCCCGCTACGATTTTCACGCTGCTGCTGCTGCTCGGTGGTGCCCTTGGCCTGAAGGCGCAGACCGTCACCTGGACCGGCTTGGGGTCAAACAATCGCAACGACACGCCCGCGAACTGGCTGGGCAACACCCTGCCGCTGAACAATGGGACCGAGGAGTTCATTTTCGGTCCGGCGGCCCGCTCCGAGATCATTTTCTACGTCGATGTGGATGCCCGCAAAATCACCATCAGTGGTAACTCCCAGCCTTACCGATTGGACGATGACTCTGGCAGACTCACTCTCGGGACGGGCGGTTTGGTCTATGCACCGGCCGCCCCCGTTACTTCGTTCATCGGGGCCTACCCGGTGCATGTGCCAGTGGACCAGACCTGGGACATCCAGAGCGGTGAACTGGGACTGGACTACAATGTGCAGGGCGCCGGCCGGATCACCAAGACGGGTGCGGGCATGCTGGCGTTCCATGACAACAGTTATTCCTGGACCGGCGGTCTAAACCTTAACGCTGGCCGGGTTGGCCTCGGCGCTTCGTCTGGTGCCACCCAGGCCTTGGGCACGGGTACCCTCACCTTCAATGGCGGTACCCTGGTCGCCTCCTCGCGTTTTTCATACTATTCCGAATATGCCGTGGTCATCGCCAATCCCATCCAGAGCAACGGCACCATCAAGACCGAGAATGACAACGAGCTCCAATTCACGGGCGCGGTCACGCTCAACACCGACACCACCATCCAGTCAGCCGGCAAACCTCTGATCATCTCCGGGGCGATCGTCGACGGCCCGGCCGCCTTACCCCTCGCCCGCAAGCTCACCGTCGATACCACGGGCCCGGTCATCCTTGAGGGAGCCAACACCTACAGCGGCGGCACCTATGTGGCGAAAGGCGTTCTGATCTTCGCCACCGTGGACAGCCTGCCCGCCCTGCCTATAACTAACGCACTCACCGCCTCCGCCAACGGTTATATCGGGTTCGGAGATGACGGCACGACCAACGCCGGCGCATCGCTGACCAATCCGCAGGGTCTTTTTGTGGACCGGTTCAACAAGGCCCTCACCGCGGGCACCATCGGCTTTGACAGCGACCCCGACCTGGCCGCCACCAACTTCACCGGCCCGATCGATCTGACCGGATTTGCCAACAGCAGCATCAAGCTGGCTTCCGCCACCCACGCCATCCTTTCCGGCATCATCACGCCGCAAGGAACTGACTATCGTTTCGGCGGCGGCGGCGGGCTCCTGCAGGTTAATTCGGCCTTGGTGGGCGCCAAGGGTGTCCGCGTTGACTCCCCCGCCCAGTCGCCGCTCACCCTTCGCCTCATCAATGCCGGGGGCAACACCTTCACCGGCAGCCTGAATGTCACCCAATCCGCAGTGGTCTTCGGCGACGGCGCCTTGCCGACTGTGTCCAGCAACTGGATCACCGGCCTCGGCGGCTACATCGGCACCGAAGGCATCAATGTTTCCGGCGCCGACTCCCTCGTGGTCCAGAACGCCGCCATCGCCAGTTTCCTCGGTCGCTTCTCCACCGGCGCGACCACCGCCATGATCGGCTTCGATTCCCCAAATTCCTTCCTGAGTGTGGGCGGCGACATCAACCTGGTCGGCTTCAACGCCGTGTCCCCCCAGATCTACCTGGCCACGAGTTCGGCGGACGTCTCCCTCTCCGGCACGATCACCCTGCCCACGAACCAGACCGCCTACCGCTTCGCGGCCTACAAAGGCGCGCACCTCACGGTCGCCAGCCAGCTCACCGGCACGCGTTCGGTGATCATCGGCCACCCCGACGTGCAAGCCACCGTCGGCGATGTCACCAAGGAAAAATACTCCGAGGTCGTCCTCGCCAACGGCGGCAACACCTACACCGGCGGCACCACCCTTTATCCCGGCAAACTCATCCTCGGCGGTGGCGTCGGCGCCACGACCGGCGCCCTCGGCACAGGCACGCTTACGATCGCGCCCACCAACGTCGTGTTCCCCCTTATCGGCAACGACCGGGGCCCGACCGCGGTCTTGGCCGCCAACGACGCCGGCCTCACCATTCCGAACGCCATCAACCTCGGCGCCGACCTTGAGCTCGAGGGCGGCAATAACTTCTCCTTGTCCGGCGTCATCTCCGGCGCGGGCGAACTTTATGTCGGCCAGGACAGCAGCTCTGGCTTCACCGTCACCCTCTCCGGGGCCAACACCTTCAGCGGCGGGACGTATATCTCCAATAACACCACCATCAATGCGGGCAGCAACACCGCCCTGGGCACCGGACCGCTCCAATTCGGGTATTCCGGCGGAAACGTGCTTTTCCAGACCACCGCCCCGGTCGTCTACGGCCTGAACAGCTACCAGGAAAACGACTATGGGAATCTCACCGCCGATCTGGCCAACACCGTCCTGACCATCAACCAGGCTTTCGACGGCAAGTTCCGGGGCGTATTCCGCTCCAATGGCAACTATCCCGATGACACGCTGAGGCTCGTCAAGAACGGCACCGGCACGCTGCGCTTTGATTATGGGGGGATGTACTATTACCACGGCACGACCGAGGCCACATTGCCGGGCACCCCCCAGGTCAGCCTGCAGGTCAACCAAGGCACCGTGGTTTTGGGCAACAATTTCTATATCGAGAGCAATACCCCCACCATTTGGGTACATGGCGGCACGCTGGCCCTTGATGGAAATAACTACACCCACTACAACCCGATCGTCGTCGACAACGGCGGCCGTCTGGCCGGCTCCGGCACCTTCGCCAGCACGATCAGCATCGGCACCGGTGCCACTCTTGCCCCCGGCCTGACCGGCCAAGGTGGCATCGGCCAGCTGAACATTCATGACCTGAACCTGCTGGGCGGCGGCACCTACGAATGGAACCTCCTGAGTTCGGCCAACCCCGCGACCAGCGACCACGACCTGATCGACGTCAGCCAGCCCGCGACCTTGGATCTTACCGGCATCGACCTCGTCGCCAACCCCATCCCCAGCGCGGCCAGCCGCTTCACGCTCAAGGCTATTTCCCTGCAAGCCAACGGCACGCCGGGCCTGGCGGGCGCGTTCCTGCCCAACCAAGCCTACAGCTGGACGATTTTTACTTATCAGGGCATCGCCGGTTTCGACCCCGCCAAGATCCTCATCGATCCCTCCCTCTTCACCACCAACCTGGGCACAGGCTTTGCCGCTGGCAGCTACAGTATAACCACCAGTGGAAACTCCCTGGTGCTGAACTTCACCGCCGTCCCCGAACCCTCGACCTATGCTCTCCTCGCGCTCGGCCTCGGTTTCCTCGGGCTGACCGCGTGGCGTCGGTCGCGCCGGGCCTGAGGGTCGGCGGCTTCCCGGCTCGACGGGCTCACGGCCCTGAGCCCACTCGCCTCCGCTCGGGGCCTTGAGCAAAGCCGAAACGGCTGGCCGAAGGGCAGCGCAGTGCTTCACCGGCTGGAAGCCGGTGCCACTTTTCGACCGCTGCTCATTGGAGCGTCGCCGCGTGTTCCACCAGCGAGATGAACTCCGCCCGATAGCCACCGACATCATCGGTGATGCCCTCCCGGCCCCACGCCGCCACATCCGTCAGCGTGGCCCCGCCCTGGTGCGGTGAGTCGCGCAGCACCATGCCGAACGCCGCCACCGCCGCCGCGAACTTGAAGTCCGGGCTCGCGCTGGCGAACGCCGCCCCGCTGTCCCGCAGCGGGAACTCCAGCTTGCGGCTCACGTCGCCGGCCGGCTCCTTGTAGCGGATCTTCACGGTCAGCAGCTCGGAGTGGTTGAGCAGCAACGGGTGGGCGGGCTGCTGGTATTTCAAGGCATCCACCGCCGGGGTCTCGCCGGGCGGCAGAGCCCCGGTCAGCACGACCTCGTAGAGCGCCGTCACCGTATGGCCGGCCCCGATCTCGCCCGCGTCCACCTGGTCGTTGTTGAAATCTTCCTTGGCCAGCAGCCGGTTCTCGTAGCCGATGAGCCGGTAGGCCACCACTTCCAGCGGGTTGAACTCCACCTGGATCTTCACGTCCTTCGCGATGGTCAGCAACGTGCCGCCGGCCTGCTCGATCAGCGCCTTCCGCGCCTCGGCCAGCGAGTCAATGTAGGCGTAGTTGCCGTTCCCCTTGTCCGCCAGCTGCTCGAGCGTGCGGTCCTGGAGGTTGCCGATGCCGAAGCCGAGCACGCTGAGGAATACGCCGCTCTTCGCCTTCTCCTGCACGAGCCGCACCAACTCGCCTTCGCTGGTTACGCCGACATTGAAATCGCCATCGGTCGCGAGGATCACGCGGTTCACGCCGCCGGGGATGAAATTGGCCTTCGCCAGGTCGTACGCGAGCTGGATGCCCATCGCGCCGTTGGTCGAGCCCGCCGCCTCCAGCCGGTCAATGGCGTCGAGGATTTCTGCCTGACGGGCCGCGCTCGTCGAGGGCAGGGCCAGGCCGGACGCCCCCGCATAGACCGCGATGGCCACGCGGTCGTCGGGCCGCAGCTTCTCGACCAGCAGGCGCAACGACTGCTTCACGAGTGGCAGCTTGTTCGGCTGGTTCATCGAACCGGACACATCGAGCAGGAACACCAGGTTGGCCGCCGGACGCTGCGCGTCCGGCACCTCGCGGCCCTTGAGCCCGATGCGCACGAGCCGGTGCTTGGGATTCCACGGTGCGGAGGCGACCTCCAGGCTGGCCGCGAAGGGCGCCTCGCCCGTCGGCGGGGTGTAGTGATAGGGGAAATAATTGACGAGTTCCTCGATGCGCACGGCATCCACCGGCGGGCGCCGACCCTGCCGGAGGAAACGCCGGACGTTGGCGTAGGACGCCGTGTCCACGTCGATCGAGAAGGTCGAGAGCGGCTGGTCGGCGACGCGCCGGTAATCGTTATCCTTGCTGTAGCCGTAGGCCTCGGTGCTGGCCTGGCGCTCGGCCTGCATCATGCCACCTGTCACGCTCTTGCCGCCAGCGGAACCCCAGGACTGCTCGGCCGCGACCGAGAAGGGGGTGGGTTGGACCGTCTCTTCCATGCGGACACTGGCGGCGGGCGCAGTAGCCGGCATCGCCTTTGTTTTCGCCGCCACCCGGGCGACGCCACTCCTGTTGTCCCTCAAGCCGGCACCCACCCCGGTCGCGCTGTCACCGGCGACCTGAATCTTGTCCATGGCCATCATTTCGGCCGGCGCGGATGCCGCGGCCGGTGCGACCGGCAGCGCCACCGCCACCTGATTCTGCGCGTGGTCTTTCTTGAGCCGGTATTCTTCCTTCGCCGCGGCCACCAGTCCTTCGCGTTTTTCCTGCGCGTCGCGCCGGCTGAACTCTGCGACCGCATTCGAGTCCGCGTTCTTGGCCTCGTCATCGGCCGGCGCCTGGGTCAGCGGCACCTCGATGTATTGCTGGTGATCGGTCCCAACCGGGTTGCGCTGCCCATAGATGAAGAACAGCGCAAAGCACGCCGCCGCGAGGCCGCTCACGGTGTAGTAGAATTGCGGGAAGCGCAGCAGCACGCCGCGCTTGGCGGGCTGGGGCGCCTCGACCGGCTCCTCGGCCAGCGCGGCGGTCACGGTCGCGACCGTCGCGCGGATTTCTTCCACGGCCCGGCGGGCGGCGGCATCCTGTTCCAGCAGTTGCTCAAACTCGGCCAGTTCGCGCGGCTCCATCTCGCCGAGGGCGTAAAGGGTCAGGCGGGGGTCGTTCAAATCGATGGGATTCATGGTGGTGTCCTTAATCCGGTTGCGCGGTCATCCCGGTGCGCAGGGCCTTGATGGCCGTGTGCAGGATGAAGCCGACATTGGTCACCGACAGCTCGGTGATGCGGCTGATCTCCTGGTAGCTGAATCCGTTCTGGAACTTCAGCCGGACGACCTCCTGCTGGTTGTGGGGCAGTCCGCCGATCAGCCGCAGCACGGCCGCCTGCTGCTCGGCGCGTTCCAGCGTCCGGCCCGGAAGCGGTTCGGGGGCGGTCAGCCGCTCGACCTGGCCTTCCTCGAAGCGTTTCATGCGCCCCTCCTTCCGCAACACGTCGAGCGAGCGGTTGCGGCAGACCGTGAACAGCCACTCGGCCACGTGGCCATCCACTTCCGCCGGCGGCTGGGCCATGAGGCGGACAAACGTGTCCTGCACGACATCTCGCGCCCGGTCGGCATCGCCCCCAAGCAGGCGGGTGGCGTAACGCAGGAGCGGGGTCTGATGGCGTGCCACCGCCACCTGCACCAAGGAGCTGGCCTCATCACGGTCATGGATTTTGTCGGGTTCGATTTTCAAGCGACCTTGCTCCTCTGACGGATGAATGCCGGGTTTCTTAGGATTTGGACACAAAAAATACCCCTCCGCCCCTTGCCTGCCTCCGCAATCGGGCTTTTATGCCCCCATGGCCCTCCGGCTCATCGTGCCCGCGTTTCTGCTCTCCCTGCTTACCCTGGCCGGCTGCGCCCGCCGGGAGACCGCGGTGGACGCCGGTCTGCGCACGGGCACCTTGCTGGTTGGCAATCTGGCCGAGCCCCAGGAACTCGATCCCCAGCTCATCGCGGCGTACACCGACCAGAATATTGCCGTCGCCCTCTTCGAGGGCCTGTGCGCCCTCGACGAGCGCACCTCCGCCCCCGTTCCCGCCGCCGCCGCCAGCTGGGAAGTGTCCGCCGACGGGCTCGTCTACACCTTCCGTCTGCGACCGGCCGCCCGCTGGTCGAACGGCGAACCGCTCACGGCGCTGGATTTCGTCGTCGCCTGGCGCCGCGCCCTGTCCCCGGCCTTGGCCGCGGAATACGCTTATCTCCTCTACCCCCTCCGGAACGCCGCCGCCCTCAATGCCGGGCAGCTCACCGATCCCGCGGCGCTGGGGGCCGAGGCGCTCGACGACCACACCCTGCGCCTGACCCTGGAACGCCCGACGCCCTACCTCCCCGCTCTCACGGCCCAGCCGGTTTGGTTTCCGGTCAATTCCCGCGTGCTGGCCAAATTCGGTGACATCAACCGGCGCCAACCGAAGTGGACGCGGCCGGGAACCCTGGTCGGCAACGGCCCGTTCATTTTGGAGGAATGGACCCCTAATGCCCGCCTCGTCGTGGCGAAAAACCCCGCCTACTGGGACGCTCTGTCCGTCCGCCTCTCGCGCATCGTTTTTCTCCCCACAGATAATCCCGAGGCGGAGGAACGCAGCTTCCGCGCCGGGCAGGTGCATGTCACCTACGGCCTGCCGACCGCCAAGATCGCCCCTTACCGCCAGACGCAACCCGCCGCCCTCCGGCTCGACCCTTTCCTGCAGGTTATCTTTTTGCGCTTCAACACCACGCGACCGCCGTTCGACCAGCCGGCGGTCCGCCGCGCGCTTTCCCTCGCGATCGACCGGGAAGCCCTGGCCACGCATGTCCTGCGCGGAGCGGGAACTCCCGCGACGACGATGACGCCGCCGGGCTGCGCCGGCTACACGGCCCGGGCCCACGTGCCGACCGACTACGTGGCCGCCCGCCAGCTGCTCGCCGCCGCGGGTTATCCCGGGGGAAAAGGAATCCCGCCGCTCGACCTGCAGGTCCGGAACGACGAATACCAACCCCGCCTCGCCGAGGTCCTCCAGGCGGATTGGGCGAAGGAACTCGGCCTCACCATCACCCTCACGCCACTGGAGCAGAAGACCTGGGTGCAGAATCAACAGAACCTCAACTACACCCTCTCCGGGGCCGGCTGGATCGGGGACTTTGTCGATCCGGTCAGTTTCCTCGATCTCTTTGTCTCGGACGGGGGCAACAACTGGACCGGCTGGTCCGATGCCGCTTATGACCTGCTCCTGGACCAGGCCGCCCGCACGGCTGACCCCGCCGCCCGGCTGGAGATTTTCCAACAAGCCGAGGCGCGCCTGCTCGAGCAAGCCCCCGTCTCGCCGGTCTACTTTGGCGTCCGCGCCTACCTGATCCATCCCGCCGTCCGCGGCTGGGAACCGGCCCTGCTCGGCTTGCACCAATACAAGCACGTTTTCCTGGCCCCCTAGCCCGCATATTTCACACTCAGAGGTGTGAAACATGCGCCCTGTCGGGCCGACCTCGTCGGGGCTAACCGCGACAGAGTCGCTCTGCCCGAAGGGCAGACGGATATTTCTCTG
>JBKJTZ010000067.1:0-26114 GCA_046590295.1 Lacunisphaera sp.
CCGTTGGTGGACACCCTCGCCCTGTGGTGGATCCTCCGCTGCCGGCCGGCGCTCCGCCGGAAACCGGCGTGATCCGCGCCCGGCTCACATCAGGCTCATCGGGTCGACGTCGAGCACCTGGGTGACATCATCCGGCCACTTCACCGTGGCCTGCAGCTTGACGAGCTCGGGCACGACCTTCGTCGCGCGCGCACAGAAATACCACACCTGGAAGCGATACTCGTCCTTCACCTTCTCGATGGGCGACGGCACCGGACCGCGAACCTCCACGGCGCTGCCGAGCGTCGCCGCCACCTGCTTCACCCAGTGCTCGGCAAAGAAACGGATTTTTTCCGGATTCGGCCCGCGGAAGAGGTGATGGATGAGATGCCGGTAGGGCGGATAGTTGAATTTCTTGCGCACGCCCAGCTCCGACTCGGCGAAACCGTCGAAGTCGGACCGTTTCGCAAATTGGATGGCGTCGGCCTTGGGCGTGAACGTCTGCACCACCACCTCGCCCGCGCGGTCGCCCCGCCCCGCCCGGCCGGCCACCTGCACGATCAGCTGGAAGGTGCGCTCGTTGGCCCGGAAGTCCGGGACATGCATCGAGAGGTCCGCGTCCACGAGACCGACGAGCGTGACATTCGGGAAATCCAGCCCCTTGCCGATCATCTGCGTGCCGATGAGCACGTCGATCTTGCCCGCCCGGAAATCTCCGAGAATCTGCCGGAACCGGTGCTTTTTAGACATCGTGTCGGTGTCCATCCGCTCCAGCCGCGCCCGCGGCAGCACGCGCCGCACCGCCTCCTCGACGCGCTGCGTGCCCAGCCCGCGCCAGCGGATGTCGGGCGCCGCGCAGCTCGGGCACACCGCCGGCGCGCCCCGCTGCTGGCCGCACAGGTGGCACTTCAGCGTCTCGTCGGCGCGGTGGTAGGTCATCGCGACGCTGCAATGCGGACATTCCTCCACGTGGCCGCACTTGCGGCACTGCATGCTCGACGAGTAGCCCCGCCGGTTGATGAACAAGATGATCTGCTCCTTCCGCGCGAAGCGCTGGTGCATGTGGTCGACCAGCAGGCGGGAGAGCGTCACCATCCCGCGCGTGCGCATCACCTCGATGCGCATGTCCACGATGTGGATGTCGGGCAGCTTCTTGTCGTCCACCCGCTTCAGCAGCAGGTCCAGCTTGTATTTCCCCGCGCGGACATTGGCGAAGGACTCCAGCGAGGGCGTGGCCGAGCCGAGCAGGCAGACGGCGCCCGCCAGCTTGGCGCGGTAGACCGCGACGTCGCGCCCGTGGTAGCGCGGGGTCTCGTCCTGCTTGTAGGCGGGCTCATGCTCCTCGTCGACGACGATGAGCCGCAGGTCGCGCACCGGGGCGAACACCGCCGAGCGCGCGCCCACGACCACGCGGGCCTTGCCGGTCGCCAGCGCGATCCAGCCGTCCAGCCGCTCGCCCTCGCTCAGGTGGCTGTGCCAGACGACGGTCTGGTGGCCGGCCGACTCAAAGCGCCCGCGCAACCGCGCCACGGTCTGCGGGGTCAGCGCCACCTCGGGCACGAGGTAGATGGCGCTGCCGCCGGCGGCCAGCACCTGCTCCACCGCGCGCAGGTAGACCTCCGTCTTGCCCGAACCCGTGACCCCGTGCAGCAGGTGCACGGCAAATTTCCCCTTCGTCAGGCTGTCGCCGACCGACTGCACGACGACCGCCTGCTCGGCCATGAGCTGCGGCGGGAGCCCGGTCACCACCTCGCCCCCGGTCCAGTTGTCGGGATAGGCCACGCGCTCGACGTGGCGTGACTCCTCGCGCACGAGGCCGCGCTTCAACAGGGCATTGACGACCGCGGCGGTCGCGCCGAGCCGCGACAACGCGAGTGATTTTTTCACCGGCCGGAACTGCTGCGCCAGAAAATCAACCAGCCGCGCCTGCTGCGGGGCCTTTTTGCTCAGGGCCGCCAGCACCTCGGCGGTCACCGGAGCCGGGAGGCTCAGGTATTTCTCCGCCTTGAGCTTCGCGTCGCCGCGCACGGCGGCGGGTATCATGGCCTCCAGCACCCCCTCCATCCGGGCGGCGTAATAGCTGTGCATCCAGCGCGCGAGCTCGAGCAGGTCGGGCGTCAGCGCGGGGAAATCGTGCACCACCGCGCTGACCGCCTTGAGCCGCGCCACCGGCACGTCGGACACGGCGTCGAGCGCCGTGACCAGCCCGAGATGAGACCGGTTCATGATCGGCACCCGCACCAGCGAGCCGGCCTGCACCGCAGCGCGGAGCGTCTCCGGCACCGCGTAGTGCAGGAGCTTGTCGAAACCCGCCAGCGGCTGGACGCCCACGATCATGCGACCAGTGATTGGGTGAGAGCGGCCATGAGTCAATGCAGGCAAGGAGGCCGGGGTGACAAAGCGCCCAGCGCCAACTTCCAACCTCCAGAGAAACTTCAATTCCAAATCTCCCACCAAGCATCCGGTTTATATTTTTAGATTCCGTCTTCGTGCTTCACTGGAGCCTGGATGTGGGATGTTGAAACTGGGAGCCGGGCGCTTGGCCCTGGGCGCCTCCCCCCGCCTGTTCCGGGTTGACAGGCGGAAACCCCCGCCCCGACATTCTCCCCAGTGAGTGTCGAGACCGCCCGCGAAAAATACCAAGCCTACCTCTCCCGGCAGGGCCTGCGCGTGACCAACCAGCGGCTGGCGATCTTTGACGCAGCCTTCGCCCAGAAGGAACATTTCACGGCCGAGCAGCTGCTGGACCGCGCCCGCGCCATCGACGATTCCGTCTCCCGCGCCACCGTCTATCGCTCGCTGCCCCTCATGACCGGCAGCCAGGTCCTCCGCGAGGTGGACATCGGCTCGGGCGAGAAATTCTACCTGCCCGCCGGCGACGGCGGCACCCAGGTCGCGCAGGTGGTCTGCGTGGACTGCGACAAGATCTTCGAGATCAGCGCCCCGTTCATGGAGTGGTACGGGAGCACCGTCTCGCTCAAGCTCGGGCTCAAGCCCGTCTCGCAGCGCTTGCAGGTCAGCGCCCAGTGCATCGCCTTCCGCCAGGCCGGCCGCTGCCCCAACCGCGCGAGGAAATGACCATGTCCCGTCCGACCAGGCACGATCCCCAGTTTGAGATCGAGTTCTTCGAGGCGGTCCACCGGCGCTGCCCCGGCTATGTCGAAGTGGTCGGCCTGCTCGGCGGCCTCTACACCCGGGTCGGCCGCATTGCCGACGGGCTGAAGATGGACCGCAAACTCGTGCGGCTCGACCCCGAGAACCCGACCGCGCACTACAACCTCGCCTGCAGCCTCGCGCTGTGCCGCAAGCGGCCCGACGCGCTCCGTTCGCTCCGCAAGGCGCTTTCGCTTGGTTACGACGACCTCGACTGGATGCAGCAGGACCCCGATCTCGAGATCCTGAAAAACGACCCGGAGTTCCAGAAATTGCTCCGCCAGCTGAAGCCGCAGAGCTGAGCCCGGGCCAGGCTCGCCACTGTCGCCGGGGTTCCGTCCGTCCCCGCCCCCATGAAAATCGCCCGCCTGACGATCGTCGCGCCGGTACTGCTCGTGCGCGAGATCGTGGCCGCGGCCAACCATTACCGGGACGCCCTCGGCTTCACCTAAGATCGCTTTGGGGGAGCCACCGAACTTCGTGATTCTCCGCCGGGACAACCTGGCGGTGATGCTGAGCCTGGCGTCCCGCGGGACCATCATTGTCCCGCATTGGAAGGTTAATCCCGGCAGGTGGAACGCGTATTTCTGGGTCGACGAGGTGGACGCCCTTTTTGCGGAGTTCAAGGGCGCGGCGCCAGGATTGATTATGGCCTGGAGGACAAACCATACGACGGGCGGGAATTCGGCGTTCAAGACCTGGACGGCTACGATATCGGCTTTGGCCAGCTCAGGGACCAAAAAACCCTGATCGCGCGCCGGTTGATCGGCGGCGTGGACCCGGTTCACCGCAGCCCGAACACCAGCTGCAGCATCGTCGTCAGGTCGGAGCCGGGGATGTAGCCCGCGCCGCGCGGCTTGGCGAGGGACTTGCTCCGGACGGCGCGCAGGAGCGTGGATTGCACGGAGACGATCTGCACCGTGTTGGGCTTCAGGCCCATGACATCGGTCGGGCTGAGCGGTGTCCAGGCAAACGGCAGCCCGCTGGCGTTGCACTCAACCTCCCAGCCCGCCACCACCCCGGCGGGCAGCGGCTTGCGCAGCAGTGCCGGATACCGGGTGATGAAATCCGGCACCCGGCTCGTGGCCACGCGCACGCGCACCACGCCGGGGAGGCGGGAGAAGTAGTCCTGGAAATTGTCCACCCGGCCCCGCCGCCACTCGGTGAGAAAATCCAACGGGTCGATCCCCAGCAGGTTCATGCCGTTCCACATGCCGTGCTCGTTGGGACTGCCGAATTTCTTCCCCAGATACCAGGACTGGAAATCCCGCGTCGCCATCAGGCCGATCTCAAAATGCAGGTGCGCCCGCTCCTTCGGGATGGCGCCGCTGCCCTGGCTCCGGCCCATCGTCGCAATGGCCTGCCCGCGCGTCACCGCCACGCCCGGCCGGATGCCCGGTTCGATCTTGGCGAGGTGGGCGTAAAGGGTATAGACCGCCGGCGCGACGCCGGGATGCTCCAGCACGATGTAGCGGCCGTAGTTGCTGCCCCCGGAAGCGTTGTTCACGTGGCGCACCACCCCGTCCATCGCGGCCGTGATCCGGTCGACCGGCTCGCCGCGGACGTCGTGCGCTACCGCCCGGATGTCGAGCCCCTCGTGGAATTGCCGGCCGCCGCTGCGCACGCCGCCGAACAGGCCGGACTCGGGCTCGCCCGACACCGTGGGTTGCACCCAGGACTCGTAGGACCGGCCCTGTTCCCACGCGCGGTTCGGAGTCGGCCAGCTGATCTCGATCCGCGCGGCGGAGGCGACGCCGGCCACCAGCAGACCGGCCAGGGCGACGAAATTTATCCGCCACGAAAAAAGACGCAAAAGCTCGAAAAACAAATGTCCCGGAGAGCGGCTCATCCCTTGGAGTGACTGATCGTGCCTTTTGGTGGCCATACTTGGCTTGGGTTTGGTCCACCCGTCCAGAGTCAAAATAATCGCTTCCACCATCACTGTTGCCTCTTCGCGATCTCGGCCGAGGTGCGTTTCAGCCGTTCCACCAGCGGGGGCAGGTTGGTGTCGTCCACCTCGACGAAGATCAGCAGCGCCCCCTCCGGCATCACCTGCTCGATGCGCCGGGCGCCGGCCGGCTGGTCGTTGAAGGACAAGACCAGCCGCCGGCCGATGCTGCCGGCGGTCAGCCGGTAGAGGTCGCGCCCGGCCGCCGGGGTGAACTTCACCAGCATGCACCAGCCCAGATTCACGCGGACGAGTTCGGCGTCGACAATGTCGGATTCGACGAAGACCGGCTTGGGGCCGACGTTGAGGTCAACCCGGCTGACGGGGAGCTGCACCGGGACGGCCGGCTCACCCGGTTGGGCCTCGAGGTAAAAACGCGCGATCAGCGGCACGTTCTGCGGGTCCTCCGGCTTGGACTGGCAGCCGGCGAGGAAAATGAGGCCCAGGCCCAGGCCCAGGCAAGTCGGCTGAAATCGTCGGATCATTCACCCCACCTTTACGGCGGATTCGAAAGCCTCAAGGATTTCCGCTCCGATCCCGTCCGCCACCAGGCGGCCGCGATCGGTCAGCGCGATGCGGCCCTCCGGGGACGCGACCAGCAGGCCGGCAAAGAGCAGGCGGGGGAGCAGGTCCTCCAGGCCGATCCAGCGCGGGGTCGGGAATCGCTTGCGCAGGCGGGGCAGCGACACGCCGTCATTCAGGCGCAGGCCGAAGATCACCGCATCGGCGGCAAGCAGCTCATGGGTCAGCGCGGTGCGGTCGGCCGTGGCGCGGCGCCCGGCCGCGACGTCGGCCAGCCACCGGCCGAGATCGGCGGGATTGCTGCTGCGCCACCCGTCGTGCTGCGACGCCGCCGACGGGCCAAGCCCCACCCATTCGTGCATGTTCCAGGTGTTGAGATTGTGCCGGCAGGCATGGCCGGGGCGCGTGTAATTTGATACTTCATACTGCGCGAAGCCGGCGGCGGCCAGATAGTCCCAGGTCCGCTGGTAGAAGATCGCCTCCTTGTCCGCATCCAGCTTCACCTTGCCCTGCGAGAGCTTGATCCAGAGCGCCGTGTCCTCCTCGAAGGTCAGGCAATAGGTCGAAAGGTGGTCGGGGGCCAGCCGCAGGGCCTCGTCGAGGTCGGCGCGCCATTGCTCCTCCGTCTGGCCGGGGAGCGCGAACATCAGGTCAATATTCACGCTGGCGAACCCCTGCGCGCGGATCAGGTCGTAGGCCCGGTAGACCTGCGCGGTTGTGTGCTGCCGGCCGAGGGCGTCGAGCATGCCCTCGGCAAAGCTCTGCACGCCCATCGAGATGCGCGTGACGCCCAGCTGCCGGAGCACCGCCAGCCGGTCCGGGGTGACCGTGGCCGGAGCCAGCTCGACGGACCACTCCGCCGGCTGCCCGCCGCAATACCGCAGCATCGTCCGGCCGAGCCGCTCGAGTTCCGCCGGGCGCAGCAGGCCCGGCGTGCCCCCGCCCCAGAACGCCGTCGCCACCGTCCGGCCGGCCCAGTTGACCAGGCCCGCTTCAGTCTCCACTCCATCGAGATACTGGCGCACGGCATCGCCCTTGGGCACCGTCTGGTAAAAGGCGCAGAAATCGCATGTCGTCGCGCAGAAAGGCACATGGACGTAGATCCCCAGCGGCGCCGGTGAGGGAGCCGCCTGCGCTTTTTCTTGCCCTGAGGGGAATCCGGCCATTATGAAACTTGTCAATTTACGAACTGCCAACGGCCTACGCGGCCCCGGCGGTCCCTTAATCCAAATGCATAAGACTCCCTTCCTTCACGCGAGCAGAATTTTCCCGGCCATCGCCGCGGCACTCATGCTGCTGCTCGCCGGCTGCAATTTCACGATCACGAACCTGACGCCGGATACCGTCCCGCAGAATCCTTCGCAGATCTACACGGTCACGGCCAGCTTCCGGCCTGAATCCAGCCGGATCGAACGCTCGAGCATCACCCCGCGCATCATCATCGACGGCCAGAGCTACCCGATGACGAAGAACAATCTCAACGGGGACATCTGGGAATTCGATTACCAGCTGCCCGTCGGCCGCGCGAGTGCCTCCTACTATTTCATCTGCAATTACCGGATGGAGGGCCAGACCGACTCCCGCACCACCGAGGTCTACTCGGAGTTGCAGACGATGAACATCGCCGGCCGCTACGTCATCCGCTCGGAGGCCACCCGTGCCCCGGTCGGCTCGCGGGTCAGCGTCCTCGGCGCCGGCTTCACCCCGGCGGACATCGTTTATTTCGACCTGACGCCCACGCGCACGGTCTTCGAGTCACCCAGCTCGCTCAGTTACTTTGTCCCGCCCGTGACCCCCGGCCAAAGCTACAAGCTCACGGTCGTCGGGCCCGCCGGCCGGCTCGACGTAGGCACGTTCCGCGTCGACGCCATCAGCTTCCAGGTTTCACCGACGGCGGTCTACCTCCGCACGGGCGAACAGCAGGCGCTCACCTTCTCCATCCCGCAGCCCGCGCCCGCCGGCGGGATGCTGATCGACGTCACGACGGACATCCCGGCCAGTGTCATCATGCCCGAGGTGATGGTCCCGGCCGGCCAGCTGAGCGTCACGGTGCCGATCCAAGGCGGCAACCCCGGCGCCGGCTCGCTCTTCTTCCGCAGCAGCGCGGGCGAGAGTGCGGTCGCGGTGACGGTCACGGCGAAGTAAGCCCGGCCAAATCAGCCGGTCCTCTCCCACAGGCGGCCCACGTTGCCCCGATGGCGGAATCACCCGTGACCGTTCTTGAAACTGATCGGCTGCGTTTCCGCCAGCTGACGGTGGACGATGCGGACTTCATCCTGCGGCTGGTGAACGATCCGGCCTGGTTGCGCTTTATCGGGGACCGGGGCGTACGGACCACCGAGGATGCGCGGAACTATATTTTGCAAAGGTCGGTGGCCAGTTATGCCCAGCATGGTTTCGGAATCTGGCTGGTCGCGCTCAAGACCGGCGCGGTGCCCATCGGCACGTGCGGGCTCCTGCGGCGCGAGACGATGCCGGACGTCGAGCTGGGCTTCGCCTTCCTGCCGGAGTATCGCGGCCAGGGTTTCGCCCGGGAGGCCGGGCAGGCGTCCCTCGCCTACGGGCGGACGACCCTCGGGTTCACGCGCATCGTGGCCATCACGGATCCCCGCAATGAGAGATCGATCAAAACCCTCGGCAAACTGGGCCTCCAGTTTGAAAGGCTGATCCGTCTGCCCAACGACCCGGTGGAATTGCAGCTGTTTGCCACCCCGGCCTGATCGGCCGGCAAGGGCGGAGGGCGGACTCGCCCCACGCGGCCGGTGGAGCCACGGCGCCCGCGCCGGGGACCCTGTCTTTCAGGTTGGTTTTTCGGACGGAGCCGCCATGGATGTGCGCTCCGCCATGCCGACCGGCCCCGTCCAGCAACTCCTCGCCGTGTTTGAACTCAGCCTGCTGCTGCTGGGGGCCTTCTTTGTCTACCGGCTGGCGACGAACGCCGCCCGGCGGACGCGCTGGCTGGAAACCAACCGCCTGCCCCGCTGGCCGATCACGGGGGCGGAGTTCGCCCTGCTCTTCTTCCTGATCTTCTGCAGCGGTTTCTTTTTCCAGGCGGCGGCGCAGTTCCTGTTGAAGGACTACATCGCTACCAGCGCCAGCCGGGCCGGACTGGAAATCTTCGTCTACGGCACGGGCTTTCACGGCGGCGCCCTGCTGGGCTGGCTGCTCTTTCCGACCCTGCGCCGGCGCCTGCATGCCGACTACGGCGCGCTGCCGCCGCCCGAGCTGGCCGTGCCCCGGCCCGCGTGGTCCGCGGTTGTCCGCGGTGCCGCCGGCGCCCTGCTCACGGCCCTGCCCGTGATCATCGTGCTCAACCTCGGCTGGACCTTTCTGCTGCGCCGGCTGGGCCTGCCCGACGAGCCGCAGGACCTGATCGCCATCTTTGCCGGCACCAAGTCACCCCTGGTCCTCACGGGCATGCTGGTGGTGGCCTGCTTGCTCGCGCCGCTGAACGAGGAACTGCTGTTCCGCGCGGGCCTCTACCGGTTTTGCCGTCAGCGCCTGGGCCGCGCCTGGGCCCTGGCGATCAGCGGTCTCTGCTTCGGCGCCATGCATGGCAACTGGGCGGGCTTTCTGCCGCTCGCCGTGCTCGGCATGGCGCTGGCCCTCGCCTACGAGGCCACCGGCGACATCCGCGTGCCGGTCGTCGCCCACGGCTTGTTCAACCTGAACACCATCATCATCGTGCTCTCCGGCCTGCCGCAATGACCATGAGCCCCTTCACGCCCATCCGCGCCGACTCGGTCATCGCCCACGGGGAGCTGCGGTTGATCGAAATGATCCGCCGCTGGCTGGGCCGGGCCTCGCCCCGGGCGCCGTATGGCATCGGCGACGACTGCGCGGTCATCCCCCCGACCCGGCACCAGCAGCTCGTCACCACGGATCCCGTGATCCATGGCCAGCATTTCGACGACACGGTGCCCGCCCGCGCGGTGGGCGCCAAGCTGCTGAAGCGCAACCTCAGCGACATCGCCGCCATGGGCGGCCGGCCGGTGGCCGCCGTGGTCTCCCTCGCCCTCGCGCCCGACACCAGCGTCATCTGGCTGCGCGGCTTCTACCGCGGGCTCGCCGCCTGCGCCCTGCGGCATGGCGTGAAAATAGTCGGGGGCGACATCACGCAGGGCCCCGCGCGGTTCTTCGGCGCCTTTCTCACCCTGCACGGCGAGGCCACGGGCAAACGCCTCGTGACCCGCGGCGGGGCCATGCCGGGCGACCGGATCTATGTGACCGGCCGCCTCGGCGGCAGCCTGCTGGGCTACCACCACTCCTTCAGCCCGCGCCTGGCCGAGGGCGCGTGGCTGGCGCGCCGCGCGGAGGTCTGCGCCATGATGGATGTCAGCGACGGCCTGGCCAAGGACCTCGAGGCCCTCACCCCCGCCGGCCTGGCGCCCGCGCTGGACGGGGCCGCGATTCCCGTCAGCGCCGCCGCCCGGCGCTGCGCCCGCGAGACCCGGCAGAGCCCGCTTTTTCACGCGCTCGGCGACGGCGAGGACTACGAGCTGCTCATCGTGGTGTGCTACCGGGCCAAGCTTCCGGCCTTTGAGCTCGCCTGGAAGAAACGATTCCCCCGGCTGAAGCTGTCGCGCATCGGCCACTTTGCCGCGAAGGACAAAATGCCCGCCCACGCGCTGCGGCTGGTGGATTTCCACGGCTATGAACATCTGCGATAAGCTGCGCGGCGGCATTACGACAGATTCGGCAGAGCAGACCCGCGGGCTCGCGGCCGAGCTCGCGGCGGCATTACCGCCGGATGCCACCCTCGCCCTGCACGGCGACATGGGCGTGGGCAAGACGACGTTCGTGCAGGGTCTCGCGCGCGGCCTGGGGGTGCGCGAGCAGGTGACGAGCCCGACCTTTGCCATCTATTCCCTTTACCAGGGTGCGTCCCGGCGGCTCGTCCACCTCGACGCCTACCGGTTGGAAGGCGAAGGGCAGCTCGAGCCCCTCCTGCTCGATGAATTTCTGGTCAGCCCCTGGTGCCTCGCCGTGGAGTGGCCCGAGAAGACCGGCGCATGGCTGCCCCCGGGGGCGTGGCACCTGACCCTGTCCATCGTGGAAGGGGACAAGCATCACCTGGTCTTGAGGTAAGGCGGCGAGCCCCCTCGCCGCCGACTACCCTGACAAAAAAAAGCCCGCTCGACTGAGCGGGCTTTGCCAGGGATCAGGTCTTGGCGTCGGACTTCTCGTCCTCGGCCGGGGCTGGTGCCGCCGGTTCGGGTGCTGGGGCCGGTTCTGCCACAGGTGCCGGTTCCGTCACCGGTGCAGCCTCCGCCACCGGTGCAGCTTCCGTCGCAGGTGCAGCTTCCGCCACAGGTGCAGCTTCTGTCGCCGGTTCGGCTTGCACCGGCTTGTCCGTGGCCGGTGTCGCGGTGGCCGGCGCGTTTTCCGGCGCGGGGCTGCCCTCGGGGAAGTCGACCGGGTCGTGCTCGTCGTCGCCGGCTTCGGCGCGCTTGCCCGTCTGCGGGGCCATCGGCGGCGGGGCGAAGAGCTTGCCGTCGGAGAACTCGGTGACGTAGCCCTCCATGACGAGCCAGCGGAGATCGTTGCTCATCTTGCGGAGCTTTTCGGTCTGCTCCGGCGGCAGCGCGGCAAACGGCGCCTGCGAGAGCGTGGATGCGGGCGCGGTGCCCTCGGCGGCCGGAGGCGGGGGCGCCACCGGGGCGGCGGCCGCGACCTCGATGCCGAGAAAGGCCTTCGGCAGGTCCTTCATGAGCACCATCGGGTGCTTCTCGATGAACTCGATCAGCGCGGAGATGGTTTCGGAAAAAACCTGACCCGGGACGCGGAAGCGGCGCTTGACGGCGCAGACGTAGGAGACGCCGCGCGAGCCCTTCTTGAAGATGGTGAAGCCCTCGCGGCGCAGGCGGCCACGGAGCGCGTTGGCGGTGTCGAGCGGGAAGCGGCGCTGGCGCTCCACGTGGCCCTCGAGGGCGCGGCGGATTTCGCCCGGCGGCAGTTTCTCGATGAGCTTGCCGTGGAAGCGGACGTTCTCGACGGCGCGCACGACCCGCTCCCGGGCATTGGCCAGCAGATGCAGGCGGGCGTCCTCGATATTGTCGAAGCTGATGACCTCCGGGGCGGCGGCGGGGGCGGCGGCCGGGGCGTCTGCCACCGGGGCGGCCTCGGCGGCGGGCGTGGTTTCCGGCGCGGGCGCGGCGGCTGGTTCCTCCGTCGGCTGGGCGGCGGGGTCCATCGGGGGATTCGTCGGCAGGCGGGGTGCCGGCGGCTTCCAGGTGTAGCGCACGGCCTTTCTCATCTTCTCCAGCCACTGGGCCGCAACCTCGGGCTCGCGCACCGAGGTGACGCTCTCGCGGAAGCGCTCGAACGGCATGCGGCCGAGCTTGGCGGCATGGTGCTGCTGCAGGATCTGCTGGTAGCGGTGGTAGTTCGGCGGCCCGAGCAGTTCGCCGGTGATGCCGCACTTGTTGATGATCGGGAAATTTCCCTTGGGCGGGTCGATCTCGACCTCGGTCATCTCGAAGAAGGCGCCGAGATTGTTGGCCAGCGCATGCTGGATCGCGGCGTCCTCGGTGTCGAACGGCAGATGGTCCGGCATCGACATGTAGAGCGGCGTGGGCTTGGCGGAGGCGGCTTCCTCGGCGGGACGTTCCCGCGCGTCGGGCCGGGCCCGCTGCACGACGACGACAAAGCGGTCGTTCTTCTCGAGGACGGCCTTGGTGATCTCGAACAGCTGGTAGGTGCGGCAGGACGCGCGCACGGCCTTTACCATGGCGGCGAAACCGGTGTCCTCGGGATAGCAGGTCGCGACAAAATACGGGCTGAGGTAGGGCGCGCGGTCGAACTGCGCGCCGCCCTCGTGGCGCTCGCCCCCCTGGTAGTCGCGCCGCGGGCCGCCCTCGCGGCGTCCGAACGGCCGACGATCGCCGTGCGGCTGGCCTTCGCCAGCCGGACCACCGGGCGCCGTGCCCGGACCTCCGGCCCCCGGGCCGGCCGGCTTGCGGAAGGCGCGGCGGTCGCGCGCGGGCGCCCCTTGGCCGCCGCCGTCATCACGGCGCGGGGGACGATCACCCCGGTCGAAGTCGCGGTCGCGACGGCCGGGTGAGACCGGCTTTACCTCGGTCCATTGGGTGCCGAAGTTGAATGTCTGCAGCTGGCTGAGGTCGATTTTGTTCAACCCTGGCTGGCTGGGTTCGTTGGCGGGCTTGGTGTCGTCCATGAATGGGCGGAAAAAACGGGCGTGGCTACCCGGTAAGTGACTGGTGATGGCTTGGTGTTCCGCAGCCTCAGGTCGGAAGCGCGGTAAAAGAACAGTTTGCCCTGATAAGAAACAGCGAAGCAAGCGCATTTCGGGGCTTTACAAGCCGCGCCGGATTTACCTACCTCAGCCCTTCCAAGGTTGGAAATGCTCGGGTGGTGGAATTGGTAGACACACACGCTTGAGGTGCGTGTGCCGTAAGGCGTGCAGGTTCGAGTCCTGTCCCGAGCACCAGCCTTCGCTCCTGCGAAGCTACGGCTGGCAGGCCAGCCACCGGAGTCAGGCGGGGTCTACACCAAAGGGGTCTACACCAAAGTTTGGGGAGGGGGGCATGTTCACCTAAGGCAGGAGCATTACGTGGGCATAACCACAGACCTGAAACAACGGCTCGCCGGCCACAACGAAGGCAAATCGCCGCACTCCCCGGAAGGACAAACCCTGGCAGTTCGTCGCTTACACTGAGTTTACCGACCAGCAAATGGCCCAAGCCTACGAGAAATACCTGAAAAGCGGATCGGGAAAAACTTTCCTCCCACGCCACTTCCTGCGCTCTTAGCTACCGCCCTCGCCCGCCCCTATGACGCCCTTTCCCGCCAACTCAATTGACCGGCGGGAAAATCTGGCGATCGTGCAGAACCCACTTCCCGCATGAAATCCGACGCCATCAGGCAGGCCCTCCTCGATTCCTACAACCGCGACGGGGGCATCAACCACCTCGATGGGGTCCACCTGCCTTCCCAGGACACCGTCGCCGAGCTCGCGCGGGATTTCATGCACGTGTTGTTTCCGGGCTACTTTGAGAACACCAGCCTGGCCAAGAAGGACGTGCCGGACTGGCTCGACGCCCTGCTGACGAAGATCGACCAGCGCCTCTCGACCGAAATCGAGAAAAGCCTCCGCTTTGCCCAGGATGCCAGTCCTGCCGCGCAGGCCCGCCGGATCACCACCGAACTGCTCACCCAGCTGCCGGACATCCGCCGCGTGGTGCAGACCGACGTGCAGGCGGCCTTCACGGGCGATCCCGCCGCGCGCAGCATCGAGGAAATCATCGTCGCCTACCCCTGCGTGCTGGTCATCTCGCTGCAGCGCATCGCGCACATCCTTTACCACCAGAACGTCCCCCTGCTGCCGCGCATGCTCACCGAATACGGCCACGAGCGCACCGGCGTCGACATCCATCCCGGGGCGCGCATCGGCACCCACTTCTTCATCGACCACTGCTCGGGCGTCGTCATCGGCGAGTCGGCCTCGATCGGCAACCACGTGAAACTCTACCAGGGCGTCACCCTCGGGGCGAAATCCTTCGAAGTCGACGGCGCGGGCAACCCCGTGAAGGGCGGCAAGCGCCACCCGGACATCGGGGACCATGTGACCATCTACGCCCACGCCACCATCCTCGGCGGCGACACGCACATCGGCGCGCACACGATCATCGGCGGCAACGTCTGGCTGCTCACTTCCGTGCCGCCCAACAGCATCGCCTATTTCAAGGGCGACAATCTCGTGATCCGCGAGCGGCACAAGCAGGAGACGCTCATCATCGAGGCGGGCGACTGGGTGATCTGAGAAGTGGAGCGGAAACTGTTGGGCGTGATCGCTGAATCCGCCGGCTCGGGGTGGAGGGTCGGTCTCCTGACCGACCGCGGCCGGTCAGGAGACCGGCCCTCCAAAGGCGGGATCAGCGATCCCGCCCTGCAATCACGCCCGCTGCCGCTCCGCCAGGGCCCGCGCCACTTCCGCCGCGAAGAACGGCCCGCGATAGATCAACCCGGTGTAGAGCTGCACCAGCGTCGCCCCGGCATCGAGTTTTTCGCCGGCCGATTCCTCGTCCATGATGCCGCCCACGCCGATGATCGGCAGCCGGCCGCCGGTCGCCCGGGCCAGGTAATTGATGATCTCGGTCGAGCGCCGTCGCACCGGCCGGCCGCTCAGGCCGCCCGCCTCATTCGCGCCGGCCAAGGCGCCCGGCCGGGCCAGCGTGGTGTTGGTCGCGATGATGCCGTCGAGCCCGAGGCCGGTGATGACCTCCAGCACCTCGTCGATCTGCGGAAAGGTCAGGTCCGGTGCGATCTTCAGCAGCAACGGCCGGCGCGGCCGGCCGGCCGCCGGGCGCGCGCCGTTCGCCGCCACCAGCGCCGCCAGCAGCGGCCGGAGCCACGCGGCATCCTGCAGTTCCCGCAGGCCCGGGGTGTTCGGGCTGCTGACATTCACCACCAGGTAGTCGGCGTGGTCGGCCAGCAGCCGGAAACTGCCGAGATAATCCTCCGCCGCCTGCTCGAGCGGCGTGACCTTCGACTTGCCCAGGTTGATGCCGAGCGGGATCAGGCGCCGGCCCGGTCCCGGCTGTCGCGCCAGGCGGGCCGCCAGCGCGGCGGCGCCGCCGTTGTTGAAGCCCATCCGGTTGATCACCGCGCCCTCGGCGGGATAGCGGAACGCCCGCGGGCGCGGGTTGCCCGGCTGGGCGTGCAGGGTCACGGTGCCGATCTCGACGTGGCCGAAGCCCAGGGCGGCGGCGGCGGGCCAGGCGCGGCCGTCCTTGTCGAAGCCCGCCGCCAGCCCGACGGCGTTGGGAAAATCGAGGCCGAAGGCCTGCACCGGCCGGTGCGGCCGCCCCGGCAGCTGGTACACCTGCTCGAGCAGCGCGCAGAGCGGCGGCACGCGGCCGAGCAGCGCCAGCGCGTCCACCCCGAGTTCATGCGCGCGCTCGGGATCGAGGCGGAATAGCGCCGGTTTTACGGCATGTTCATAGAGCCAGCCCATGTGCTGCGGACGATGCCAGCCGCGGCCCAACATTCAAGCGCCACGGGGCAAAGTTTTTGGTCTTGTTATTTCGACCACCCGGCCCACTCTGCCGCGACAATTTCCGGTCCGGCAGGTGAACGGGCAGATATTTCCAACTTTATGCGTTTCAGGATTTGACAAGGGTGGAACCGCCCCTTTTTCGTGCACGCAACTTAACTTATGGCGAAAGGAACTCCTCAACTCGAATGGTGCATTGTCCGGCTCGGCGAAGACCACAACTGGTGGGTCGGCGAGGTCAGTGACCCGGTGCACTGGGACGTCGACGGCCTCAGCATCATCGACCCCCGCCAGGTGGATCACATCATCGAGCTGATCGACCCGTTGCGCGAATATGGCTTCGACTCCGACCTCTTCGAGCGCGCCTTCATCCCGTTCCGCATCACCAAGGACCTCGGCAAGGGCAAGGTGCGCCTGGCCCGCACCAAGCAGCCGCTGCTGGAATCCGAGGAGAAACTTTTCGCCCTGCCCGACGTGATCGACGAGGAGAACGGCCCCTACGCCGACTTCCTCGACCACATCACCCGCCTGCGCGTCAAGCAGCTCAACGACCTGCTCGACTTCGAGGAGAAGCTCACCGTCGACGAGGTCGAGGACCAGCTCCGCGAGTCGCAGAACAACGACTTCATCGAGGGCCGCGCCGTCCATCTTTTCGCCGAGGTCACCGCCATCCTCGACTTCATGCCCGCCGGCCACGGCGACGACGACGAGGAGGGGGAAAAGACTTCGGCCGAGGACGACCTGCCCGACGTCGAGGAGGAGGAGGATGAGAAGATGAAGAACGACGCCTCGCTCAAGTGGGATGAGGACGAGGAGGACGAAGACACCGACGGTGAGGCCAAGAAGCCCGCCGGCGATGACGACAAGGAAGGCGACGACGACGCGGACGAGGAAGAGGACGACAAGCCGAGCCGCAGCAAGCGCAGCCGCGGGTAAAAAGGCTTGTTGCCACCATGCGGCCATTGGCTCACTTACGGAGCTGCCGCATGTTTTCGCCCCGTCCGTTCATCTTGATTGCCGCGTGCCTGGGTCTGCTGGCCGGGTGCGTCACCGACAACACCGGCCCGGCCGCCGGCGCCAATCCCCGGGTCGCCGCCCCCTCCCTGTCCGCCCAACTGCGGCCCGGTGACTCCATGGTGGTCTCGCTCCTCGGCATCCCGGAACCGGTCAACAGCAGCGTGCAGATCGACGAGCAGGGCCTCATCCGCCTGCAATACATCGGCGCCGTCACCGCCGCCGGCCTCACCACCTCCGAGCTCTCCCAGAGCATCCGCGACACCTACATCGCCCGCAAATTCTACACCACTCTGGAAGTGTCGGTGAACGTCACCGAGCGCTACGTCTACATCGGCGGCGAGGTGCAGCGGCCCGGCCGCATCATCTGGTCGCCCGATCTCACGCTGGCCAAGGCCGTGCAGTCCGCCGGCGGCTTCACCCTCTACGCCAAGGAGAGCCGGGTCACCCTCACCCGCGACCGCCAGGCCCATGACTTCGACGTGAAGCTCGCGCAGCGCCAGCCCGAGCAGGACCCGCTCCTCTTCCCCGGCGATTCCATCCAGGTGCCGCGCTCGGCGTTTTAGACCGCGCGGCCGCCCGCCCCATGAGTTCCCCCCGCCTGCCAACCTTGCTGGAATCGTTGGTGCCCGTCGGTGCCCTCATCCTCTTTCTCGCCGCCTCGGTGGTGGACATCAACAACCTGCCGGAGATCGCGCTCATCACACCGCTGTTCAAGGCCCTGGCCACGGTGCCCTACTTCGGTTCCGTCTTCCAGGCCAGCATCCCGACGCAGATCCCGCTCGTCGGGGCCGCCGCCGTCGCCTCGGTGATGGCGCTCCGCCTCGGCTGGCGCTGGGCTGACATCGAGAAAAGCTACCTCGACGGCATCCGGCTCTCGCTGGGCGCCTGCCTCATCTTGCTCATGGTCGGCATGCTCATCGGCACCTGGATCACCGCGGGCATCGTGCCCATGCTGATCGTCTACGGGTTGAACCTTATCTCGCCGCACTACTTCCTGCTCGCTGCCTGCCTGTGCTGCGCGGTCGTATCGCTGGCCACCGGCAGCTCCTGGACGACTGCCGGCACCGTCGGCATCGCCTTCATCGGCATCGGCACCGGCCTGGGCATCCCCCTGCCGATGGTCGCGGGCGCGATCGTCTCCGGCGCGTATTTTGGCGACAAGATGTCACCGCTCTCCGACACCACCAACCTCGCCCCGGCGGTCGCAGGGTCGGAGTTGTTCGAGCATGTGCGGCACATGGCCTATACGACCGGACCCAGCATGCTCATCGCCCTGGTGCTGTATTGGCTCATCGGGCTCAAATACGGCGCCGAGAACGCCTCGCTCGACACGGTGACCATCATCACCGCCACCCTGGGAAAATCCTACGCCATCACGCCCTGGTTGCTCGCCCCGCCGCTGCTGATTCTTGGCATGGTGGTCCTGCGCGTGCCCGCTTTGCCCGCCGTGCTGATCGGGGCCCTGCTCGGCGGCGTCTTCGCCTCGGTCTTCCAAGGGGCCACGCTGGCCAGCGTCCTCGACGTGGCCTACAACGGCGTGAAGGCCGAGACCGGGCAAAAGGCGGTCGACGAGCTCCTCTCCCGCGGCGGCATGAGCAGCATGTTCGGCACGATCGGCATTATTTTCTGCGCGATGTGCTTCGGCGGGGTGATGGAGAAAAGCGGCATGCTCCGGGCCATCGCCACCGCCATCCTCCGCCTGGCCCGCGGGCCGCGCGGCCTGATCCCCGCCACCCTCGCCACCTGTATCGGCTCCAACATCATCGCGCCCGACCAGTATCTTTCCATCGTCGTCCCCGGCCGCATGTATCGCGAGGCGTACCGCAAGGCCGGCCTGCACCCCAAGAACCTCTCCCGCGCCCTGGAGGACGCCGGCACCATCACCTCTCCGCTCATTCCCTGGAATTCGTGCGGCGCCTTCATGTTCGCCACGCTCGGGGTGTTTCCCTTCGCCTACGCGCCCTACGCCTTCCTCAATCTGATCAACCCGCTCATTTCCGCGATCTACGGCTGGACCGGCTGGACGATCGAGAAGCTGCCCCCGGAGGAGCTTTACGCGGCGGAAGAGCCACCGGCCGCCTGAGTCCGCCGGGATGGAATTCCACGCCGCCTCTTCCGGTTCGCTCCTGGCCTTTGGCCTGATTGTCCTGGCGGTGATCGCCACGTTTCTGCGGGCCATCCACCACGGCTATCGTTCCGCCCAGGTCACGCTGCTCGCCGCCGGCGCGCTGCTCGCCTGGCTGGCGGTGCAGTCCGCGCTCGTCGCCAGCGGACACATGACCTCGTTGCCGATGAACGGCCTGCCCTTTTTCTTCGGGCCCATCGTGCTGGTGTGCGCCGGCCTGGGCCTCAGCCCCGTGGGCCGGCGGCTGGCGGAGACGATCCCGCTGGCCGCGCTGGTCGGTTTCCAGGCCTTCCGGCTGCCGCTGGAACTGGTGCTGCACGATTGGGTGACGCAGGGTGTGATTCCCGGCACGATGACCTGGACCGGCCAGAACTGGGATATTTGCAGCGGCCTCCTCGCGCTGGTCGCGGCGCCGCTGGCCGGCCGTTTCCGGATCGCGGCCCGCATCGCCAACATCATGGGATTCGCCCTGCTGCTGAATGTCATGCGCGTGGCGCTGTTGTCCGCGCCGGTGCCCTTCGGCTGGAACGTGCAGCCGCCGCTGCTCCTGGCCTTTCACCTGCCCTACGCCCTGATCGGCCCGGTCTGTGTGGGTGGCGCGCTCTTCGGTCACGTGGTGCTGACTCGCGCGCTGTGGCGGCGACAAACCTGAGCTAGGGGCCGTTGCCCTCAACGGCCCGCCGCAGGCGCTTGGGGGCAAGCGCCCCTACCGCTGCGGCGCGGAGCGGAGTCCGCGCCCTACCCCTGTAGCGCCTTCGCCACGTCCTTGGCGAAATACGTGAGGATCATGTCGGCGCCGGCGCGCTTGATCGCCAGCAGCGACTCGTCGCGGCAACGCGCAAGGTCGAGCCAGCCGAGGCGCGCGGCGGCGTGGATCTGTGCATACTCGCCGGAAATCTGGTAGGCGGCCACCGGGGTGCGGGTCGCGTTGCGCACCTCGCGGATGATGTCGAGGTAGAGACCGGCGGGCTTCACCATCACGATGTCAGCGCCCTCGGCCACATCGAGCTGCACCTCGCGGACCGCTTCGCGGCGGTTGGCCGGGTTCATCTGGTAGGTGACCTTGCTGAGCAACCGCGTGCCGGCCGCCTTCGCACTGCCGACGGCCTCGCGGAACGGCCCATAGTAGGCGGAGTTGTATTTCGCCGAGTAGGCCAGAATGCCCGTGTCGGTGTAGCCGGCGGCATCGAGCGCCTTGCGGATCGCGCCGACCCGGCCGTCCATCATGTCCGAGGGCGCCACAAAATCCACGCCGGCCGCGGCCTGCAGCACCGCCATCTTGGAAAGAATCGCGACCGTCCGGTCGTTATCCACGTCGTCACCCGCCGCGTTCAACACACCGTCATGCCCGTGGCTGGTATAGGGATCGAGCGCCACGTCGGTGATGATCGCGAGCCCCGGCACGGCCGCTTTCACGGCGCGCACGGCGCGGAGAATCAGGGTTTTCTTGTTGAGGGCCTCGGTGCCCGTCGCGTTCTTGAACTTGGCGTCGAGCTTGGGAAACAAGGCCACGGCCGGCACGCCGAGGCGGTGCAGTTCCTGGCACTCATTGACGAGATCGGTCACGTTCAGCCGGCAAACACCCGGCATGGAGGCGATGGGCTCGGGCCGGCCCTTGCCCTCCACCACGAAGAGCGGCGCAATCAGGTCGGCGGCGCGCACGACCGTCTCCTCGACGAGGGCGCGACGGCTCGGTTGCCGGCGCAGGCGGCGGGGACGATGGGTCAGAGTGAGTTTTGGGGTCTTGGCCATGGGACTGGATGACTAAACCAGTATTTGCCGCAAATTCACGCCTAACTTTCAAGCCACCGAACCATTTGGCCACAAAAAGCACAAAATCGGTTTGGCTTGCTGCCTGAAGCCTCACGCGCGCCTATAGGCGCCTTGAAAGCGACATATGCTGACAGGACTTTGTGTTTTTCGTGGCCAATACGGGGTTGAATGTTCTGCGCTTTTTGCGCCTTTTGTGGCCAACTTCGACTGAACTATGCCAATCCGGCTCCACGACTCCCTCACCCGCCAGCTTCAAGAGCTGAAGCCCTCCCACGCGGACGGCGTCTTCCGCTTCTACAATTGCGGCCCCACCGTTTACGCGCCGGCGCACATCGGGAATTTCCGCACGTTCATCGTCAACGACGTCCTCCGCCGCCTGCTCGAACTCGAGTTCGGCGCGGACAAGGTGAAACACGTCCGCAACCTGACCGACGTGGACGACCGCACCATCGGGCAAACCCAAAAGGAGAAGCGCCCGCTCGCCGAGATCACCAAGGAGTGGACCGATCTTTTCCATGCCGACTGCGCCACCCTGAACTGCCTGCCGCCGCACCACGAGCCCACCGCCACCGGCTACATCAAGGAGCAGGTGAACATGATCGAGTGCCTGATGGAGAAGGGCCACGCCTACCGCGCCGCCGACGGCTCCGTCTATTTCAAGCTCGCCTCCTTCCCCGGCTACGGTGCGCTCTCCCGCATCAAGGAGCGCGAGCTCAAGGTCACCAACACCGTCGCCGATGCCGACCACAAGGACTCGGTCTCCGACTTCGCGCTGTGGAAAGCCTGGAAGCCCGAGGAGGACGGAGCTGTCAAATGGCCTGGCCCGCGCGGCACCGGCGAGGGCCGGCCGGGCTGGCACATCGAGTGCAGCGCCATGAGCAAGGCGCTTCTCGGCGACACCATCGACCTGCACACCGGCGGCGTGGACCTGCTGTTCCCGCACCACGAAAACGAGATCGCCCAGAGCCAATGCTGCAACGGCACGACCTTCGCCCGCCACTGGTATCACAGCGAGCACCTGCTCGTGAACGGCACCACCATGAGCAAGAGCAAGGGCAACTACTACGTCCTCGGCGATCTGCTGGAGAAAGGCTACTCCGCCCCAGCCGTGCGCTACGCCCTGCTTTCCGGCCACCCGCGCAAGCAGCTGAACTTCACGCTGGATTCGCTGCACGCTGCGGAAAGCGCGCTGAAAACCCTGCGCGCCTTCCGCGCCGCCGTGGGTAGCAGCCGAGGTGACGAGGCTGTCTTCTCGCCGGTCCACGCCGCCCTGCAGGACGACCTGAACACGCCCGCCGCCCTCGGCGCCCTTTTCACCATCGTCAATCGTGGTCCCGCGGGGATCGACGACGACGCCTTCGACCGGGTCATGTTCGCCCTCGGTCTCGACCTCACGGCGACCGAACCCCCCAAGGCCGATGTGCCCGCCGCCATCACCGCCCTTGCCGATCGGCGCTGGGCCGCGAAGCAGGCCAAGGACTGGGCCGGCGCCGACGCCCTCCGCCAGGAACTGACCGCCGCCGGCTGGTCCATGCTCGACGGCAAGGACGGCTACAAGCTCGAGCCGGTGAAGAAGTAGGTAGGGCGCGTTATCCTTAACGCGCCGCGCGGCGGATTAGGGATAATCCGCCCTACCCCGCCCCTCGGCCCGCAGAGATCAGCCGTCGCCGCGGCTATGCCCGACAAGCGCGGGCCCGTCATATTTTGCGCCTTTTGTGCTTTTTCGCGGCCAACCTGCCTTGATCACACCCCGCCCTTGACAAGCGGCCAATCCGTCCCGCCAATCTGACCTTCGGCCCGGCAATCGTACGCAGGACCAAACCCACCCAAACCATGTCGATGTCTCCGCTAGATGAAATCCGCCACTCGGCCTCCCACGTCCTGGCGACCGCCCTCCTCCGTCTTTTCCCGGACGCCAAACTCGACATCGGACCGCCGACCGACACCGGCTTTTATTACGACGTCGACCTCGCCCACAAGCTGACCCTCGACGACCTGGCCAAGATCGAGGCCGAGATGAAGAAGGTCATCGACGAGAACCAGCCCTTCTCCCGCAAGGAGGTCTCCCGCGACGAGGCGGTCGAGATCATCAAGGCCCGCGGCCAGGAGCGCTTCAAGCTCGGGCGCCTCGCCGACATCCCCGCCGAGGAAAAAATCTCCTTCTACACCAACGGCGAGTTCTCCGATCTGTGCGCCGGCACCCACGTCCGCTACACGAAGCAGATCAAGGCCTTCAAGCTGCTCTCCATCGCCGGCGCGTACCACCGCGGCGACGAGACCCAGGCGCAGCTCCAGCGCGTCTACGGCACCGCCTTCGCCTCGAAGGACGAGCTGGCCAACTACCTGACGCAGCTCGAGCAGGCCAAGCTCCGCGACCACCGCAAGCTCGGCCGTGAGCTCAAGCTGTTCCACATCGACGAGGACGTCGGGCAGGGCCTCATTCTCTGGACGCCCAACGGTGCCATCGTGCGCCAGGAACTCCAGAACTTCATCGCCGGCGAACTGAAGAAGCAGGGCTATTCGCAGGTCTTCACGCCGCACATCGGCCGCCTCTCGCTCTACAAGACCTCGGGCCACTTCCCCTATTACAAGGACTCGCAGTTCCCGCCCGTCGTTGAGCGCGACGCCCTCGACCAGCTCATCTCCTCCGGCTGCTCCTGTGCCGAGATGTCGAACCGCATCGATGCGGTCTCCGCCCACCTCGCCGAGAAGGTCAACGGCCTCACCGGCGTCGAGACGATCACCAAGGACCGCGTCCTGCCCGACGACCAGCTCATCGACGGCTTTTTGCTGAAGCCGATGAACTGCCCGCACCACGTGAAGATCTACGCCTCGCAGCCGCACTCCTACCGCGACCTGCCCGTGCGCCTCGCCGAGTTCGGCACCGTCTACCGCTGGGAACAGTCCGGCGAGCTCAACGGCATGACCCGCGTCCGCGGCTTCACCCAGGACGACGCCCACCTCTTCTGCACCGAGGAGCAGGTGCAGGCCGAGATCCTCGGCTGCCTCACGCTCGTGAAGACCGTGCTGACCACGCTCGGCATGACGGACT
This sequence comes from Lacunisphaera sp., assembly GCA_046590295.1. GTDB lineage: Bacteria > Verrucomicrobiota > Verrucomicrobiia > Opitutales > Opitutaceae > Lacunisphaera. Next base: position 23,585 of record JBKJTZ010000067.1, read on the forward strand.
ACCGCGTCCGCATCGGCCTGCGCGATCCCGACTCCAACAAATACACTGGCAACCCGGCCCTCTGGGACAAGGCCGAGGCCGCGCTGCGCGAGGCCGCCCAGTCCATCGGCATGGCCTTCACCGAGGAGCCCGGCGAGGCCGCCTTCTACGGCCCGAAGATCGATTTCATGGTCAAGGACGTCATCGGCCGCGAATGGCAGCTCGGCACCGTGCAGGTGGACTACAACCTGCCCGTCCGCTTCGACCTGACCTACATCGGCGCCGACAACGCCGCGCACCGCCCCGTGATGATCCACCGCGCGCCCTTCGGCTCGATGGAGCGCTTCTGCGGCGTGCTCATCGAGCACTTCGGCGGCGACTTCCCGCTCTGGCTCGCGCCCGAGCAGGTCCGCCTGCTGCCCATCTCCGACAAGGTGATGGACTATGCCAAGGCCACCTTCGACCAGCTCCTCGCCGCCGACCTGCGCGTGACGCTCGACACCCACTCCGACAAGCTCGGCGCCAAGATCCGCCGCGCCGAGCTGGAGAAGGTGCCCTACGTCCTCGTGCTTGGCCAGAAGGAGGCCGAGGCCCTGAGCGCCTCCGTCCGCTCCCGCGCCAAGGGTGACGAAGGTGTCCATCCGGTCGCCGAGCTCATCACTCGATTCAAGCGCGAAGCCGCCACCCGGGCGCTGCCCGAGAAAACGAAGGCGTGATACTTGACAAAAAAGGCCGGCATGACGCCGGCTTTTTTTTAAGAATCTCCGGAGCAAGTCCCGGGGTATTTCTGAAATGGAGGCAGGACGATCAGACCTGCGAGGCATACGCGGTGTGCCCCCAAACGCGGGACTGCTAGTCCCGCCTCCCGCCAAGCCAGGGCCATCGCCAGGAGGTTGGACCCAAACGGAACCCTTGGACCGACTGATGACCTGTGCCCCGTCCTCAGTGTCAGGTGTGGATCGCCTGGCCGAGGGTGGCCAGGGCGGCTTCGGCGAGGGCCTCCGACAGCGTGGGGTGGGCGTGGATCGTGTGGTGGATCTCGTCGACCGTGGCCTCAAGATTCATGGCCAGGCCGTATTCGGCGATGAGCTCCGTCGCCTCGGTGCCGATGATGTGGACCCCGTAGATTTCGCCGGTCTTCGCGTCGGCGATGACCTTCACAAAGCCCTCGGTGTCGCCGGCGGCGACGGCCTTGCCGACCGCGGTGAACGGGAACTTGCCGACCTTGTAGTCGAGTTTCTTTTCCTTCGCCTGTTTCTCGGTCAGGCCCGTGCTGGCGACCTGCGGCTGGCAATAGGTGCAGCCCGGGAAGATGCCGACCTGCTTCGGCTGGCTGTGGCCGAACATGCCCTCGACCGCCTGGATGGCGCGGAACGAGGCGACGTGCGCGAGCCACGGCGGGCCCTGGATGTCGCCGGCGGCATAGATGCCGGGCGTGGAAGTCTGGTAGTCGGCTCCGACCTTCACGAAACCGCGGTCGAGTTCCAGCTTCACCTTGGCCGACGTCAGGCCGTCGAGCGCGGACGTGATCCCGATGGCGACGAGCACCGTCTCGACCTCGAGCTCGGTCTTGGCGCCGTCCTTCACGAGGTCGAGCTTCACGCTCTTCTCGCCGACGCGGATGTTTTCGCACTTGGTGCCGGTGTGGACGACGATGCCCTGCTTGGTAAAGCTGCGCTCCAGCACCTTGGACACCTCCTCGTCCTCGACCGGCAGGACCTGCGGGAGCATCTCGACGAGCGTGACCTTCGTACCAAAGGCGTTGTAGAAATACGCGAACTCCACGCCGATGGCGCCGGCACCGATGATCGCGAGGGTCTTCGGAGCGGTCTTGGCGGCGAGCGCCTCGCGGGAGGTCATCACGCGCACTCCGTCGACCGGCAGGCCCGGCAGCGGCTTTGGCTTCTGGCCGGTGCAGAGCAGAATGTTTTTCGTGCGGAAAAACTTCCCCTTATGCTCCCCCGCGGTCACCTCGACCATGCCGGGGATGGTGACGGAGGCCTTGCCGACGAAGTAGTCGACCTTGTTCTTCTTGAAGAGGAACTCCACGCCCTTGGCCATCTGGGCCGCGACGCCGCGCGAGCGCTCGATCACCTTCGCGAAATCAAACGAGGCGCCCGTGACGCTCAGGCCGTAGCTGTCGGCCTTCTGGATGGTACGGTAGAGCTCGGCGCTCTTGAGCAGTGCCTTGGTCGGGATGCAGCCCCAGTTGAGACAGGTGCCGCCGGCGCGTTCCATCTCGATGACAGCCACCTTCTTGCCCAGCTGCCCGGCGCGAATCGCGCCGACGTAGCCGGCAGGGCCGCCGCCAATGATCACCAAGTCGTAAGTTTCGTCTGCCATAGTGGGAGGGATTGAGCGGGCAAAGTCGCCCCATGGGCCATTGCCGTCAAACGGAAAGTCTGCCTTCACCGGCCGCTTCTTTTTATCACGGATCACGGCTGTCCAGTTATGAGTAATTGATTTCCAGCTGGTTAGAAATATCAACATGTTCTATCCTTGTATCAACAGAAGCAAGCAGCTCGGGAAGAGCGATTTGCTCCATGGAGGC
>JBKJTZ010000080.1:0-44643 GCA_046590295.1 Lacunisphaera sp.
CGCTTTAGGTAGGGGCCGTTGCCCTCAACGGCCCTGGTCTCACCGAGGGCGGTTGAGGGCAACCGCCCCTACCGGCTCAGGCACCGCAAAGTCCAAAACAAAAGGGACGTTGGTATATTCTAAAAAAAGTTGCCGCGGATCACGCGGATAAACGCAGATAAGAAGGAACAGCCCCTCGCAAACAGTCATCCTGAACGGAGTGAAGAATGACCTGCATCGCTGATTTTTTCCGATCCGGGTTGATCCGCGTGATCCGCGGCAAAGATTTCACTTGGCTGGATTGAAAGCATCCACGACCCCGCGGATGGCCCGCGTATGATCGGGCGTGCTGCCGCAGCAGGAACCGATGATGCCCACGCCCGCCGCGAGCACCTCGGGCACATCCTTGGCCATGTCGACCGGGAGCTGCTTGTAGACGGCCTTCAGGTTTTCGAGCACGGGCAGGCCCGCATTGGGCTGCACCATCACGGGCAGGCCGCAGGTGGCGCGGTAGAGCCGGCCGACCAGCGCGGCCCCTTTCATGTCCATGCCGGTGCCGCAATTGAGGGCCACGATGTGCGCCCCGCGCTCCTGGACGAACGCCGCGGCCTGCTCAGGCGAGATGCCCATCATCGTCTTGTAGAAAGTGCCGTCCATCGAGAGATCGAAGGCGAGCGAGGCGATGATGCACGGGGCCTTGGCCGCCAGGGCGGCATCGATGGCGAGGCCCAGTTCCTCCAACCCGGTCTGCGTCTCGATGATGATCGCATCCGCCCCGGCCTGGACCAGCGCGACCGCCTGTTCTTCCAGCGCCGAGCGGGCGTCTGCTTCGGTCAGGTCGCCATAGGGCTCGAGCAGGGCACCGAGCGGCCCGATGTCGCCGAGCACATAGCCGGGCCGGCCGCCAAAGGCCGCGCGGGTGATGCGCACCGCGGCGGCGTTGATCGCCGCGAGTTCGGCCTCGTGGCCGTGACGCCGCAGCATGATGCGGCTGCCGCCAAAGCTGTTGCTGATGATGCAATCGGCGCCCGAATCCGCGTAGCGTTGCTGGATCGCGAGCACCCGCCCGGGATGCGTCAGGTTCCAGGCCTCGCCGCAGGAGCCGGACTCAAGGCCGGCGAGCATGAGTTGCGTGCCCATGGCGCCATCGCACACGAGGCGGCGGGTGGCGAGGGCATCCAGGAGGGAGGGTTGGTTCATGGGGAGGATCTAGGGGTCGGGGCGAAGGGGGGGCGAGCCTAAGCCAGAACAAGGCAGCGTGAAGTAGCAGCCGACGTCAGGAGGCTGGGGCGAGGTGCGCCGCGAAAACCAGCCGCGCTACCTCGGTTGCTACCTCCTTGGCCGGGTTTCCACTGCATCAGCTTTGGCTTAGAGCGGCGCGAAGTTGCCGAAGGCGTAGACGTGGATCTTGGCGAGGTTGGGATGACCCTGGAAGGTCTGCACGATGTAGCCCGGGTCGAAGCCCAGCACAAAGCGGGCGATGTTCACCGGGTTGGACAGCGCGCCCTTGAGGGAATTCTCCACGCCGCAGACAGCGGCGAAGCGCACGAGCTGCTTGAGCGAGCAGCGGTTCGGCACGCCGAGGTAGACCGGGAGCGGCGATTCGTCGAGAAAGCGCCGGATGGCGGCCTCATTGAGCGACCACTGTGTGACGACGAAGCGGGCCGCGGCCACCTTGCCGCGCAGCACCTCCAGGCAGTCCGCGGGGGAGAGCGCACCGTTGCCGTCGGGAAATCCGGCCACCCCGACCTCGAAATCCCGGAACGCGCCGGTCGCCAGCAACTCGGCCACGGTGGCGAACCCGCCCTCCCGCGGCCCGCCGCCGCGGATGAGAAAGACCTTGCGGGTGTAGGGGGCGAGCGTGGCCGCGATGGCGTGCGCCTCGGCGGCATCCCGCACTTTGTGGGCCGCGATGTGCGGCACCGGCCGAAGCCCCCGTGCGTGCAGCTCGGCCACCTTGGCCAGGACGGGCGCCTTGCCCTCGGTCGGCAGCCAGGTGACGAAGATTTCGTCGTAAGTGTTGGTGGCCGCAACCTGGTCGCGGGTGGTGATCTCGAGGTTCATGCCCATGGGTAGAAAGGAGTCGGCGGTTTCAAAGGCCGGTGGCTTCGAACCGGTCGTCGTGCGTCAGGACGCGGCCGTCGAAAACCACGGTTTTCGCGCGCCGGAGGGCCGCCACGCCGGAGAGCGGCGCGTGCCGGGTGAGGATGAAGCGGCTGAGCCAGCCGGGCTCGATCCGGCCGAATTTTTCCCGATAACCGAGCCGGCCGGCGCTGACACCGGTCGCGGCGTTGAGCACGGCCCAAGGCGGCAGACCGGCCTGCTCCATCAATTCCAGCTCCCGGAGAAATCCCGTGCCGTGCGCCACGCCGCAGGATCCGGCGTCGCTGCCCGCAATGATGAGCACGCCCAGGGCCTGGGCCTTGACGAGGCTGGTGGCGTGGGCGTCGAGGATGCGCTGGAGGTTGCCGACAACGGTGGCGTCCCAGCCGTAGCGCGCGGCCTCGTCCACCTGCAGCTGCACGGGCGCAAATGTCGGCACCCAGGCGATCTGGCGGTCGCGCATGCGCGCCAGCTGGTCATCCCGCACGAAGAACCCGTGCTCCACCGAGTCGATGCCGCCCTCGATCACCCGCTCGATCCCCGCGTCACCCGAGGCGTGGGCAAAGGTCTGCCGGCCGGCAGTGTTGGCCGCGGCGGCCAGCTGCCGGAGTTCCTCCACCGTCATCTGCGGTTCGGTGGTGACGGCGCCCTGCTTGAAATTGATGATGCCGGTGGGGATGAGCTTGATGCGATCGGCCCCCGCGGCCACGCGGGCCTCCACGCAGGCGGCGGGCGATGCGTGATCCTCCAGCGCTCCGCCCATGAAGCTGCCATAGCGTCCACGGTGGTGGATGGCCGCACCGGGACTGTCGAGATACGGCATGAGCGGTCGACTCGCCGACTGGTAGAGTTTGCTCAGCGCCAGGCCGACGCCGTCCTTGTCTCCGGCATCCCGCACGGCCGTCACGCCAAGGCGGACCAGTTTCTCCAGTCGCGGCATGGCCGAGGCGAGCAACCCGGCGGCGTCCTGCTTCAGGTATTCCGCCCGGCGATCCAGCGTGAGTTCGCCCCCCTCGAGGAAGAGATGCGCGTGCGCCTCGATCAGGCCCGGCAGCAACGTGGCATCAGGCTCGGCGAGGTCGGGCGCGGCCTGACCCGTCCGCAGCAGTTCACGCGGCGGGGTCTGGCCGTTGCGCCCGACAAAGCGGATGCCGGCGGCGTCGTAAACGACATGCGCATCCTGGGCCGGCACCGTGCTCGTGCCGTCCAGCAGGGTCCCGACGTGCAGCCAGACCGGGTGCGCTTTGGAACTGGAGACGGGGACATTCATCGGATTCAGGACTCGACGGGCTTCGCGTCATGGCAGATGGCCATGATGGCCTCGGCCTGGCGGTAGCCGGCGGTCTCCTGGGTCTCGCCCTCCTGGGCGCGACCCTGGTCCAAGGCGGCGCGCAGACTGGCCACCATCGGGTGATTGGCCGGAAGCGGGCCCGGAGATTTCTCCGGATTGGCCAGAGCGTAGTCCAGGCCGACTTCCATGCCGAGGGTGAGATAGGCGTTCTCCAATTGCTCGCGCACGCCCTTTGGCGTGCCCCAGGCAAAGTTGGAAAGACCCACGATCATGTGCACCCCGGCGAGCTGCGGGTCCGCGCTGATCATCCGCATGGCGTCGAGGCCGATGTTGACGAGCCCGTAGGTGTCGGCTCCGACGGGCGCGAGACCGGGATCGATGATGATCTGGTCCAGGCGGCGTCCGGCTTCGGTGACGAGCCGGTCGACAAACTGCTTGGCCGCGGCGTAGGCGTCCTGCGGGTTCATGCACTGCGCGGTGCCACCGGGCACGAACTGTTCCGACGCCATGACGACGACGTTGGTGTCGTAGTCCTGCACGAGCCGGATCATCTCATCCAGCTGGGTGCGCGAAGCGGCGATGGAATTCAAAATCGGCGGACCGCTCTTGTTGCGATCGTAGTGCTTGAGCGCGACCTTGTGGTATTCGACCGAGGGATTGTCGAAGCTGATGGGCCGGTCGGTCACGGCCTGGATGGCGTGAATCACGTCGGGCAGCAGGGTGAGCATCTCCTCCATTCTCACCTGGATGCGGGCGGTGCCGTCGAGGTTCAGGGTGAGATACTGCGCGCCCAGGTCGGCCTGCAGCTTGGCCAGGTGAGCGTAGTCGGTTGGATTGCGGGCGGTGAAGGCCTTGCGGGCGCGGGCGTAGGAGTTGTTGATCAACTCGCCGATGATGTTGAGCGGGCGCGGTTTCATGATGCATTTGGGCCGGTGGACGGCGTTGGGAGTTCCTTGATGAGGGTTTTGACCACGTCCTCGGGAGTGCCGGCCCGCTCCAGCTCCTCGCCCCATTTGAGCTGGGCCGTGTAGTCGTCGGCGGAGGTGAGGCCGAGTTTCTGCGCCGTAGCGTCGATGAGGTCGGCGAAGCGGCCCGGCAGATCCTGCTTCGATTCACCGAAGTCGTCCCAGGCCTTGAGCGCCGAGGGCAGATCCTGCCAGTAGAGGATCTGGTATCGGGAGACGGGATTGGGTCCGCGCTGCGCCGCGAGCTGGGTCCGGGTCGCCGCCACGCCGGCCTTGACCGACGCCTGGGGCGCGGCGCCCTTCCCCACCAGATAGAGGAACAGGTCCACGGCGGAGGAGGCGTCGGCCCCGTAGCCGTCGGCGCCGATCTCGTCGGCGAACATCTGGCTGATGGGCGCGCCGCCGATCGTCATCTTGATGTGCTCGTAGCCCGGCCTTTCGAAACCGTCGATGACGGTCTTCATGTAGGTCATCGTGGTCGTGAGGAGCGCGCTCATGCCGACGATGTCGGGTTTGAACTCGTCAGCCGCGGCGGCGAACTTCTCGACGCTCTGGTCCACGCCGATGTCCTTCACCTCGAAGCCGGCGCCCTCGGCCATCATGCAGACGAGGTTCTTGCCGATGTCGTGCAGGTCACCGCGCACCGTGCCCATGAGCAGGCGGCCGGAGGAGCTGTTCACGGCGCCCTGGGCGCTGAGCAGCGGCTTGAGCACGCCCATGCCGGCCTTCATCGCGCGCGCGGCGATGAGCACCTCGGGCACGTAGAGGATGTTATGCTTGAAGTCTTCGCCGACGACACTCATGCCGGCGATCAGGCCGTCGGAGAGGATCTCCTGCGCGGTCTTGCCTTCGGCGAGGGCGTCCTTGGTCAGCTGTTCGACCTCCTTGGCTTTGCCCTCGTAGATCGACTGGTTCATTAACGCGTAGTCAGGCATGGGAACTTATTATTATGGGAGGGGGATGGTGGATGGGTATCGTTCTCGTTCTCTTAATCTTTCTCTCCGTCCCCGGGTCCGGTCGGGAATGCCGCGAGAACGATTTTGGAATCAGCTCTGGCCGAAGTGCGCCCGGTTGAATTCGTCAAGCGCGGCCTTCATCGCCACGATGTTTTCGCGGGGCATGCCCGGGCTGGTGCCGCCGCCGACGGAGAGCACGAGGCCCTTGCCGCCGTTGGCGCCCTTCTCCAGGACATCGAGGGTGGCCGCGCGGACCTCGGCCGCGGTGCCGCGCACGCCGACCTCGAGCGGATTGACATTGCCCATGAGACAGATGCGGTCACCGACGCGCGCCTTCACGTCGGCGATGTCGGTCTGCTTGCCCCAGTTGAGCATGTTGAAGCCGGCGTCGGGCAGGTGCTCGAGGCAGGCCTCGATGGAGGCGTCATTGTGGTAGAGCTTCACCCAGTCCGGGGGGAAGGCGTCGCAGATGCGCTTCAGGTAGGGATGGCAGAACTCCTGATAATGGTCCTCGTTCACGAAGCCGACGATGTCGTCGAGCAGGAAGATGCCCTCGACGGTCGGGCCCATGACCTTCACCTGCGCCTTCAGCCAGTCGATGATGAGCCGGGTGCAGAGATCCAGGAGCTTGTGCGCCCACTCGGGCTTTTCCACGAGGTCGATCATGAAGTCGCTCGTGTTGCGGGCGAAGCCGGCGGTGCACATCGGGCCGCGCGCGGTGGCCATCGTGAAGATCTCGCCGGTGTCGAGCACCTGCTGGCGCTGCATGCGGAGGCGGTGGAGCGTCATCGCCATGAAGGCGTCGGCCTCGACCTCATACTCGGGCAGCTTGTCCACATCCTCGATGTGGAAGAGCATGTGGTATTCGCTCGGCGTGTTGTCCTGCCAGAACTTGATCTTGGACCCGAGCACCGACGGCTCGGCGGCCATGCCGTATTCCAGCCACCAGCCGGGGACGAAGATGATGTCGGGAAATTCCTGGTGGATCTTCCGGTGCGAATGGAACCACACCTGCGGGTCCAGGAAGAAGTCCATGTGCTTCACGCCCGTGTAGCCGGGGATCCACGGGCTGTCGATGATCAGGGCCATCGGCACCTTGCTCAGTTTTTCCATGCGCGCGGCGCGCTTGAAGATGTCCCATTGGGCGGGGGTCATGTTGGTGCGGAGGTTGGGGGTCCTGGCTCGGGGGTCTGGGTCTGGTTACCTGAGGCTTGGATCTTGTTCCTTCAAGCGCTCAGGGCGTGAGGAGGATTTCCTGGTCGGTGACCTGGAGTTGCACACCGGCGGCGGTGGCGGCTTCCTGCAGGCAGGCGCGCAGCATCAGGACCGGATCCTTGCTCACCTGCAGGCGGCGCATGAGGCCGTCGCCCTGCTTGGTGAGGCCGACCTTGAGCGTGACCTTGAGGCCGCGGCGCTTGCACGCCACGCGCGTGCCGTCGGGGAGCGCGGCGTTCATGGGCTTGAGGAAGGCATCCAGGTAGTGGACGCCGATGCCCGACTTGTCGGGGAAGGCCGGCGGCAGCTTGGCGGCGGCGGCGGGATTGATGTCGCAGAGCTTGAGCATGGCGGAATCAGGGGGAAACGGGCTGGGGTTGACGGGATTGGACCAGGGAAAAATGAATCGCCTCGAGCGCGAGGCCCCACTTGTGCGCGCGGCTGTCGGCCGTGCAATGACAACCGGCGGACGCCGGTGTGCGGGTCCAGTACAGCACCTCGTCAAGCGGGCGGCCGAGCAGGGGTTTCTCGCCGGCGAGCTCGCGCAAATGCCGGTCGGGGTCACTCAGGTAGGAGCAGGAATACTGGTGGCCGTCGTCGCCCGCCGCGGGCGCACAGCTGGATTCCAGGAGCCGATAGCCCTCCTGCGGACCACTGAGGGAGACCCGGTAATCAAAGGCCAGCGCCTGGCCCATGTTGGAACAGGTGGTGCCGTCGAAACGGAAGACCGCCTCCACGCGTCCGTCCTCGCCCGCGTGCAGCTGCACGCGCTCGGCCGACCATTTGCGCAGGGCCCGGGCGTTGACGGAATATCGGGCATCGCGGGTCAGCGGCTCGGTCGCGGGCCTCGGCGGCTCGACCGCCGCCACCATGGCCGGAAGCCCGGCCGACCCGGCCGCATGCCGGTAGGCCGTGCGCCGAAACTGACAGGGGGAGAAAGCGCAGTTTTCACAGGGCGTGCCGGCCGTGTCGGCGAACGCGCGGTCCGCGGTCGACGCCAGGCCGAAGACCGCGAGCTGCGACTTCTTCGGCCGCAGCATGCCACTGGGCATCACCTCGATCGGCCCGGGGAACGAACGGCTCATGCCGTGGGCGATGAGCCCGAACAGCTTGTTTTGATCGGCCACATCCCAGCCGGTGTAGCCCGGGCTGTAATGCGGGATCGCCATCAGGCCCTGGTGCGCCGCCAGGTCACAGATCCGTCCACTCGTCCGGGCCACCAGGTTTTCCACCACGGCGGAACCATACATCTCCAGAAAGAAATACTCGTCGGGCTTGCCCTCGTCCCACAGCTGCCGGGCCTGCTCCTCGCACTCGCCGCCCGCGCTGACCGCCAGCAGCATCGCGCTTTGCGCCCGGTGGCGCCCGAGGTGCCCGTGCAACCGCCTCGAGCGGAACTGCACGCCGTCCAGCCGCAGCGCATCCGCGGCCGCCTGCAGCTCGACCTGCCGCAGATAAATCCACGGCCGGCCATGCTGGGCAAACCACTCGCGCGCCCAGGCCGCAAGTACCCGGGCCCGTTCGGTCGGCCCATGCGCCGGCGGATAACCGAGCAGCCGGTGGTATTCCGCCGCGGGCACGCTGAACTCCGGAGAAGTGTCGTAGGTCTCGTGCATGGTGCTCAGGTTTTCGCGGCCTCCCCGGGATCTCCGACCGGGGTGAACTGGCAGCCCTCGACAAAGTAATCAAAAAACCGCGGATGCGTCTCCAACCGGCAATGCGTGACGCGCTTCACCAGCGTCTCCAGTTCGGCCCGCTTGGCACGCGACAGCAGCGCGATGCAGGCGCCCTCCACGGAGGCATTGCCCACCTGCACGATGCGCGAGGATTCCAGGTTGGGAATGAGCCCGATGCGCTTCGACGAAGCGAGGTTGAGGTGCCGGCCGAAGCCACCGGCGAGGTAGAAGACGTCGAGCTGCGAAAAATCGATGCCGTATTCGGCGAAGGCGATCTGCAGGCCGGCGACGTTGGCGCCCTTGGCCTGGGCCAGCGCGTTCACATCACCCTCATTGAAGGTCACCGGGCGGCCGGGGGTAGCGGCCACCACAAAGTCCTGCCCCGCCACCTCGAAGCGGCCGAGCACGTTCATGCGGCCGGTGCGCAGCAGTTCGCTCATCACGTCCACCAAGCCGGAGCCGCAGAGCCCCTCGGCCGGCACGTCCCCGATGACAGCCGTCTCGACCGTGCCATCATCCTTGATCACGACCTTCTCAATCGCGCCCGGGAGCCCGGGCATGCCAAAGGTGATCTGCCCGCCCTCGAAGGCCGGGCCCGCCGGACAGGAGGCGGCGAGCACCCGGTGCTTGTTGCCGACGATGAGCTCGGTGTTGGTGCCGATGTCCATCACCGCGATCGTCCGCTCCTCGTTGGCGATATCGACCGCGAGCATGCAGGCGGCCGCATCGGCGCCGACGTGTCCGCTGATGATCGGCAGGCCGTAGACGCGCGCCTGCGGATGGATCGGCAGCCCGAGCCGGCGCGCGGTGTCGGAGAGGCTCGTGGTCGTGCGCTTGCCCTCGGCGATTTCCAGTTCCGTGAGCGACTGGTAGGGGCTCTGGCCGATCGAATACACCGACAGGCGGAAGAACAGGTCGCGCATCGTCGAGTTGCCTGCGATGATCACCTCGTAGATCGAGCGCGGCTCGACGGGGAATTCCGCGATCGCCCGGCCCAGGTAGCCGACGAGCGTCCGCTGGAGCGTCTTGGTGCGGTCCTCGGTGTCGTATTGGATGCGCGCCATCACGTCGGAGCCGCCGAAGCGCTGGGGATTCTCAAAGGAGGAATCCGCGATGACCTCGCCCGTTTCCAGATTCAGGAGGCGGATGACGACGGTCGTCGTGCCGAGATCGATGGCGAGGCCGTGCAGCGGGCCGGTGCCCCGGTCGATCTCGACGCCATCCAGCAGAATGCGGTCGCCCTCGCGCGTGACGGCGGGATCCAGCTGCCATTGACGCGGACCCGTGGGCAGCTCGAAGGCGTGCTTCTCGATCTTCATCGTGCCGCGCCGCATGGTGTGACAGCGCACCGTCCCCTGCTCCGCCACAATGCGGGCGCAGCACGAGAGGCGGAAGTTTCCCTTGAGATGCTTTTCCGCGGGACCCGGCTGGGACAGGCACGCCCTGCCCTCGCTCACCTCGACGACGCACTCCTTGCACTTGCCCTGCTTGTGGCACGACGAAGGCACCGGAATACCCTGCGCCTCGGCCAAGGTGAACAGGGAATTGCCCGTGCCTGCCTCGCTGACGGTCGCATCGAAATGAAGTTCGACGCTCATGGGGTCGGCTGCAGGGCGGGGTAATCTGGGGCGACCGGTCTCATTGTTTTCTCTCCAGCGAGTTGAGTCCGGCCTGCAGGAAGCCCATGGCGAAGGCCATGCCCGCATGCCAGGGCGCGGCGCAGCTCATCTGCGGTGCGTGGTCGGGAATGATCACGCCCGCGAAGCCGTTGCGCTGCAGGATCGCGAGCACGCGCAGCACGTCCACCTCGCCGTCGTCGATGAAGGTCTCCTTGTAATGCGGCACCTTGTCGCGGACGTTGCGCAGGTGCACGTAGCCGAGCCGGTGCTGGCGGCTGTATTGGTCCACCACGTCGTAGATGTCGCCCTCGGTCATCTCGGCCAGCGAGCCGACGCAGAATTCAAGCTGGTTCGCCGGGCTCGGGTTGAGATCAATGACCTTCTGGTAAAGCGACGGCTGATAAACCAGCCGCGGCTGGCCGCGGATGGTTGGCATCGGCGGATCATCCGGGTGCAGGGCCAGCTTCACCCCGGCTGCTTCGGCCACGGGCAGCACCTCGTTGAGAAAGCGCTCCAGCCGGCTCCACAATTGCTCGGCTGTCGCGGACGGGATCGGGCCGGTCGGCCGCGTGGGCGCGGTGGGATCCACGACCATGTTCCAGACGAGGCCGTTGGGCATCGGGCGATCGTAGGGGCCTTCCATGCCGACCGCCGGGGCTGCCCCGCGCGCATAGGTGCCCTTGGTGCGACCGGCCACGCCGGCGATGGAGAAATTATAGCCCATGATCGGAATCCCCGCCTGCCCCAGGCGGCGGATGATCGTCTTCACGTTCTCGATGTGCTTCGCCCGCTGCGGACCATCCAGCAGGATGTCGCCCCAGTGCGCCGGATCGAAGTTCTCGATCGCCTCCAACCTCAATCCCACTGCCTCGACGTTGCGCCGCAACTCCGTGAGTTCGGCCAAAGTCCACAACTGGTCGGGATCGCCCGCGAGACCCCAGCCCCAATCGGTGCCCGTGGGCTGGTCGTCCGGTCCGACGTGGCCGCCGCCCTTGAAATAGTCCACGAGGTGCGCCACGACATGCGTAGCCCCGGCCTGGCGTGCAAATTGAAAATTCTCACGCGTCAGCATATGCCGGTAGAGACCAAGACCGAGCTTCATGGGGGTAATGAGCAACTTAGGCCGGAAAATATCACGCGCGACCCTCCTGTCAGTCAACCGTTGAGCATCAGCCCATGGTCTGCAGAGAGTCACCCTTAATCCATTCGCTTTCCACCATCTCAATTCTTGGATTGGTCGGAATGCCCAGGTCCTGATTGGAGATGCGCGCGGCCAGCAGTTCCACCGCCCATGCGCCCATCACTTTTTGGTTCTGCTGCAATCCGGCAAACCCCGTGCCCTGCACCTCGTGGCTGAGCACGACCACCCCGAGATTCTCGGGCACCTTGATCTGCAAACGACGGAGCGCAGCTTGAAACCGGCCGATCATGTCAGGGAGATGCACGAACAGCACGACATCCGGTTGGTGTTGCGCGAACCATTCCGTCAGCGGCGGCTCCTCCACCTCCTGCAGCCGCAGCACCGGCAATGCCGCATCGACTCCGAGGTGGTGGGCGCACCAGCCGAGGTACGCGGCCGCGTGCGCATACGCGCTCCGGGCATCCTCGCGCAACCCGAGCACAAGTCCCGGCCGGCGGTAGCCCAGGGCATGCACCCGTCTCAGGGCGTGCAGGGTGTCGTTGTAGAAATGGCTCGTCACCCGGTGCAGCGGCGTGCGGATGCTCAAGCCCACCGTCACCACGGCGAGCGCGCCCAGTTCCGCGGGAAATTCCTCGTCGATCTCCGGACTGCCGAAACTCAACACCCCTTCAATGCCCCGGGTCTGGAGAATCCCGCCGAAGCGCCGGCAGGTCATGCCCGGGGCCCGCAGCCAGAGCGGCTCGAGCCGGTAACCCAGCTCGCGGGCGCGGTGCTGCATGCCGTCGTAAATCTTGGTCAAATGCCGCGAATGCTCCCATGGCCGCAGGCTGTCGTAGAATGATATCACGCCGAAGCACGCCTGCTCGCGCACCGGCCGCGGTTTGCGCAGATGCTTCATGAGCCCGACGATCCGGGCATCGGGCGTGTAACCCGACTCCCTGGCCAGCCGCTGCACCAGCGCCTTCGTCCCGGCGGAAATCCGCGGGCTGTCGCGCAGCGCCAGCGAGACGGCCGAGGGCGAGACCCCGGCCAGTTTGGCGATGTAGCGGACATTCATTTGTTCAACCGTTGACCCCTAATCCTGATTCACGCGAGCGGGAAGAGCGCCGCCCGCTCCCAAGCTTATCGCCGGGCCGGTCCGTGGAAACTTTCCGGGGACCCAGTCAACTTCGGGATCGGGCTGGAGTTGAGCCATGGGGAGCGCCGCGGCCCACCTCCCGCGGCGTGCCACCGGGCTTGTCGACCGGGGCGAAACCGGGCTTTGACAGGGTGGCGGACGCGGCAAGGTTAACGGGGTGGCGCTGCGCTACCTCACCATCGATTTCAACTCGTTCTTCGCCTCGGTCGAGCAGCAGGAGCGGCCGGAACTGCGCGGCCGGCCCGTCGGCATCGTGCCCGTCATGGCGGAGACGACCGGCTGCATCGCCGTCAGCATCGAGGCCAAGGCCGCCGGGCTCACGCGCAACGCCCGCGTGGCGGACGCCCGGCGCCTGTGCCCGGGCCTCGTCATTGTGGAGGCGCGACCGGAAACCTACATCAACTATCACCGCCGGCTCGTGGCCGTCATCCGTTCGCTCACGCCGGAAACCGAGGTCCAGTCGATCGACGAGGTGACGTGCCGGCTGCATGATTTCGTGCCGGACCGCCCCACCGCGGAGAAACTCGCGCAGGGCATCAAGGCCAGGATCACCCGCGAGGTCGGGCCCCTGCTCCGCAGCTCGATCGGCATCGCGCCGACCTGGCTGCTGGCCAAGGTGGCCTCGGACATGATGAAACCCGACGGGCTGGTGATCCTGGAGGACGCGGACCTGCCCGGAAAAATTCTGCACCTCGCCCCCGGCGACATCGCGGGCATCGGCCCGAATCTGCAGGAACGGTTGGAAAAACACGGCATCACGACCATGGCGCAACTTTACGCCGCAAGCCGGGCGGAGTTTCGCGGCCTCTGGCGCAGCGTGCGCGGCGAACAGATGTGGCGCCTGCTCCACGGCGAGGACCTGCCCTACTTCGAACAAAAGGGTGGCCAGACCATCGGCCACGGCCATGTGCTGCCGCCGGACAAACGGAACGCCGGCGCGGCGCTCGCCGTCCTGCACCGCCTGCTGCAGAAGGCCGCCATGCGCCTGCGGCACGGCGGACTTTGCGCCGGCGGGCTGAGCGTCGAGGTGGAATACCGCGATGACACCCGCTGGGGCGGCGAACTGCGGCTGACCGAGACCCAGGACACCATCGAGCTGACCCACGCGCTCAACCAGCTGTGGGAAAAACGTCCGGCCGCGGACCGCCCGCGCGTCCCGCTGCGCATCGGCGTGCACCTGACCCACCTGCTGGACCTGCGCCTGCATACGCCGGACCTCTTCGGGCAGAAAAGCGGGGAGACCCACGGCCGACTCTTCCAGGCGGTGGATCATCTCAACAAGGTCTTGGGCAAGAACTCCGTCTACCTGGGCAGCGCCCACGGCGCCACGTCGGACGCCCCGATGCGGATCGCTTTCACGCGCATCCCGGAACCCGAGATCGAGGAGATCGACCGCAGCTACGAAGGCCGGCTCAAGAAGCCGAAGCCGCCGGCAGCGGAGCCGGAAGCGTGGTAGGGGTGCCCCTCGACTGGCTAGGGAGTGTCTTCAACCCCCCAGCCATGTTAAAGAGCCAAGGGGGCGGACAACCAATCCGGGTTTTAACCACTAATGCCAACGTCCCTTGAAGAATAGACGCTTTAGGTAGGGGCCGTTGCCCTCAACGGCCCTGGTCTCACTGCGACTAATCGTCTCCGCCTTGAGTTTCGGGGGTCGGCTTCCTGTTGTTGCCCGCTGGCAGCCCGGGATACCCTGTTGATCCCTGCTGGCATCCCGGGGTTCGTCCACCGGCCTGCGCCGGGGCGAAAGTCGCGCAGTCTGCACTGCGGCTGAAATCGCCGACGGATAACCGAATTTCCCCTCCTCTCTCAGCGGCGATCAGCCGCTCCCCGAAACCAACACCGGAGCCGATTAGGCGAAGGAGATTTCCAAGCGCAGCCGTTAGGCGAAGCATTAGTGGTCAAACTTCTCCGGATTGAGCGGTTTGAAAACACTCCATCGGGGCCTTGCGCTTGGCGAAACGGCTTGCCCTCCAGCGCCCGCGGAGGGCCGTGTAGGGCATCGGCCCCACCCGGCCGCGACGGGCGAGGATAATTTATCCTGTCGGCAGGCGCAGTTCTTTCCGAGCTTCACTTCCCGCGGGGTTTGCCGGATGCTCCCCGCATGCAAGCCCCCGTGGACATCCAGCTGGTCGGTGCCGAGGTCGCGATCCGATGGGAGGACGGGGCCGAGAGCTACACCTCCTATGCCACGCTGCGCGCCGCCTCGCCCAGCGCGGCGGTGCGCGGCGAACGCGACATCTTCGGCCACCAATACGGTGGCGAGGTGCCGAAAAACCATGTCGGGGTCGAGGTGACCGGCTGGCAGCGGGTCGGGAACTACGCCATCCAGTTTGATTTCAGCGACGGGCATCGGACCGGGCTCTACAGTTACGAACTGTTGCGGGAGCTCGGCGGGTTGAAGAAGGAGTAAGGCAGGGCGGCGCGGAGCGGAGTCCGCGCCCTACCCGGGATCACTTCCCCGCCACGACGCCGCGTTCGCCGCGCTCGACGAAATTGAGGAAATGCAGGAAATCCTTGCTCTGGCTCAGCGCGTGCGCGTGCATGCGCTCGAAGGCCTGGGCGCGGTTGTGGCCGGCCCGGTAGAAAATGCGGAAGGCCTGCTTCACCGCCTCCAGCCGCTCGGGGGTGAAGCCGAGGCGCTCCAGCCCGACCTTGTTGATCGAGCGCGCGATGGCGGGGTTGCCGTCGGCGATGATGAACGGCGGCACATCCTGCACGATCTTGGACATGCCCCCGAGCATCGCGTGCGCCCCGATGCGGCAGAACTGGTGCACGCCGGTCCCCCACCCGATGTTCACGTGGTCCTCGACGAGCACGTGGCCGGCGAGCGCCGACTGGGCGCTCATGACCAGGTGGTTCCCAACGACGCAGTCGTGCGCAATGTGGCTGTAGGCGAGCATGACGTTGTCGTGCCCCATGCGCGTGTTGTCGGTCTCGGCGGTCGCGCCGTGCACGCTGACATATTCGCGAAAGACATTCCGGTCGCCGACGATGAGACCGGGCTCGCCGCCCTTGTATTTCAGGTCGTGCGTCTTGGTGCCGACGCAGGCGAAGGGGAAAATCTCGCACTGCCGGCCGATGGTGGTGCGGCCCTCGACGTTGGCGTGGTGGTGCAGCACGGTGCCGTCCCCGATCACGGCCAGGCTGCCGACGTAGGCGTAGGCGCCAACAATGACATCGGCGCCCAGTGCGGCGCCCGGTTCAATGATGGCCGTGGGGTGGATCTGCTGGGCCATGGCTTCAGTCCAGCGCGGTGGTGTCGACCGTCATGAACATCAGGTCGCCCGAACAGACAACCTGACCGTTCACGCTGCACTCGCCCTCGGCGCAGGCGATGGAGCCGCGCACCTTGGTGAGCTTGACCTTGACGCTGAGCTGGTCGCCGGGGCGCACGGGCTTGCGCCACTTCACCTTGTCGCAGCTCATGAACAGGGCGGTCTTCCCCTCCATCGTGCTGCGGCGGATCATGAGGATGCCGGCGGCCTGCGCCATGGCCTCGATCTGCAGCACGCCCGGCATGACGGGGTTGCCGGGATAGTGGCCCTGGAAGAATGGCTCGTTGAACGTGATGTTCTTGATGGCGGTCATGCTGTCCGGGGTCATCTCGATGACGCGGTCGAGCATGACGAACGGGTAGCGATGCGGCAGCGTGTCGAGCACGCGGCGGATATCGAGCGTGGTCTCCGTGGCGATCTCGGCCTTGGTCGGCGCGGGCCGGGCCGCCTTCTTGCCCCCTTGCTGCCAGGCGGTGTATTTCTCGAAGAGGACCTTGGTCAGCTCGGCGTTGAGCGCGTGGCCGGGGCGCGTGGCGACGATGTGCGCCTTCAGCGGGAGGCCCAGCAGCGTGATGTCGCCGATGATGTCGAGGATCTTGTGCCGCACGAACTCGTCGTTGAAGCGCAGGGGCTCCTTGGAGATGATCTTGTCACCCTTGATCACAATGGCGCTGTCGAGCGAGCCGCCCTTGATCTTGCCCAGCTTCAGCAGCTCCTCGATGTCCTCGTAGATGGTGAAGGTGCGGGCCGCCGCGACCTGCGTGACGTAGATGTCCGGGTCGATCGTGAGCGCGAGGTGCTGGGTGTGGATGCCGCGATCGTCGGCGCTGGTGCAGGTGATCTTCAGGCCGTCGAACGGCAGCGCGATGATGGAGGAGTTGCCGCGCGAGACCGACACGGTCTCGGTGAGCGTGAAATATTCGCGCTCGGCGTCCTGCTCGACGGGTTCGGCCTGCTGGATGAGCTTGACGAACTCGCGGGCGGAGCCGTCGAGGATCGGCGGCTCGCTGGCGTCCATCTCGATGATGGCATTGTCCACGCCGCAGCCGCTGAGGGCGCTGAGCACGTGCTCGACGGTGTGGATCTTGGCATGGCCCTGCTGGATGGTCGTGGCGCGGACGAGATCGGTGACCAGGTCGACGCGGGGCTTGATCTCGGGATGGCCCTGGAGATCGATGCGTTTGAACACGATGCCGTGGTTCGCCGGGGCGGGTTTCAGGGTCAGGTGCACGGCGTCTCCAGTATGCAGGGCATTGCCCTTGATGGAGACCTCGCGCAAGAGGGTGCGCTGCTTCATGGGTGTGAAGCGGCAGTGTCGGAAACCTCTTGCAAATGACAAGCTTGGAGATGGCCGCGGCTGGACGGATGGCATCGATCTGGAGCGGGAGTCTGTGACCGCCGTCGGATCGAAACCGACGGTCACAGGCCGGCGCTACCGTCCGACCAGCCCGTCCGAAGGCCGGGCTCCACCTTTAATAAGAGCCCGGGGTTGACATCGCTTAAACCCGCTCGGTATTCCTATCCCCTTACGTAATCAAAATCCCTCATCCGAATCCGTCATGCCCGCAGCCAACGATCTTAAGAAAGGCCAAGTCATCACCTTCAACGGCGAGCCGCACCTCATCATGGAGACGCAGCACCGCACCCCGGGCAACCTCCGCGCCTTCGTGCAGGTGAAGATGCGCAACCTGCGTTACGGCAAATCGCTCGAGCAGCGCTTCAATTCCCCGGATCACGTCGACGTCCTCAGCACCGACCGCCGCACCCTCGAGTTCAGCTACGCGGACCGCGACACCTACTCGTTCATGGATCCGGAGAGCTTCGAGACCTTCGAGATCAGCGCCGCGATGATCGGCGACTCCAAGAACTACCTCGTCGCCAACGGCAAGGCCGACGTCCTTTTCATCAACGACGTCCCCGTGACCATCGACATCCCCTCCTCCGTGACCCTCAAGGTCGCCGAGAGCTCTGAGGGCATCAAGGGTGACACCGCCAGCAACGTCCAGAAACCCGCGACCATGGAAACCGGCCTCGTCGTCAATGTGCCGCTCTTCATCAAGACCGGCGAGTTGATCAAGGTCAGCACGGCGGACGGTTCTTATCTTGGACGCGCCTGAGCCAGCCCGTCGGTTCCGCTGCAACCCGCGATGCAAGTCGCGGGTTTTTTTGCAGGCCCGCGTCCGGCCAGCCGCACCCGGTAGGGGCGGTTGCCCTCAACCGCCTATTAGCTGACAGGACCGTTGAGGGCAACGGTTCCCTACCCCATGCCAGAACGGCCCGCAGAAACGCGGGCCCGCCAGCCTACCCCTCACCCCAGCGCCGCCACCGCCGATTTGTAGGTCGTCGCCGCCTCCTCGAGGCTGGAGGCGGAAGTCTGCAGATCGCGCAGCAGGCCGTCCTTCAGGCCGTAGATCAAGCCGTGCACCGCCAGTTGCTGGCTGCGCGACCAGGCGTCCTGCACGATCGTGGTCGAGCACACGTTGGCCACCTGCTCGATGACATTCAGCTCGCAGAGTTTGGCACTGCGGGCGGAATCATCCGGCAGCGCGCAGAGACAGGCTTCGTGCTTGGACTTCACATCCTGCACGTGGCGCAGCCAGTTGTCGGCCAGCCCGACGCGCTCGCAGCGCATGACCTTGCCGATGCCGCCGCAGCCGTAATGACCCACCACCATGATGTGCTTCACCTTCAGCACATCGACGGCAAACTGGAGCACCGAAAGGCAATTCAGGTCGGTGTGCACGACGACATTGGCCACGTTGCGGTGGACAAAGACCTCGCCGGGCTGCAACCCGATGATCTCGTTGGCCGGCACCCGGCTGTCCGAACAGCCGATCCAGAGGTATTCCGGATTCTGCTGGCGCGAAAGTTTTTGAAAAAACTCCGGGTCGCGGCGCTTGATCGCCTCCGCCCAGGCACGGTTTTGTTCGAACAGTTTCTTCAGGCTGTGCATGCCCCGGTCATGTTTGGCAACGCCCCTCCGTTGTCCACTCCCAACCCGCCACGCCCGGCAGCGGTCAGCAAGGATTGAGGTCGCTCCCCCTCCGTACGGGCGCGTAGTCTTGGGCCAAAATCACCTCCGATGCATCCTGCCACCCGCCTGATCCTGCCCCTCCTCCCCCTCGGTGTCGGCTTCGTCCCACCGCTGGCGGCCGCCGGACATCCCCGGTTCAACCATGCCGCCTGCTTCGTGCGCGACCTGCAGGTGAGCACCGCTTTCTACCGCGACGCCGCCGGTTTGCCGGTGAATTCCGAACCGTTCCAAGCTGGCCG
This sequence comes from Lacunisphaera sp., assembly GCA_046590295.1. Taxonomy (GTDB): domain Bacteria; phylum Verrucomicrobiota; class Verrucomicrobiia; order Opitutales; family Opitutaceae; genus Lacunisphaera. The sequence continues at coordinate 18,632 of JBKJTZ010000080.1, forward strand.
ACACCGCTGGTTCGAGGTCGGGCCGCAGCAGGCGTTCCGGGTCGCCTACGAAATCCTGGCCAGCGAGCCAGCCACCGTCACGCGCCGCCCCGATGGGGTGAACCAGATTTACTGCCAGGACCCCGACGGCAACTGGAGCGAGATCAACGACGCGAAGGAGTGAAGATTTCATGGCTCTGATCTGTCCGCTTTGCCGCGACGCGCTGGTGCCCGCGGAGAAATTCCACCGCTGTGCCCGCGGGCATAGTTTTGACCGGGCGAAGGAAGGCTACCTCTCGCTCCTGCACGGCCGGCAAAAGGGCGACGGCCGGGGGGACAGCAGGGCCATGGTGCAGGCCCGGGACCGCGTGCATCGCGCCGGCATCTTCGCTCCCCTGGTCACAGCGCTGGCTGCCCTACCCTTCGAGACTCCGCCGCGCACCGTCGTGGAACTGGGCTGCGGCGAGGGATACTTTCTGGGCCACATGGTGCGGTCACATGGGATCACCACCAGCTACGGCCTGGATCTCTCGGTCGACGCCGTGAAGTTGGCCGCCAAAGCGCTGAAGCAGTCCCTCATCCTGCGCGCGGACTTGCTTGCCGGCCTGCCCTTTGCCGACAGCAGCATGGATTTGGTCCAGTCCATCTTTGCCCCGCGACCCTTGGCCGAGATCAAACGCGTCCTGCGCCCCGGTGGCCATGCCCTGTTCGTTTATCCCGAGACCGACCACTGGCAGGAACTCCGCGCCTTCCTCCCGCTGGCCAAGATCGGTGAGGAGAAACTCCCTGTGTCCGATCTTGAAGGCTTCGCGCCGGTGTCGTCATTGAATGTGCGCGAACTGCGGACGCTGTCTCACGCCCAGCTCGTTGACCTGGTGGAAATGTCCCCCTCCATCCACCGGCTCACGCGTGACGGCAGTGATTGGCGGACGCTCCTCCCCGCCAGCCTGAGCGCGACCCTCTCCGTGCGCGTGGCGCTTTTCCGGAATGTTTAAAGCACCTTCAGCGTTCGTCCCCGCGCTTCGGGGTCGACCTGTTCACCGGCGCGTCTGATTCAAGGATGATCAGGGGGCCAAGCTTTACGTGGGCCTCCTTGAGTGGCGTGGAAATCGTCACCTCCTCCTGCTTGATGGTGCGGTCGAAGAACCGCACCCCGGCGGCCAGCATTTTCGGATAGAGCAAGTTCAGGTCGTTTACCTCGGGATTGTCCACCACCATGGTCGTTTTCCACAGCTCGGCCGGCTTTTCCTGCCGGGGCCTCCGATAATTCGACAGTCCAAATCCCTTTCTGTTAACTCCGCATGGCCTTCGTCTTCCACTCCGCGGACCGCCCGGTTAATTTTCATTATCGTCATCGCTCCCGTTCCCAGCCGGACGGAGCCCGAAGCCGGCATGCCCCCAAGATTGTGCAGACTGTTTCACCATTCAAAGCGCCTAATCACGACCATACCCAACCAGGACACGGCCCAAACCCGAGGAGTCGGATTGAGGTTCCATCTTCGTCATTTCCAGCTCTGCATCCCGCGCCAAACGGCACTCGCCCGGATCTCGGCCCAAGATCAGACAGAACAGGTAGTATAACACTTGACGTATTGTCATACCTTGGTCGACCATTGACCTACATTCTTCACGGCCCCTTTCTCGGAAAACCGAATCGTCATGCAAATATCTACACCCAATGATCTTTCCTCGACCAGCCTGTCCTCGAAACTTATAGCCACCATTCAGGAACGGATCGTGAACGGGGAAATTCTTCCCGGCAGTCGTCTGGTGGAGCGGGCCCTGTGCGCGGAATTTGACGTGAGCCGCAGCGTCGTCCGCGAGTCGATCGCACGTCTGGCTAACAGCAGCTTGGTCGACCTTACCCCGGATGCGGGCGCAACCGTCAGCGCTTTGAACGAGGGCCGGGTCGTCGACGCCTATCTGTTCCGGGAGGGAATCGAAACGATCGCCGCGGAGCAGTGCGCCCTGCGCATGAATCGCGAAGAAACGGATCGGCTGGAGGAGACCGCGCAACGCTTCAGGATCGAGTATGAAGCCCGTTGCGCGGGCCAGCCGTATCAGCTCGAGCGCCTGGATCTCACCTTTCACCGGATGATCGTCGCGGGTTCCCGCAACGAACTGGTCCGCCGGGCCTGGGATACCGCCATGCTGCATTTTTTCCGGGGCGCGAGAATCCCCCCGGAGCAGCTCACCCAGGAAAGCCGGGTCGCCATCGTCGACGATCACCTCGCCATCGCCGCCGCGATCAAGGCAGGGACGGCGGAAGAAGCCGGGGCCAAGATGAAGCTGCATCTGCAGCATGGGCGGACGCTGATGGTGGATCACCTGCGGCGGACTTCCTCCACCGGCGAGCCGCTGCAGCCGTTGGAATTTCCCCACTCTCTTCGGAAACCATAACCCAGTATCCCAAATCAGATGAGCGCTCCCGTCCAACCCCGCCTCGACACCACCGACTATGCCGCGATGACCGATGCCCAGAAAATCAAGCATCTCGAAATTGAAGGCTATGTGATGATGCCCGGCCTGCTTGCCCCCGAGCAGGTGAAGGCCATTCACCAGGAACTCGCCATGCTGCCCACCAAGGGCACCGACTACAGCGAAAACCAGCGGGGCCACAAGGACGTCCAATGGAGCGACTCCCCGTCTTGCATCGAGGTCATTGCCCAGCCGCGACTGATCGATTTCCTGTCGAAGCTCTTTGGGGATGAGATCGTCTGCACCTCCTGCATGTACGCCCTGTCCCGGCCCGGGCATCCCGGCATCGCGATCCATACCGACGCGCAGCCGTACGGCTCGAAGATCTTTGGGCTGCAGGCCAGCGCGCCCCGGCTCGTGCGGGTGCTCTACTACCTGGACGATCTCACTCCCGAGCGCTCACCCCTGAAGGTGATCCCCCACTCCCATCTCTCGTTTCACGCCGACGCCAACCCGTACAACCGCTACCTTGCGCACCCCGAGGAGGTGATGGTCACCTGCAAGGCCGGCTCCGCCGCGATCATCAACCAGGCCATCTTCCACGCCAACTTTCCCAATGTCAGCAAGGAGGACCGCTCCCTGCTCGCCATCGCCTACCGCCCCGCCTGGGCGGGCCCGATCGGGGAAGTCCCGGAATGGCCCGCCGAAAAGGTCGCCAAGCTTCCCCCGGCGGTCCGCTCACTCTTCCGCAGCCCCAACACCCGCAAGATCAACTTCGATGTGCCCAACCGCTCCGCCGACATGCCCACGTCGGCTCCCGGGATCAATCCCAGCCGCTGGGACGTGTAACCGCGGCCGCGCCGCAACGGGACACCCGACGCAAGCGCCAGGCCCGGCGGCTTCATTCGCCGCCCGGGCCGGCCATGTGGCGCAATCCGTCCCGGATCAAGCTCCGGGGTTAACGATCCGCTCGTGGCAGTCGAGCATCGTCCGGTTCGCCACCCTGGCCAAATTTTTTTGCGCCCGGCGCGCCTTTTTCGGCGAAGCGACCGCCCATGCAAACCCCCGCCCCGGGGCCCAGGTAATTCGATAATCCAGTTTCCAATCAATAAATAGCATGGACGGATCAAAATGGTCTGGAAGACCTGCCCGGCAGAACCTGAATGACATGTAACTCCACATCACCAGTCGTGTTGGCTTCCCTGAGGAAACGAATCCATGCTTAAATGCGGCTTTCTAGAACGAAATAGGCCACGGTCTAATGGCCGATTGAATATGCTCTCGCCCGGTAAAATCCTCAAGGAACGTCTTGCCACCAACGAACCCGTAATCGGTCTGATGGCCACTGATCATGCGTGGCCTCACTTGGTCGAGATCTGCCAAAACGCCGGCCTCGACTATCTGATCATTGATTGCGAGCACGGGAGTTTCTCGGATGAGCTCGTTGCGCATATCTGCCAGATCGGGCGATTGGTGAATTTTCCGGTGCTGGTCCGCACCATTTCCTGCGAGACTTCCGTCATCCGACGCACCTTGGACCTCGGTCCATGCGGCATCCTCCTTCCCAACGTCCGCACCACCGAAGAACTTGATGAGGTGCAAAGAGCCTGCCAAATGCCCCCTCGCGGAACCCGAAGACCAGGAGGAATGGGGAATTATTGGATGAGTGATTTCAATTACGACACTTGGAAAACTTCCTTCGAGGATCATTTCATTGTCATTCCTCAAATCGAATCACAGGCGGGCGTTGATGCCGTCAATTCGATTGCTTCCCACCCGCTCGTCACCGCGCTGGGGCTTGGGCCCTATGATTTATCGGCCGACCTCGGTTGCTGCTGGGATCCCAATAACGCGCAATTTCAATCCATCCTCGACACCTTGAAAACCGCCGCCGATACCGTCGGCAAAAAAATCTGGGCCGGCACCAATACGACGGAGCTGTTGGCCAAGGGCTATACTTTCCTCTGGGTCGGAACCGTCGGCAGTGTGCTGGGCCAGGCCCTGGCCATGAAAATCAAAGATTTGAAAGCCGGCCCCACCGCCGACCCCGGCGCGAGTGCCCCGCCTCCCGCCTGATCGGCCCGCCCCGGAGTCACTGCCAGGCCTTCCCGTCCGTGTGGGTCCAGGCCCAGCGCAACTGCTGCGGGATTCTTTTGATCTTTCGTCAGACCAAAAAACACGATTCGCAGTCACGCATCCTAGCGTCTGAAAAAATACCTGCTCCCGGGACTCAGGTAATTCGATAATCCGGTTTTCGATCAGTAACAATTGTCTGGCCGCCGGCCATGATTCGGATGAAAACTTGCCTCCTCGCCCCGGCCGGGGGACCCCAACCCCGGCGGTCTGGCGCCCCTCCCGTTTCCTCTACCGTCAGAGCCTGCCTTCATGAATTCACCGCTCAGCCGCCGCCGCTTTCTTGAACGATCCGCCCTGTTGGGCGCAGGCCTGATGACCACCGGGCTGCTGCCCCGGCTCCGCGCCACCGAATCGGCGGCCAACAAGATCCGCGTCGGGGTGATGGGTCTGGCGCGCGGCATCCGGATGATCGACAACTGCCTCGTCCTTCCGGGGCTGGAAGTCGCCTCCGTCTGCGATCCCGATCAACGCCGGTTGGACGAGGGACTGGCGATCATCAAGGCCAAGCAGAAGGCGGCAGTCAAAGGCGTGCAGGATTTCCGGCAGGTGCTCGATGACCCAGCGGTGGACGCCGTGGTGATTGCGACGACGCATTCCTGGCTGACGCCGATGACGATCATGGCGTGCGCCGCCGGCAAGCACGTGTATGTCGAGAAACCCGGCAGCCAGACGGCGCACGAGGCCGAGCTGATCGTCGCCGCTGCGCGCAAGCACCGGCGCGTGGTGCAGATGGGCAACCAGCGCCGTTCGGTGCCCTGGATCATGGAGGGGATCGCCCGGGTGCATGCCGGGGAGATCGGCCCGGTGCGGTTCGCCCGTTGCTTTTCGAGCAACACCCGCCAGGGCATCGGCATCGGCCGTGAGGTCCCCGTGCCCACCTGGCTCAACTATGATCTCTGGCAGGGACCGACTCCGGAGCTGCCCTACAAGGACAACTACCTGCACCATCACTGGCACTTCCGCTGGCACTGGGGTGGCGGCGAACTCGCGGTGACCGGCGTGCATCTGCTCGACCTCGCGCGCTGGGGCCTCGGGGTCGACTACCCCAGACGCACGACCTGCGGCGGTGGCCATTATTATTTTTCCGACGACCAGGAGACGCCCGACAACGCCGTCGTGACCTACGATTTCGGCGACAAGGGTGCGTCCTACGACTGGAATGCAAATAATTCCCGCAAGGCGGAGGCCATGCCGCTCGCCAATTTCTACGGCGACAAGGGGTCGCTCGGAATCTGGGGCAATGGCTACAAGATGTTCGACCCCGACGGCCGGGAGCTGGCGAATGTGCCGGGCGTCGTCAGCGACCTTCCCCACTTCGAAAACTTCATGGAGACGATCCGCGGCAACGCGAAACCCAATTCTGAAATCGCGGTCGGGCAGAAAAGCGCGATGCTCTGCCACCTCGGCAACATTGCTTACCGTTCGGGTTCGACGATCGATTTCGATCCACAGACCCGGCGGATCATCGGTAATCCCGAGGCCGAGCGAAAATACTGGTCACGCGAATATCGCGCGGGCTGGGAGCCAAAGGTCTGAGCCTGCGCCGGTGGGACGCTCGGTTGCCCGGGTTGCCCGCAAACAGGTCTTGTCGACGGGACGGAATGCGCCATAGGGGAAAGGTCATGAAAATGGCTGATCCCGCCCTGGTGGACCCACTGGCCAGCCCGGACGGGGTGAAGATCCGGGTGGTCGACACCGACGTCCATCACCAGATTCGGGACCAGGCGGAACTGTATCCCTTCCTCTCCCGGAACGACCGGCAGCGGCTGGAGGAATATGGCCTGCCGAAAAACGGCAACATTTACCACAGCAGCGGCGGATTCCGTGGGGCCCGCGCGGACTGCTTCGACCTCGGCGAGGAGGTCGATCCCCGAACCCGAATCGAGCTCTTCCAGAAAAAACTGCTGGATGGCTGTGGCATCGACCGGGCGATCCTGCAGGGGGAATACACCCCCGCGGTGGCCGCCCTGGTTGACCTCGATTACTGCGCCGCCCTGTGCCGGGCGCTCAATGACTGGTCGCTGGCCCACTGGATCGACCGTGATCCCCGGTTCCGCCTGGCCCTGACGGTGCCGATGCAGGATCCGGTGCTGGCCGCGAAGGAGATTCACCGGCTGGGCGACCACCCGGCGGTGGTGGCGGTTTACGCGGTCTGCGGCTCACCGCGGCTCTACGGCCAGCGCTACTACGACCCGGTCTATGCGGCGTGTGTGGAACATGGCCTGGCCTTCGCCCTCCATTTCAGCAACGAGGGCAGCGGGGTGAACCCGGCGCCCACTGCGGCGGGCCATCCCTCCTACTATGCCGAGACCTACCTGATCCGCCCCCAGTTCTACCAGGCGCATCTCTCCAGTTTCATCTTCGAGGGAACGTTTGAGAAGTTTCCCAAGCTAAAGGTGGCGTTCCTCGAATCCGGCTTCGGCTGGGTGCCCTCGTTCCGGTGGCGGGCGGATGCCGCGTGGAAGGCGCTGCGGGCCCAGACGCCATGGGTGAAGCGCCGGCCGAGCGAATACATCGCGGAGCACATCCGGTTCAGCACCCAGCCATTCGAGGACCCGGATCCACCCGGGGCCCTGGTTCATTTGCTGGAGGAGATGGACGGAGGACGAACGTTGATGTTCGCCAGCGATTTTCCGCACTGGGATTTTGACCCACCGGATGCGATAGCGCGCCGGCTGCCCGCGGCCCTCCGCCAAGGGGTGCTGGAGGACAACGCGTTTGGCACCTATCCGAAACTCAAATGAACCCGGCGCGAGGGACGTCGCACCGGGTGTGCCAGATGGGTGAGCTGCCTCCGGGAAAACGGAAGATCGTGGTGATCCATGATCGTGAGATCGGCGTCTTCAACATTGGCGGCCGCTACTATGCGCTGAGGAACCGCTGCCCGCACCGCGGGGCGCCCCTGTGCGAGGGCAAGCTGATCGACCTGGTCACCGCGGAGCGCCCCTATGCCCCGGCGAACGAGCGGGAGGGGGAGATTCTTCGCTGCCCCTGGCATGGCTGGGAGTTCGATATCACCACCGGGCGGTCAGTCTGCCTGCCGGACAAGGTCCGGGCAAAAAGTTACCCGGCCGGCGTGGAAAAAGCGCCGGAAACGGCAACCGTCGAACACTATGACGTGACCGAGGACGATGGCTGGGTGGTGGTCTGGTTGTCAGCGGGCGAGGGTGCGCCGGGTTAGCAGCGTTCGGAACGCGACCAGAGCGATTTTTTTGAACCCGGAGGACGCGGAGGAGAGCGGCAGATGGCGGACGACGGAAGACAGAAAATGAAACCCTACTCCGGGCTTCAGGTAATTTGATAATCCAGTTTCCTGTCAGTTTATGATTTCAGTGGCAGTCAACAATCCCGACCCCGGGCGGGCCGTTCGGCGTCCAGGCAAATGCCCGATATCTGGATACATCCCGCCATCTCCTACACCGCTCTCGCCCAGAGCAGCTTGAGGTAGCGGCTTTCGGGGCAGTTGGAATACACCGGATGATCGATGCCGGGGCCGGTGCGGTCGAAGATCTGCAGACGGCGGTTGAGGCGGTGGGCGCCCTTGATGACGCATTCCTCGAACGTCTCCAGCGACACCAGGCCGGAACAAGAGCATGTGACGAACAGGCCGCCGGGTTTCACCAAGCTGGCGGCGATCTGGTTCAGGTCGGAATATTTGCGCATGCCCTCCGAGGCACCGGCGGGCTCGCGGGTCATGACGAACTTCGGCGGGTCGCACAGCACGGCGTCGAACTGCTCGCCGTTCTTCTGCATCTGCCGCGCGTAGGCAAAGGCGTCGGCGTGCACCCACTTCAGCTTGTTCGGCGAAACCTGGTTCAGGTTCGCGTTGCGCCGGCCCTGCGCGATCGAGACCTCGTCGAGGTCGACTGCCGTGACCTCGCTTGCGCCGCCGAGGATGGCGTTGATGGAAAAGCCGCCGGTGTAGCTGCACAGGTCGAGCACGCGTGCGCCCTTCACGAGCGTGCCGAAGCGCTTCCGGTTGTCGCGCTGGTCGCAAAAGAAGCCGGTCTTGTGTCCCTCGGCGAAATCCACCTCGTATTTCACCCCGCCCTCCTTGATGCGCACCTTGTCGGGCGCGGAGGCGGTGAGCTCCTTCATCTGCGAGGGCTTGATACCTTCCAAGCTGCCGAGATCATGGTCGACATGCACGCGGACGTGCTTGGTGCCCAGCAGCTCGTGCAGCAGCGGCAGCCACTTTGGCAGGCGCTGGAAGATGCCGAGCGAATAGACGTCGCAGTAAAGCGTGTCAGCGTAACGGTCGATCGTGAGACCGCTGATACCGTCGCCGTCGGAATTGATGACGCGCCAGGCGTCGGTCGTCTCGTCGAGCTTGAACAGGTCCCGGCGCAGCGCGACGGCGCGGCGGAGGGCGGTCTCGAAATATTCCTCGCCAATCGGCTCGCTGGAATGGACCACGACACGCAGCGGCATCTTGGCCCGCGGGTTGAAGAGCCCCGTGCCGACCCGGTGGCCGAACTTGTCGTAAACCGACACGAGGTCGCCCGGCCGGGCGTCGTACGAGACATCGCCGAGCATGCGGGGAAAGATGGCCGGCTGGAACGAGACGAACTTCAGTTGGGCCCACGGCTTGGACCACTGCTCGGGCGGCAGCGGCTCGCCCAGGTCGGGGCGGCCGGGGTTGATCGGGAGCTTCTCGTCGGTCTCTTCTTCCATTCGCTCCCACGCAAAGGCGCAAAGACACGCAGGGCGAATCTTTTGTAGGGCGGGATTGCCGTATCCCGCCTCGAACGCGGCGTGCCATTCGCACGCCGGCGCGGTGCGGAGACTCCGCCCAACAGTCGCGCAAAGAAAAGGCCGGTCCCGCGGGACCGGCCTTGAAAGAATCGCGGGGTGAGAGCACCCCCGCCTCCAACTTACGCCACGCGCTCGACGACGAGCGGGGGCGGGATGGGCCGCTTGGGCGCGAGACGGTAGGCGTCCTTGAAGTAGTTGAGCGCCTGCTCGAGCTTCGCCTCGTCGTTGTAGTGGATCATCATCAGCGGCTCGCCCTGCTTGACCTGCGTGCCGACCTTCTTGATCTCCGAGACGCCGACGGCGTAGTCGATCTTGTTGTGGTGCGCGGCGTCCTTGCCGGCGCCGAGAAGCGAGACGCCCTTGGCGATCATGGCGGCGTTGATGGTGTGGACGTAACCGCGCTTCGGGGCGGGCAGCTTGCGGATGTGGCGGGCCGTCGGGAATTTTTCCGGATGGTCGATGTAGGAGATGTCGCCGCCCTGGGCCTTGATCATGTCCTTGAACTTCTCGAGGGCGGAGCCGTCGGTCAGGTGGCGCTGCACGGTCTGCTTGGCCGAGAGCGTGGAACCGGCGACGCCGGCGAGGCGGACGATCTCCATGCCGAGCTTGAGGACGAGCTCCTTCATGTCCTCGGGGCCCTCGCCCTTGAGGAGCGCGATGGCCTCCTTGATCTCGAGCGCGGTGCCGACGGTGTCGCCGAGCGGCTGGTTCATGTCGGTGACGAGCGCGACGCAGCGGCGCTTCATCGAGCGGCCGACGCGGGTCATGGAGCGGGCGAGCTGCTTGGCCTGCTCAAGGTCCTTGATGAAAGAACCGTTGCCCCACTTGACGTCGATGACGAGGCCCTCGGCGCCCTCGGCCAGCTTCTTGGAGAGGACGCTGCCGGTGATGAGCGGCAGGCTCGGGATGGTGCCGGTTTCGAGGCGGAGGTCGTAGAAGATCTTGTCCGCGGGCGCGAGTTCGGGGCTCTGGTCGGCGATGGCGCCGCCCACACGGGCGAGCTGGTCGACAAAATGCTGGATCGTCATGTGGCTCTTGAAGCCGGGGACGGCCGAGAGCTTGTCGATGGTCGTGATGACATACTCCTGCTCGACGCCGCACATCATGGGCACGACGACGCCGCTGGCCATGGCGAGCGGGGCGAGGACGAGGGCGGTCTTGTCGCCCACGCCGCCAGTGGAATACTTGTCGATCTTCGGCTTGGAAATATGGGACAGGTCGATGACCTCGCCCGAGAGCATCATCTCCTCGGTCAGGATCGCCGTTTCCTGGGCCGACATGTTGGCAAAGTAAATCGCCATCAACAGCGCCGCCTGCTGGTGCTGCGGCATCTCACCATCCAGGGTGGAATCGATGATGTAGCGGATTTCCTCCTGGGAAAATTCCTGCCCGTCGCGTTTCTTCTCAATCAGGGAAGTAAACGACGGCTTGATGAAGCGGCGTGTGGGAATGGGACGTTTTCTCATGGATGTCACTGTGTATGTCGGGGGGATCGCGCCGTGCGGCGCAAAGCTCGCAGAGGCAATGGGTTTTGCCAATTTTGTCGAGACTAAAATGACCCCCTCAGGGGCCACGGCTGCTAAAATTTCCATGGGACAGAATGCACCGAAAGCGAGGAACCGCAACCCGCCAAAATCCTTCTTGCCCAAAGCCAAGCGCAATTCCTCAATCTCCCGATGCCCCTTCCCTTCAACGTCACCAGCCACCTCGATGCGGTCCTCTTGACCGCCGCCGCCAAGCTGAATCTGGCGGAGAAGGGCTTCCAGCCGGAAGTCCGGGTGGCCGACCCCGCCAATGGTGATTTCCAGGCCAATGGCGCCCTCGCCTTCGCCAAGCGCGAAAAGCTGAATCCCCGGGCCCTCGGCCAGCAGCTGGTCGGCGAGCTGGGGGAATTGCAGGGCGATTTTGACATTTCCCTCGCCGGTCCCGGTTTCATCAACTTCCGCCTGCAACCCGCCGCCCTGCTCGCCTGGTTGCAGCAATACGATTCGGAGGAGCATTTGCGGGCCGGCGCCGCCAGCGCACGGCAGGGCCAGACCTGGCTCGTCGACTACTCCTCCCCCAACACGGCAAAGCAGATGCACGTCGGCCACCTGCGCTCGGCCGTCATCGGCGAGGCGCTCTGCCGGCTGCTCGCGTTCAGCGGCGCCCGGGTGATCCGCGACAACCACATTGGCGACTGGGGCACGCAGTTTGGCAAACTCATCTGGGCCTATAAGCGCCACCTCAACCCCGCCGCGCTCGCCGCCGAGCCGCTGGAGGAATTCGAGCGCCTCTACAAGCTCGGCTACCAGGCCGCCGAGGCCGACCCGGCCGTGCTGACCGAGGCCCAGCAGGAACTCGTCAAGCTCCAGGGCGGCGACGCCGGGAACCGCGCGATCTGGCAGGAGATCAACGACGTCTCCCTCGCCGCCTTCCAGCTCATCTACGACCAGCTCGGCATCAAGTTCGACGTCACCCTCGGCGAATCGTTCTACAACGACAAGGTCGAGCGCGTCTACCGCGAGCTGACCGACGGCGGCCTCGCCACCGAAAGCCAGGGCGCGCTCGTCGTGTTCCACCCCGAGCACCCGCGCTTCAAGACGCAGCCGTTCATGATCCGCAAGAAGGACGGCGCCGCCAACTACGCCTCCAGCGACCTCGCGACCCTGCTCTACCGCGCCGAGCACTTCCAGGTGGACGGCGCGGTGTACGTGATCGACTTCCGTCAGAGCGACCACATGGACCAGCTCTTCCTGACCGCGCAGAAGTGGTTCGCGCAGACCGGCCGCCGGCTCCCGCAGCTCGAGCACGTGGACTTCAGCACCGTGCTGGGCGAAAACAACAAGCCGCTCAAGACCCGCGACGGCGAAAACATCCGTTTCAAGGACCTGCTCGCCGAGGCCCGCGAACGCGCCTACGCGCTCGTCAGTTCCAAGAACCCCGACTTTCCCGAGGCCGAGCGCCGCGCCATCGCCGACATCGTGGGCGTCGCCTCCGTGCAATACGCCGATCTCTCGCAAAACCGCTCCAGCGACTACGTGTTCGCGTGGGACAAGATGATCTCCCTCGAGGGCAACACGGCCGCCTACCTGCTCTACGCCGTCGCACGCATCCGCAGCATCTTCCGCAAGGCCGGCCTCGACGCGGCCACGCCGCCCGTGGCCGGGGCCATCGCGCCCGCCTCCGCCCAGGAACTCACGCTGGCGCGCAAGCTCGTGAAGTTCCCCGACGCCGTGCTCCTCGCGACCAACACGCTGCGCCCGCATTTCCTCGGCCTCTATCTCTACGAGCTGGCCGGGGATTACAGCACCTTTTACGCGGCCGACAAGGTCATCGTCGACGACCCGGCCGTACGCGCCCGCCGGCTCCTGCTCTGTCATCGCACCCTGACGGTGCTGGAGACCGGCCTCCATCTGCTCGGGCTCCGCACCGACCTGGAACGGATGTGACGGCCGGGAGGGCGGGTTGTCCCCAAGGAGCCGCGGCTAATCCCAAGGATTCGCCCTGCCGGCGAAGGCGGCACTTCGCTCTTGCCGCAAAACCGCGGTCCCCCAACATGACGCCACCATGTCGAGCGGCTCCCCAGAACCTGCCGGCCCGGAATATTACATCCGCGGCCTTAACGATACCGAAGCCCGCGGGCCGTTTTCCCGGGACCAGCTGGCCTCGCTCGCCGAAAGCAACGACGCCGGGAAGGGCGTGACCCCCGAGACCTACTACTACGACACGGCCACCGAGCAGTGGCTCACCATCGGAAGCAACGCCGAGCTGAAGGCGCTCATCTGGCCCGAGAAGAAAAAGATGGGCTTCAAGCAGAAGGAATTCAAGGTCATCAACGAAGAGAAACCCGACAGCGCGCCGGCCATCACCGTGCAGGAATTCCTCGCCGCCGCGGAAGGCAAGACGGAAGACACCAAGGGCAAGAAGGACAAGGGTGAGTCGATGATGATCGCCTCCCAGTGGGGCACCCGCGCCGCCGCCGTCATCTCCCTCCTCAGCGCCGTGGCGCTCATGCTTCCCGGCATCGACGCCATCGTGGCGCTGGACGTGACGAAGATGATGGACAAGCCCTTCATCCTTCTCGGCTTGGCCGATGCGTTGATCGGCCTCCTCCTCCTGCTCGGGGTCATCAGCATCTACCCCTTGATCCGCTTCCGCGCCGCCTTCGGCCTCGGTTTCCTGGGCTTCCTGTTCATGAGCCAGGGCCAGCTCACCCCGATGATTGCGGTCGCCGCCGGGGCGACCGGCCTGTATTTCTGCACCATCTTCCTGAGCTATATCCCGCTCGCGGTCGCCGCGCTGCTCGGGATCGGGGGGATGGTCATGCTCACCACGATGTCGTATTCCTGAGCGGGCCGCCCCATCCGGTTTTGCCCATGCCGCTGACCCCGCTCCTGACCCGGCTGCAACGGCTGTGGACGCATGACATCTGGGCCGCCGGCCTTGTGAAGGAACGCTCGGTGAAGAGCCGGGCCCTGGCGCTGCTGCGCGTGGTGTCGATCACCCTCTCCGGCCTGCAGGAGATCCACGTGGCCATCCGGGCCGCCGCGCTCAGCTACAGCTCGCTGCTGGCCCTCGGGCCCGTCGTCGCCATCGCCGTGCTGATTTCCGGCTTTGCCATGGACAACCGCGATCCCGTGCTCGTGGCCGGAAGCATGAACAAGGTCATCAGCTTCATTGCCCCCCAGGTCGCGCAATTCGACCGCGCGAGCGAGGACGCGAAGGCTCATGGGGCCACGGCGGCTCTCGCGGACGATGCCCCGGCCGCCACGCCCGAGATGGTGCACCTACTCAGCAACTTCATCACCAGTTCCCGCTCGGGCACCGCCGGCCTCATCGGCATCATCACCCTGTTTATCATCGTCATCGGCCTGTTCACCACGGTCGAGAATACGTTTAACGACATCTGGGGTGTCCGCCGCGGCCGCACCTGGCTGGCCCGCATCATCTATTATTGGAGCTTCATCACGATCGGGGCCCTGCTGTTCTTCGCCTCGCTCACCCTGTTGTCGGCCGGCGCGTTCCTGAACGTGTTCTTCGACAAGATCCCCCTCGGCTCCCAGCTCAAGGAGCTCTTTGTCTGGATGCTCCCATCCGGCTCGGTCCTGCTGCTGGTCGTGCTGCTCACCCTGTTCTACCGCCTCGTGCCCCATACCCGCGTGCACTGGGTCGCCGCGCTGCTCGGGGCGATCATCGTCACCGCCCTGCTCTTTCTCAACAACTACCTCGCGTTCCTCTACTTCAAGCGCGTGGTCATCTCCAAGAGCCTCTATGGCTCGGTCAGCATCATCCCGGTCCTGATGATCGGACTCTACATCTTCTGGTTCTTCGTGCTGGTCGGCGGGCAGATCACCTATGCGGTGCAGAACATCCGCTACCGCAGCAGCCAGGTCGCCTGGCACAGCCTCAACTATGCAACCCGGGAAAGCATGTCGCTCCTCGTGCTCCTCCTGATCGCCCGCCGGTTCAAGGCCGCGGCCCCGGCCTACTCCATCACCGACCTGGCGGCACTGATCCGGGTGCCCTCCCAGATCCTGAACGAGAGCCTCAACCGGCTCAGTGACATCCGGCTCATCTGCGAGCTGCCCCCCGCCGAGGGCGCCGACCCCAATGACCTCCGCTACCAGCCGGCCCGGCCCCTCGCCCAGATCACGCTGGAGGAATTCCGCCGCGAGTTCGTAAACTATGGCGAGGCGCCCACCGCCGGCCTGCTGGACCGGGTCGACCCGGTGCTGGCCCACTACCATGATTGCCTGGCCCAAGTCCTCCCGGAAGCGCTTTCCGGCAAAAACCTGGACCAATTGATCGACGAGCACGCCCCGGGCCTGACCCACGCCCCCTTTCCCGCCCATCCGGCCGGTTGAAACCGCCGGCCGGCCCCGACCGCTTCGCAGGTTGACAGCGGCCCCCCCCTTTCTACGGTGGGCCGCTTTCCCCCATGATCTCCTGGATTCAACGCTACTTCCACCGCCACTTCCGTTTCGTTTTCGTCATGATTCTGGTCGCCATGGGCCTGCCCATGGTGGTCATCTACAGCACCTCCGGCGGCGGCGTCGGCCGGGCCGGAAACCAGACGCTCGAGCGTCCTTTCTTTAATGTGAACCTCGGCAACGAGGAACAGTCGCGCCGCATCTTCTCCGACGGCAGCCTGAGCGCCCAGCTCAAGGCCGGTTATGCGGCCCTCCAAGGCGCCCAGTTGCAGCAGTACGCCCTCCAGCGCGTGGCCGGTCTGGCCCTGGCCGACGAACTGCATATGCCGGCCCCGACCGCCGATCAGATCGCCAAATATGTGCCCACGTTGCGCCTGTTCCATGACGACCAGGGCCAGTTCGACCAAAAGCGCTATAGCAGCTTCGCCGATTCCCTCAAAACCGGCGCCAATATCACCCCCGCCACCGTCAACCGCGTGCTGCGGGACGACGTCCGCCTCGAGCAGCTCGGCAAGATCATTGGCGGCCCCGGCTACGTGATGCCGACCGACATCAAGCAGCAGCTCATCCGCGCCGATTCCAGCTGGACGGTACAGGTCGCCTCGCTCGACTACGCCGCCTTCAATCCCGCCATCACTGTCACGGATGAGATCCTGAAAAAATACCATGACGACAATTCCTTCCGCTACGATGTCCCGGCCCGGCCGCGCCTGAGTTATGTCGAGTTCAAGGGCGATGACTACATGCCGCCCGTGGCGCCGACCAAGGCTGAGCTCCGCGCCTTTTACAATGCCAACCAGGCCAGCTTCCCCGTGCCCGCCGATGCTGAGAAGAAGGACGCCCTGCCCGCGCTGACCCCTGCGGCCGCCGATAATTTCCCGAAAGTCCGCGCCCAGGTCGAGACTGCCCTCCGCCGCGCGGCCAGCGCCCAGGGCGCCTCCAAGGCGGCCAACGACCTCACGGTCGCATTTTTCGAGCGCAAGCTCGCAGCCAATTCGGCGGAGCTGACCGCCTTCCTCGTCGCCAACCGCCGCCCGGCCGTCAGCGTGGCACCCTTTGCCCCCGACCAGCCCCCGGCGGACCTGCCGTGGCTTGGCAACTATCCCGATCAGATTGCCCGCCTGAACCAGGATCGTTTCTTCAGCGATCCGCTGCCGACCAGCAACAGTTTTGTCGTCCTGCTCTGGAATGAAACCCTGCCCGCCTACAAGCCGATGTTCACGGAGGTGCGGGAGCGCGTGGCCACCGACTACCGCGAAAGTGAAAAGCGCAAGCGCTTCAGCGAGCAGGGCCGGACCCTCCGCGCGCAATTGCAGGCGGCGGCCCAAGGCGGGCCGGACAAATTTGCCAGCGCCGCCGCGGCGGAGAAGCTCACCGTCAAGAGCCACGCCAGCTTCACCCTGCGCCAGCCGCCGCAGGACCTGCCCTATCCGGTCCTGTCGGCGCTGCAGGACCTCGAACCCGGCAAGGTCTCCGAGATGATGACCACCGGCGAGCAGGGCCTCCTCGTTTATGTGCAGGGGAAAAAACTGCCCGACCTCACCCCGGCCAACCCGCGCTATGCGGAACTCCGCCAGCAGCTGATGCTCTTCACCGCCGGCACCAACGAAAACGCCTATCTCAGTGGCCTGGTTGAGCACGAACTGAAGAAAATCGAGCCTCCGGCACGCTGAGCCCGATCCCGGAGCGTTCGGGCGGGCCGTCCATCCTGTCATAATACCGCCCACCCATCTCTGCGCTGCCACCGCCCCGGGCGGTGGCATTTTATTTTCTGAAACCGGCAGCTTGCCGTCACCGTCACAAAAAGCTTAAACTTTCACCACGTTTCGCGTGTGCTAGACCTGACCCGACATCCCTTCCCTCAACCATGACCTTTCGCCGCCTCCCCGCCCTGCTCCTGTCCGCCACGCTCACGACCGCGCTACTGCTCGCGCAGGACCCCGCCAGGGAAATCCTGCCCGTGGCCCAGCCCGAACTCACGCTGGAACAATGCATTGCCCGCGCCTTGCAGAAGAATTTCGACCTGGAAATCGGCCGCTACAACCCGGAGATCGCCAAGGACAGCATCGTCGTCACCCAGGGCAACTTTCAGCCTGTCGTCACAGTCAGCGGCGCCCACGGCAAGAACACCACCGGGGCCACCGGGGTCACCACCCGTTCGTCCGCCACCTCGTCCAACCTGCGCGCCGGCGTGTCCCAGCGCCTGTATAGCGGCACCACCCTGAGCGCGAGCAGCCGGCTCGATCGGAGTGCCTCTGATCCGGCCGTGATCGCCCTGAATCCCGCCTACAACTCGGACGTGACCCTTTCGGTCCGTCAGGACCTGCTAAGCGGCTTCGGCCGCGGGGTGAACGAGGCCCCGGTCAACCGCGCGCGCATCGGTTTCGATATCGCCAACCTCAACTACCGGACCACGGCGCTCACCGTCATCCAGAACACCGAAAACGCCTACTACAACCTCGTCTTCTCGCGCGAGCAGCTGAGCGTGCGCAACTTCTCCCTCGCCCTCGCCAACCGGCTCTATGACGAGGCCAAGACCCGCCGGGATACCGGCGTGGCCACCGACCTGGACGTCCTGCAGGCGGAAGTCGGCGTGGCCAACGCCCGCCGCAACGTCCTGCTCGCCGAACAATCCGTCCAGGACCGGCAGGATGCCCTGCTCGCCCTCATCGGCCAGTTCGAGCTCGAACAATCGATCGGTACGGTGCGCTTCAGCGAATTCACCGGCTTGACCCCGGTCTTCGCCTCCTCCTACCAGATGGCCCGGCAGAACCAACCTGACTATCTCGCCACCGTCGCCAGCATCGAGCAGCTCAAGCTCGACCTGAAGATCGCCAAGGACGCCACCAAGCCCGACCTCAGCGTCGGCGCCGCCGTCGGCCTGAACGGGCGCAACGGATCCGGCAGCGATGCCTTCGGCGATGCGCTCGACCGGCAGAACCATTCCTGGCAGGTCGACTTTTCCTTCAGCTACCCGTGGGGCCAGGCCTCGGACAAGGCGCGCTACCGCCAGAGCTTCTCCATCCTCAGCCGCGAGCAGTCCCGCCTCCGCCAGCTGGAGCAGAGCATCGAGGTCCAGGTGCGCAGCGCGGTGCGTTCCGTCGAGACCAACGTCGAGAGCGTCAAGATCGCCTCGCTCGCCTCCGCGCTCAGCCAGAAGCAATACGAGCTGGAAAAGGCCCGCTTCGACGCCGGCCTGTCCACCAGCCGCCGCGTGCTGGAAGCCCAGGACGACCTTGAGACCAACCGGGTGAGCGAGTTGTCGGCCCGGGTCACGCTGCACACCGCCGTCGCCGCGCTCCATCGGATCGAAGGCAGTTCGCTGCAGCGGTATGGGGTAAACGTGCCCTGAGCGGGCTCATCAAAGGAGGCGGGACTGGTAGTCCCCGCTCCAATTACCCGGTGACGGGGAAATGAGTCTTTTGGCCTAATGGTTTAGCATGGCCCGCATGCGACGGGTGGAGGTAGCGTGGGGGCTAAAACCCATGCCCTTCCAGACCATCATCGAGCCGTTCCGCATCAAGACGGTCGAGCCCATCCGGTTCACCACGCGCGCCCAGCGCGAGGCCGCCCTCGCGGCGGCCGACCACAACCTCTTCAAGCTCCGGGCCGAGGACGTCATCATCGACCTGCTCACCGACTCCGGCACCGGCGCGATGTCGTCCGCCCAGTGGGCCGGCATGATGCAGGGCGACGAGTCCTACGCCGGCGCCCGGTCCTTCTTCCGCTTCGAGTCCGCCGTGCGCGACGTGACGGGCTACACCAACATCATCCCGACCCACCAGGGCCGCGCGGCCGAGCGCATCCTCTTCACCAGCGCCTGCCGGCCCGGCGATGTCGTCCCCAACAACACCCACTTCGACACCACGCGCGCCAACCTCGAGGCCATCGGGGCCGTCGCGCTCGACCTCCGCTGCGCCGAGGCCACGTCCCCCTCGCTCATCGCCCCGTTCAAGGGCAACATCGACCTCGTCGCGCTGGAGCAAACGTTGCGGGAGAAGGCCGGGCGGGTGCCCTTCGCGATGATCACCATCACGAACAACTCGGGCGGCGGCCAGCCCGTCAGCCTGGCCAACATCCGCGCCGCCTCCACGCTGTGCCGGAAGCACGGCGTGCCGCTCATCCTCGACGCCTGCCGCTTTGCCGAGAACACCTGGTTCATCAAGCAGCGTGAGCCCGGCCAGGCTGGCCGCACCCCCGCCGAGATCGCCCGCGAGGTGTTCGACCTTGCCGACGGCTGCACCATGTCCGCCAAGAAGGACGGCCTCGTGAACATCGGCGGTTTCCTGGCCCTCAATGACGCGGTCCTGGCCGCGAAGTGCCGCAATAACCTCATCCTCACCGAGGGCTTCCCCACCTACGGCGGTCTCGCGGGCTACGACCTGGAGGCTCTGGCCGTGGGCATCAAGGAGGTGCTCGACGAGGATTATCTCCGCTACCGCATCCGCTCCGTCGCCTACCTGGGCGATAAACTGACCGCCGCCGGCGTGCCCATTGTG
Source organism: Lacunisphaera sp. (assembly GCA_046590295.1). GTDB lineage: Bacteria > Verrucomicrobiota > Verrucomicrobiia > Opitutales > Opitutaceae > Lacunisphaera. The sequence goes on from JBKJTZ010000080.1 coordinate 38,331, forward strand.
CAGCCGCCGGGCGGCCACGCCATCTACCTCGATGCCCGGGCCATGCTGCCGCACATTCCCCAGGGCGAATATCCCGCCTGGGCGCTGTCGCTCGTCCTGTATCTCGAGGGCGGCATCCGCTCGGTCGAGATCGGCTCCGTCATGTTCGGGCGCCAGCCCGATGGCACCGAGAAACCCGCGCCGATGGAGCTGGTGCGGCTCGCCTTCCCGCGCCGGGTCTACACCCAGAGCCACGTGGACTACCTCGCCGAGGTGCTCCTGCACGTCAACGGCCTGAAGTCGCGCATCCGGGGCGTGCAACTAGTCGAGCCGCCGGACCAGCTGAGGCATTTCACCACCAAGGTTGCACCGGCGCACGGGGCGATTATCGCTGATTGATCCCAACCAGCCATGGCCAGACCCAAGCCCGCCCCCTCACCCTCCGCCCCGCCGCGCGGCCCTTCCACCTTTTGGGTTCCATTTATCCTGGCCGGAGTCTTCGGTGCGCTCGTCGGCGGGACGGTCATCTATTTCGCCCTGCGACCCCGGCTGCAGCCACCGGCCGCACCGGCCGCGCTGCTCCCGGCCGATCCTTCCGCCCACCTGCCCGATCCCGCGCTCACCGCCGGGCAGTCTCCGGAGAAGGCCGACCGCACGTTGGGCAACTTCTATTACGACCACCAAAACTGGCCGCTCGCGATCAGACATTATGAGTCCGCGATCCGTCTGGGGTCGGATGATCCCGACATCCGCACCGACCTGGGCAACGCCTACCGGTTTTCCCGGCGGCCGGAAGACGCGCTGGCCCAATACCAGCTCGCCCAGCGGATGAATCCCGCGCACGAATTCAGCCTGTTCAACCAAGGCGGCCTTTATCTGGAATTGCTGATGCAACCCGGGAAAGCCGTCGAAGTCTGGAACGAATACCTCGTCCGCTTTCCCCAGGGCCGGAATGTCGCGGCGGCCCGCCAGCTCATCGCCCAAGTCCAGGGCGGCGTCTCCGCCCTGCCGTCCGGCTCCGGCCCGATCTCCAACACCGAGGACCTGATCCTCCAGCGCATCAAATCCGCCCAGTCCACCGGTGGCAAACCCTGACCAATCCCCTCCGGCCCGCCCCGGTTGCCCGTCGCGTTCAAGCCAGCCATGAAACCCGAACTCACCTACGGCCTCATGGCCGGCGCGGGGGTCAGCCTGTGGATTTTTGGGGAATATTTGCTGGGATTCCACACCACGCATCTGGCCCTCGGCACCTACAGCGGGTTTTTCTCCAGCCTCATTCCGCTGGTCACCCTCTATCTGCTGCTGCGGGGCCGGCGTGACGCCGCGCCCGCTGGCCGGCTGGCCTACTGGGCCGGCCTCAGATCCGGGCTGCACGCCGCCTTCATCACCGGGGTCATCGTCTACACCTTCATGTTCGCCTATAACCATTATATCAACCCGGGCTGGCTGGACCATGCGCTGGACTGGCGGGTCGCCCAGCTGCGCTCCGAGGGCGTGCTGGAGCCGGCCATCCGGGAGGAGATCAGGGCCTACCGGCGGATCAACAGCCCAGTCGGCAGCCTCCTCAGCCTCGTCGGGGGCACGACCGTCCTGGGCGGCCTGCTCTCGCTCGGGCTCACCGCGCTGCTGCGCCGCTGGCCGCGGCGATGATCAGACGAACAGCTCGCGCACTTCGATGGTCGCGGCGTCCGGCTGCCGGTGCTCGGGCAGCTGGGTCTTGAACCACGTGCGCTGCTTCCTGACCAATGCCCGGGTATTTTTGGCGATCGCCGCGCCAAGCCCTGCCTCCGATCCGTTCGACTGGCTCAAGGCAGGCAGGCGGCCCTCGATGAAATCAACCGTCTCCCGGTAGCCGATGGCCCGGGCCACGCTCGGGTTCTGCGGCAGGCCCCGGGCCAGCAGGCCGCGCACTTCCGCCACCAGTCCGTCGCGCAGCATCCCGGCCACCCGCTGCTCGATGCGTTGGTCCAGCTCCGCCGGCTCGCGCAGCAGCTCGGTCAGCTTGACTCCGAAATCCGCAAAGGGGGCCGGCTGCGCCGCAAAATCCTGCAACAGCTCCGCGAGGGTGCGGCCCGACGCCAGGCAACGCTCCAGGGTGCGTAGCACGCGGCGCGGGTTCTGGACATCGAGCGCCCCGAGCCCCGGGGGGTTGAGCCCACGCAATTCCGTCACCAGGGCGGCGAGCCCCTCCCTCGCCAACCGCTCGCGCAGTTCGGCCCGCAGCTCCGCCGGCACCTCGACCGCGTCGGCCACCGGCCCGAAGAACGCCCGCAGATAAAAACCGCTGCCCCCCGTGACCAGCACCGGCCGCCCGCGCGCCACAATCCCGTCGATCGCCGCCCGGGCCATGGTGACGTACCGGGTTACATCCATCTGTTCGGTCATCTCGCAGACATCGATCAGGTGGTGCGGTACGCGGGCGAGCTCGGCCGGCCTGGGCTTGGCGGTGCCCAGGTCGGCGCCCCGGTAGAAGAGGAGCGAGTCGCACGAGACGATTTCGGCGTGGTTGCTCTCCGCCCAGCGCAGGGCCAGCTCGGTTTTGCCGACCGCGGTGCAGCCGGTGAGAACATGGAGGATGCGGGACATCCCCGAGGGAAGCACGGCCGGCGGCGCAAGGCTAGTCCTACCTTCCCGGCCCACCCGCCCCGGCTGCGGCCCAATAAAATCCGTGCAATCCGGGGCGCGGGCGCTTTCCTAGGCCTCCTGCCCTTGAAAATCCGCTTCATTTTCAATCCCCACTCCGGCAGCAACCGCCGCAATCCGCACCTGCGCGACCGGGCGGTGGAGTTTATCGCGCAACATGGGCTCGCCGGCTCGGTCGTCGCGACCGAGCACCCGGGCCACGCCACCGAGCTCGCGGCCCGGGCCGTGGCCGACGGCTGCACGCTGGTCGTGGCCATCGGCGGCGACGGCACGATGAACGAGGTGGCCACGGCGCTGGTCGGCACCGCCGCGAACTTTGGGCTGATACCCTGCGGCTCGGGCAACGGCCTCGGCCGGCACCTTGGCATCCACCAGGCCGGGACCGGCGCTTTCCGCACGCTGCTGGCAGGACGGCCCCGGGCCATCGACACCGGCCTCGTCAACGGCCTGGCCTTTTTCAACGTCATGGGCCTGGGCTTCGAGGCCGATATTGCCGAGCGGTTCAGCCGCCGGACCAGCCGGGGCCTGGCCGGCTATTTCCAGGCCGGCGTGCCGGCCTTTTTTTCCCACCAGCCCGAATCCCTCGTGGTCCACCATCCCGGCGGCCGGGTCGAGTTGAAGACCTTCACCCTCGCTATCATGAATTCCGACCAATACGGCAACGACGCCCGCGTCGCGCCCGGGGCGAAGCTGGACGACGGGGAATTCGACCTCATCAGTGTGCCGCAGATCGGGCTGCTGGGCGCCTGCGGCATGCTATATCGGCTGGGCACGGACACCTTCGACCAGGTGAAGGCGGTCACGCGTCACGTTGGTTCCCACTTTGTCATCGAGCGCCGCTCGGCCGGCTGGATCCACATCGACGGCGAACCGCGGGAAATGCCTGCCCGGCTGGAGATTTCCCTGCGGCCGCGGAGCCTGCGGATCATGGTGCCGGCGGCGCCGTAGTCCGAATGGTGGAGCGACCTGGCTTCAGGGCGCTTCAGGATGCCCAGAAACAGCCATCGCGGCGTGGTCACCGCGTTCCACCTCGACAGGTCACGTCACCGTATATTCGAACATCTCGCCGTCCGTTGCGACGATGCGGTTGCGGCCGCCTTTCTTGGCCTCGTAGAGCGCCTTGTCCGCGGCGGCCACCAGATCGCTGGCGTTGCCGGCGTCCGTCAGGCTGGTGGCGACGCCGGCACTGAGCGTGACCGGCAGGGTCAGGTCGGTCTGGGGCACGTAACAGGGGGTCTCGGCCAGCAGCAGGCCCAGCCGCTGCACGCTTTCTATCGCGTTCTTGCGGTCCATCTCGACCATCATCAGGGCAAACTCCTCGCCACCATAGCGCGCGACCCGGTCGACATTGCGCACCTGGCCGGCAAGCAGGCTGGCGACATGCTTGAGCACCTCGTCGCCGATCTGGTGGCCGTGCACGTCGTTGATCGCCTTAAAGTGATCGATGTCGATCATCACCAGGGTGAACGGCCGCTTGAACCGCACGCTCCGGTTCCATTCCTCCTCGAGGATGCGCTGGAACTCGCGGCGGTTGTGCAGGCCCGTGAGCGCGTCGCGCTGGGCGAGCAAACGCAGCTGGCTGAGCGTCTCGGAAAGCTTCAGGGCGTAGCGCAGGGAGCGCTCGAGCAGGCGCGGGGTCAGCGCGCTCTTGACGAGGTAGTCGGCGGCCCCCGCCTCCATCGCGGCGATGTCGACCTCCTCGTTCTCGTCCGCCGTCAGGAAGATGACCGGCGTGTGGCACCCGGCAATGCGGGCCTCGCGCAGCAGGGCCAGGCCGTCGCGATCATCCAGCCGGTAGTCGAGGAGGCAGGCGGCATAATTGCCGCTGAGCAGTTTTTTCAGCCCGGCCTCGTAGGTCTGGGCCTCCTCCAGCTCGAAGGGACCGCTGCGGAAGTTTATCACGTGCTGCTGCAGCAGGCGCTGCTGCAGGCGGTCGTCGTCGATCAGGAGAAGTTTGCGGACTTTGGCCATGGCGCTTCAGCTGGACCGGCCGGTGCCCGCGACGAGCCCGGCGGCGGTGAGGCGCAGGCGGGCGGGCAGGCCGGCGCGGTTGTCGAGGTTTTCCCGGATGACATTGACGAGGACGCTGCCCACGACGACGCCGTCCGCCGTCCGCGCGACCTGGCGCACCTGCTCCACCGTGGAGATGCCGAAGCCCACCACCACCGGCAGGTCCGAGTGCCGGCGGATGCGCGCCACCGCCTCAGGAATGTCGGGGGCGACCTGGTCGCGCACGCCGGTCACCCCCTCGCGTGAGACATAGTAGATGAAGCCCGTCGTCGCCGCCCCGATGCGCGGCAAGCGTTCCGCCGGCGTCGTGGGTGCGACAATGAAAACGGTCTTGAGGTCATGTTTCTGGCAGGCCGCGAGCACCTCCCCGGCCTCCTCGGGCGGCAGGTCCAGCGTCAGCATGCCGTCCACGCCGGCCGCCTTGGCGGCGCGCACGTAGGCCTCCACGCCGTTGGAGAAGACGAGATTGTAGTAAGTGTAGAAGATGATCGGCACCTGGCTGGATTCCCGCAGTTTTTCCACCAGCTCGAGGACCCGGGCGGTCGTCATGCCGCTGTCGAGCGCGCGCTGGGCGGCGAGCTGGTTGGTCAGGCCGTCGGCCAGCGGGTCGGAGAACGGCACACCCAGCTCCAGCACGTCGGCGCCGGCGTCCAGCACCGCCCGGGCGGCGGCCAGCGAGGTGCTGAAATCCGGATCCCCCGCGCACAGGTAGGCCACGAAGGCCGCGCGTTTTTCACGGGCGGCTCGGGCAAAGGCTAGGTGGATGCGATCCATGAAGCGTAGAGGGTCGAAAGCCAGACGGCGGGGGTCGAGCGAAATTTACTCCGTCCGGCCTCAGGCCAGGGAGAACTCCACCAGCACAGGGCAGTGGTCGGACAGCAGCGAACGCACGATCTTCGCCTTGGGCGCCAGGCATTGCTCGGGCAAAAACACGTAATCCAGCGCCCAGGCGGGCCAGGCCGAGGGAAAGGTGCGCCCGAGCTTGGGCAGCAGCGTGTAATTGTTGGTCGTCTCGAAGTAACCCAGCAAGGTCGCGGTCGCGTCGGGCCGGTGGGAGGCGTTGTTGAAATCGCCGCAGACGAGCGTCGGCACGTGCCAGTGGGGCGAACGGACGGCATGCTGCGCGTCGAGGTAGCGCATCAGGTGGGCGACCTGCCGGAGACGCTGGGCCCGGGACCGGTGGTTCAGGTGGATATTGACCAGCGGCAGGCGGCCGGCCGGCGTGCCGATCTCCACAAACTGGAATCCCTTCTCCCCCATCGTCCCCTGCCCGAAGGGCACCGTGGCCTCATGCTCGATGGGCCAGCGCGAGAGCACGGCGTTGCCGTAGTTCAGGTGATAGCGCCCCCCGCGGCGGTTGTGGACGCCGTGCGCCCCGTGGGCGAGGCCGGTGTGCTCGCGCAGGAAGGCCAGGTGGTCGAAGCTGCCGCTCCAGCGCGAATTCTCGTCAATTTCCTGCAGGGCGATGACATCCACCTTCAGCCGCTGGATGAGCCGGGCAATCCGCAGGAGGTTGAAGCGCAGCATGGCGATGGAGCGCAACCCCTGGTGCACCGGCATCGGCCCCCGGGCATGGGCGATGTTGAAGGTCAGCAAACGCATCCGGGGCATGCCCCAAAGCAACGGGGGTCCCCCGCCCGCCGCAAGGGACAAATCCCCGGGGGTAGTGGGCAGTTTTGCC
>JBKJTZ010000129.1:0-4426 GCA_046590295.1 Lacunisphaera sp.
AGCGACGCGACGATCGTGGCACCGCTGATCTTCGCGTGGGTGCTCGGGCAGTGAACCAATGCATTTTCCAACGTGGAGGTCGCAGAGCACGCAGAGAGCCACGAAATTCTCCGTGAACTCTGCGTCCTCCGCGTTTAATTTCTGAAGGCTCGATCAATTCCGTGATCTGGATTTATCGCATTCTCTTCCTGCCGCTGCTGCTCCTCCTGACGCCGTATTACCTGTGGCGCATGCGCCGGCGCGGCGGTTACACGGAGAACTTCAGCCACCGCTTCGGCGGGACCGATCTGCTCCCGGCGAAGCAGCCCGGCGCCCGGCGGATCTGGCTGCAGGCGGTCAGCGTCGGCGAGATGCTCGCCATCGCCCCGTTGCTGGAGGCGTTCCAACGCGAGGGCTGCACCGAGATCTACCTGACCACCACGACCAGCACCGGCTACAAGCTGGCGCAGGCGAAGTATGCCGCGCTCACGATCGGCATCGGCTACTTTCCGTTGGATTTCTGGGCTTTCTCGGCGCGAGCCTGGCGGCAGGTGCAGCCCGACCTTTGCATCCTGATGGAGGGCGAGCGCTGGCCGGAGCATGTGCACCAGGCGCAGAGCCGCGGTGTGCCCGTCATCAGCGTCAACGCCCGGCTCTCGGACCGCAGTTTCAAACGCTCGCTGCGCTTTCGCCCGCTACTGCGGCCGTTGGCGCGCGGCATCACGCGGGTGCTGTGCGCCTCGAGGCGGGACGAGCAGCGCTTCAGGGCGCTGGGGTTCCCGGCAGACCGGCTGCAGACCACCGGCAACCTGAAGCTGGACGTCGACATCCCCGCGCTGCCCGAGGCGGGCCGGGCGCAGCTGCGGCGTGAACTCGGACTGGGGGCGGGCCTCGTCCTGCTGGGCTCATCCACCTGGGCGGGGGAGGAGGTGGCGCTGCTCACGGTGTTGAAGTCGGCGCGGGACCGCGGCCTGGCGGTCTCCCTGCTGCTCGTGCCCCGGCACGCCGAGCGCCGGGAGGAATTGCGCGCCTTGCTCGCCAAGTCCGGCCTGACGTTTCATTTCCGGTCGGCGGGTGCTGCGCCCGGCCCGGTGGATGTGGCGGTCGGCGACACGACGGGGGAGCTGCGGAATTTCACCCAGCTGGCCGATCTCGTGTTCACCGGCAAGAGTCTGGCGCCGCATGACGGCGGCCAGACCCCGGTCGAGGCGGCGGTGCTGGGCAAGCCCGTCCTGCATGGACCGCGCATGACGAATTTCCGCGAGATAATCCGCACCCTCACCGAGGCCGGGGCCGTGCGGAAGGTGGAGACCCACAGTGAGCTGATCACGGCCGCCGTGGATCTGCTGGCGGATGCGGCGCAGCGCGAGCAACTTGCAGCGGCGGCCCGCGCATGGACCGCCCTGCACCGCGGCGCGACCGAGCGCACGCTGGTGGTTATTCGGTCACAACTCACCACCGGTGGAAGAACCGCCTAAAATGCTCCGGCGCATGGGTCGGTAAAATTCTCGAGTTTGGGGTTGCGCGACAGTCACGGAGGTTTCTAACGTCTCACCTTTTACCTGATGCAAACCCACGGGCCGAAGCGCATCTATACTCCCCAATCATTAGAATTTTGGTTCGCCCAACTGGAGGCGGACTGGGAGGGACAATTTGGCGCCGACCAGGTGGAACGCGGTCAGAGCATGTATCGGGACGGCGAGATCCGCGAACTGGAGCTGGGCGCGCGCGATGCCATCATCCATCGCAAGGTCGACAAGAAGGAGGAGTACGCCGTCATCGAATGGGAAGGCGACCAGATCAAGGTCCGTTCATCCTCCACCGATACTTTGCTGGCCAACGCCATTGCCGTCGCCGGCCTGCACGAGATCGAGGAACTGCTGGTCGATGAGATGACGGCGCTGCTGCCCAGTGCGGCTCCGAAGGCCGGGGCCGGGACCAATGGTCATGCCGCGGCGACCGGCAGCCCGAACAGCTCCGGCGCCAACGAAGACCCCGGCGCCAAGTCCGACGCGCCCGCGCGGGACCTGCTCCTCAGCTTCACCACCAACACCGACGGCCTGGTCTTCCTCGCCTACTGGAAGAGCGGCCGCAGCCGCATCCCGGCGCTCGGCAACACCGCCAACCACCCGACCGCCGCCGAGCGCGGCAAGCTCATCGCGCTGGCCTCCTACGCGCGCAAGGCCCATTTCCGCTACAACCAGACCACCCACGCCTACGCGATGGACGCGCTGGCGGACATCCCGGGCTTCATCCGCGACCTGCTGCCGCACTGGAAAAAACAGTTCGCCATCGAGCTCGACGTGAAGGTGGACAATCTCAAGCAGGGCGCGCGCGCCATCGAGATCGAGGCCGTGGCCGACCGCCGCGGCGACGGTGGGCTGAACCTCCGCTGGATTTTCCGCGCCGGCGAGAAGCTGCTGACCGAGGAGCAGGCCGCCGCGCTGCTCAAGCACGGGCGCACCCCGATGCTGCTGCCCGACCTCGGCATCGTCACCATGGCGCCGGAGAAGTGGGAGGGCTTCAACCAATGGCGGCGCAACCTCGAGGAATCGCAGGTCGGGGGCGAGATCCCGCCCTACCTCATCTTTTCGCTCTTCAACGACCACCGCCTCAAGGTCACGCTCGGGCCCGAGGTCGCTGGGTGGCGGCAGAAGGTGCTCACGGTCCCGGCCACCGCCCCCGAGCTGCCGGAATTCCTCCGCCAATACCAGCGCCGCGGCGTCGAGTGGATGCACCACCTGTGCGAGACGGAGTGCCACGGCCTGCTGGCCGACGAGATGGGCCTGGGCAAGACCGCGCAGGTCATCGCGCTGCTGCGCGCCCGCCCGCTGGCGAAACACCGCCACGTGGTCGTGTGCCCGGCAAGCGTCGTCCCGGTGTGGCGCGAGGAACTGACGCGGTTCTACCCCGAGGCGATAGTCGACACGCTGAAGTCGGGCAACGACTTCAAGACCAACAAGGCGCCCTGCATCTGGCTCGCGAGCTACACCCAGCTGCGCAAGCACCGGGCGCTGCTCGACACCACCGAGTTCGGCTATGCGGTGCTCGACGAGGGCCAGTTCATCAAGAACCCCGACGCCAAGGTCACGCAGGCCTGTTTCGCCATCCGCACGCAGCACCGCCTGGTGCTGACCGGCACGCCGCTGGAGAACCGCCAGCTCGACCTGTGGTCCATCTTCCGTTACCTCCTGCCGGGCCTGCTCGGGTCGCGCGCCACCTTTGAGACGGCGCTGGTCCAGGACCGCGAGCGCACGATGAGCCGCCTGCGTCAGCAGGTGGCGCCCTTCATCCTCCGCCGCACCAAGAACGAGGTGGCGAAGGAGTTGCCGCCCAAGGTGGAGATGGACCTGCTCTGCCCGCTCACCGATGTGCAGCGCACCGAGTATGCGCGCATCTGCACCGAGGGCCTGGCGCGCCTCGGCGAGGACATCGGCCTGGCGCTGCGCGAGAAATCCTTCGGCTTCCTCGCGCTGCTCACGCGCCTGCGGCAGGTCTGCTGCGACCCGGACCTGCTGCCGTGGCTGAATTCCCCGCTGTCCGACAGCGGCAAGCTGCAGCTGCTCGTGGAAAAACTCGCCGAGATCGTGGCCAGCGGCCATAAGGTCGTCATCTTCTCGCAGTTTGTGACCCTGCTCGACCGGGTGCGCAAGGCGCTCGACGAGCAGTATCCGGACCTGCCCCGCTACGAGATCACCGGCATGACCGTGGACCGGCAGAAGCCGGTGAAGGATTTCCAGTCGGCGGTCGGCGCGGCTGCGATGCTCGTCAGCCTCAAGGCGGCCGGTACGGGCATCACGCTGCACGCGGCGGACTACGTCTTTTTGCTCGACCCGTGGTGGAATCCCGCGGTCGAGGACCAGGCCATCGACCGCGTGCACCGCATCGGCCAGACCAACACGGTGTTCGTTTACCGCATGGTCACGGCCGGGACGATCGAGGAGCGCATCCAGGCGCTGAAGGTCGAGAAGAAACAGCTGTTCCACCAGGTGGTCGGAGACCACACGGGCGACTTTGAGTGGACGAAGCATTTCAGCTCGCTGAACAACCTCATCCAGCTCAGCAGCACGGACGGCGGGGAGTCGGAATTGATGAACATCATCGCGGCCTCCGCCGGGGCCGGTGCGCACAGCACGGCCGCACCCACGGTCACGCCGGCTCCGGCGACGGGCGGTCAGTAGGGCGGTTGGCTCCGGCGCGATAGCTGTCGCCGATGGGAGGTGGAGCGCGCCGACCTCGGCGCGCTTGGCTTTTCGACTGGGAGGCAGCGTCCTGCGGTCAGGCCGCTCCACCTCAAACGCGCCGTTCCGTGGGCTGCGCCTATCCGGATCATTTGCCCTGTTTGTCACACGGGCGTCACGAAACCGTAACATGGGTCCGTTATCCTGGGGACCTCGCTGCGGCCATCTGGCCGGAGCAGATCATCCAACCAGGCAACATCCACAGG
>JBKJTZ010000143.1:0-30930 GCA_046590295.1 Lacunisphaera sp.
AACAAAATCCCCCAAGAAACTTCTGTAAGTCTTTGGGGGGAATGGTGCCAGGGGCGAGGATTGAACTCGCGACCAAAGGCTTATGAGTCCTCTGCTCTACCACTGAGCTACCCTGGCGAAAGGGACGCGGAAGAAGTCACATTTTTCCCGGGAAATCCACAAGATATTTCTTGCCGCGCCGAAGCCGGAGAAGGCGGGCTAGAGGTCGCCGGGGCCCAGCCAGCGGAAATAGAGGATGACGAATTTATTGCCCAGCCCGTTGGGCGCGAGGCTGGTCGTGCGTTGGACGATGGCCTCGCACTGCGCGGCGGCCTCGAGCCTGGTCGCATCGGACGGATTCAACGCTTCACCGTAGCCGCGAATCCGGAAAGTGTCCGACCTGACCGCCAGCATGGGGGTGATGACCGTCATGATCTGACTGGCCGTGGGCGAACCTGAGGTAAAGACGGTTGCCATGAAGCCGGCCACGTCGGCGGCCGACCGAAACGGGCCGCTTGCGGATTTCTGCCCGGCCGCATACGCGGCAATGGAATTCTGGATGGTCGTGCCCCGCGTGGACAAGATGGCGCTGGCAATTTGCGCCGGGGCGCCCGGCGAGGTGTTGTAGGTTTGCAGGATGTTGCGCCAGACAATCGCCGAGTTGGTGTTCACGTTGATCGAGCCGGCCGCCAGCTGCGCTCCGTTCACGAAGCGGCTGGTGAGTGTGACATGGTGGAAGTTATCCTGCAGCACTGACGGCGTCAGCGCCGGGGTCGGCAACAGGCTGAGTTGCTCGTAGATGAGCACCTTGGGCAGGTCCGTCGTGTGCGTAGCGATGGCATCCCGCAATTTGCCCTGCGCGCTGCTGGCCGAAGCCGAGAATATCACCGGCGCCACCGGTGTCGCCGCGTCCGGCGAATAGGCGGGCGACTTCACGCCCTCGTCGATGACCAGATAGGCGTAGTGGCCGATCGTGGTCGCGACGCCGGGCGAGCCGGGCACCTCGGGCACCACAATGGGGATTTTGCCCGCGATGACGTGCTCGGAATTGGCGGCGGCCGCACCCACGCTGCCATTGGAGGCCAATTCTACACTGGTGGTGCCGGCTGGTAGTGCAGCGCCGGCCGATGCCGGGGCGCCCGACACCAGCCACGTTACAAAGGTGCCGCCGTTATCATTTCGCCAGACACCGCACCAATGGCGGGTGTTGTTGCCGGCGCTGGCGCCGATGCCGGTGATCCCCGCCATGCCCGTGATGCGGGAATCATCTCCGGCGTGCCGCTGCAAATCACCCAGCCCGACCCGCAGGCCGAGCAAGGCGTTTTGGCGGGCCTGCGTCTGATAGGCGCCGGCGGTCGCCACCTGGCCGTGCACCTGCACCAAGGCGCTCATCGCGAGCAGCGCCAGCACCAGCAGGGCCAGCAGCGAGAGTGTGAGGATCAGGGCGAAGCCTGACCGGCGATTCACCGGCTTCATCAACCGCCTCCCTTCATTTCCACCCGTCGCACATACACGTGGGAGTTCGCCTCCACGACAGCCCACCACCATTCCGCATCGGACGGAAAATTGCCCGGCCGGCTGACCGCGCCGTTTGCTCTCTCCATGGCATCGAGCAAACGCGCTCCCTCTTCCGTCAAGACCCGCAACATCACGTCCGCCACCACGGGAAATCGTTCCGTGTCGCCAGGCGCGGCGGCGTCGGTGGCGGTGTGAACGAAATCGCCGTTGTCCGCCGGATAGATCCGGCGCAACTCCCCCGCGCTGTTCCGGGCGTAAAGCCAGACGCCAAAGTCCACCACGTTGACCGCGAGGGTGTCGTTGCTGGTGCTCGGGTTGGTGAGCACAGAGCCATTGCCGGTCGTCACGTCGTATCCGGCAGCAAAGGTCGCCTGGTTGCTGGCGAAGGAGCGAAAGAGCATGTAGCGCACGTCCGCCAGGTTGGCCGGGGAGACCGCCCCGCTGACGGGACGACGGGCCAGCTGGTAGGACAGCGCCCGCGGGAGGGCCAGCTCGCTGCCGGATTCCGCGGTGGCGGCGAAAAGTCTCAACCAGACACCCGAAAGCCCGAAGCGCGCCTCCGCAATACCGGGTGCCTGTCCGCCGCCGGGATCAGGCACCAGTCGCTGGCTCTCGTTGGTTGCCGGCTTCATCAAAGCGGTGGTCAGCCACCCATGACCTGCCAAGGCCGACGGGACATTGATCACCTCCGCCGCGAGCCAGACATTGCCCCGGCCATCGGCCCGGTGGATCGCCGATTGCAGATCGCGCTCGAGCAGGTCGAGCGCCAGCTTGGCGGCGGTCCCGCTGGAGAAATCATCCTGCGTGCGTCGCCAGAGGCCCAGCGTGCCGGTGGTCACGGCGAGCATGATCCCGGCCAGCAGGAGCGTGATGGCCACCGCGACCAGCAGTTCCAGCAAGGTGAATCCGTTCCGTCTGCCCGACGATTTCATCGGCTCAAGGCGACGGTGAACAAAACCTGCCGGCGGTCGCCCGCATTGATGACCACGGGATTGCCCGGGAGGCGATAGGGCCACGACACGCGCACATAAAGCGGAAGTACGGTCCCGGTCGGATCAAAGCCCAGCGGCGGTCGCTCGAAGCGCCAGGCCTCGACCAGAAAGTACTGCTCTTCCGCCGGCACCATGCCACTCGCTGGCGGCGGCCGATACGAGAGCGAATGCAACCGGCTGCCGTCGCGGCTCGCCCCGAGGACGAAACCGTTGGCGAGCGGGGCCGTCATGACCGGCACGGCCGCAGCGAGTCCGTCGTAATTGCCGGCCGCCAGCCGCGTCAGCTCAACTTGCAGACCGTCCGGGAGTCGCTGGGCCACGAGGGCATCGGCCTGGTCAGCCGCCAGCCGCGACAGGGCCGGCAGCAGGGCCAGCGTCACGGTGACCGCTACGGCAAAGATCCCGGTCGCAATGACGACCTCGATCAGGGAAAAACCCGTGCGCTTGCCCGGTGTATTCATCAGAAGCCGGTGCGACCGTTGATCATGACCGGCACACCGTAGGCGCTCACGGACAACCCGCGCACTGTTTCGGGGTTTTCCAGCTCGACCGGGGAATCGCCCGCGGCATAGGAGCCCGGCGCCCGGATCCGGCCGGCGGCGAGAATAATGTCGCCCGATTGCGCCGTGGTTCCGGCGGCGGCAAGGGTGATGGCCGCCCACTGTTCCGCGGTGGAACTGTTGATCTTGTCCATGATGATCTGGTTGGCCCGCAGCGCGGTTGACCGGAGGGCCGAACCGTCGGATCTGGTCCAAGGCCCGGCGGTATTTGCGGCGAATATTCCGGCCGGGACCGGACTGAAGTTGCCGGGCACGACATAGATTCCCTCAGGCAGATACATCTCCGTCACCAGCTGCCACGCGCCGGCGACCTGAACCTGCAAGGCCAGATGCCGCATGAACCGCAGCGGACGGGCAGCGCTGCTGGGGTCAACGTGGATCAGGACCCGCGCGGATTGCCCGGTGGCCATCGCCTTGACCCGGGCGGCTGTCACCAGGTTCGCGAGCGTCGCCTGCCCCGATTGCAGGGCGGCGGACCGGCCGCCTCCGCCCAGTCCGCCGAACAGAACGAAGGAAAGCGCCGCAATGAGTCCGATGACGACCAGCAGTTCCAGCAGGGTGAAGCCCTCCCTTTTCCGCCGGGTTTTCATTTCCAGCTGAAGATAAAATCCGGAGCGGTCGCATTGGCCCCGGGCGCAGGAACGTAGAAGATCACCCCGGCGCGCACGCCGTTGGCGGGAATATCAATGACGGAAGGCGTCAGGCCGCCGACCGCCGGGAAAGCGCCGCCGGCATCAGCGGCGTTGATGACTCCGTCGAGGTTCCGGTCCACGAGCACGGCGATCTGCGTGTTGTCGAAGGCGTCGTGCGGCAGGTTCGGCAGGGGCGAGCCGGCGGTTGTGAAGTCTGCATCACTAAAACTATAAAACGATAGGAGCTTCCGGTTCTGCGCCTCGGGGAACTGGGGGTTGGTGCCGCTGGCATGGGCGGGCAGCATCGAGCCGTCCCGCCTTCGCGCGGCGAGCAGATCGTGGAACAGATGCAGCGCCGCGGCCTCGGTCGACTGGCCGGGCGGGTTGACCAAGTTGGAACTGTGCAGCACGGGATAATAACCGTATTCGCTGCGGAAACCCTCGAGGGCGGCGGCCCACTGGCTGAACTGGACCTTGGTCTTGGCCTTGTTGGCCGAGCGGCGGGCGGCGCCGACCCCGGGAAAGATCAGCGCGGCAAGAATACCGATGATCGCGATGACCGACAGCAATTCGAGCAGGGTGAATCCCCGGGAGCGGCGCATGGTCAGTTGCGGTTGGCGAACAGGTTGTCCGCATTCTCCGGCGGAGTTGGATCACCTATGCCGCCGGGCAGAAGTGTCGGCGAGTCCCGGCCGTCCGGTCCGATGGAATAGAGCACAAACCCCGGGTTAACCCACCCCGCCGAGGGTGTCCGGTAGACGTAAAGGTAGGGTTGCCCCCAGGGATCGACCAGCACCGTCGCCGGATCTATGAAAGGGTCCCGCGAGCCGCCCGGGGTAAAGCGGGCCAGATCGATCAGCGCACGAAAGCTGATGGCGACGCCGGATGGCCCCCGGCGGCCGAGCAGCGACTGGAGCAGCCGGGCTGCGTCGTCGGTCGTCGGATAATCGCCATAGAGGCCCCGGTAGTTCTCCAGCGCGGCGGCGAGCACCGCGAGTTCAGCCTTGGCCCGGGCGACCCGCCCGGCCTCCCCGGCCCGGCGCCCCACCCCGAGCACGAGGGCGGCGAACAGGGAAAGAATCGCGATGACAGCGAGCAGCTCGAGCAGCGTAAAGGCAGCTCGTTGGCGGGTGGCCCCTGCGGGAGCCTGGGACATTTATTCCGGGTGGCGCATCACTCTTCGGCCTGCAGCGCCGAGATGACGGAGAAGTCTTCGAGCGTGGTGGTGTCGCCCTTGATGGAGCCGCTGGTGGCGAGTTCCTTCAGGAGGCGGCGCATGATCTTTCCCGAGCGGGTCTTGGGCAGGCCGGCGGCGAAGCGGATGCTGTCGGGCTTGGCCAGCGAGCCGATCTCCTTGCCGACGTGGGCGCGCAGGGCCTCCTTCAGCTCCTCGCTGGCCGTGTGGCCGGACTTGAGCGTGACGAACACCACGAGAGCCTGACCTTTCAATTCATCCGGCCGGCCGACGGCGGCGGCCTCGGCAACCGCCGGATGCGACACGAGTGCGCTCTCGATCTCGGCCGTGCCGATGCGGTGGCCGGAGACGTTCAGCACATCGTCGATGCGGCCGACGATGATGAAATACCCATCCTTGTCCTGCCGGGCGCCGTCGCCGGTGAAGTAGACGCCGGGCTTGCCGGGGAACTCCGAGAAATAGGCCTTCTTGTAGCGCTCGTCGTCCCCCCAGAGGGTGCGGAGCATGGAGGGCCACGGTTGCATGATGGCCAGCTTGCCGCCGGAATTGCGCGGCACCTCGTTGCCCTTCTCATCGACGATCTTGGGCAGCACGCCGAAGAACGGCAGCGTGGCCGAGCCGGGCTTGGTCGGGATGCAGCCGGGCAGCGGGGAAATCATGATGGAACCGGTCTCGGTCTGCCACCAAGTGTCGACGATCGGGCATTTCTTTTTGCCGATCAGGGTGTGATACCACATCCAGGCCTCGGGATTGATGGGCTCGCCAACCGAGCCGAGCAGGCGCAACGAGTCGAGGCGGTGGCGCAGCACGTAGTTGTCGCCCCAGCGCATGAACGCCCGGATGGCGGTCGGTGCCGTGTAGAGGATGGTGAGGCCGTGGCGGTCGATCATCGACCAGAACCGGTCCGGCTCGGGCTGGTTGGGTGCGCCCTCGTAAAGAAACACGGTCGAGCCGTTCGAGAGCAGGCCGTAGACGACGTAGCTGTGGCCGGTGATCCAGCCGATGTCGGCGGAGCAGAAATAGCGGTCGGACTCCTTGAGATCGAAAACGTAGTGCGAACTCAGCTTGGCCCCGAGCAGGTAGCCGGCGCTGGTGTGGAGCACACCCTTCGGTTTGCCGGTGGAGCCGGAGGTGTAGAGAATGAACAGCGGATGCTCGGAATCAAAGGCTTTCGCCGCATGCTGGTTGGGCGCGCCCTCCCAGGCCTCTTTCCACCAGGTGTCGCGACCCTCGACCATGGTCACGGGGTTGCCGCAACGCTTCACGACGAGCACGGAATGCACGCACGGCGAGCCCTCGACGGCCTTGTCGACGCTGGCCTTGAGCTCGATGACCTTGCCGCGCCGCCAGCCGCCGTCGGCCGTGATGATCATCTTGGCCTGGCAATCATTGACGCGGTCCTTGATCGCCTCGGCGCTGAAGCCGCCGAAGATGACCGTGTGCACCGCGCCGATGCGCGCGCAGGCGAGCATGGCGATGACCGCCTCGGGAATCATCGGCAGGTAGATCGCGATGCGGTCGCCGGCCTTGATCCCGCGGTTCTCCAGAATATGTGCCATGCGGCAGACAT
Source organism: Lacunisphaera sp. (assembly GCA_046590295.1). Taxonomy (GTDB): domain Bacteria; phylum Verrucomicrobiota; class Verrucomicrobiia; order Opitutales; family Opitutaceae; genus Lacunisphaera. The sequence continues at coordinate 6,447 of JBKJTZ010000143.1, forward strand.
GAAAATGCAGCTGCCGGTAGGTGATGGTGCGGACGTCGCCCGGCTCGCCCTCGAAAATTAATGCGGCCTTGTTCTCCCGGGCCGTGCCGAGGTGGCGGTCGAGACAGTTCTCAGTGACGTTTAACTTGCCACCCATGAACCACTTGGCGTGGGGCGGCTTCCACTGCAGCACGCCCTTGAAAGGCTTGCGCCAGACGAGGTGTTCCTTGGCCATGCGCCCCCAAAATTTTTCTGGAGCGTTGACAGACTCATTGTAGAGCCTACGGTAAATGGCGTAGCTGCCAAGGTTTGCTTGGCTCTTGAACTCGGCCGAGGGTTTGAAAACTCTGCTCTCCCGAGACACTGAGGTAATCGTTTGGTCCGTCACAAGTTTCTCCTATTATTGGGGTTGAAGCTTAACTGGTTTCAGCAATGGCCCTGACGGATTGCACGGTCAAGCCCAGGCAGCACGAACAACCTGTTTTGTATGGATAAAGAAAATCCGCCTGCCGCTCCCGCGGAATCCCAGGCCCCCACCAACGCTCCGGTCCAGCCGGACAATTCAATTCGCGTCGAGGGCATCCTCGACCTCGACAACAGCCGCAACGGCCAGTTGCTCGACCTGGTGAAGCACGGCAAGCGCCGGCCCACCGATCCGTTCGTGCCACGCGAACTCGTGCGCCGCTTCCACTTGCAGCAGGGCAGCATCATCATCGCCCAGGCGACGCCGGATGACCGCTTCCCCAACCCGAAGGTGCGCTTCATCGAGAAGATCGACGGCATGGACTTCGATGCCCGCCGCCGCGCGACCGACTTCGCGAATCTCACGACCATCACGCCCAACGAGCAGCTCAGGCTCGAGATGAAGGACGGCCGCATGACCAACCGCGTCGTCGATCTCCTCTGTCCCCTCGGCAAGGGCACGCGCGGCCTCATCGTCGCCCCGCCCCGCACCGGCAAGACCACCTTCCTGCGCGACATTGCCCTCGGCGTCCTGGAGAACCATCCCGAGTGCCACGTCATGATCTTGCTCGTCGACGAGCGCCCCGAGGAGGTCACCGACTTCCACCGCACCGTCCCCGCCGAGGTCTGGGCCTCGTCGAACGACGAACCGGTGGAGAACCACATCCGCGTGGCCGACCTTTGCATCGAGCGCGCCAAGCGCCTCGTCGAAGCCGGCAAGGATGTCGTGCTCATGCTCGACTCGCTCACCCGCCTCGCCCGCGCGCACAACACCGCCAAGAACTCCGGCCGCACCGGCACCGGCGGCCTCGACGTCCGCGCCCTCGAGCGGCCCCGCCAGCTCTTCGCCTCGGCCCGCAACACCGAGGACGGCGGCTCGCTGACCATCATCGCCTCCATCTTGGTCGAGACCGGCAGCCGCATGGACGACGTCACCTTCCAGGAATTCAAAGGCACCGGCAACATGGAGCTCGTCCTCGACCGCAAGGCCGCCGAGATGCGCATCTGGCCGGCCATCAACGTCGCCTCCTCCGGCACCCGCAAGGAGGAGCTGCTCCTCGATGAGAAGACGTTGGAGGGCATCCACTTCTTCCGCCGCGCCCTGGTGCAGCAGAAGATCGAGGAGGCCACCGACACCCTGATCACCCGCCTCGGCAAGACCAAGACCAACGCCGAGTTCATCAAACTCATCGTCAAGTAACTTCACTCTTGCCCCGGCTTTTCAAAACCGGGACACCTTTCCTTTCCCGCATTAACCCTCTGACACTTAACACCACTTAATGAACAGCTTTTCCGAGCAATGTCTCGATATGGCCCGCTCGATGTTGAGCCACAACCTCGACGCCATCAATGCCGACGGCACCGTCACCCCCATTCCCGGCGAAAGCCCCCGCTCCGATGAGCCCGGCCACGTCGCCTTCGCCCTGGGCGAATATTACCGCGCCACGGGTGAAACCACCCTCAAGGGCTTCGACCTGATCGATCTCACCGCCCGTTGCGTCACCGCGCAGGCCTTCACCGAGCCCGCCGGCGAGAACGGCCTCGCCTACGCCTCGCTCGGCCTCCTCTCCTTCGGCCCCTCCAAGGAACGCAACGTCGTCTGGGAACGCCTCGTCGAGGAGACCCGCACGCATCTCGACAAGCTCCTGCTCAACCGCAGCGACTACGACAATTACTGGCAGGCCTTCAACATCGCCAAGGCCGTCTGCCGCTACAGCCTCGGCCTGTCCAAGAAGGACGAGACCTCGCGCCTCATCGAGCGTTTGGCCGAGCGCATCGAACAGACCAGCTCTTCCGGCTTCTTTGACGACGTCGAGCCGGGTGTCGGCGGGCACTTCAACCTCTACGGCGTGATGACCCTGGTCTTCACCCGTTCCGCGCTGTCGCTCCACGCCAACGCCGCCCTGCGCGAGCGCAAGCTCCCCACCCTCCGCACCTACGCGGAGAAATACATCAAGATGATGCCCGACCTCGTCCGCACGGACGGCCTCGGCTGGGCCTACGGCCGCGCCGCCGGTGCCTACGGCCAGATGCACTGCATCACCCTCATCCTGCAGGGCCTGCGCGACGGCTGGATTCCCGAGGACCAAAAGCCCAAGTATTTCGACATCCTGCGCCGGCTGTTCGTCTATTTCTTCCAGACCTACCTCGACCAGGAGCATGGCTACCTCGACGTCCGCGACGACGAGCGCACCGCCTACGCCTCGCACACGACCCGCATGGCGAACTTCGACGCCGCGCGCTACCTCTGCCAGTGGGCCCGCCTCGCCAAGACCGTGCAGATGCCCGACAACGTCAAGGTTGACCCCGTCCGCACCAGCGCCCGGTTTGTCATCTTCGACAAGAGCAACCGCAAGGAGCAGGGCCTGTTCCTCTACCGCGACGCCGAGTCCGGCCTGCATGTGCAACTGCCGCTCGTCAGCTCGGGCGTGGATTGCACCGCCGACAACCTGCCCTTCCCGCACTGCCCCGGTGTGCTGGACTGGCCGAACAACTTCTACCTGCCCGTCATGCTGCCCGAGCTGACCTTCGGCGAGCAGGTCACGCTGCCGGCCTTCTACGGCCAGAAGTGTGTCACCGGCCTCGGCCTGAAGAATTCGTTCTACTTCCGCTACGAGCAGCCGGAGCTGGTCAACAAGAAGGAGGAGATCATCAAGGGTCTCGGCAGCGTGAAGGTCCAGTGGACCTTCACCGGCAGCAAGATCACCGCCGAGTTCGCCTACACGGTCAAAAACCAGGTGCAGCTCGACAAGTTCCGCTTCGCCCTCGTCATCGGCGCCCCGCACTCGAAATACCGCCTCGGCCAGTCGCCGGCCCTCGGACCGCTCGGCCACCGCTGCACGGTGCTCAAGGACGACTTCCAGGCCAACTGGGCCCCGACCGAGGTGGTCAGCGCGGACCCCGTCTACAAGACCAACTTCGGCAAGCTGCATTATGTCCAGATGTTCTTCCGCGACCATCCGCTCATCATGCGCCCGGGCCAGGTCTACCGCCTCTCTGTCAGCTTCGACCCCGACCTGACCCTGGTGGAGGCATAAGCCCGCCGACGATCGCTGACCCGTGCCAAGCCCCTCATGCTGAGGGGCTTGGTTTTATCCGCGTTAATTCCACGTGACGGAACAGCTTCGCGCTGGTTCCGGTCCGTAAGAGAGGCTATCACTCCTGCTTACCCATTTTCCCACCATGCCCCCGACCCCGCGCGCCAAGCGACGCTCCACCAAGATCACCGCCAAGACGGGGAGGTCCATCGCCCAGACCGCGGCCGGGGGCGGCAAGATCGTCTACGCGAATCGCGAACTGAGCTGGCTGGCGTTCAACCGGCGGGTGTTGGAGCAGGCCCGCAACGAGGCCAACCCGCTGCTCGAGCGCACCAAGTTCCTCGCCATCGTCAGTTCCAACCTCGACGAGTTCTTCGAGATCCGCATCGCCGGCCTGCTGCAGCAGAAGGACTCCGCCGGCGGCGAGCCGAGTTTCGACGGCCTTTCGCCGAGCGAGCAGCTCAAGCGGGCCTTTGTCGAGATCGAGCAGCTGGTGCAGGACCAATACCACTGCTGGCACAAGCAGTTGCTGCCGGCGCTGGCGAAGGAGAAGATCACGTTCAAGACCGGCGGTGAGCTCACCACCGCCGAACTCGCCTGGGTGCAGGAATATTTCACGAGGCAGGTGCATCCGGTCCTCACACCGCTGGCCATCGACCAGTCGCACCCTTTCCCCGAGATCGGCAACAAGACGCTGAACGTCATCGTCACCCTCGACAACCCCGACAACCCCGACCAGGAGAACCTGACCGCCATTTTGCCGGTGCCGCGCATTTTGCCCCGGCTGGTGCAGGTGCTGCCGGACAAGTCCGGTGTGCAGATCTTCATCTTCCTGAGCGAGGTCATCAAGCTGGGTGCGGGGGCCCTGTTCCCCGGCTACCGGATCAGGAGCGCGCATGCCTTCCGCGTCACCCGGAACAGCGACCTCTACATCGACGACGAGGAGGCGGACAACCTGCTCAAGAAGATCGAGGAGGAGCTGCGCAATCTCCGCCGCGGCGCCGCCGTGCGGCTGGAGATCGAGGCCGAGATGCCGGAGCCGGTCTACCAGCTCCTCTGCGAGCATTTCCAGCTGGCGGCGGAGTTCGTCTTCAAGCTCGCCGGGCCCCTGAACCTCGTCCGCATGATGAGCCTGTCCGACCTCGTGGACCGGCCGGACCTCAAGTACCCGGTCTTTGTCCCGGTCGAGCTGCCCGGCCTGCGTGTCGCCAGCAGCGTCTTCACGGTCATCCAGGGCGGCGACGTCCTGCTGCATCACCCCTACGAGTCCTTCACCCCCGTCGTGGACTTCGTGCAGCAGGCCGCCCGCGACCCCGGCGTGCTGGCCATCAAGCAGACCCTCTACCGCACCAGCGGCGACTCGCCCATCATCGGCGCCCTCATCGAGGCCGCGCACAACGGCAAGCAGGTCACCGCGCTCGTCGAGCTGAAGGCGCGCTTCGACGAGGCCAACAACATCCGCTGGGCCCGGGAGCTCGAGGAGGCCGGCGTGCATGTGGTGTTCGGCCTGGTGGGCCACAAGACCCACTGCAAGTGCAGCATGGTCGTCCGCCAGGAAGCCGACGGCATCCGCCGCTATGTCCACCTCGGCACCGGCAACTACAACCCGAAGACCGCCCGCCTCTACACCGACCTGAGCCTGCTCACCTGCAACCCGGAGATCACCGACGAGGTCGCGCAGCTGTTCAACGCCCTCACCGGCTTCGCCCGCTCGCCCGAATTCAAGCACCTCATCGTCGCGCCCTTCAACCTGCACTCGCGCATCCAGGAGCTCATCGCGATCGAGGCGACCCATGCCGCCGCGGGCAGGCCCGCGCGCATCATCGCGAAGATGAACAAGCTGGTGGACAAGGTCACCATCGACAATCTGTACGCCGCCTCGCAGGCCGGGGTGCAGATCGACCTCATCGTGCGCGCCACCTGCTGCCTCGTGCCCGGCGTGAAGGGGCTGAGCGACAACATCCGCGTGCGCAACATCGTCGGCCGCTACCTGGAACATTCCCGCATCTTCTTTTTCGAGAACGGCGGCACCCCCCTGCTCTACTGCGGCAGTTCCGACTGGATGACGCGCAATTTCTTCCGGCGCGTCGAGTCCCTGTTCCCGGTCTACCAGCCCGACCTGCGCGCCCGCATCCTCCAGGACCTCCTGCCCGCCGAGTTGCGGGACAACGTCGACGCCCGCGAGTTGCAGCCCGACGGCACCTATGTCCCGCCCGTGCGCAAGGAAGGCGAGGCCGACTTCTCCGCGCAGAAATACTTCATCGCTGCCGCCCAGAAGCGCGCCAAGGACCAGATCGAGATCATCAGCTGACGGCGGCCGGTGGCGCGTCAGCCTTCGGTTTCGGGGTGCCGACCAGCACGCCCAGATGCTCCTGGATCTTCTGGAAGAACTCAACGTTCAGGTCGCCGACGGGCACCTCGTAGGACTGGTGCGTCGGCATATGCTCGAAGACGTTGCGCTGGCCGTCCTCGGTCGAGCCGCGGGGCTTGATCACCTTCTTGCGCTCCAGCATGAGCGCGAGGAACTGCAACAGCGGCGTGTTGAGCGTCTGGGATCCGGTGTCCAGGGTCTCGGGATCGGTGCCGGCGGGAATGGCCAGGGTCAAAAACAGGTTCTCGGCGGTCAGCTTGAGCGTCAGCGCCGGGTTCTCGTCGGCCTTGCGCTGCTTGAAGTCCACGACCCAGCGGCAATACACGAACGCCCATTCGGCCGGCTCCGGGCCTTCGGGCCGGAGGGACACGGCCGGAGCGGTCAGTTGCGGCGGCGGGTCTTCCGACTCCCGCAAGTCAAACCGGGCCATCGCGACGGGCGCATCGCCCGCCGGGCCGGTGCCGGCCGCGGGGCGCACGAGGTAGCTGACCACGCGGTCATGTTCCTGGAACTCGCGGCCGCTGACGAAACACTTGGTGGCGATTGGGTGAAGATTTAACTCCATGGGCGTTTTCTTGTTTACCCCCGGGAACGTTGAACGCTAGCAAGAAACTCGTGTCAGGGCTGATCGGCTGATGTTTTATACTCGGAATCCACGACCAACACCTAAAATTTAACTCCTAACACATGGCCGGGAGACTCATCGCGGTAGGAGACATTCACGGATGCCACAAGGAATTCGGCGACCTCCTCGACAAACTCGACCTGGCGCAGGACGACCGGCTCGTTTTGCTGGGCGATCTCATCAACCGCGGGCCGGACAGCGACCGGGTCGTGGGCATGGCCCGCGAGCACGCCACCGCCTCCCTGCTGGGCAACCACGAGCTGCGCCTGCTGAACTTCCGCAAGACCGACGACCCCTCGCACCTGAAGAAGTACGATTACGAGACCATGAAGCAGCTGAGTGGCAAGGATTGGGAATACCTCGAAGCCATGAAGCTCACCTACGAGGACGAGGAACTGGGGGTCGTGCTCGTGCATGCCGGGTTCCTGCCCGACCGTCCCTGGCAAAAGCAGCCGGCGCGCATCGTCACGCGCATCCAGGTGGTCGGCAAGGACGGCGAGCCGCACAAGCGCTCTGAGATGCCCGACGCGCCACACTGGTCCACGCTGTGGGCGGGACCGCCCTTCGTCGTCTATGGTCACACCCCGCGCGAGGAGATCGCCCGCACCAAGTGGACCCTGGGCATCGACACGGCCTGCGTGCTCGGCGGTTCCCTCACGGCGTACGTGCTGCCGGAAAAAAAAATCGTGCAGGTCCGGGCGCGCGAGCGGTATTTCAGCCCGTAGGGCCGGCCGGCGCGGGGCCGGCCCGGGCCCTCTACCGGCCGAACCACACCCCGGCGCTCAGCAGCACGCCGAAAGCCGCGAGGAACCTGGCTGTATCACCGAGGAGCTTGATCTGCTCCGCGGGCTCGCGCGAGGCTGCCAGCCGCCGGGCCAGCACCAGCGCCCAGGGCAGCAGCGCCCACGGCAGCATCACCGGCCAGCCGAAGCCATGCAGCCGGAGAGCCAGCGGGCACAGCATGGCGCCGAGGGAGGACAGGGCGTATTGCCAGACGGCGAATTTCTTGCCGAACCGCACGACGAGCGTCTTTTTGCCGGCCGCCGCATCCGTGGCCGCGTCCCGATAGTTGTTCGCCACCAGAATATTCGCCGCCAGCAGGCCGATCGCCGCCGCGCAGGCCGTCGCCGCCGGGGTCACGTAGCCGGCCTGCACATAGAACGTGGTGTCCACCGCGACGAGCCCGAAGAAGATGAAAACGAACAGGTCGCCGAGCCCGTTGTAGCCGAGGGGAAACGGCCCGCCGGTGTAGGCGTAGCCGCTGAAGATGCTCACAACCCCGATCGGCAGCAAAATCCAGCCCCCCGCGGGCAGCAGCAGCAACCCCGTGAGGAACGCCGCGCCAAACACGAGCAGCATGGCGCGACGCATGACCGGCGCGGCGATCAGGCCGGCGGCGACCGCCCGGCGGGGACCGACGCGCGCCAGCGTGTCCGCGCCCTTGATGAAGTCGAAGTAGTCGTTCGCAAAGTTGGTGCCCACCTGCACGAGCAGGGCAAACGCCAGGCAGAGAGCCGCCGCCGGGTAATTCGCCGCATCCCGCGCGGCGGCGAGCGTCGTGCCAACCAGCACCGGGATGACCGCCGCCGGCAGCGTCCGCAGGCGCGCGGCCTCGATCCAGTGGCGCCATGCGGTTGGTTCCGGCATCAGGTGGTGGCGGAGGAGGACTTGGCCTTGCGCGAAAAAATGACCACCGGCCGTTTGGACAGCAGGCTCACCAGGGGGATCAACAGCACCAACCCGACATTCACCGCCAGCATCTTGGTGTCGGCATTGAAGGCGAAGCCGAACGGCAGCATCAGCAGCCCGTAGGCGGTGAGGAACAGGCGCGGGTTGGGAATGACGGGATTGATCGCCAGTGTGAGCGCCAAGGCGAAAAGCCCGGCATAATGCGCGCTGACGCCCGTGTTGAGGCCGACGTAATAAAAGATCGCCGCATAGAAGCTCAGCCGGCCGTCAAGACGCACAGTCTGGATGAGCACCGCGACCAGCATGATCAGCGACTGCCCCCAAAACACGTTTTGCGCCGCCTCATTGCCCACGGCCTCGAAGCTGAACTGCCCCAGGCAATAGCCGCCGGCGAGGGCGCGAAAAAAATCCACGTAGTTGCGGAAATTGCTGAACTCCTTGCCCGCCTGCACCGAGCGGTCCTCGGGATCGCGCGCGCCGATGCCGGCCAGCCGCTCGAGCACGCCGTCCGGTTTGCGCCGGCGCTTGAGGATGGACTTGCCCGTCCGGAGCCACTGGCGCGGAAACCAGAGCATGGCGAGGGCGGCGAGGAAATAGGGCCAGTGAATCGTGAGCGAGTCGGTCATGGGTACAGCCTCGCAGTCCTAGCGCCCGCGGGGTGCATGTCAAAGGCATCGTCGCCTGCCCTCCCGCGCTCGGGATGTCGGGTTCCTTCTCGCGTTCCAGTGTCCATATCCGCTCCAGCACGACCGCACGCCGCGCCGCCGGATCATGCTCCGGCAAACCCGGCAGCACCCGGCGCAGCCAGGCGAGCGCCTCGGCGGTACGACCCAGTCGCAGGAGCAGCTCCGCGTGAATCCGCGCGGCGTAATAAGGCGCCCCCGCCTGCTCTGCCGCCAGCCGGTAACACCGGGCGGCGGCCTCCAGGTCACCGGTGCCCCGGAGGTGGATATTGCCCAGTTCGATGTCCAGCGCGGCGTCAGGCCCACGCCAGCGCCGGCTCTTTTCGAGAAATTGTGCCGCCTGTTCCGTGCCACGGACCCTCTCCCGCTGGCGCACCGCCGCCGGCGCCGCGCCATCCGTCCGCCAGGCCGGTAGGTCGTAGGCCAGCATCCGGGCGCCGTTGAGCCAGAAATACAGCGGGCGCTCATCCGCCGCGACCGTGAGATCGAGATATGCCGCCGTCGCGACCGCATCCCTTTGCTCCCACGCCAGGTTGGTTTTCAGCCAAAATCCACCCGCGACGACCGTTCTCAGGCCGCCCAGCACCAGCAGGGATCCGCCCCGGCCGGCCAACCCTGCCAGTTGCTCCCCGTTAGGTTGGACTGGCTGCAGCCACTGCTCCAACGGACGGAGCACACCGGCCCCGGCGGCCAAGGCCGCCAGCGTCACGCCCAGCAGTGCCAGCCTAGAGTTCGCGCCGCTGGAAGACATGGGAGGCAAGCGCCACGAACAACAGCACATAGGCGGCCCAATAACCGGTCAGTGACAGCAACCACTTCAGCGCGGCCGGTTGTCCGGTCGCAAGCAACACCCCGGTGTCGAAAAGTCCGAGGTCCGGGACTACGAGCACGCTGGACCAGCCACCCGAGGCAAATCCCCGTAGGTGTGCCACCAAGGCCAGCAGGAGTCCGGCACCACTGGCGAACAAGACAGAGCTGGCGTAGCTGCAAACGAGGAGGGTCATGGCCGCCACGAGGGTGACATTCAGCCATTGCACGGCGCCGGCCTGCAGGAAGACCGTCAGCGGAATGCAGGCGGTCCCCAGCTGTGATTCCCGCCAGGCAAGAATTCCGGCCAACAGGAGGGTCAGGGTGGCGACAAATCCTGTGAGCAGCATCACGGCGCCGGCAAATTTTCCAGCCAGATATTCCCAGCGGCGCACCGGCCCCGTCAGAACAAAACTCACCGCGCGGTTTTCCAGCTCAGTCAGGAACAGGTGGGCGGTCGCCAGCACGGCCAGCAGCGAGCCGCCAAGGCCGATCACCCCCAGTCCGAAATCGGCGATGAATTTCAGCTCTGCGCCGCCGAAATTGAACGCCTGCAGCCAGTGCGCCCCCAGCACCAGCCCCGCGCCTGTCAGGGCGAGCAACAGGGTCAACTGCAGGTGCATCGCCGCTCCAAACGCATGCCGGGCCATCAAGCAGATGCGTCGCAGCGCCGCCGCCGGACCGTTGGGCCGGATCGCACTCATGCTGGCAACAGCTTCCGCCGGCGGGCCGCCGCGAGGAAAGGCCGCAACCGCGAATGCACCGGGGTGCAGCTTTTCGAGATAAAGTTTCTCGAGCCCGGCTGGTTCCGAGTGGGCGGACCGGCCCGGCCCGAGGAGTTCCGCCGGCGTGCCATCGGCCAGCAGCCGGCCCCGGCCAAGAATCGCGATGCGATCGCAGCCGGCTTCCGCCTGGCCCAGCAGGTGCGAGCTGAACACGACGGTCGTGCCCTGTCGGGCCAGTTCGCGGATAAGAAGATGCAGCCCCAGCCGTCCCTCCGGATCCAGCCCACTGGCAGGTTCGTCGAGCAGCACCAGCGACGGATTAGGCAGAACGGTCCGCGCCAGGCCGAGCCGTTGCCGCATGCCTTTGGAATAAGTGCCGATCCGCCAGTCTGCTGCCGCCCCGAGGTCACTCCAGTGCAGCACCTCGCGGATGCGCCGCGCGGCCGTCTCGTGGTCAAGCGAATGGAGTCCCGCGCCATACTCCAGAAATTCCCGGCCGGTGAGGTGAGAAGTAAATTGTGGCGCTTCCGGCAGGTAGGCGACCCGCGCCCGGACGGCCTCGCATTCAGCGGGATGGCCAAAGATCCGGCAGGCCCCGCCGGTCGGCGTGATCAGGCCCGCCAGCGCCTTGAGCGTGGTGCTCTTGCCCGAGCCGTTGGGTCCGAATAAACCCAACACCTGCCCGGGAGCCAGCCGCAGGCTGAACGATTGCACGGCGTGGACCCGACCACCGCTCCAGCCGGGGCGGTAGCTCTTGGAAAAATCGGCGAACTCAACGGCCCAGACGGGCTCGGCGGGGGGAATCAACGGATGGAAAAACCCTGAAACATTGGCGCCCGTTGTGTTTCAGTCTGTTCGACCTTGCGGATATAGCCTTCCATCCGCTCCTGGACCGCAACGATGAAATCGCGGACCATCGCGCGGCTGCCCTCGGCCTCCAGCTGCACCCGGCCGTCGGCCAGGTTCTGCACGCAGCCGCTCACGTCGTATTCCCGCGCCACCTGCAGTGTCGTGTAACGGAAGCCCACGCCCTGCACATGTCCGCTGAATAAGACTTTGGCGTGATGGACTTCGGGCATGGCTGGCAGGTAAGCGGCCTGACTGCGCGGTTCAACCTCAACCTCGGTGGCGCTGCCGCGGTCCAAGGTGGAACGCGCGGGCCCCGTGCGCCGGGCGGCCGGCGCACATGCAGAAACACCTAGGGCTCAAGTCGCTCCACCTTCCGGTCCCGTGACGGGAATTTTATTTGCCAGCGCCGCCCGGCTGGGCACAGTCCCTGCTGACACCGCAAGGTGTCCTTCATTACATGACCAATTCTGAATCCGATGGCTTGTTTGACAATGATTGGGAAGACCGCGGGGAACTTGCCTGGACCGAGGCGGATTGGATGAAATACCTGGGCGAGCAAGAATCCGCCGTCCGCGACTACCTTAAGCATTACGACGAGCTCGACGGGGCGACGGACCGCGTCGACGAGGTCGCGCGGCGCATGGGTTGGGAAATGGCCCCTCCCGAGACCGAGGCCGAGGAAGCCGCGGCCGAGGAGGAGGCCGAGGAGGTTTTCGCCGGCGACTGGGATCCCTATACCCTCCACCGCAATCCGGTCTATATCTCCTCCCGGGCGATCTACCTCAGCCTGATCGCCCAATGGGAGCGCGTGGCCGTCCACCCCGACCGGGTGCCCCCACCCCTCGCCCTCAGCGTGCAGGCACTGCTTTTCCGGGGCAACGAACAGGTGCTGCAGGCCGTGCAAGCGCTGGAGATGGGCGACTACACGCTGGCCGTCTGCCTGTTCAAGCAGGCGCTGGGCGAACTCAACCGCACCTTCGCCCGGCTCAGCCAGTCCGACGTCGCCGCCTCACCGCTGGCGATGCGCTACCGGGAATATGCCCTGCCCCGGCTCTTCGACCTCCGGGAGATCTGGCTGCGCGTCATGAACGAGTGCCGCCAGAGCGACGAGAGCGACGATTCACTCCCGGAGTAATCTGTCGGGCGGCATCACTGATCCCGCCTTTAACGCGGAGAGGCCAGCGACCCCGTCCTACCAGCCTACCGCTTGCCTTTCTTTTTCCCCGCGTAAGCCGCGGCCGGCTTGGCGGTCTTCCGGTAATCACCGGTCTTGAGCGAATTGATCTGGTCGCGCAGCAGCGCGGCGCGCTCGAACTCCAGCTTGTTCGCCGCCACCTGCATGTCGTCCTCGAGTTCGGCGATGACGGCGGCGACATCGTCGACCGACTCGGCCACCGCGGCGTCCTCCTGGCCGCTGCCATCGTAAGAGCGCAGGCTGGCCTGCACCCCGCGCCTCACGCTGCGCGGCGTGATGCCGTTCGCCTCGTTGTGTGCGAGCTGCTTGGCCCGGCGGCGGGTGACCTCATCGACCGTGCGGCGGATGGATTCCGTCACCACATCGGCATAGAAGATGACCCGGCCCTTTTCATGCCTAGCCGCCCGGCCGGCCGTCTGCATCAGGCTGGTCGCGCTGCGCAGGAAGCCCTCCTTGTCCGCATCGAGGATGGCCACCAGCGCCACCTCGGGCAGGTCGAGGCCCTCGCGCAGCAGGTTGATGCCGATCAATACGTCGAAATTGCCCTGGCGCAGACTGCGCAGGATCTCCACGCGCTCCAGCGCATTGATGTCGGAGTGCAGGTATTCCACCCGCACCTTGGCCTCGCGGAAATAGGTGGTCAGGTCCTCGGACAGGCGCTTGGTCAGCGTGGTGACGAGCACGCGCTCGCCCTTTTCCGCGGCCTTCCGGACCTCGCCGATCAGGTCCTCCACCTGCCCCTTGGTCGGCCGGAGGGTGATCTCGGGGTCGAGCAGGCCGGTGGGGCGGATGACCTGCTCGGCGATGACCTGGGAGCGGGCCAGCTCGAATGGAGCGGGCGTGGCGGAGACGTAGAGCGTCTGACCGGTCACCTGCTGGAACTCCGCGAAGCTCTGCGGCCGGTTGTCGAGCGCCGAGGGCAGGCGGAAGCCGAAGTTCACCAGGGTCGTCTTGCGGGCGATGTCGCCGTTGTACATGCCTCCCACCTGGGGAATGGTGACGTGGCTCTCGTCCACCATCAAAATAAAATCCTTCGGGAAGAAATCGATCAGGCAGAACGGCCGGTCGCCGGGCTTCCGGGCGGTCAGGTGCAGGGAGTAGTTCTCGATGCCGCTGCAAAAGCCCATTTCCTGCAACATCTCGAGGTCGTAGTTCGTCCGCAGACGGATGCGCTGGGCCTCGAGGTATTGCTGGTTCTGCTCGAAGAAGGCCACGCGGGCCTCCAGCTCAGCCTTGATGCCTGCGATGGCCCCGTCGAGCCGGCCCTTGGTCGTGACGTACTGGTTGGCCGGATAAAGGTCGAACTGCTCGATCTTGCGCAGCACCTGGCCGCCCACCGGCTCGAACTCCGTCAGGGCCTCGATCTCGTCGCCGAAGAACTCCACCCGCAGGCCGTGCTCCAGGTAGGCCGGCATGACCTCGACCGTGTCGCCGCGCACGCGGAACGCGCCACGCTTCAGCTCATAGTCGTTCCGCTCGTAAAGGTTCTCGACGAGGCGCTCGAGGAACTTGTTGCGGTTGAGGGAGGCGCCGCGAGCCAGCGTTATGCGCATGGCGGAGAAATCCTCGGGTGAGCCGAGCCCGTAGATGCACGAGACGCTGGCCACCACGATCACGTCGCGCCGGCTCACCAGCGAGCTGGTGGTGGCGATGCGCAGGCGCTCGATCTCCTCGTTGATGGACGAATCCTTCTCGATGAAGGTGTCGCTCGACGGCACGTAGGCCTCGGGCTGGTAGTAATCGTAGTAGCTGACGAAGTATTCGACGGCGTTCTGCGGGAAGAATCCCTTGAACTCCGAGTAGAGCTGCGCGGCGAGCGTCTTGTTGTGCGAGATGATGAGCACCGGCCGGTCAAGCTGCGCGATGACGTTGGCCATGGTGAACGTCTTGCCCGAGCCGGTGACGCCCAGCAGTGTCTGGTCGCGATGGCCCGCCTGGAGGGAGCGCACCAGCTGCTCGATCGCTTGCGGCTGGTCGCCGGTCGGCTGGTAGTCGGAGTGCAGCTGGAAAAGCGACATGCGAATATGTATTCAGAAGCCAGGAAGCCAGAAATAGCTAGTGACTTCGCGAATGCCACTCCCGGCCCACTCGTTTGATGCTCAATGTTGGCGTTGCAAAATTTAACAGAAGCCCCAGTTCGCATCCCGTCGCCTTCAGGTAGGACCGGGTCACCGCGAAATGAATCGGGTCAAATTCAACCACCGCCTTCAGTTCCACGACGACTTTCCCCTCGACCAGCAGGTCGAGCCGATGCTCGCCGATCTGCCTGTCCCGGTAACCCAGCTTGATGGGGAATTGCCGCACGAATCTCAGCCCAATCATCTCGAATTCAATGCAGAGCGCCTCTTCATAAATTGCCTCCAGAAAACCCGGACCCAGCGCTTCGTGCACCCGGATGGCCGCACCGATGATTTTCCCGCTTAGATCTGACTGTTCTGTTTCCATGGCTTCCTGGCTTCTGAATTGTGTCTACAGCCCGAAGATCCGCAGCACCCCGCTCCACAGTCCGGACCAAAAACCGCGCACCTGCGCCTGCAGGCCCTTGGCGGAGGTTTCCTGGCAGAGGAACACACCTGTCCCCTCGAACAGGTCGTCAAACAGCGGATTCATGCCCCGGAAATAAGCCCAGAAGGTCTCGGCCCGGATCGGACGGTAGGCCAGCCCGGGGGTGAAGCCGATGGTCGCGTCCTGATTGGTGCGGCGCGCCGGGGCCGGTTGGCCGGGGACGGACGCCAGCACCTCGGCGCGCACGCCGCGGCTGCCCGCCACCAGCAGGCGGCATGGGCCGATGAACTCGAAATACCGGAACTGGCCCGTGACCCATGACTGCATGGTGAACAGCCGCCAGTGCCGCCGGATGACGAGACGGCCGCCCCCCACCCCGATGGCGCCGGCCAGGAAACTCGGTCGCAACACGAGGGAAGCGCTCTCCGGCACAGTTACAACCGCCAGTTCCGTGTTGGGGTTTTCCTGGCTGGAGAACGTCGCGCGGAACGTGGCCCCGTCCGTCGTATTTGTCATCTCAATCAGTTCGGTCAGCCCGGCGGCGGCGCACGTGAACGGCATCCGCCAGTCGAGCACCGACCTGGTCCGCTTGCGCAGGCCCTCATCCGAGGCCTGCAGGAATTTTTCCTTCACCCACAGCGTGTCGCCCGGGCCCAAGGGCAGATCGACCGCCGCGCGACTGGTGGTGACTTCCGGCAGGGCCGCCGCCGGCCGGCCGAGCAGCACCGGTGATCGACCGGACATCAACGGGGCGGCCACGACATACAGGAACAACCGGCCCAGCGGCGGACCGAGAAAATAGAGCCCCATGATCAGCAGCACGTGGGTGCCATATTTGGTCCACGCCTCGCGGGCGTAGTGCAGGACCTTGGATTTCTGTTCCGCCACGGCCCGGAGTTGCAGCTGCATCCGGCCGAGGGCGATCTCGAGCCCGTCCTTCTCCCATTGCGTCCGCTTCAGGCTGTCCGACAGGGCGGCGACCCGCTGGAGCGAATCCGCCTCCATCTGCCGCATGCGGACGAGCCGTTCGTCGTTTTCGCGCACCTGGTCCGCGCCGGTGGTCAGGCGGTTCAGGCCGCTGTTCATCGCGGTAAGCTCCCGGGCCACCTTGGCCGCCTGGGCCGCCCGGTCCGACTGGGCGGAAATTTCCACCCGGGTCGCCGCCATCCTCGCCTCCACATCGGACAGGGCCGCGTTGAGCTTGGCGGTCTCACCCGTCAGGGCGCGCACCAGTTCCAGCCGCCGCACATCGAAGTCCACCTGGTCGCGCAGGTAGACCCACAGGCCGAGTCCGGCGACGCCCAGCACCGCGAGCAGAAGCCCGACCACGAGCTTCTGCGCCGACCACGAGAAAAATCGGGCGATGGCACCCATTATTCAGCCTGCCTGCATGTTGGATAAGATGGATTCATTGAATTGGCGCTCCAGTCGGAAGCCAATTGCTAAACGTCCGTCGATGATCCAGCCTCGGGCAAACAAACTCCGGTCACTGACCCCAGCCCACCTCCCCATGGCTCTCACGAGTACGATCTACAACTCCACCGTCTTCACGCAGGCATGCCGTCAGTTCGACATCGCCGCCGACATCATCGGCATGGATGCCGGGGTGCGCGAACGCACCAAGCGCCCGCGCCGCTGCGTCATCGTCTCCATGCCCGTGCGCATGGACAACGGCGAGATCGAGATCTTCGAGGGCTACCGCGTGCAGCACAACCTCTCAACCGGCCCGGCCAAGGGCGGCATCCGTTTCCATGAGGATGTCACCCTCGGCGAAGTCGCGGCGCTGGCCATGTGGATGAGCTGGAAATGTTCGCTCGCCGGCCTGCCCTACGGCGGGGGCAAGGGCGGCGTGGTGGTCAATCCCCGCCGCCTGTCGCCGAACGAGCTCGAACGCCTGTCCCGGCGCTACATGCAGGAAATCCTGCCCTTCATCGGGCCCAATATCGACATCCCGGCCCCGGACGTCGGCACCAACGAGCAGGTCATGGCGTGGATGATGGACACCTATTCCAACCACGTCGGGCATTTCGACCCCGGGGTCATCACCGGCAAACCCATCGCCCTGGGCGGTTCGCTCGGCCGGCGCGAGGCCACCGGCGAGGGGGTCTCGTGGTTTGTGAAATCTTACCTGCAGGACATGGGCATCGCCCCGGAGAATACCACCGTGATCATCCAGGGCTTTGGCAATGTCGGCAGCGAGGCCGCCCTTTCCCTCTTCAACTGGGGCGCCGAGATCACGGGGATCTCCGACTACACGGGCGGCATCTACAATCCCAAGGGGATCGACCTGCAGGCCGCCCTCGCCTACCTCGCCACCAACAAGAACCTCAAGGGTTTCCCCGGCGGCGACGCGCTGACCAACGAGGAACTCATGGAGCAGCCCTGCACGGTCCTGATTCCCGCCGCCCTGGAACGCGTCGTCACCGACCAGAACGCCGGCAAGCTAAAGTGCCGCCTGCTGGCCGAGGGCGCCAACGGCCCGACGACGAATGCCGCCGATGTCATCCTCACCCAGCGCGGCGACATCGAGGTCATTCCCGACGTGCTCTGCAATTCCGGCGGTGTCATCGTCTCCTACTTCGAGTGGCTGCAGAACCAGCAGAACTACTATTGGACCAAGGGCGAGGTGTTCGACAAACTCTACCGCATGCTGGCCAAGGCCAAGGCCTCCGTCGACGAGACGATGAAGAAATACAACTGCAGCCGCCGCACCGCCGCCCTCGTCCTGGGCATCTCGCGCGTCGCCGAAGCCAAGGCCACGCGCGGGCTGTTCCCGTAAGGACGCCGGAATTCTAGCCGGACATTTTTCTGCTGGAGGCGGGACTACCAGTCCCGCTACTTTGGACCTGCGCGACATTCGGGCCAGTCGCAGACAGTCCATGCATCTGCCGCATCTCCTGCCCTTTCGGAACTCGACCGTGGTATTCATAACCACCTGCACCGTGCGCCGGCAACCCATGCTCGCATGCATCGAAGCTCACGAGGTCTTGCGCGACATCTGGACGAAATCGGCGACCATGAACGGCTGGCATGTTGGGCACTATGTTCTCATGCCCGACCATGTCCATTTGTTCGCTTGCCCAAACATGGACGCACGGCCACTGGGCAGGTGGATGCAACTCTGGAAATCAATTTCGGCAAAACGAATCAATCAAGTGCTGAAGCGCAGCGGAACCCTTTGGCAAACTGATTACTTCGACCGATTCGTCCGGTCAGTGAGCGACTATTCTGAAAAATGGAATTACGTGGCCCTCAATCCTGTGCGCAAAGGTTTCGCTACTGTGCCAGAAGACTGGCCGTATCGCGGCATCATCCATGATTTACGGCAGTAAAGACTGCGGGACCACTGGTCCCGCCTCCCTTCCCGGACAATCACAGCACCATGAACGAGAACGCCACGAGCAGCGTCGGCACCAGGGCCCCGAGCAGCAGCCCGCCGGGCGAGATGCCGTTGGGGAAAAAGCGCTGCAAGATCGACTGGCCGGCCGGATTCGGCGCGTTGGCGATGACGGTCAGGCCGCCGCCGGTCACGGCCCCGGACACGACCGCGAATTTCAGCTCCTCGGTGAAGTTGGGCACCAGCGTGGCCAGGTAGGTGATGAGGGCGTTGTCGTTGAACGCCGTGAGGATGGTCGCGCCGGCGAAGAGCGGCACCTCCCCCAGGCTGCCGAGCACCGGCTGGATCCACCAGCCCTGCAGGCCGCCGTGGATCACCAGGCCGGCAAGGAAGAAGCCGACCAGCAGCGGGCTGCGCAGATCCGACTTGCTCTGGTGGTGCGCCGTGGCCTGGGCAAAGGCCAGGAAGAACAGGAAGCCCCCGATGAACAGGACCGGGACATGCGCCATCCACACCGTGAACCCGAGAAACACCAGATGCACCCCGGTGACCCACGCCGGCACTGGCTCGTCGTTCGACGCTGTTTCGGGCGCGGTAGGCTGCATCGCGAGCAGTTCCTTCCGGAAGGCGAGGAAATAGACGATGTTCGACATCACGATGCCCGAGATGGCGTGCCAGCCGAAATGGGTGAACATATATTTGATGTCCCAGCCCCATGCCGTGGCGACCATCAGCACCGGGGGGGCGGCGAAATGTGTGAGCGTGCCGCCGATGGAGATGTTCACGAAGAGCAGCCCCAGCGTCGCATACATCAACCGGGGGCTGGGTTTCAGCGCGTAGAACTGCTTGGCCAGCAGCAGCGCCGCGATCGTCATCGCCGCCGGTTCGGTGATGAGCGAGCCCAGCAACGGGGCGACGGTCAGGATGGAGAACCACCACGCCACCGGGCGGCCACCACCGAGGGCGGCGACGAACTTCAGGCACCGCTCGGCCAGCTGCATGACGGGCCGGGTCGAGGCGAGCGCCATGATGATCACCACGAACATGGGCTCGGTGTAATTCACGGTGTGCCCGATGTAATTGATCGCGGTGTCGAGGCCCATGAACCAGATGATGGCCCCGCCGAGCGCCACGGCCCAGATGCCAAAGACCGCCTCAACCTCGCTGAAGAAATGCAACACCTGCCCGAGAAAACTGACCTCGTCCGGTATGCCGTCGTTGTCACTGTCCTTCCGGCTGCAGGCCACGGCTCGCCGCGCACAATGGCGCTCCTCCACCGCATGGCTCCAGTGCCGGATCTTTGGCGTCGCAAAGGTGTGCAGCACCGCGAGCAGGAAGATGACCGTGGCCACCACGTTGAACGGCTCGACGGCCGCGCGCTCCCTGATCATGCCCCACACGCCGGCGTCGGCGTTGTCCATGTAGGAACCCAGACCTCGGGGAAAGGGCGCGCCGGAGGCGGACTCGGCGGCGCTGAGCAGGGGGGCGGCGGCCAGCAGCAGGAGCAACAGGAGGGGACGGATCATGCGGAGAAAGGGAATGGCGGATGAAAGTGCGCCGGTCGGGCCTCCAAGGCAACGTCACCCGAAGTGCTTCGTCAAGACCGTCGGGAGGTCCGCCAGGCTGAGTAAGAACACCCGGGCCTGCTGCCGGACCCGGTCGCGCGGGGTGTAGCGGCCGAAGCCGACGAACAGGTCGACCACCGGCTTGGTCTCCAGGTCGCTCACTCCGTCGCCCACCATGACCATGCGCGCCGGCCCCAGTTCGTGCTGCAGGGCCGTGATGCGCACCGGCTTGCCCCCCGAACGGGTCGAGGGATAGCCCTCGTCAAATCCCGTGTAGGCCCCCGCCGCGTCGAAATATAAGTCCACCGCCTCGACCCGCGCGATGCCCAGGTGTTTGGCCAGCGGGGCGATGGCCTGACTGAAACCGCCGCTGAGAATCAAGGGCGTCCAGCCCGCGGCCTTGAGTTCCGCGATTGCCGCGCGCGCCGCCGGCTCCACCTGTTCCACATACATCCGGCCGACCGCCACCACGTCACGGAGCCGCGGGCGGATGATCTCGAGCCGGCGCGCAAAGACCTCCTCGACGGATATTTTTCCCTCCATGGCATCGCGGGTCATGGCCTCGACCTCGGCGAACACCCGCGCGCCCCGGAGGCGCGCGAGCTCGTCGATGCCCTCGATCGCACTGAGCGTCGAATCGCAGTCGAAGAAGATGAGTTTCGGGGCGGGCATGCACCGACACGAAAGCGCCGATTGGCCCCCGGGAAAAGAACTTTCAGCCGAGGATGACACCGCCCCGGGGGTCATCCGGGTCTGGCGAACGACACGCCGGAGGGTCGGGCCCCCGCCGGCGCCAAGCCTATGGCGGACAGGTCCGACCGACCGCGGCCGGTCAGGAGACCGGCTCGCCAAAACGCGGCCAGACCCCCACAAAAAAGCCCTCCGCGACGGGAGGGCTTCGGAGGGCGGTGCCGCGGCTGGTCGCTTACGTGACCTTGGTGGCGCGCTTGAACTTGTTGGTGAACTTCTCGACGCGGCCGGCCGTGTCGACGAGGCGCTTCTCACCGGTGTAGGCGGGATGCGAGTCCATGGTCACGTCGCGCACGATGACAAAGTAGTCCTGGCCGTCGATCTTCTCGGTGCGGGCGGACTTCATCGTGGACTTGGTGAGGAATTTCTTGCCTGTTCCGATGTCGAGGAAGCAGACGTTGTTCAGGGCGGGATGGCCTTCGGTCTTCACGGTAAATGAGTGGGTTAAATCAGCCTTGGCGCGCCTTGTAACGCGGCTCGACTTTGTTGATGACGTAGATCTTGCCCTTGCGGCGGACCACCTGGCAGGCCGGGTGGCGCATCTTGGCGGATTTGATGGAGGAAACGACTTTCATAAAGGCACGAAAGAAGAGTATCGCGCGGGGTCGTGTCAAAGGAAAAGATTGCGGGCCAACACTTCGCACGGGGAAATCGCCGTGGCTCCTTCGATTCCCCGGGAGGTCGGACTGGTCCGATCATCACCTTTCCCTAAACCGTTGCGCCGCCTAATTTAACGTCGGATCATCCGGCTCGTTGGCGTGCAGCTTAAGTTCCGGATCAAGCGATCCCAGCATGGTGCGCCACAAGGCGACCCCGTCGGACTTTTCCAACATTTCCCCGTCCACCGTCGTGCTTAACCAGGTCTCGCGCTTCATTTCGCTCTCCAGCTGGCCGCTGCTCCAGCCGGCATAGCCCAGAAAGCCGCGCAGCACCACCCCCGGGTTGCCGACCAGGTCGGCCGCCTGCTGCGGCTCGATGCCGAAATGGAGTTGGAAGGCCTCCTCTTCCTTCAACCATTGCCACGAAACAAGGATCAGCTGGTCCGGCTGCACCGGGCCGCCCTGGTAGAGCGGCACCCCCGCCAGCGGGCCCAGCGCGAACTCGGCATTCAATTCCGCCAGCTGCCGGTCGAGCGGCCGGTTGAGCACCACCCCCATCGCACCCTCGTCACTGTGCGCGGACAGCAAGATGACCGTGCGGCGGAAAGTCGGCTCGCGCAGCACCGGATGTGCCAGCAGCAACTGGCCGGCGAGGCTCTTGGGCTTTCGGGCGGTGCGACGTTCCTTCATGACGCAATCATGGCAGGCGGGGAAAATTCAAAATCCATGAAACCAAGAATCCATCATGGGCAAAGCCGACCGGCTTTCGGTTCCTGGTTTCTTGGTTTCCAAATCAACTAAAGCTTGGTGATCCGCACCTTCGCGTCCTTCAGGATCGGACGCACGAGCGGGTCGTTGTGGTAGTCCTGATGGTAGCGGATCTCGGCAATGCCGGAGGCCGCGAGA
Source organism: Lacunisphaera sp. (assembly GCA_046590295.1). Classification (GTDB taxonomy): domain Bacteria; phylum Verrucomicrobiota; class Verrucomicrobiia; order Opitutales; family Opitutaceae; genus Lacunisphaera. The sequence goes on from JBKJTZ010000143.1 coordinate 28,532, forward strand.
ATCTTGGCGCAGTTGATGCACGGGAAATGTGTCACGTAGGCCGTGCAGCCATCGACGCTCGAGCCGCGGCGGGCGGCGTCGGCGATGGCGTTCTGCTCGGCGTGCACCGTCGCCTGCTCGTGGTTGTCGCGGACGCGCGAGACGTGGGGCGTGCCCGGCAGGAATCCGTTGTAGCCGGCGGCCACGAGCCGGTTTTTCCGGTCACCCGCCGTCACAATGATACACCCGACGTTGAGCCGCTCGCAATTGGAGCGTGAGGCGATGAGCTTGGCCGTCGCCATGAAATACTCGTCCCAGCTGGGACGGTGCGGGAAGGCCGCGGTGGCCTGGGCAATGTGGTCAATGGGGCTGGACGGCGGATTCATGCGGTTGCGGTCATCATTGGACAACTCTTCCAAGATGGGCAACCTTCCTCTCCAGGATGCAACGTGAGCTTAAACCCGAGCTGCTTGATTCGCTGCCGCCGGACCACCCGGATGCCTTGCATAACCGCCGCGATTTGCGTCTGACCAATCGTGTCCTCGGCAACCACCGCTGGTTTGCGCGCACCTTGCCCGACCACCTTTCGCCTTCGGGGAAAGTGCTCGAAATCGGCGCCGGCACGGGCGAACTGGGCGATCATCTCGCCGCCCGCGGCATCCTGGCCGACGGCCTTGATCTGTGGCCGGCCCCGGCGAACCTGCCGGCGGAACGACGCTGGCATCGCGCCGATCTTCTGACATTCACCGGTTATGGCGATTACCCGGTGATCCTCGGCAACCTGATCTTTCATCAGTTCTCCGATGTCCAGCTCGGGGAGTTGGGGCAAAAACTGCAGCGTTCGGCGCGGGTGATCCTCGCCAGCGAGCCGCTTCGGCGACGCAGTTCGCAAATGCTCTTCGCCACCGTGGCCCCGTTGTTCGGGGCCAATCACGTCAGCCTGCATGACGCCCATGTCAGCGTGGCGGCGGGTTTTCGCGATGACGAACTCCCGCAGCTGCTAGGATTGCCGCAACCCGGGTGGGATTGCCGCTGTCACAGCACCATCCTGGGCACTTATCGGATGGTCGCCCGGCGTGTATGACCGCATTGCGACCCATCGAAATCATCGGCGGCGGCCTGGCCGGGCTTTCACTTGGCCTGGCTCTGCGGCGCGACAGGGTGCCGGTGACCCTCTCCGATCTGGGCCAATATCCCCGGCACCGGGTATGCGGCGAGTTCATCACCAGCCTGGCGGAGTCCACCATCGCCCGGCTGGGGCTGGTCCCGGCGATGCAGGACGCCCTGCTCCACCATGAAGTGGCTTGGTTCACCGATGGTCGCCAGGTGCGCACCCAACGCCTGCCGGTCCCGGCGCGGGCCATGAGCCGGCACCGGCTCGATGCCCGGCTCGCCCAATCCTTCGTCGAGGCCGGCGGGCAGCTCCACACGCAAACCCGGGTGACCGACCGCGAGCCGACGGCCGGTTGTATCATCGCCACCGGTCGACGCCGGTCCGCCTCGCCTTGGATCGGTCTGAAAATCCATGTGCGTAACCTGCCCCTGTTCTGCGATCTCGAGGTGCACCTCGGCGACCAGACCTATGTTGGCCTGACCCAGGTGGAGGATGGCCGGGTCAATCTCTGCGGTCTGTTCTGGCGGCGCGAACTGGCGGCGAAAGGATCGGCGTTGATCATCGCCTATCTTCGGGCGGCGAACTTGTCCGGCCTCGCCGACCGGCTGGAGAACACCGACTTCGACGAAACCTCCTTCTGTGCCGTGGCCGCCATGGGCTTCGATCAACACATCGCAACTCCCACCGGGGAGGTCGTGCTCGGCGATGCCTGCGCCCTGATCCCTCCGTTCACGGGCAATGGCATGGCCATGGCCCTCCAGGGTGCGGAAACCGCCCTCGACCCGCTCCTCGCCTACGCACGCGGTTCGAGTGACTGGCCGGAAACCTGCCAGCGGATCCAGACCGCGCTGCAACATCGCTTCCGGCTGAGGCTGACGGCGGCAGCAGCGCTGCATCCGTTCCTCCTGCAGCGAACCCGTCAGCGCTGGCTCATGCGCCTGGCGCAAGCCCGTCTGCTGCCCTTCCGCCCGCTTTATGCGGCCCTGCACTAGTGTGGTGTCCCGCAAATAACTTCATGAAAACTGCCTGCATACTCCCAGAGCGTCAGAGCCAGTCGGCGGCTTCGTTTATGGAGGTTATCTCTGGGACACCACACTAGCGCGTGTCTTCAAACCACCAATCGGCATTGGCATGTATAACGTGCACTTACTCCCAAACCGTCGAAAGCGTCATCCTGAGCCGTGCGAAGGATCCATCAGGACACACGTGGGCGAGCATGCTGATGGATTCTTCACTGCGTTCAGAATGACAAACCATGTTTGAAAACACGCCCTAACCCCTTTATGTATCTCCAAGCCCTCGCCAC
>JBKJTZ010000159.1:0-2978 GCA_046590295.1 Lacunisphaera sp.
CGACCTCCTGCAGCAGGCCATGGAGCAGCTGGCGCTCTCGGCCCGGGCCTACGACCGCATCCTCAAGGTCGCCCGCACCATCGCCGACCTCGCCGGCTCGGAGCGCCTCGAGTCCCCTCACCTCCTCGAGGCCATCCAATACCGCAGCCTCGACCGCAACGTGTTCTATTGAGCCGGCCACGTTCCTCCTGCTCTGATGGGCCGTATCGTCTGGCCGTCGAATGATGAAACGCTTCCTTCTGATCTGCGCGCTTTTGGTGGTCTGCCTCGCGCAGGCCAGGCCTAAGTTTGACGACGCCGACAAGGCCCGCATCGACGGCACCTACGCCAAGGTGTTGTACAAGGACGGCCACAAGGCGGTCTACCCAATGAAATCCCTGACGGCGGACAAGCAGGCGCAGGTCCAGGAAATCGCCGCGCTGCAGGCCGCCGATAAAGCCGCCTTCGCTCCGCTCCTGGCATTCGTCTCCTCCAAAGCCACGCCGCGCTCGGCCGCGCCGCCCAAAAGCGCGCCCGCGAGCACTTCTCCGCCGCCGTCATCGTCCCGCGCTACGAGGTCCTCTACCGGCAGGTTTGTGCTCCCAGTATCCGAACGACACGCTGACGATCATGGTTGATCCCGTCACGCACTTCCGCCCCGGGGCCGCCGACTCGCGCAAGCCCGCCAGCAAGGCCATCAGCTACTGAGCGGGGGGGCGCAAGAGCACGTCACGCCTTGAAGGCAAGTTTAGCTTGGCTCATGGCCACGCCTGCCACCGATCCCGGCAGTTTGTCGGCCACGGCCCAAGTGGAAAAGACTTCCCTGGAATGTCTATCCCGCGCCGCCAGCCTCCGCCCCAGCACCACCACCAAGGCCCGGGTGCCATCGCACAGCGGCAGGCGTTCGGATGCGTAACATTTTTTTGAATCTGAATCGCAAAACTGGCCCGCATTTGGCCGGTTCAACGCATGGACGCATTCATTGCCGGATTCAAAGGTGCCTTCACTTCCTATCAGTAACCTGCGACCCGGCACCGCCCAAGCGCTATTTCGTCATCGCCGCCTGGGCTGCCTTCACCTCGATCCCGATCACACGCCCGCTTCCGGCAAGGGCCCGCCAGGAATGGGTCGCGCCCGCGCCGAACCAGAGAAGCTGGCCCGGACTAAAATCGTGAATGACGCTCTTGCCATCCAGCAGGGTCAGCTCCATTCGCATCCAGTCCAGGCTCACCAGCAGCGTGGGTGGATGCTTGTGCATGGGGCTGCTGTTGCCATGCGAAGCACGCCCCTCGTAGACGCGCACGTGCGGATTCTCGAAAAGGACATGATGCACGACCGGGTCCACCGATATGGCATCACCCTGCTGCTGCTCAGGCGTGGGAGCTGGCGGTTCTTCCGCCTTTTGCGCCGACTTGATCTCGACGCCGATTGCGTGCAATTCGCCCGCCAGCAGTTCCCAGGAATGCCGCACGCCCTCCAGCCATAGCACCGAGCCGGGATTGAGGTCGAAGATGCCAGTACTGCGATCCGGCATCTTCGTGCGAAAGCGCGCCTTGCCGACACTGATGAGGACGGTTGGCGGGTGCGAGTGCATCGGGCTCGTTGCGCCCTTCGACGCGCGGGCGTCGAATACGCGGATGAACTCGTTGTCCAGGATCACCTGGTGGACGTCGGGATCCACGCTCACGGCATCGCGCGCCTCTTGTGCGAAGGCCGCGCCAGAGAAAACAAAGGCAAGAACTATTGCGAGAAAGAGATAGCGTTGCATAAGAAGCTCCCCGTTGGATCCGCCATTCGGCGGGTATTACATAGCTACGGAGCGCCACCCGCGCGAGTCAACAACATCCGAACTCCTGGCGCACGCCGACGAATCCAATCAGACGATCGTAGGCATAGCGGACGTCGTTGGTATTGTCGAAAGACTCCCAGCCGACTTCGGCCACCAACGAGAAATCCAGTTTCCAATCAGTAAGAAAGTGGGCCGCACCCACAAGTACTACCTCACGCGGTTCGGTCGCCTCGTCGCCGCGACGGTGCTCAAGCTCCGCGAATTCGTTGTCATTCCCAGCTTGGCTCAGGCAGTGCAGACTTGACGCGTCCCAATTTGACGCCGTTTTGTGTTCAATTTCAGTGGTTAGAGACTAGGCGGCCTTGCGCACGTACGCGGGTCCAGGCTTGCATGTCGACGCCATTCGCCAACAGCCAAAGGCCGAGGGACAGTTCCGCGACAAAGCCCGGTACCATTGTGGATGGGTAGATCCGTCCAATAAGGTCGGGCGCAAGAACAGCTACAGAGCAGTTGATTAAATAGCCCAACCCAGCGACAAGCATAAGGACGCCAAGTGTTCTCGGCAGATACTCCGACTGAAGTGGACCCCGAAAACTGGACAGATCGGATCGATCACCCAAGCATCGAAAACCGAACCCCATGTCCAAAAAACGACGTCAGCATATCAGGAGCACCCGAGCGCTCGGTCCACAATTGCCCGGTGCGTCTCTTGCGGTGCTCGTTCGCCCCTCTCCCATCTCGCCAACGTTGTCGGATCAACGCCAAGTTCGCTGGCGAAGCGCTGTTGAGTCCAACCCTTGCCTGCGCGAAACCACTTAAGTCGCCCGGGAAGGGAAGTCGGGGCTGGACGCGGGTCGTAGCCCAAAAAGCGGATGATCGCTGGGAGGTGACGGAGTTCGGGTGTCGTCCGATTGAGCTCCCAATTAGTGATAGAAAGGCAATGAACCCCCATGCGTTGCCCCACCTCCCGCTGCAGCAGATTGAGGTCAATCCGGCGACGGCGGAGGTGATCGCCTAGGGTTTTAAGCTCAGTCGGATAACGCGAACCATTTGGTTTTGAGGCTTTTAGCTTCAACTGACAGAAAGGCAACGCACCCCTGTCCCTGCGGCTACCTCGGCCACCCCAAGCACGAGTGCCGCTGCTCGCCGTCGCAGATCCAGCGTTACCGCGCCCGCATCAGCGGACCGCTGCTCGACCGCATTGACCTGC
>JBKJTZ010000142.1:0-7634 GCA_046590295.1 Lacunisphaera sp.
GATGGAGGCCACGCCGGTCACCGAGGCGGCGTTCGCCGCCTGGCGGCAATGCGGCCTCGACCTCGGCCAGGCCCCCGTCGGCTGGGTGCACACGGGCGGCGGTTCCGATGCCAACAACCTTTCCGCCGCCGGGCTGCCGTGCCTCGACGGGCTCGGCCCGATCGGCGACCGGCTCCACTCGGCCGAGGAGTGGGTGTCCCTGCCCAGCCTCGCGGCCCGCGCACAAGTGGCGGCGCTCTTTTTGCACCGGCTGGCCGCGGGCGAGATCCAGCTGCCCGGCTGAATCGTTCGGAAAGCGGGCACCGGGACGTGCCCGCCCACCCGCGCTTCCGGTGGGCGGGCAGGTCCCCCTGCCCGATTTCGCCTCGCCCTGCAGCAGATCGTCCGCAACCTGACATCGGGCCAGAACTCCATGTCTGCAGATGCTGTACAAAGAGGCCGGCTCTATCACGACACACCAGGTTGGGTGCCAGAGGGCGAAACTTTCCATGTCCGCATTCGGCGCGATGCCGCCCAAATGCTCGCATTCACTGAGCCCGGTCTCGCGCGGCTCTTGCTTGATTCGGTCCGGCATTATCACACCCGCAACCGGTGGTTCTGTCGGTTATTCCTGCTGATGCCCGATCACCTGCACGCGCTGCTCGCCTTCCCACGCGACAAAGCCATGTCGCAAGTGATCAAGGAATGGAAGTCATACCATGCCCGACAGCATCAGGTGGTTTGGCAAGACGGTTACTTTGATCACCGCATTCGCAGTCGGACCGAACTGGAGAGGAAAGCGGACTACATTCGGCAAAACCCTGTCGTGAAAGGCCTGGTGGCGCAAGCGACCGACTGGCGTTGGGTCGTTGACCAAGATTCGTTGGTTGATGGGTAATCGCAGAGTTGCGGGCACCGGGACGTGCCCGCCCACCTCGCTCGGGTGGTCGGGCAGGTCCCTCTGCCCGATCTCATCTTTCACGGGTGGTCGGGCAGGTCCCTCTGCCCGATCTCGTCTTTCAGGGTGGTCGGGCAGGTCCCTCTGCCCGACAGCTCACCCCGCGTCCGGCACCACATAGCAGAATACCGCCACCCAGTGGCAGGCACTGCCGCCGAGCACGAACAGGTGCCAGATAGCGTGATGGTAGGGCAGACGCTTCCATAAATAGAAGGCGGCCCCCCCGGTGTAGCAGAGGCCGCCGGCCACGAGGAGTTTCACCCCGCCGGCTGGCAACGCAGCTAGCAGCGGCTTGATCGCCACCATCACCAGCCAGCCCATGGCGAGGTAGATGATGGTCGAGACCACCCGGAAGCGGCCGGCGAACCAGAACTTGAGCACCACGCCGGCCAGCGCGAGGCCCCAGACAATGCCAAACAGGCTCCAGCCCCACGGGCCGCGCAACGGCACCAGGACAAACGGCGTGTAGGTGCCGGCAATGAGCAAAAAGATGGCGGCGTGGTCGAATTTTTGCAGGACCTGCCTCCTGCGTTCGCCCCGGCTGGTGTGGTAGAGGGTCGACGCCGTATAGAGCAGCACCAGCGTGGTGCCAAAGATCGCCGAGCTCACGACGTGCCAGGCATCCCCGTGGCGCGCGGCAGACCCCACCAGCAGCACGAGCCCCGCCACGCTCAGCAGCGCGCCCAGCCCGTGCGTCAGGCTGTTGGCGAGTTCCTCGCGCTCGGTGTAGGCGGTGGCCATGCCCGGGAAGCCAGACAGCTGACCCACACGGGGCGAGGAAAAATCAAGGCCGCCCGGGTGCCAGCAGCCGGTTCAGCTCGGCCCGCGCGGCCTGGTCAGCAGGACGCAGCTCAAGATAAGCGCGCAGGTGCGTGACGGCTTCCGGGACCAGGCCCAGATGGACCAGCAGGGCCACGAGGTTGCGGCGCGCTTCGGGATTGCCGGGGTCGAGCTGCACGGCGCGCTCGTAGGGCGGGAGGGCCTGGGGGTAGCGCCCGAGTTCCACCAGGACATTGCCCAGGTTGTTGTGCGCTTCCGCGAAATCCGGCCGCAACCGCGCGGCCTCCGAGTAATGGGCCAACGCCGGATCCGGCCGGCCGAGGGCCAGGCAGGCATTGCCGGCGTTGAAATGCGCCTCCGCGAGCCCGGGTTGCAGGCGGATGGCCTCCTCGCATTGGGCCAGGGCCTCGGCCGCGCGCCCCGCCTCCAGCAGCCAGTTGCCGTAGCTGCTATGCGCGCCGGCAAAATTCGGCTGCAACCGCACGGCCTCCGCATAATGCCGGCCCGCCTCCGCCGTCCGGCCGGCGGTGAAAAGCACATTGGCCAGGTTGTTGTGCACCGCGGCGCGCGCGGGGTCGCGGTCGATCGACTTTTCGTAACTCTCGATGGCCTCCGGAATGCGGCCCTGCCGGGTCAAGATAAGGCCAAGGCTGTAATACGGCTCGGCCGACTCGGGGGCGAGGGCGATGGCATCCTGCAGGCGGCGGGCGGCCTCGGGCAGACGCCCCCGCGCGAGCTCGTCCAGCCCGAGATTGTGGTGGGCACGCGCGTTGGCCGGCCGCTTGGCCACCGTGTCGCCCCAGAGCCGCCCGGCCGATTGATAATCCTCGTTGCGCACGATGGTCGCGATGATGCAACCGAGTGCGAGCAGCGCGCAGGCCACCGCGGCCCGGCGGCCCAGCCAGGCGTGGAGGCCCGTGACGGCGAGCACCACCACCGCGGCCAGCGGCAGGTACATGCGGTGCTCGGCCATCGTCTGGCTGGCGACCGGCACGAAGCTCGAGCTCGGCGCCAGCAGGGCGAAGAACCAGGCGCCGGCAAAGCCCGCCACCGGCCAACGCACCAGCGCGACCACCGTGCCCGCCACCAGCATGACCAACGCCAGTGCCTGGAGCCAGACAGCCGCCAAGCCGTTCGCGACTCCCGTGCCATAATCAAAGACCAGGGGCGAGGGCCACGCCGCGAGCCGGAGATAGTGCAAAATGGCGCCGCATTGGGTCAGCGCGTATTGCCAGGACGAAATCCCGGCGCCGAACCCGACCGTGCCACCCCGCCCCGCCGTGCCCGCCACCAGCCAGGCCAGCAGGAGCCAGGTGCCGGCCAACCCGGTATAATAGAGACGCCGCCCGCGCCACGCCGCCCCGAAGCTGCCCGCCACGAAGGTGCGGTCATACAGCAATATCATCAACGGCGCTGAAACCATGACCTCCTTGCAGGCCATGCCGGCCAGACAGGCGGACCACGATAGTCCCAGCCAGAAAAATCCGGATTTTGTCTCCTCAGGTTTCCCGGTTGCCCGGATGAAGCCATAAAGGGCGAGCAGGTAGCAGAGTCCCACCAGGGATTCGGCGCGCTGGACCACATAGGTGACGGACTCGGTCTGCAACGGGTGGACCGCCCACAGCAGGGCGCTGAAAAACGCCACGTTGAAAGCATTCTCCCGCAGGAAAGCCACCGGGGTGGCCGCCAGCGTCCGCCGCACCACTCCCAGCAGGGTGAGGGCGGCCAGCAGGTGGATCAGGAGGTTGACCGCGTGGTAGCCGGCCACGTGTGGTCCCCCCATGACATAATTGAGGGCCAGGCTCAGGTTGAGCAGCGGGCGGCCGCTGACCGTCAGGCCGGCATCCGCCAGCGCCGGCGTCAGCACCGCGCCCGGCGGCCACAGCTGGCGGATGCTGGGGTTTTCCACGATGGCGGGGACATCATCGAAGACAAAAGGGACGGAAAAGCTGTGGTGATACGCCACCACGAGCCCGGCCAGCAGGGTCAGGCCCGCCCAAAGCATCGGCCGGCGGGACGGAAAGAGGGGCGTCTGGTGGGCGGCGCTCAAGGGGGAATGGCGGCGATACGAAGCCGGAATGCCGGCGAAGGAAACTGTTTTCTCCACCACCTCTCGATGGACCCGCCTTGAAAATCCCGGCGGTCGGTCCGCGACCCGGCCGAACCGGTCCACCGCCGGCCAATATCACCGTCGGGATCATCAACATTTCGCCATAAAATGCAGGGGGTTGCAGGCTTGACTAGCCCTTATGACAGGAGTTCGCTCCGCCAACACCTATTCAGGTCACCAACCTGATTTTCTCACACCAACACTGCATAGCATCATGCACAAATCGTACCTGAAATCGTTCATCCTCCTCGCGGTCACGGCCCTCGTCCTGACCTTTTCGCCCAGCGCCCTGGCGCAGCTCGTCACCTCCGGCCTGACCGGCTATGTCCGTGATTCCGTGGGCAATGCCATGCCGGGCGTCACGGTCACGGCGGTCCATACGCCGACCAACGCCACCTTCACCTCGGTCTCGGGCCCGAACGGCAAGTTCAACTTCCGCGGCCTGCCCGTGGGCGGTCCCTACCGGGTGAGCGCCAATGCGACCGGCTACACGGACGCGACCGCCACTGAAATCAACACCGAGCTGGGCAGCGACATCGATGTGCCCCTGACGTTGCGCTCCGAGGTGCTGCAGCTGGAGACGTATGTCGCCACGGGCAGCCGCAACGACCTCGACGCCAGCGCCACCGGCGCGGGCAACTCCCTCAGCAGCTCCCGCATGGGCGCCAAGCCCTCGTCCGAGCGCTCGCTCGCCGACATGATCAGCGCCACCCCGCTCGTGACCCTGCGCTCGACCTTCGGCGACCGCGAAGAGTCCCAGATCACCGCGGTGGGCCAGAACAACCGCTTCAACTCCATCATGATTGACGGCGCGCGCATCAACGACGTGTTCGGCCTCAACGGCACCGGCCTGGCCTCGTTCTTCAATCCCCTCTCGATCGACACCATCGAGCAGCTCTCCGTCCAGCTCTCCCCGTATGACGTGCGCCTCTCCGGCTTCACCGGCGCCAGCATCAACGCCGTCACCAAGAGCGGCACGAACAAATTCCAGGGCTCGGCCTACATGTATTTCCGCGGCGACCACCTGTTCGGCCAGGCCATGCAGGGCCCGAACGCCCGCGAGCTGACCCTGACCGGGGCTAAGATCAATCCCAAGCTCGAACGCCGCACCTACGGCGGCACCTTCAGCGGCCCGATCATCCCGAACAAGGTGTTCTTCTTCCTCAATTATGAGGACTTCGAGAGCGTCAGCGCCGGCCGCGACCCGCGCTTCTCCACACCGAGCGAGGCCGCCATTCTGGCCCGCTTCAACAAGTACAGCACCGATGCCGGCAAGACCATCAACTGGGGCAATCCCGTCACCGGCGCCACCAGCAACACGGCGACCGACACCAAGTACATCGGCAAGCTCGACTGGAACATCAGCAAGGGCCAGCGCCTGAGCGTCCGCATGTCGAAGACCGAGGGCGAAGTGCCCCAGTTCGGCAATTTCGCCAGCGGCACCAGCAGCAACGCCGGCATCAGCGGCGGCGGCCCGACCACCTCCTCAGACGGCCACTTCTACTCCCAGACCCGCGTTGAGAAGTCCGAGTCCGCCCAGCTGTTCAGCCAGTGGACCCCCGACTTCAAGACGGAGCTCAAGTATTCCTCCACCAAGCAGGACCAGCTGACCCCCCTCAACACCGTCGCCCCGATGACCTATGTCTTCGGCGTGAGCGGCACCGACCTGCTGAACAACTCGGCCATCACCAACGGCACCTACATTGTCGGCACGGAGCAGTTTCGCCACGGCAACGTCATCGGGGTTGACTCGCAGCAGATGAGCGCCACCGGCGACTACTTCTGGAACAAGTTCGTCTTCAGCTTCGGCGCCGAGCGCGAGCAGTCCAACTTCTACAATCTGTTCCGCAACGGTTCATTCGGCCTGGTGGGCTTCCGGAATTACAATGACTTCCTGAATGACACCAACGTCGTCATCCAGCGGAATTATTACGATCCCGCCGTGCGCCCCGTGGCCGACATCTCCAAGTTTGGCACGACCGGCATCTTCGGTCAGGCCAAGTGGGACGTAAACCCCCGCCTGGTCGTCAATTTCGGCCTGCGCATGGAAATCGCCGACGCGCCGATCAAGCCCGCCTTGAACACCACCTTCCAGACCGCCACCGGCTTCCGCAACGACGGTTCACTCGACGGCGTGAAGACCTTCTCCCCCCGCGCCGGCTTCAACCTGGCGCTGGATGAACAGCGCGTGACCCAGGTCCGCGGCGGTTTCGGCCACTTCCTCGGCCGTTCGCCGTGGGTGTTCTTCTCGAATTCGTTCGGCAACACCGGCGTCGGCTCGTTCACCCGCTCCTCCACGGATGCCATCAATCCCCTGCCCAACAGCTTCACGACCTACCTGAAGAACGAGTTTGATCCCGCCAATCCGATCGGCACCGGCACGGACAACCCGACGCTCCGCCGCGAGGTGGACTTCAATGACAACGGCGTCAAGCTGCCCGCGGCCTGGCGCGGCAATCTCGCCCTCGACCGCAAAATGCCGTTCCTCGATTCGACGGTCACGATCGAGTATGTCTACACGAAGATCGACCAGGCGCTCCGCACGACCCAGGAGAACCTGAAGCCCACCACGATCGGCGCCGATGGCCGCCAGCGCTTTGCCGGCAACAGCAGCACCGCCGCCAATGCCCTCTATCCGGCCTTCACGGTGATCTACCGCGTGAGCAACGTCAGCGTCGGCCAGTCCAACTACCTCGCCCTCTCGTGGGACCGCCCGATGAAGAACAAATGGGCCTTCAACCTGTCCTACAGCCGCGGCCGCGCCACCGAGGCCCAGGCCAACGGCCAGACGACCGCCGGCGGCCAGTTCAACCGCAACGTCATTTTCAACCAGAACGCGGTTGAGGTGGGCACGGCGGACTTCCAGGTCAAGGACCGCATCCAGCTGAGCCTGACCCGCGAGTTCGAGTTCGTGAAGAAGTTCAAGACCACGGCCTCCATCTACTATGAGGGCCGCACCGGCAATCCCTACAGCTGGGTCTTCGGCAGCGACCTCAACAACGACGGTGTCTCGTTCAACGACACCGTGGCGGTCCCGAGCGGGCTCACCGACGCCCGGTTTGACTACTCCGGCATGACCACCGCCCAGCGCGACTCGTTCCTGGCTTATATCGCGAACAGCGAGCTGGCCCAGTTTGCCGGCGGCATCGCCCCGAAGAACGCCTTCACCGAGCCCTGGTTCAACAAGCTCGACCTGAAGATCGTGCAGGACCTGCCCATCTACGGCAAGTTCAAGGCCCAACTCTTCTTCGACTTCATCAACTTCGGCACGTTCATCAGCAAGAAGACCTTCAACTACACCGAGATCTCGCCGTTCCTGAGCAACGACGTGTTCCGCACCCGGACGCTCACGAACGCCACGGCTTATGGCACGGACGGCCGCATCCGCCCGACCTTCACGTCCAATCCGGTCGGCTTCAACATCGACAACGGCATGTCCCGCTGGCGCATCCAGGTCGGCGCCAAGCTGCTGTTCTAAGCGGCATCAGACCGATTCCCCTTCCAAGGGCGGCTGCAGCAATGCAGCCGCCTTTTTGTTGGGCGGATGCCTGGCCCGCGAACCGATCGGGTCGGCCCCGCCCGTCGCCCGCCTGAGACCAATTGCCATTCGGTTGGAACTGCAGGGCCGGCGCTCGTCACCGGGCCGGCCGGCCGGCAAGCGGCAGCCCTACCCAAGGCTCAAAGCTAATCGTAATACCAACGTCCCTTTTGTTTTGGACTTTGCGGTGCCTGAGCCGGTAGGGGCGGTTGCCCTCAACCGCCCTCGGTGAGACCAGGGCCGTTGAGGGCAACGGCCCCTACCTAAAG
>JBKJTZ010000002.1:0-108256 GCA_046590295.1 Lacunisphaera sp.
CCGGCCCGAGACGCGGATCCAGCTCAAGGCCCAATTCTGGTGCGACCACGTGGCCGACACCCCCGCCGCCGCCGTGCCCGGGGCCCGGCTGGTCGTCATCTGCGCCCCGGTCGACCAGATCGGCCCGCTGGTCGCCCAGATCGCCCCGCACCTCGACGCCGGCAGCATCGTGACCGATGTCGGGAGCGTGAAGGGTGAGATCTGCCGCGCGGGCGCGATTTCGCTGCAGGGCCGGGCGCATTTCGTCGGCTCGCACCCGATGGCCGGCTCCGAGAAAACCGGCTGGGAAAACGCCCGCGCCGACCTCTTCAAGGCCCGCACCGTTTTCGTGACCCCGCTGCCCGACAGCGATCCTCAGGCCGTCGCGCAGGTCGCCGCCTTCTGGCACGCCCTGGGAGGCGAGGTCGCCACGGTCGAGCCCGATGTCCACGACGAAATCGTGGCCCAGATCAGCCACCTGCCGCAGGTGCTCGCCTCCACGCTCTGCGCCGCGCTGGCGAAACGCGACGTCCGCTGGCGCAACTTCGCCGGCGGAGGCCTGCGCGACACCACCCGCATCGCCGGCAGCGACCCGAAACTGTGGAAAACCATCCTCGAGCAGAACCGCGACGAGGTGCTGCGTGCCGTCCGCGGCTACCAGGAGGAACTGCATGGCCTCGAGCGCGCCCTCGCCAACCGCGACTGGTTCGAGGTGCAGGCCATCCTCGAGCGTGGCAAGGCCTACCGCGAACAGTTCCGCCCGATCCCGTAGAATTTTCAACGTTCAAGGTTCATGGTTCACTGTTCATCGGCCCAGCCGTCCCATGACCAATGAAAGATGAACAATGAAAATCGAACAATGTCTTCCGTTCCCTATCCGCCCACCCTTGAGATCCAGCCCTTCACCCACCCGGTGCGCGGCCGGGTCACGCTGCCCGGATCCAAGAGCATCACCAACCGCGCGCTCATCCTGGCGGCGCTCGCCGCCGGCACGACGACGCTGCACGGCGCGCTCTTCAGCCGCGATACCCGCCTCATGGTCGCGGCCCTGCGCGCCCTGGGGTTCCTCGTGGTCACCGACGAAAATGCCCTGACCGTCACCGTCGCCGGCCGCGGCGGGGAGATCCCGGTCCGCGAGGCGAGAATCGACGTCGGCAACGCCGGCACCGCCGCGCGCTTCCTCACGGCCTTCGTCTGCCTGCGGCCGGACGGCCTCTATCATTTCGACGGCGACGAGGCCATGCGCCGCCGGCCCATCGGTGCGCTGCTGGAGGCGCTGGAATCCCAGGGCGCAGCCGCCAGCGCCCGCAGTTTCCCGTTCACCCTGAGGACCGCCGGGCTGCGCGGCGGCCCCGTCGGGCTGGACGCCTCCGCAAGCAGCCAGATGCTGTCGGCGCTGCTGATGGTGGCACCCCACGCGCTCACGCCGCTCACCGTGAACCTCAAGGGTGCGGCCGGGTCCAAGCCCTTCGTCGAGATGACGCGGCAGATGCTGGTCCAGTTCGCCGCCGCGCCCGTCGACTATGCCATCGAGGGCGATGCCTCGGCCGCCAGCTATTTCCTGGCCCTGCCGCTCGTCACGCGCGGGGCGATCACCCTGTCGAACTATGCCGGGGCCCTGCAGGGCGACCGGAATTTCCTCCCCATCCTCCAGGCCGCCGGCCTGCGCGGCAACGGTCCCGACTTTTCCAGCGGGAACAACGATCCCCGCCGCGCCGTGCGCCAGGACTTCCGGGAGTTCTCCGACACATTCCTCACGCTGGCCGCCCTGGCGCCGCTGCTCGACGGGCCGACGCAAATCACGGGCATCGCCCACACCCGCCAGCAGGAGACCGACCGCGTGGCCGGGATGGCCCGCGAACTCAAAAAACTCGGCCAGCACGTCATCGAGACCGAGGATGCCCTGGAAATCCACCCGCGCCCGCTGGTGCCCGGCGTCGAGATCGAGACCTACCACGACCACCGCTTCGCCATGAGCTTCGCCATCCTCGGCTGCCACGACCGGCGGATGAACGGCCGGCCCTGGCTCACGATCAAGGATCCCGGCTGCTGCGCGAAGACCTTCCCGGCATTCTTTGACTTGCTAGAAAAACTCCGCGCTGGCTCACATTGATCCGCATGGCGAACCCGCCCTTCATCATCATTGCCATCGACGGCGGCGCCGCCTCCGGCAAGTCGTCGTCGTCCAAGATCCTCGCGGACCGGTTCAACCTGCTGCACGTGGACACCGGGTCCTTCTACCGGCATATCACCTACGAGCTGCGGCGGCGCAACGTGCCCTCCGCCGACCTGCCGGCGATCAGGTCCGCGCTGGCCGGCCTGCAGTTCACCACGCGCCTCAACGGCCGCACGGCCCAGATGCTCATCGACGGGCAGCCGGCGGGGAGCGAGATCCGAGGGCAGAATGTCAACGAGCACGTCTCCCACTACGCCGCCATCCCCGAGGTGCGCCACGCCCTGCTCGGTTACCAGCGCGGCCTGGCGGACGTGGCGGTGCAGCATAAGTTCCGCGGGCTGGTGATGGAGGGCCGCGACATCGGTTCGGTGATTTTCCCGGACGCCGAGTTCCGCTTCTTCCTGCACGCCGACCCCGCCGAGCGGGCCAAGCGCCGCGCGATGGAAGGCCAGACCGATTCCATCGCGGAACGCGACCGCCTCGACTCCTCGCGCAAGGCCTCCCCGCTCACCTGCCCGGCCGGCGCCATCGACATCGACTCGACGTTCCTGACCCTCGAGCAGGTGGTGGAAAAAATGGCCGCGCTCATCGCCCCCGCATTGGGCTAAAGCTTTTTTCCTTGTCCGCTGATTTCTGACTTCTGTCCCTCCCCATGCCTTACGAGCCCGATCACCTGAAGATGACGCCGTTCTACGGCTTCTTCCACTATCTCTCGGGACTGATCCACTCGATGTGGTTCCGGGGCGAGGTGGTCGGCACGGAAAATTTCCCGCGCCAGGGCCCGTACCTCATCGCCTCCAACCACGCCAGCCATCTCGACCCGCCGCTGGTGGGCAGCCACATCTCGAAGCAGATGCGCTTCTTCGCCCGCAAGAGCCTGTGGAACACCCGGATCGTCGGCTGGTGGCTCGACCGGGTGGAGACCATTCCGGTCGAGCGCGACAGCGGCGATATCGGCGCCATCAAGCGCGTGCTGCAGGCGCTCAAGGAGGACCGGGCCGTCGTGCTGTTTCCCGAGGGCACGCGCTCGCCCGACGGCCAGCTGCAGAAAGCCAAGGCCGGCGTCGGCTTCATGGCCTGCAAGACGGGTGTGCCCGTGGTGCCTTGCCGGGTCTTCGACTCGTTCGCGGCCTTTGGCAAGGGTCGGCTGCTGCCCAATTTCGGCAGTCCGGTGACGATCGTCTTCGGGGCGCCCATCCCGGCGAGCGAGTATGACGACCCCGGCGCCGGCAAGGCCCGCTACGAAAAGGCGGCCCAGTGCATCATGGACCGCATCGCGGCCCTGCCCCGGCCGCACTACGCGGTGATCTGAATGACTCGCGCGCGCGGCCGCCTCCGCCTCACTTCGTCACCAGCATGTTGATGTTGGCGAGGCCGCGCTCGAAGTCGGGGCCGATCATCTTGTCGAGAAAGAGACCGAACCAGCGGCTGACCGGATTCATGCCCAGTTCACCGGCGTCAATCCAGACGACCCGCGTTCCTCCGGCCTCGGGCTTAAATTCGAGCGACCCGTTGGATTTCATGTCCATGTCCGGAAATTCGAGCAGGTAAGTGACCTTCGTGGGCGTCTGCCCGGTGATCGTCATCTTGCCGTTGCCCTCGCTCTTGCTTTCCCAGGCAGACCAGGCCCCGACCCCGCTCGAGGGGGTCGAGTAGGTGATCTTCATCTGGGGGTCGCGCTCCTGCCAGGCGCCCCAATTTTTCCAGGCGCTGAGATCGGCGATCTGGGCCTGCACGGCCTCAGGTTTGGCGTTGATGACGAGCGAGCGTTCGACGCGATATTGCCGGGGCAGAACGAACGCCACCACCACGAGGAGCAGGACCAGCACCGCCAGTCCGCCGAGGATTTTGACCAGGATCTTCATGAAAACACGCTAGCACCCCGGGTCCGGAAGCTCACGCCTTATCCGCACGCTCGACCGTCCACCGAATAGCTGCGGCGGATAGAGGATAATCCGCCCTACCCGCGAACAACGGCGTCACGGATGATGCCGGAGACACTCGTGCAGCCGGCCAATCCCAGGGTCAGATCAAATTCGGCGAGCACGTTGCCGATGACCTCCTCCACCCCGCGCTGGCCGGCGACAGCCAGTCCGTACACATACGGCCGGCCGAGACAGACCCCCGTCGCGCCGAGGGCGAGGGCCTTGAACACGTCCGCTCCGCCGCGCACGCCGCTGTCGAACAGCACGGGGATTTTCCCCTTCACCGCCTCCGCCACCACCGGCAAGGCCTCGAGCGCGGCGATCTCACCGTCGATCTGACGGCCGCCGTGGTTCGAGACGACCAGGCCATCCATGCCGGATTCGACCGCCTTTCTGGCGTCAGCAGGATGCAAAACGCCCTTGAGCAAGATCGGCAGCTTCGTGAGCTGGCGCAGGAACTTCAGGTCGTCCCACTGCAGCGACGGACGTGAGTATGTCGTCATGAATCGCTGCACCGCCGCGCGCGGATCACCGGACGTCAGATTCCTGAGCAACCCGCCGGGATAATTCGCCTTCTGCGCCAGTGCCGTGGCGATGGTTTCCAGGTTGAGTGGCGGCTTGACGTCTCCGGTAGGGGCTGTTGCCCGCAACGGCCCTGCCCTCAACTCGCGCCGGAACACCGGATCGCTCGTATACTGCGCGATCCCCTTGCCGGCCATGAACGGCAGGGAGGCGAGATCCAGATCGCGCGGGCGCCAGCCGAGCATCGTCGTGTCCAGGGTCAGCACAATGGCCGAGCAGCTGCAGGCCTCGGCACGGCGGACAAAACTCGCGACCAGATCGTTCGACCGGCTCCAGTAGAGCTGGAACCAGCGCGGGGCGTCACCCATGGCGGCGGCACAGGTCTCCATCGGCACCGAGGCCTGGTTGGAAAAGATATACGGCACCCGCAGCGCCGCGGCGGCTTTCGCCACCGCCTGGTCGGCCTCAGGGTGCGCCATCTCGAGCACCCCGATCGGGCACAGCAGCAGCGGCGTCGGCAGTCGTTGGCCGAACAGCTCGATTGAAAGGTCGCGTTTCTCCACGTCGCGCAGCACGCGCGGCACGATGCCCCAGCGCTCGAACGCCACGCGGTTGGCGTCCATGGTGGACTCGCGGCCGGCGCCACCGGCGAGGTAGGCCCACGCCGCGGGTGACATCGCCGCCTGCGCGGCCTTTTCCAGTTCCGCCTGCGCCACCGGCACCGCCGGAAATCGTCCACCCACGCCGGCCACGTAGATCTCCCGCTGCCGCCGCCGGCCGATGTCTGAGTGGGGTTCGCTCATGGCAGGTTCGCGGTTGCTAGTTTTCCGCAGTCCGGCTAAATGTCCATCCATGATCAGCGAGGCCCCAACCGTAGCTGCCTTCCTCAAGACCGTCTCACCGGAGGAGCGGGCCGTTTTCGGCCAGATCCGGAAGCTTCTGAAGCAGGCTCACCCCAAGGTGAAGGAATCGATGCAGTATCGGATGCCCACCTATCAGCTCGGCGGGGAATCGATCGGTGGCTTCAACAAGCAAAAGCATTATCTTTGTCTTTACCTGACCCCGGAGGCGGTCGACCCCTACCGGAAGGAGCTGCAAGCTGCCGGACTCGACTGCGGCAAGTGCTGCCTGCGCTTCCGCCAGCCGCAGCACCTGCCCCTCGCCCTCGCGGCGAGGATCATCAGGGCCGCGGTCAAGCTGGCGGCGGCAACAAAAGATCGTTGATCCCGCCCGACCGGCTCACCGCAAGCCGCAGGCCTTCCGGGCCCGTGCCATCGTCTTCGTCGCCACGGCCTGGGCGCGGGCGGCACCGTCCCGGAGGACCTTTTCGACGTAGTCCGGATTGGCGGCGAGCTCGGCGCGCTTGGCGCGATACGGGGCAAAGTAATTCCAGTAGTGCTCGAACAGCGCCTTCTTGAGGTCGCCGTAGCCCAGGCCGCCGGCGCGGAGACGCTGCTCGAAATCGGCCGCGACCTCCTTCGGCGCAAACAGCCGGAGGAGCTGGACCGCGAGGTTCTTCTCGGCGTCCGGCTTGGGCTCGGCGGGCGTGCGCGAGTCCATGACGATGCCCATGATTTTTTTGCGCAGCACCTTCTCGTCGCCAAAGATCTCGATGGTGTTGCCGTAGCTCTTGGACATCTTCTGGCCGTCGAGCCCGGGGATGACCGCCACTTCGTCGGCGATGCGCTCCTCCGGCACGACGAGCGTCTCGCCGTAGGTCAGGTTAAACTTGATGGCCATGTCGCGGGTCATCTCCAGGTGCTGCTTCTGGTCCCGGCCGACGGGCACGACGTTCGTGTCGAACAGCAGGATGTCCGCCGCCATGAGCACCGGGTAGGCGAAAAGGCCGAAATTCGGCGAAATGCCCTTGGCGAGCTTGTCCTTGTAGCTGTGCGCCCGCTCCAGCAGGCCCATCGGGGCGAGCGAGCCGAGCAGCCAGGTGAGCTCGCAGACCTCGGGCACGTCGCTCTGGCGCCAGAAGACCGACTTGGCGGGATCGAGCCCGCAGGCGAGCCAGTCCAGGGCGATGCCGTGCGTGAAGCCGCGGCGCTCGGCGGGGTCAGTGATCACCGTCATCGAGTGGTAATCCGCGATGAAGTAATAGGCATCGCCCCCCTGCTGCAGCTCGATGGCCGGACGCATCGCGCCAAAATAGTTGCCGATGTGGAGGGTGCCGGAGGGCGTGATGCCGGTGAGGACGCGCATGGAGGGTCGGGGGGATGGCCGGGGGCCGACCCATGAACACTGATTTCCACCCGCGGCATCCAGCAAAAACCGCGCGGAAACGATAATTAGCCCGGCCACCGGCACCCCGCCGCCGCCCGGACAGCAGCATTGCAACCGCCGCCAATTCCGCCCGACAATCATCCGGTCCGGGGTGTCGGCAACCACCCCGGCCCCATCAAGGCTGAAAAACTCCCGTCCCGGCGCGAGCATTAGCGCCGCATCATCTTCGAGGCCGACACCCCGGCCGGCCGCACCTTCGACATTGTGCTGATCATTGCCATCCTGCTGAGCGTGCTGGCGGTGATGCTGGCGAGCGTGGAGGACCTGAATGCCCGCTGGAACCTCGCCTTCGTCGGCGTGGAGTGGTTCTTCACCCTGCTGTTCACGGTGGAGTACGCCGCCCGGTTGTGGACCGTGAAATCCCCCCGGCACTACGCGCGCAGTTTCTTCGGGGTGGTCGATGTGGTCGCCATCTTGCCGACCTACCTGAGCCTGTTCCTGCCGGGGGCGGAATACCTGGTCGTGTTCCGCGCGCTGCGGGTGCTGCGCGTGTTCCGGGTGCTCAAGCTCGTGGAATACCTGCGGGAGGCGCGCACCATCACGGAGGCGCTCAAGTCCAGCAGCGCCAAGATCCAGGTCTTCCTCCTCGCGGTGCTGATCCTTGTCGTGATCTTCGGCTCGCTGATGTATCTGATCGAGGGGCCGGAACACGGCTTCACCAGCATCCCGCGCAGCGTCTACTGGGCCGTCGTGACGCTGTCCACCGTGGGCTACGGCGAGGTCACCCCGCAGACGCCGCTCGGCCAGATGCTCGCCGCCATGCTAATGATCACCGGCTACGGCATCATCGCAGTGCCGACCGGCATCGTCACGGCCGAGATGACGCGCAAATTCCTGCACACGAGCCAGCGCAGCTGCCCGCACTGCTCCGCCGAGGGCCACGCCGAGGACGCCATCTATTGCCGCCGCTGCGGGCAGACCATGCCAAAGCGCGAAGGCAAGAGCTAGGCCGCGCCCCCGTCGGTCCTCTTGCAGCCAGCCTCAATCGTCCCGCCGCGGCAGGGTCGAGATGACCTGCCGGGTGCGGGCGATGGTGTCGGCGGGCAGATAACCGCCGAAGGGCGTGCAGGGCATCACGAGTGAGCGCGGGCCGAGCAAGGTGCCGGGGTTGAGGACGGCGTTGCAACCGACCTCGGCCTTGTCTCCGAGCACCGCCCCGAATTTCTTGAGCCCGGTCTTCACCGTCCTAGTGGGCAGGCGGACGGTGACCTCGCCCTGGTCCAACCGGAGATTGGAGCAGATGACCCCGGCGCCGAGGTGCGCGCCGTTGCCGAGGATGGAGTCGCCCACGTAATTGAAATGCGGCGCCTGCACGCCGTCGAGCAGCAGGCAGTTCTTGAACTCGCTCGCGTGGCCCAGCACGCAGTTCTCCCCCGTGATGACATTGCCCCGGATGAATGCGCCCGGCCGGATCTGGGTGTTCGCCCCGATATAGACCGGGCCGATGATCGTGGCGGTGGGGGGCAGCTTGACCGAGGGATGCAGCCACACGCGGCCCTCCACGTGCACTCCCGGCGGAAGGCGGAGCTCGAGCGCAGAGAACTGCGCGGCCTCGAGCGCGGCACCGATCTTTTTCAGCCAGTCCCACGGGGCGGCGTGGGCCGGAAAAAACGGCGCAAACCGGGCCAGGGAAGGCGGCAGGGCAAAGAAGGCGGAGGCTTTCACGCCGGCATGGATAACGAAAAAAGCGCTGAGTTACAGCGGTTTTTAAACAGGTTCCACGCCACCGCCGGGTCCGTCGTTCCGAGGAGGCAGTGAAGCGTGATGCCTCCGGTGCCGGGTTCACCCTCACTGCGGCGACCCGCCCGGGAGGGTTTCATCGCCGCATTCCGGCAGGTATTTCATGAATTGAATTGGCCCGCGACAATTCCACGCCGAATAGTTCACTCAATATCCGCTCCGCATGGTATCCGGCTTGTCACGCCCGCGCGGGCCGCCAAATCTTCGACCCCATGAACATTTCCGCCGAATTCAAAAAACGTCTGCGCGCCGGAGACCGGCTGTCCGGCACCTTTCTCAACCTGGGTTCCTCGCTCACGGTGGAAATCGCCGGTTGCGCCGGTTTTGACTGGCTGCTCCTCGACCAGGAACATGGCGTCGGCGGCGAGGAGACCATGTTCCACCAGCTGCAGGCCGCGGCCGCGACGCCCGCCTTCCCCATCGTCCGGATCACTGCCAACGAAACGCCGCGCTTCAAGCGGGCCCTGGACATGGGGGCCGGCGGCATCATGGTGCCCTGGGTCAACACGGCGGCGGAAGCCCAGGCGGCGGTCTCGGCCCTGCGTTATCCGCCGCGCGGCGTGCGCGGCGTGATGAAATTCGGCCGCTCCTGCGACTTCGGCGCCGGGTTTGCGGACTATTACGCCCAGGGCCACGAGCGCCTCGTGCTGATGGCCCAGATCGAGACCGTGGACGCGGTGACTAACGTGGAGAAAATCGCGACCGTGGAAGGCGTGGATGTGCTTTTCATCGGTCCGATGGACCTGAGCACCAGCCTCGGGGTCCAGGAACAGTTCGATCACCCCAAGTATCGCGAGGCCGTGAAGAAAATATCCGAGGCCGCCCGCGCCGCCGGCAAGGCGACCGGCGTGCTCCTGCTGAACCCGGCGCAACTGCCCCTGTGCAGGGAATTCGGCATCACCGTCATCGCCTTGGGCAGTGACGGCGGCCACGTCAACGCCGGCATGCGGGCCGCCGCGGCGGCGATCAAGGCCGGCTAGGCCCCGGTCAGGGTCGCCGCAACAGTTGCCGCGCGCCCTCGTGGCCCGGGTCAATCGCGAGCGCCCGCGCCGCGGCCGCCCGGGCCCCGGCGCGATCGCCGGATCGCAGCAGCACCGTCGCCAGCGCGTAGGGATAATCCGCCACTGCCGGCGCCAGCGCCTCGGCCCGCGCCAGCGCCTCGCCGGCCTCGGGCAGGCGCTCCGCCTGCGCGAGCAGCAGGCCGAGGTTATACCAGGCCCGGTCAAATGCCGGGTCGCGCGCCACCGCGACGCGGAACGCCGCTTCCGCCTTGGCGGCATGGCCCGCCTCGGCCCACACCAGGGCCGCGCGCATGGCTGCCCGGGCATCCGCCGGCTGCAATTCCGCCGCCCGCTCGAACCGCAGCGCGGCGTCAGCGCTGCGGCCCTGCGCCGCCAGCACCATGCCGTAGGTGTCCTGGATGCCCGGGGAGAACGGATCCCACCCGGCGGCGTGCGCCATTTCGTGCCCCGCCTCGTCCAGCCGGCCCCGGTTGGCCAGATCCTGCCCGAGCCGCAGCCGGCCCGAGGGTTGGTCGAGTGCCAGCGCCAGATAGGCGTCGAGTTCCTTCCGCGCGGGCGAGCCGGCCGCGAGCTCGGCCGAGAGCATCCACGCCGCGTCGAGCCGCACCAGCCGCACCGGATCCTGCAGCAGTGGCCGCACCCAGGCCTTGGCCGGCTCATGGCCGGCGAGCAACCGCACCGCCGCCGCGCGTTCCAGCGGATCGGCCGCCGTCAGCGCCGCGCGTCCGGCGGCGACAATCCCTGGGGAACCATCCGCATACGGGATCAGCAGGGACAGCAGCGTCGCGCGCCAGGCCGGGATGTCCTCCTGGGTCAGCAGCGCGAGCAGCGCCGCCGGCGCCCCGGGCCGGCTGGCCTGCGCGGCCGCCACGGCCCGCGCCCGGGCGCGCTGGCGGGAATCCAGCTTCGCTCCATACCACTCGTCGGTTTTCGCGATGCTCCACTCGACCGGCTGGTCCGCGTGGCACTTGCTGCAGGCGTTTGGGATGCCGAGTTCCTTGGTCAGCCGCGGGTCGGGCTTGAGCCAGCCATGGTCATGCCGCGGGGCCCGCTGCATGTAGGTCTCCGTGGGCATGTGGCAGGCGATGCAGGAATTCCCGGCACTGCCTTCCGCATGATGCGAGTGCGCCGCCGGGTCGATCGGCACGGCCCGCGTGCCGTTGGGCTGCACCCGTCCGGGCGCGGCGTGGCACTGCAGGCAGAGCTGGTTGTTGGCCGCGGGCAGAATGGTCTTCGTCGTGTGCGGGTCATGGCAATCGAGACACGTCACGCCGGCGTGCCCCATGCGGCTGAGCAGCACCGAGGTCCAGTTGAAGTCCTCGTCGCGCTGCTGGCCGTCGGGATAATACACCCCCGGCTCGGTGGGCAGCGTCACGCGGTAGTGGTCGGCGTAGTTGTCGCCCGGCTGGAAATCCGGCGTCAGCTGCTCGTTACGGGCGTGGCAGGGCGCACAGGTCTGCATCATTTTCCCCCGGTCACCCCGGAACGGCGGCGGCGGGCCGGTGGGCGCAGGCTTGCCCGGGATGCCATGCCCCGTGGCCGTCGGCCCATGGCACTGGATGCAGCCGACGCCGTGTTCCACCCAGGTCGAGTCATAGGTGTCGGTCGCGGCGTCGTATTTTTTCTGGTAACCCGTCATGTGGCATTGCGCGCACATGGAGTTCCAGTTCATGCCGCGGCCCGTCCAATGGCCCCACTCGCCCGGCTGGCGGCCCTCGGTGCCGAAGACGTTGAACCATTCCTTTTTCGCCGGATCAAAGGCCAGCTCGTGCGGCTGCCAGCGGCCGCCGGCCGCGGCCAGCAGCGGCTGCCAGAGCGGCGCGTGCCCGAGCACGAATTCCGGCGGCGTGCCCGGTCCGATCCCGGCCGGCGGATGAAAGGTCGCAAGCGCCGCTGCGTCCGTGGCCGGTGCGACCGGGCGGTTGGCCAGCGCATGGTCGGTGCCCTGCCACGCGGCGAATATTTGCGCATGACACTCCCGGCAGGACGCGGAGGTCTGATTCGCGGCTGCCGCCACCGTGGGCGGCCGGACTGCGGCCTCGCGCCGCCCGCAGCCGCCGAGCGATGCGCCCACCACGGCCAGGGCACCGACAGCGTAAGCCGCCGCGAGGGTCCGCCAGTAGCGGGCAAAGGTTGGGCAGGTGAGGCGCAAGCGGGCCACAGCTCACCAAGGGAGTCGCCGGTTGCCAAGCCTTCGTGCAGGCCGCGCGCAATCCCGCGACGATGGTCCGCGGCCGGCGGTGCCGGAATCAGAAGATCACCTGTACGCGGGTCAGCAGCCGGCCGCCGGCCGTGCTGGAGCCGGGCACGCGGCCACGCAGGTAGTCCAGCATGAGCTTGATGTCGTCCCCCTTCAGATAGTAATTCAGGCCGAAGGTGGAAGTGCGGATGGTGTTGCCGCCGACGGCGGTGTTCGGGTCAAACTGTTCCTGGCGGAAGACGGCCTGCAATTTCGCCGGGATGACAAAAAATCCTGCCGTCGCGTGCCACCCGATCGCGTCAAATACGGTCGCGGCCCCTGCCCCCGCCGGCTTGAAGCTGCCGTGCAGCCACTCCGCGCTCAGCTCGAGCAGACCATGCGTCCAGGCTGCATCAAAGCCCGTCATGGTCCGCGTGCCGGTGAAGAGGTTGCCGGGCAGGCCCAGGTCGCTTTTGCCCAGCCCCGTGTCGCGGGTCCACAATCCGTCCACGCCCAGGACCAGCCGGTCTTCCGCGGTGGCGATGGGCGTATAGGTCACCCGCGCCGACTTTTGCCATCCGCTGTTATCGTTCGCGCTGACATTCGAGCCGTTGCCGTTGGCTACTATCGCGAGGTAGCTGACGTGCTTCCCGCCCAGGTCGCCCGCCACGGCCACGGCCAATTGCCGGCCGTCGGCCAGCCGGTCGCTGGAGAGGGAACGCTCGATCGTCAGCAGCTTGGTATCGCTCGCCAGCGCCTCGCTGCCGAAGGCCGGCTTGAGCTGGCCGAAGCGCACGTTCGCAAACGAATACTTGTGCCAGTTGATGAAGATCTCATTGGCCCGCGCCAGCTGGCCGGTGCCGGCACCGAGCGTGTTGCCCTGCAGGTCGAGTTCCGCCTTGAAGTCAAAATCCTCGGCAAAGCTGCCCGCGACATAAATGCGGGCGCGCCGGAAAAAGAAACGGTCCTTCACGCCCGTCCAGCGGGGGTCGGACGCGCGGCCGAATTCCGCCTGCCCCTGCAGGAAGCCGCCGAGGATCAGCTTCGTCTCCTTGCCACCCGGCACCGGCAGCACCCCGACGGCCTTGTCCTTCACGCCCAGCTGCTGCTTCAGCTCGGTGTTTTCCCGCGCGAGGCCCTGCACCTGTCGTTCCAGGGCCTGGAGCCGCTCCTCGACGGAGACCGCCGGCTGGGCGGAAAGATTCACCCAGGACACGAGGGCCCCGATCAACAGGAGGAGTTTAAGTTGTTTCATCACAAAAGGAGGGATCATCCGCCGGGAGATTGAAGGCAATCCTTACGTTGGATTGGTCCACCCATCCATCCGGCGGACGGGCAGTCGGGAGTCATCCGGCAAGTTAAGCCGCCGGCCTGAACATCCGCTGAATCCACCCTGAAATATATTTTAAGGAGTTTGCTCTCGCGCCCACTCGCGGGAGCTTCATCTTTGACCAAGGTTACCCCCGTCCCATGAAAATCCTTGTGGTCGAAGACCAGAAACGCCTCGGGCAGTTTCTCAAGAAAGGCCTGTCCGAGCACAGCTACACCGTCACCTGGGTGCAGTCCTGTGGCGAGGCGCGCGACGCCCTGTGCGAGACGCACTACGACGGCATCATCCTCGATCTCGGACTACCCGACGGTGACGGCCTCGACCTGCTCCGGGAATGGCGCAAGAGCGGCTTCAACGAGCCCGTCCTGATCCTCAGCGCGCGCGACGCCGTGCAGGACCGCATCCGCGGCCTGGACTTGGGGGCTGACGACTATCTCCCCAAGCCCTTCAGCCTGGAGGAACTGCTCGCGCGCATCCGCTCGCTCCTGCGGCGCCAGGCCACATCGAAGGAGACGGTGCTCGAGCACCGCGGCATCCACATCGATCTCCTGGCGCGCACCGTCACCCACCATGGCCAGGCGGTGGAGATGACCAGCCGGGAGTTTGCGCTGCTGGAGGTTTTCCTGCAGAACGCCGGCCGTGTCCTGCCGCGCACCCTCATCTGCGAGAAGATCTGGGAGTCCCACTACGACATCGATACCAACCTGCTCGACGTCTACATGAGCAAGCTGCGCGCGAAGCTGGAACTCGACCCGGCCAAACCCATCTTCAAGACCCTGCGCGGCGTCGGCTACCAGCTCCTATGAAATCGGTCGGCGTCCGGATCGCCTTCTGGTATACGGTGGCGTCGCTGCTGACGCTGGGCTGCTTCTTCCGCGTGGGTCGCTTCCTCGTCGAGCAGCACTTGATACATTCGCTCGACCTGGGCCTCGCGTCGGAGTTCGAGCAGATCAAGCGCCGCCTCGGGCCGGAAGCGACGGACCTGCCGCCCGCCCAGCTCGCCGAGCGGCTCGCGACGAACGCCTCGGTGCGTTATCACATCGAGGTGCATGGGACTGACGGCCACGTCTCCTATCGCTCCCGCAACCTGAGCGACCGGGTCATCCCGGACACGGCGATGCAGGGCCACCTGGTGTCGCTGGCGTTGCAGCGTCTCTTCCAAGCCCTGGAAATCGGCTCGCCGCAGCAGCTGCCGGCGGGCGGCCGCACCTACAACGCGATCATCGGCGACCTGGGGGAGATGCGCATCGGTGAATTCACCCACGGCGATCTGCTGGTGCGGGTCGCCGTCCCCAAGGAGCAGGTGCGCAGCCTGGTCGTCGCCTACCAGGAGGTGTTCTACGGCATGGTGGTCCTCATGGTGATCGCCAGCAGCGTGATCGGCTTCGTCCTCAGCCGCATTTTGCTCCGGCCTTTGCGCCAGATCCAGGCGACCGCCACCCACATCGGGTCCGACAATCTCAGCGAACGCATTCCGGTCTCGACCGTCGAGGATGAGATCTCCGACCTGGCCCGCCTGCTCAACCAGATGTTTGACCGGCTAGAATCCTCCTTCAACCAGGTGCGGCGCTTCACCGCCGAGGCATCGCACGAACTGAAGACCCCCCTGTCCCTCATGCGCCTGCAGACGGAAAAACTGCTGATGGAGGGCGGCCTGACCCCGGCCCAGGAGGAATCGCTGCATGTCGTGGTTGAGGAAATTTCCCGCTTGAACAAGATCATCGAGGAACTGCTGTTCCTGTCCCGGGCGGAGGCCGATGCCATCACGATCAGCCGCAAGCCGGTCGACCCCCGCCCCTACATCGAAGGTTTCGCCCAGGACGCCCAGGTGCTCGCGGACAGCCGGGGGGTGAGGCTCGCCCATGTGCACAGCGGCGAGGGCCTGGTCGAATTCGACACCCGCTGGCTGCGCCAGGTGCTGCTCAACCTGCTTTCCAACGCGCTGAACTACACACCGTCGGGCAAACGCATCACCCTCACCTCCGAGCTCCTGGCCGGCGGCTGGCGCGTGGCCTTTGAGGACGAGGGACCGGGCGTGCCTCCCGCGGAGCGCGAACGGATCTTCGATCGCTTTGTCCGCCTCGCCCACACCGCCCAGCACGAAAAGGGCAGCGGCCTCGGCCTGGCCATCTCGCGCAGCATCATCACGCTGCACCATGGGAGGATCTGGGCCGAGGACCCCGCCACCGGACGGGGTCTGCGCATGGTGTTTGAAATACCGCTCACGGCGCCGGCCTCCACCGGTTCGATCGGGCCGCGGCCAAGCTGAAATTTTGTTAGGAAAGCATTCATGTTGGGTTAAGGCTGACGCCGCATAGTCGCGCGTGTCCGTTCCCGGCCCGCTTTCGTCAGCGCCTCAACCCCGTCAGGATCTTCCCATGCGTTCACTCCCCTGTCTCCGCCGTCCCGGTTGGTCCCTCCTGCTCCTGGGCTGCGCGCTCGTCTCCCTGCAGGGCCGCGTGCTGCCGACCAAGGCGTCACCCGCCGAGGCCGAACACTGGAAACAAAACGGCCGCGTGCTGCCCGAGCGCGAACTCCTCCAGCCCACGCTCGACGCGGGCCTGACGGCGTTCCGGCCGAAGCATGATGCCGCCCTGACCGGCAACCTGAAAGGCGCGGCCTCCGACGTGCTGGCCGACCTGACGAAGCGCTGGATCGCCGCGTTCCGGAAACATTACCCTAAGGTCACGATCGACGTTCCGCCGCCCTACGCGGGCAGCCTCGGGGCGATCGAACTGATCAAGGGCGACATCGATTTCGTGGCTGTCTCGCGCGAGTTGAAGCCGGTCGACGTCTCTGAGTTCCGGAAAAAATTCGGCTATGATCCGTTCAGCGCCCCCATTGCCGGCGGCACGTGGCGGCATTTCGGCTTTCTGGACGCCGTGGGTTTCATCGTGCACCGGGACAATCCCCTGAGTCAGCTGTCCTGCCGGCAGCTCGATGCCGTTCTCTCCACCACGCAGCATCGCGGCGGCAAGCCGATCACCACGTGGGGCCAGCTGGGACTCACCGGGGAGTGGGCCGACAAGCCGGTGCATGTCTGGGCCGTCAAGCCGTGGAACGGCTTCGAAGAGTTCGTGCGCCAGCGCGTGTTGAGCGTCGGTGACCGGCGCGGGGAGTGGCGGCCGGATCTCAATTTCGTCGAGACCGTGTTTCCGGTTTCCCCGCGCGTTGCGGAGGATCCCTATGCCCTGGGCTACGCCGGCCTCGCCTATATCGGCGACGGGGTGAAATTGCTGGCCCTCGCCCCGGACGACAACGGACCCGCCATCGCGCCAGACTACGAAGCCGTGGCACGCGCGCAATACCCGCTCAGCCGGCTCGTGTTCCTCAATCTCAACAAGGCGCCGGGCCGGCCGCTCAATCCCGCGCTGGATGAATTCGCCCGCTTCATCCTCAGCCGCGAAGGCCAGCAGGTCCTGCTGGACCAGGCCGTCTTCCTGCCGCTGCGCGCGGAACAGGCGGCCCGGAGCCGCGCCCAGCTCGACGCCCCATGAGATGGCTCGCCGCGTGGGGCCTGCTGGCCGGACTGGCGCCCTTGCACGCCGCCGGCCCCCTCGACCGCGCGCTGCCGGACTACCGGCCGGAACAAAGCGTCAGCGGCGGGCTCAACAGCGTCGGCGACGACGCCATCGAACCGCTCATGCAGGCGTGGCTGGCCGCATTCCAGAAACACCAGCCGGGCGTCGTCCGCGGCGAACGCTGGTCGCATCCGGGCGGGGCCGCCGCGCTCGGGGCCCTGATGCTGGAGGTGACGGACGTCGCGCCGCTCGGCCGTGAACCCTGGCCCGCCGAACTCGCGCCCTATGCCCACCAGTTCAAGGGCGACATGATGAAGGAGCCCGTCCTCGTCCGCGTCGGCACCGGCAGCTTTACCCCGCCCGGCCAGTCGGGCGCGCTGGCGGTCTACGTCCACGCCGCCAATCCCCTCACCCGCCTCTCGCTCGCCCAGCTCGACGCCATCTACGGCGCGCAACGCCGCCGCGGGGCCGGCAGTCCGTTGCAAACGTGGGGCCAGCTCGGGCTCACCGGCGAATGGGCCGACCGGCCCATCGTGCCGGTCGCGACGCCCGACTACTCGACGCCCTCGCTCCTGTTCCAGAACCGCGTGTTGCAAGGCGGCCTGTGGAACGCCGGCGTGGAGATCGTCGTCAGCCCGGCGGCCGCGCTGAAAAAAATCAGCACCGACCCCGGCGCCATCGCCTTTGCCGGTTTCCTGGACCCGGCCGACGCCAAGACGCTCGCGCTGGCGGAGACCGATGCCGGGCCGTTCATCACCGGCTCGGCCGCGACGGTGGCGGGCCGCACCTATCCTCTCATCCGCAATCTCTATCTGGCGGTGAACCAGCGGCCCGGCGCGCCGTTGCCACCAAAGACGAAGGAGTTCCTCACCTTCGTGCTCAGCCGCGAAGGCCAGGCCATCGTGGCGGACTATCCACACTTTTTCGCCCTGAGCGTCGCCGACGCCGCCCAGGAACGCGCCAAGCTCACCGGTTACCATGCTCCGGTGGACCCGGCCATTCCGGCCTACCGCGCCACGGCGCAGTTCAGCGGGCCGATCGCCAACGTCGGCAGCGACGGCATGGAATCGCTCATGGAGAAATGGATGACCGCGTTCTGCCGGCTGCAGCCCGGCGTGCACCGCGGCGCCCGCTGGTCGCACCAGGGCACGCTCAACGGTTACCAAGCCCTGCTCGCCGGCGAGACCGACCTCGCCCCGATGGGCCGCGAGTTGTGGCCCGGTGAGAAAGTCATTTATCAGGCGGTGCGCGGTCAGCCCGAACCGCTCGAGATCCGCGTGGCGCGCGGCGGTTTCAATACCCCGCAGCGCACGACGGCGCAGGCCATCTTTGTCCATGAAAGCAATCCGCTCGCCGGCCTGAGGATCGCCCAGATCGACGCCATCTTCGGGCGTGAACGCCGGCAAGGTCTGGCCGGACCGATCACAAAATGGGGCCAGCTCGGTCTCACCGGCGAATGGGCAGACCGCCCGATCACGGTGCAGGTGCCTTATCGCATCACTCCGAACGCCATGTCCCTGCAGATGCTCGTGCTCAAGGGCGGCCGGTGGAGCGCCGCGATCCATGAAGGCTCCGTCGCGGAGGTGGCCGCTGCCATCGCGCGCGACCCCGGCGCGATCGGATTCGGCGGCTTCGAGGATGGTGGGCCCGGGCTGAAGGCCGTCGCCGTCGCGGCGAAGGAAGACGGAGCATTCATCGCCGGGAATCCGGCCGATGTGGCCACCGGTCGCTATCCCCTCACCCGCTCCATGTATATCCGCCTGAACCGCGACCCCGGCCAACCGTTGAAACCGCAGGTCCGCGAGTTTCTCCGCTTCATCCTCAGCCGCGAGGGTCAGGCCTTCATCCCGACCTCCGCCTACTACCCGCTCCGCGCCGACGAGGTGGCGGAGGAACTGGCCAAGCTCGACTGAGCGCTTCAGGCTGGGGCGGTGAGCGCCGCTTCCATTTCCTGGCGCAGTTCCATCTGCCGGAGCGCGCGCTTTCCCAACGCCCGGTCTTCCACCGATTCGGGCACCCAGCGGTGCACCGGCACCGGCCCGCCGGTCGAGCTGACCGCGACAAAGACCATCGTGCAGCGGGTCGTGTCGGTCAGGCCGCCCTCGCGCGGATCGCCCGCCCGCACCACCAGGTCGATGTGCATGCTGGTGCGGCCCGTGTGCATGACGCGCGCCTTCACCTCGACCAGGTGGCCGATCAGGATCGGATGCAGGAACCGGATGCCACCGACATAGACCGTCACGCAATAGTGTCCGCTCCAGCTGACCGCGCAGGCGTAGCCCGCCTGGTCGATCCAGCGCATGACCGCGCCGCCATGGACCTTGCCGCCGAAGTTCACGTCGCCCGGCTCGGCAAGGAAACGCAGCACAATCTCACGGGTGTTGACGCGGGCCATGCGGAAATCGCGCTAGAGGCGCCACTGCACGCCGAGATAACCGACGAAGCTTGCGCGCGGTTCGTCGTGATTGTGGAGCTCGCGGCCGACCGAGAAGAGCAGGGAACTCCGCTCGGTCAGCTCGAACACCACGCCCAGATTGGCCGTCAGGTGCGAGCGGTCGAATCCGCTGGAAGCGCTCCCCGCCAGCTCGACTGCAAATTCGCACCGCCTGCTGATCTGATGACCCGCCGAGACCCCGTAAAACCACGAGCCGCCGCCCGAGCGGAATTCGCGGCCGACCTGCCAGATGAAGCTGAGCGGACCCGCTTTCCGCGCAAACTGGAACGGCAGGGCAAAGGCCGTGCCCGGATCGACCAAGCCCCGGTCGTCGGAGGATGAGCCCGGATTGTTGAACTCGACCTGCGGGTAAACCGAAGCCGACAGACCGTGATCGCCCTCGTCGTAAAAGCGCCATTTCACTCCCGCTGCAGAGTTGCCGAAGCCGGACTTGGTCGGGCTGCCGTCCTCGTGCACGCGCAGGTAAGGCACCTCATACTTGAGCTGAAGCCGGTCGCCGATGCCATAGTTGAGGTCGAACAGCGGCAATTCGGAGGCGCGAGAGCCCGGGCGCTTTTCCGAGCTTACGCCCAGATTGATCTCCCAATGCCCGTCACCCGGCGTGCCGGGATCGTCGGTGATCAGCGGCGGACTGCCCTCGGCGTGGAGCTTGGCCGTTCCCCCGAGGAGCAGCAACAGCCCGGCCAAGGCAATCTTTCCGGAAAGCAGGGAGCGCACGGCCTTATTTGCGCTCCACTCCGGCGGCCCAAAGGACGGCGGCGTCAAAAAGCTTGAGGCCGTTCGCATTCAGGTTGGGGAACGTCGCACCGTCGAGGAAGAGCATGACGCGGCGGGCCGGGGCCAGGTTCTCGCCCTCCATGGTGGCGCCCTTCTCGTAGGCGAAGATCGGGGATTTATCGAGTTCGTCGGGGAACGTGGCGATGACAATGGCCCCCGGGCCGGGCCGGCCCCAGTTGATGGGGCATCCCTTCTGCACCACGTTGACCATGCCCGCCGCCAGGCCAGCGGAAAGCGGATGCGGGGCGTTGACGAGCCAGAGGTAGCGGATTTTGCCATCTTTCGTGCCAAAGTCCACGTCCTGCCGACGGGAAGTCATGGCCATGTGCGGCAGCGCATAGGACTCAAACACCACGACGGGCACCGCCACCGTGCGGTATTTTCCCTCGAGCCGGTGGGCGCTCGCGCCCGCCGAGATGACCACGAGATCCTTGCCCGCCGCCGCGGCAGGGGAATCATATTGATCCGCAAAAGTGACCGTGAACCCGAGTTCGGCGAGGTGTTGCTGCGCCTTGGTGTCAGCCTCCAGCACATCGGGAGTGGGTTTGTGCTGGCTGACATAGAGCAGTGTCTTTCCGTCCGCCTGCAGATCAAGCAGCGACAGGCCGAAAACGAGAACAGGCAGGAGGAGGCGACGGATGGCTTTCATGTTAGTATTGGGTTTAGGTGAGCGGAGGCAAAGGGTCAGTCCCGAACAGACACTGGCTTGGGGTCACCGGCAGGAGTGGTGGCCAACCCGGTCTTGGGCGCTGGCCGGGCCGGGGAGGCGTATTTCCGACGGAGGAAGCTCGCGGTGCCGGTGTAGGCGAGCACCGGGACGGCCAGCGCGCCCAACAGGAGAAAGAGCTGCACCACCGGGCCACCCATGACACCCGTGTGGAGGGACATGCCCCAGTAATACAGCCGGAAGCCCGTGCCCGCTTGCCGGTAGGGCGTGGGCTGCAGGATTTTAGCCGTCGCGGAATCGAGCCAGAGGTAGGAACGCGCATTCGGATGCGCCGCGTCCGCCTCGATCGAGTAAGCCGTGATGAGTCCCTTCTTCGGCAACGGAATGTAGGTCTCCTGGGCAGCGGGCATCACCGTCGCCATGCTGCGGGCCACCGCGCCAAAGCCGATGAATTTGCCCGCGGGATCAACCGGCATTGGTGGAACGGTCTTCACCGACCCGGTCAGCGTATAAAGAAGGTTTTTCGCCCAATCGAGGGAGATGGGCACGCCCGTGGTGACCGTCACCAGGAGCACGACGGCCGCGTAGGCGCCGATAGCCTTGTGCAGGCTGAGATTCCACGGCCGGCCGGAGAGCTGGCGGTTGATCGTCAGCCCGGCCTTAAGCGCACGCCGCGTCGCCGGCCACCACAGCACCACGCCGGACAGGATGATCAGGCCGAAGACCAGCGCGGTGTAACCCGTGATCGGCTCGCCGACCGACGGTTCGAGATGAAGGAATTTGTGCAGGCCCTCGATCCAACCCATCGACACACCATAACGGGGACGCGTACCCAGCACCTCGCCCGTGTAGGGGTTCACATGGACGTAGTCCTTGTTGCTGAAATAGGCGAGGAACGGCGCGGTGGGGTCGCCGTAGAAACGCACGCTCTCGAACTCACCCACCGGATGTGCCGCCCGGGCCCGGGCGATGAGGTCATCGGGGGCGAGCCGCTCGGAGCCGGGAGAAACAACGAACATCTTCTGATCGAGACGCTTCTCGATCGGGCCGCGCCAGACGAGCAGCGCGCCAGTGACCGCCATGACGATCAAAATCAGGCCGAGGGTCAGGCCGGCCCAGAGATGGAAAGGCCGCAGGATCTTGCGCGCGGTCAGGTTCATGGGGGCGATGCTTGGCGAGCAGTCAACTCGGGTGGTACTGTCAATGCGCCGCACCGGCGAACGGGATGACCCCGAGCAATAGATTGGTCAGCAGCATCAGCATCGATGTCGCCACGGTCCACTTGATGGTGAACTTCTGGTGGTCGCCGAACTCCACCTTGGCGAGACCGACCAGCAGGTAGGTGGAAGGCACGAGCGGGCTGAGCAGATGCACGGGCTGGCCGACGAGGGAAGCGCGGGCCATTTCGGCCGCGGTGA
The DNA here is from genome assembly GCA_046590295.1 of Lacunisphaera sp. GTDB lineage: Bacteria > Verrucomicrobiota > Verrucomicrobiia > Opitutales > Opitutaceae > Lacunisphaera. The sequence goes on from JBKJTZ010000002.1 coordinate 21,998, forward strand.
TGCCATAGTGGGAGGCCGCCTCGGTCAAAGTCGGCAGCACCCCGAAGTAAAAGGCGTCATTGGAAAGAAAAAAGGTGAAGGGCATGCTGAGGATGCCGGTGATGACGGCCAGATAGGGGCCGAGGAATGGGGGGACGATGGCAATGACACTGCCAGCGATCGCATCCACCATCTTGGTGCCGGAGAGAATCCCCGTGAAGATGCCGGCGGCAAAAATGACAGCGACGACGGCCAGGGCATTGCCGGCATTGGCCTCGATCCGGGCCTTCTGTTCCGCCAGCGTCGGGTAGTTGATCACCAGCGCCAGGGCGAAGGCGACCAGGAACAGGACCGGCAGCGGCAACACCCCGACCATGAGCACCACCATGAGGGAAATCGTCAGCAGCGCATTGACCCCCACCCGGTGGGGGCGGCGGATGCCCGCTTCATCAGCCCCGTTTCCGGAGGCAGCCATCGAGGCATGAACATCGTCGAGGGCTGCCTCGGAAATGATACCCAGCCGCTTGCGCTCCCGGCGCCCGAGGATCCACGCCACAAGCAGCACCCACGCCGCCCCGACGACCATGGCGGGCACCATCGGCGGAAACACCTGCCCCATGTCGAGCTTGAGCGCACTGGCCGCGCGGGCGGTCGGCCCACCCCAGGGCAGGATGTTCATCACCCCGCCCGCCTGCATGATGACGCTCGCCAGGACGAGCCGGTCCATCTTGAGTCGCACGAAAAGCGGCAGCATGGCGGTGGTGGTGATCAGGTAAGTGGTCGAGCCGTCGCCATCGAGGGAGACAAACAGGGCCAGGGCCGCGGTGCCGACCACGATCTTGACGGGGTCACCATGCACCAGGCGCACGACGAGGCGCACGACCGGGTCGAACAACCCGGCATCGATCATGATGCCGAAATAAAGGATGGCGAAGGTCAGCATGACGCCGGTGGGAGCGAGGGCCTTGATGCCGTCGAGCATCATCGGCCCGAGCTTGGGCCCGAAACCCGCCGCCACGCCGAAGGCAATGGGCACCAGGACCAGCGCCGTCAGGACAGACATGCGCTTCGTCATGATCAAGGCCATGAAGACCAAAATCATCGCATAGGCCAGAATGGTGAGCAGGGAGGGGTTCATGGGGTGCGGGAATATAGCCCGGATAGGTTAACGGACTCTAAATCTGATCTGAAATATTATTTAGCTACCGCGCATATCCGGCCGGTCCCCGCAGACTTGCCGCCAGCCAGATGCGGACCTGCGGGAGATTCGCCTCGAGACCGGCAGGCCGGCGTCATGTCCGTGATCAACCGGTGACGATACCGACCGGCTGGAACATGCCCGGATCAACCGGCCCGTGGGGCGGAGGCTGGCCGGGAAAAGAGCGCTACCAGCAGCAAAATGAAAACCGTCAACGTGGCTAGGACGAACATCCCGGAGGTGGGCATGGCGAGCCATTTCAACGATTCCTTGGCTGCTCCCGTGCTACCGAGTCCCGGGGCGCGAAATCCCGCCCACATCCAGTAGAGTGAATAGCCGAGCCCGCCCGCGCCCAGCGCGAGACCGAGCAGGAGCGCAGGCACCCGGGGGAGGCCAAGCAGACCCAGCACGATCATAAGGGCAAACGCCGTGGTGCCCATGCCGCCGGCGTGCAGGTGGGCGCGCTTCATGTAATTCCAGGAGCTGTCGAGCACGGTCTTCATGGCGGCGTCATTCCCCTTGTAGACGGTTTCCCGCACCTCCATCGCGGACGACTTTAGCTGGTGCTTGATGGCGTCCTCATTTAGGCCAAAAAAGATACCCATGCCCTGGCCATATATGATGGTCAGCAAAGCGAAGATCAGGCCGACAAGGGCGGCGTGGAGACCGGGAGTGAGTGGGGAGGTTTTCATGGTGGGCTGGGATCGACGTGTATAATTTCTGTTTTTCAGCCACTCAGCGGACACCGTCGCCGCCATAAGGCGCGAACCATTTCTGATAAAGCCGGTCGTATTCGCCGCTGGCGCGCAGCGAGTGGAGGAATTTGTTCAGGTAGGAGTGCATTCCGATGTCACCCTTCTTGAGGAACACATGATAAGGCTTCGTGGTGAAGCGACCGACCAGCTTGTAATTGGCATCCTGGCTCGCCGCCCGGAACAGGTGGGTCACGACCTGCGTGAAGGCGTCGGCCCGGCCGTCCTTCAGGGCCTGCAGAGCCTCGGGGCTCCCCTCAAATTCCAGATAAGTGGCGCCGGGTGCGCGAGCCCGGATCAAGGCGATGTCCTCGTTGGCCTTCACATAGGCGATGCGCGTGCCGGGCTTGACGTCCTCGATGCCCCGGAAATTGCTGCCCTTTTTCACCAGGAACGCAGAGCCCGAGCAGAAGGTCTCATCGGAAAAATCCGCCACCTTTTGCTTCTCGTCGTTGACGGGGATGGTGTCGATCAGCAGGTCGACCTCGCCGTGCGCCAGTTTCACGAACCTGTTCTCGTCGGTGGTGACGACGAAGGTAACCTTGTTCGCGTCGCCGAGGGTCTGCTTGGCCAGCGCGCGGGCCAGGTCGGCGAAGAACCCCTCGTTGCGGCCCGTGGCCGGGTCCTTCGCATTGAAGGTCGGGAATGCCTGCTTGTTGCCGATGATGAGGCGTTCGCGTTCGCGAATCTCCGCCAGCGTCCCGGCCGTAACCGGCGGGCTCATCAGGCCGAATGCGACCAGTCCAAGGCTCCCCAGCAGCATCCCGCACACCTTGCGCCGGCCGCGCCGGACAGAGAACTGGGAATCCGAATGCCCGGAATTCCCGGAAGGCGAAAAAAGAATCATGGTTGGGGCGCAGATTTCAAAACCGGCCTGTACATCCTGGGCCCGTGGTCTGAACAATGGCTGAATCCAAGCTTAATAAAAATTAACTTTCCACGGCCTTTCCCGGGGCGATGCCCGGACATTGACCGAATGGTGCGGTATTTAAAAGTGGCGCCCCGCTCATTCCAGCCGGGCCCGTTGCGCCAAGGCGACCGCCGCCGGCAGGGGCAGGTAGTTGCCGTTCGCGACGATGGCCTCCTGCCCCTCGCGACTCAGGATGTAGCGCAGGAATTCCGCCAACTTAGGATCAATGGCCGTGCCCGGCTTCCGGTTCAGGTAGAAATACAGGTTGCGGACCAGCGGGTAGCTGCGGTCCTGGAAGCTCGCCTTGCTTGGCACGATCCCGGGGCCGCCCGCCTCGACCGTCAGGGCGATCGGCTTCAATCCGGGCACCTTGGCCGCCTGGGGCACGATGGTCCAGGCGATGCCGTATTTGTTTTTCATCAGCTCCTCGCGAAGCATGTGTTGCACGCCGCCGCGCTGCGCCACCTTGTCGTCGTCATCGATCATCTTGCTGCCGGTCTCGACGTAGCCGCGGTAGTTGGGATTCCACTTGTCGCTGTTGCGCAGCACGCGGAGCTGGAAAAACCGCGTGGTGCCGGACGGGGCATGGCCGTAGGTCTGGATCGGCTTGTCCGCCCACTCTCCCGAGAGACCGAGCTGGCCCCAGGTGCGGATGTCCTTCTCCGGGCCGCGCGCGGCCTTGAGGTCCCACTTGAAGCCACGCAACGCCCCATTGCGTTCGGCCCCGAAGATACCGTCAAGCTGCTCAAGGGTGAGCTGGGTCAGCGGGTTGTCCGGATGGACATACACCACGATACCGGGCGACTTGCCGTCCACATCGTAGGTCCCGGAAGCCGCGACAATCTCCGTCGCATGGTAGCCATAGACCTCGAAGAAGGACAGCAACTCGGTGATGGCCGGCTCGCCGCCATCGGGCGCGAGGTCGGTCACCCCGGTCACCAGCGCCGGAAAGGCCACGTCGCTCGTGGGCAGCGTGTCATGAAAGGTCACGCCTGGATGGTGTTTTTGGAAACCAGCCTCCCAGACCTTGAGCAGGCCGCCGAAAGCGAAGCCGTAGTTGCGGATGACGCCAGAAACCTGCTGCTGCGGCTGGTAGGCCGGGAGGGCACTCAGAACAAATTCCGCGGCAGTGGACGGAAGGACGGCCAGGATGCCGGCGATGGCGATTGCCGCACCCAGACGAAGTGCATGGATGGAGGAAAGCAGGAAGACGTGAGTTTGCATGGGGTGGGATTGGACAGGGAGTGGTGCTCACGGCAGCTGGCTTTCGGCCACCGACGGGGGCAGCGGGAGGTAACCGTCCTCCGGCCGCAGCAGATCCTGCCCGGCCGGGCTGAGTACAAAGCGGAGAAACTCAGCGAGCAGCGGATCCAACGGCCCGCCGGCGCCTTGGTTGAAGTAGGCGAACACCGGCCGCGCCAGGGCGTAGCGGCGTTCGGCCACCGACCCGGCCGACACCAATTCGGCAGGCGCACCTTTTTCCGCCATCAAGCGCAGGGGTTTGGTCGTGGTGCTGCCGGACTGAAGGGCGGCCACCCCCAAGGCATAACGATCGCGCGCCACCGCCGCGACGATCCTGGCCGAAGCGTCATGCGGAGCACCGGCCGTGTCTGGGGAGTCGGTAAATTCCCTGAGCCGCTCCCAGTAAAGTTTGCGGCTGTCACGGAGCACGACGTCGCGGAAAAACCTGCCGGTGCCGCTCTCGGTGTCGGGCGCATAGAGGTTGATCGGCCGGGCCGACCACTCCCCCGTCAGGCCGAGATCACCCCAGGTGAGGAGCGGCGCCGGCGCCCCGCGCAACCGCTCCGGGCTGAAGAGGGCATCAGCCTGCGCCAGCGTCAGGCCGGCCAGCGGATTGTCCGGATGAACCTGAAATACGAGCGCCGGCGAGCGGCCCGGGACCCCGGCGCTGCCGGTCAGGATTTCCACGCGCCGCGGTCGGTACCGGAAAATCCACTCGAACGCCTTCACCTCCTGCGCGGCGGCGGCGCGGCCAAGCAAAGCCAGCTCCGCCTGGCCGGTCGTGAGCGCCGCGATGCCGACATCGCTGCCGTCGAGCTGCACCGCAAAGCGCACGGCGGGCTGCCGCGCCTGAAAGGCCGCCACCCAGCGTTGCACGATCTCCCCAAGCTCACCGTTGCCCCGCACGCGGATGATCCCGGTCTGGGACGGCCGGGGCTGAACCGGCGGCAGCGCCTGCGACGTGAATTCGTTTCCGTGGGCCGGCGCGGAAGCCGCGGCGACGGCCGGCGCGGGCCGCTCATTCCGTCCGAGCTTCACGAGCTGTTCCGCGATCGCCGCCGGACCGAGCGGCAGGTAACCCGTCTCCTCGATCAGGGCCCGCTGGCCGGCACGGCTAAGCACATAACGCAAAAACTCGCGCACCGCCGGATCGATGGGCTGGCCGGGCGACTGGTCGATGAACGCGGGGATGATCCGGACGAGCGGAAAAGCCTGGGCGATGAGGCTTGCCGTGGTCGCGGCGACCGCCGGCGTGTCCGCGGTCGGCGCGAGCGCGAGCACCTTCACCGCCGGGTTCACATAGCGCACGTTGGAGATCGCGATGCCGTAGCGGTCGTCCGCGAGCGCGTCGACGATCCGCTGGCCGTGGTCGTATTGGGCGCCGTCGGGCCGGAGCAAATGGACATATTCCTTGATCGCCGGATTCCAGCGGTGGCTGTCGCCCAGCACGCGCTCGCGGAAGAACAGGGCGAAGTCCTCGTCCACCTTCCAGCTGTAGGGCTGGATCGGCCGGTCCGCCCATTCGCCCGTCAGGCCGACGTCGCCCCAGGTGCGGAGATTGCGCGGGCCGAGCTTGTGCTCTGCCCCAAAGATCCCTTCGAGCTGCGCGACCGTGAGCTGCGCGAGGGGGTTGTCGCGGTGCACGAAGATCATGTGCGCGTAATCAAAGAAGTTCACGTCCAGGCTGCCCGTTGCCACCTGGATCTCGGTCGGCGCGTAGCCGCGCGCCCGCCGGAACGCCAGGGCCGCGCTCGGGCTGATCTCCTCGCCCAGCAGCGCGATCTCACCCACGCCGGTGAAGAGCGCCCCGATGGCGGACGCCGTGCCATACATCCGGTTCTCGAAGCGCACGCCCGGCTGCAGCGCCGTGAACTCCCGCACCCAGCGGCCGAGCAGGTTGCCCATGAAATTTCGCCGGTAGCTGCCATGACCCCAGAGGCGGACGGTGCCGTCAACCTGCCCCGCGGGCGCATAGGCCGGCAGGGAATCGACAAATGCCGTCGCAGGATCCGCCGCGCGGCCGACCGCCGGAAACGCGAGGGAGCAAACGAACAAGGCCAGCGGCCGGAGAATGCGCATGATACGGGAGTTCATTGTTTCTCAAGCGTTGCGCGCTGCGCAAGGACGGTCGCGCCATTCAGCGGCAGGTAACCACCGCCGCGGTCGATGTCCGCCTGCCCTTCGCGGCTGAAGACATAGCGCAGAAATTCGCGGACCCTGGGCTCCAGGGCGTGGCCCGGCGGCTGGTTGACGAACGCATAGGTCATCCGCGTGAGCGGATACTGCCGGGCCATCAGGGTTTCCCGCGTCGCCTCATACGCCGGGCCGCCTTGCTCGGCGGCGAGCGCCACGGTCTTCACCTCCGGGGTGGCGAAACCCAGGCACCCCACGGCCAGACCATGGCGATCGGCCTGCAGCGCCTCGACGCTCTGCCGCGCCGCGCGGTCCACCGAACCATCGGCGCGGACCTGGTCCTTGAACTCGCGCAGATGGTCCCAGTTCAGCTGGTGGCTGCCGCCGAGCACCGTCTTCAGGAAATATTGTCCGGTGCCCGTCTCCACATCATAGCCATACAGTCGGATGGGCTGGTCGGCCCACTCTCCGGTCAGACCGAGCTGGCCCCACGTGCGGATATTTCCCGGCAGCCCGCGCCGGTGCTCATGGCCGAAAATCGCGTCGAGTTGCGCAAGCGAGAGCCGGGCGAGCGGGTTGTCCCGGTGCACGAACACGACCAAGGCGTTGGTCTTGCCCGCCACGTCCAGGCTCCCGGTCATCAGTTCGAAACGAACCGGCTTGTAGCCCATCGGACGGGAAAAGCCGTTGTCGTCGGTGATATTGTTTTCGCGGCCAAGCAGGGCGAGGTCGGCCTGACCCGAATAAAGTCCGGGAATCGCGGTATCCGAGCCGTTGAGGGTAAATTCGATCTGCACCCCGGGCTGGACGCGTTGAAAACCCTCGGCCCACCATCTGGCCACCCCCGCCATGCCCGCCGGACCCCAGATGCGGAGCGTCCCGGCCAGGCTGCGCGATGCCTCGTAGCCGGGCAACGGCGCCTCCGCCGCGGCGAGCCGGGCACCCCACAGGCAGGCCAGGAGGATATATTCCCGTGGTTTCATGGTGGCGGTGGGCGCTTCAATCCAGTTTCCGCCGCTGTGCCGTGGCGAAGGCCGGGGACAACGGCAGATAGCGTCCGTCCTGATTGACGGCCGCCTGACCCTCGCGGCTCAGGATGAAGCGGATAAACTCACGGACCTTGGGATCCACCGGCTGTCCGGGGGCTCGGTCGATGACCGCCGGAATGGTGCGGGTGAGCGGATAGGTCCGCTCGATGAGTGTCTGCTTGCTGGCGGAATAATAAGGACCGGCGGGACCCGCGGCCAGTGCGAGAGGCTTAACGTCCGGGCCGGCATAGCGGATGTTGGAGACCGCGATGCCGGAGCGGTCCTTCGCGAGATTGTCCAGAATCTGCTGCCCGTGATCGTAGATGGTGCCGTCGGACCGGGGAAGGTGGATGAACTCGCGCAGCTCGTTGTTCCAGCGATGGCTCCCTTCGAGCAAGGCCGTCTGCAGGTAGGCGCCGAAACTGTCATCGATCGCCCAGCCGTAAGGCGTGATCGGCCGCTCCGCCCATTCGCCGGTGAGGCCGAGTTCGCCCCAGGTCCGGATGTTGCGCGGCCCGCGCCGGTGCTCGGCACCGAAGACGGCGTCGAGTTGGGCGAGGGTCAGCTGCGCGAGCGGATTGTCCCGGTGGACAAAAAACATCTGCGCGTAGTCGAAATTCCGCACGTCGACGCTGCCGGTGCAGATCTCGACGCCGAGCGGCAGATAATGCTTCGCCCGCCTGAAGGCCGCCGCGGCCTCCGGCAGGATTTCCTCCCCGAGAATGGCGATGTCACCGATCCCCGTGAAGAGGGCCGGGATGCCCGACGAGGTGCCGTGCATCTCGTAGCGGACGCTGATCCCGGGGTGAAATTTTCTGAAACCCTCCTCCCACAGCGTGACCAACGGCCGCATCCAGGGCAGTTTCGCATGGCCATGACCCCAGATGCGGATCACGCCGGAGACCGGTTGTTCCGGGGTATAACCCGGAAACGAGCCGACGAGCTGCGCCTCGAAGCTGTCCGGGTCGGCCGGCGTGCCGCGAAGCACCGCCACGGGGGCGGGGGCGACGGTCCCGTCCGCGCCGGACATGAGCCGGGGGGCCAGGATGAGCAGACAGAGAACAATGGGCCGGAGGTGTTTCAATTGAGTTTCGCGAGTTCAGCGGCAACTTCGGTGGGGACCAGAGGAAGATAACCCTCATCGCTCGCCGCGAATCCGGCGATGATGGCCTGCCCCTCGCGCGAGAGCGCCAGCCGGACATATTCCTGCACGAGCGGATCGAGCGGCTGCCCCGGTGCCCGGTTGACGTAGATGCGGATGAAGTGGGCTAGCGGATAGCGGCCGGTGTTCACTGCCGAATAGTCAGGCAACGCGGCCGGTATTCCGGGTGCAGCAGCCAGCGGGAGCATTTTTGCCCCCGACGGAACGGTTGCGCCGTCCACAAAACCGGCCAGCCCGATGCCCTGCTCATCGCCCGCGACCGCCGAAAGAACATCGGCATACTTGGCCAGGGCCTCATAGCGACGCGTGAACGGCGCGTCCTTCATCCGGGCGGTGCGCAGACCGGTGGCAAATCCGCCATCATCGCGCGGACCGTAAACATGGATGACGCGATCGACCGCGCCGGCGTCGACCTGCCGCCAGTGCGTCAGGTCACCACCAGCCTGTCCGATCGTAAAAATCCGCGCGAGTTGCTCCAGGGTGATTCCGGTGAGTGGATTCTTCGCGTTCACATAGACTGCGGGTGGATTCTTCCGATCGGGACCAGTATAACCGGTCCGGCCGATTCGGATGTCGGTGGGCTCGTAGCCGTAATAGCGCCGGAAGGGTTCAATCTCGCCCGGCCAGGCCTCGCGGCTCATCGGGGCCAGCGCGGAGACGCCCGCGGTCAGGCCGCCGACGCCGGTGGAGGAACCCTCGCACCGCAAGGCGAACCTGATCCCGGGATGCGTCCGCTCGAACAGGGCGTTGAATTGCGCGAGCAGCGGCTCCATGCCGTCGTTGCCGACGATGAGGATCGAGCCGTCGCGCTGCACATAGGGTGCCGTGACCGGCACGGCGACCGGCTGCGGGACATACGCCGGCAGTTCCGCCGCGCCGACGCCAATCGCCGAGGCGAGGAGCGACAATAACGGGAGCAAGTTTCGCAGGCTCATGGAGTGAGGCTCAATCGAGCTTGGCCAGTTCGGCGGCGGCCTCGCGTTCGTTGAGCGGGATGAAGCCGTCGGGCTCGGCGGCGATGATCCGCCGGCCCTCGGCCGACAGGACGAGCCGCACGTATTCCTTGACGAACGGATCCAGCGGCTGGCCCGGGATGCGGCGCAGATAAAGATAGATGAAGCGGTCGTAGGGATAATTACCCGTGGCAATCTCCTCCGCGGTGCCCGTCAGAAACGGTCCTTCGGGACGCTCGGCCACGGCTACCACCCTGGTCTGCGGCGTCTGGAACCCCAGCGCCGAGAATCCGATGGCGCCCGGATCCTCCCCCACCCGCTTCACGATCTGCGCCGCGAGAGGGAATGATTCGTAGCCCGGCGTGAAGGCGCGGCCGTCCATCCGGTGGAGCTGCATGAAGGCCCCGAAGCCGCTCGCCTCGGGCGTGCCGCAGGGATGGATGGCCCGGTTGGCCCACTCGCCCGCCAAGCCGAGCTGACCCCAGGTGGTCAGGTCGCCGCCGGTCGCGCCACTGGTGAAGATCCGGGCGACCTGCGCCACCGTGAGGCGGGCCAGCGGGTTGCTCTGGTGGACATAGATGGCCAGCGGCGCGGCCTTGTCCCGCGCCACGATGGTCCCGTGGGCGATGCGGATGACGAGAGGATCAGCACCGACGATCTTGCGATAGGGCACCAGCTCGACCGGCGTGGCTTCCCGGCCCATCGGTCCGACCAGGGTGATCCCATGTGTCAGCGCGGGAAGATTCACGGCATTGCCGAGCCGGTTGTATTCGATTGCGAACCTGACTCCCGGATGAGTGCGGCTGAAAAGATCCCCAATGTCCTCAAGGATCCGCCCCATGCCCCGGTTGCCGCAGACGATGCGGATCGCACCGTCCGGGCGCACATAGCCCGCATCAGCCGGCGGGGCGATCGATTGCCCGGCACCGGCGGCGAAAAGCCCGGCAGCTCCGCCCAGCAGCAGAACCAGCTGGAGGCTAATTCTCATTCGAGTTTCTTCAGTTGCTCATGGCTGACCTCGGCGGTCAGGGGCAGGTATTTGCCGTCGCGCTGGATGCACTCCTGGCCGTCGCGGCTGACGATAAAGCGGAGGTATTCCCGCGCCTTGGGATCGAGCGAGGCGGCATCCTGGGCGTCGCCGAAGGCGTAGATCTCGTCATATAGCGGATAGCGACGCTCGCGGAGATTTTCGATGGTGTAGGCGTAGTACGGGCCGTCCGGGCGACGCGAGACCTCGAGCAGCTTGCACTCCGGCGGCAGATTCGCGCCGACAGGCGAGCCGACGTAGGCAATGCCGGAGCGGTCCTGCGCCAGGTCGTCATTGAGGCCGCGCTTGAGGCGGCCGAAACCCATGTTCGAGCCCTTGCCGCCTTCCGCGCCGACGAAGTTGGCGTAGATGCGGAGCTTTTCATTCCACTTGTCGCTGCCGGCGAGGATGATGTCGGAAAAAGTCGTGGCCTGGGTATAACGCAGGTTGAGACCGTAAGGCGTAATCGTCTTGCCCGCCCACTCGCCGGTCAGGCCGAGCTGGCCCCACGTGCGGATGTTTTTCTCGGGCCCGCGGGCGAATTCCGGATGCCAGTCCGTGCCGGTCCAGCCGCCCGTGCGTTCGGCACCGAAGATGCCATCGAGCTGGTCAAACGTGATCCGTGTGAGCGGATTGTCCCGGTGCACCACGATGCCGAAGCCCGGGTTCCAGCCCGTGACGTTGTAGGAGCCGGTCGCCAGCGTGATCTCCAGCGGGTCGTGGTTCTTGTAGCGCTGGTAGAGCTGCAGCTCCTGCGTGCTGACCTTGCGGCCGATGCCGAGGTCGGAGACGCCGAAGATAAGCGACGGCACGGCGGAGCGCGTCGTGAGCATGTTGTATTCGAACTTCACGCCCGGGTGGAATTGCTGGAAGGCCTTCTCCCAGTATTCACCGACCATGCCGTCGACGATGTAGTTGGAGCCCCAGAGGCGGATCGTGCCGCTGACCGTCTCCTTCGGCGTGTAGGCCGGCAGGTCGCTGAGGTCGAACTTGTCGGCCGGGTAATAGGTCTTGGGGCCCTTGACCTTGAGGTTCTCGGCCCGCGCCTCCTGCATGGCGAGGCCGGAGGAGACCTTGTCTTCGGCGGTGGCGCTCAGCGCCATCACACCGGCGAGAATCATGATGCGGGACAGGTGGGTTTTCATGGAAGCTAGGGGGTTAAAAAATGAACAGCGTGGGGACGGCCGACCATCAATCCAGTTTCTTGAGCTGCTCCCGCACCATCGCGGCCGTGAACGGCAGGTAGCGGCCCTCGCGCTGGATGCAGTCCTGGCCTTCCTGGCTCAGGACGAAGCGGATGAACTCCTCGACCATCGGGTCGGCCGGCGCGCCCGGCGCGCGGTTGAAGAAGAAATACTGCTGGTTGTGGAGCGGATAGGTGTGGTCGTGCACCGTTTCGAGCGTGCGCCTCACGTAGGGGCCGCCTTCCTCCCCCTGCACCGCGAGTTCCTTGAGGTCCGACCCCATCGACATGGGCGACACATAAAAGATGGTGGCAGGGTCCCGGGTGATCGCCTCCCGGACCTGCAGGCTCCACGGCACGATCTTACCGCCCTTGGCGATGTAGTTGGTGTATCCCTTGTAACCCTCCGCCCAGTGACCGCTGCCGCCGAGGATGCGGTCGGAAAACGCCGTACTCGCCCCGGCGCGGACGGTCTGGCCGCCCGGATGGATCCGGCGGTCCGCCCATTCGCCGGTCAGGCCGAGCTGGCCCCACGTGCGGATATTTTCCTCCGGGCCGCGGGCGTAGGGATATTCCGAATGCCACACGCTGCCTACGTAACCGCCGGTGCGCTCGGAGCCGAAAACACCGTCGAGCTGTTTCACACTGATCCGGTCGATCGGGTTGCTTTTGTTGACAACGATGATGAAGGCCGGGGTCCAGCCGTAGACATCGAAGGAGCCGGTCGCGACCGCGATCTCCGAGACGGGATAATGATACTGCTGCTCGAACGACAGGCGGTCCGTCAGCGTCGCCTTGTTCGACATGCCGATGTCCGCCACGCCGCAGACCAGCGCGGGCACGGCCATCGCCGCCGTCGGCAGGTGATACTCGATCATGATGCCCGGTTGGAACTTTTTGAACTCCTGCTCCCAATACCCCCCGAGATAGCCGTCCTTGATATAATTGTTGCCCCAGATGCGCAGGGTGCCCGTCAGCTGCTGCCTGGGTACATAGCGCGGCAGATCGCTCAGGTCCCAGCGCGTCTTGTAGCCGCCCTCGACGCCGTGGTCCTTGCGGAACTGCGTGACGTTCTGCGTCCAGATGCTCACGCCGGCGTTCTCGGGCTTGGAGTCGACCGGCGGCGCACCGACGGGCTGCGCGAAAATCGTGCCGGTGACGGCGCCCAGGAGGGCGAACAGGGAGGTCTTGATCTTCATGGTGGTCTCAGGGGTTATTCGAGCTTCTTGAGCTGGGCCTGCACCATCGGGCCGGTGAGGGGCATGTAACGGCCTTCGCGCTGGACGCATTCCTGGCCTTCCCGGCTGAGGATGAAGCGCATGAACGCCTCCACCTTCGGGTCGATGGGCTTGCCCGGCGCGCGGTTCAGGTAGAAATAATACTGCCCGTAGAGCGGGTAGCTGTGGTCGCGGATGGTCTCGAGGGTCCGGGGAACATAGGGGCCACCATCGAAGCCCTGGATGGCTAGCTCCTTCATGTCCGGACTCAGCGACGCCGGGGAGACGTAATACATCGCATATTTGTCGTTCGCGATCGCGCGCTGCGCCTGCAGGCTCCAGCTGTTGATCTTGCCGTCGGGCGTGATGTAGTTCGCATACGCCTGGTAGCCTTCCACGAACTGGTCGCTGCCCCGGAGGATCAGATCGGAGAACTGCGTGGTCTGATTGCCGCGGATCGTCTGGCCGCCGGGATGGATCGGCTTGTCGGCCCACTCGCCCGTCAGCCCGAGCTGGCCCCAGGTCCGGATGTTTTCCTCCGGCCCGCGCGAGTAAGGATATTCCGTGTGCCAGACGCTGCCGACGTAGCCGCCGGTCCGCGCGCCGCCGAACACCCCGTCCAGCTGCTTCATGCTGATCTGCGTGAGCGGATTGTCCTTGTGGACGACGATGATGAACGCCGGCATCCAGCCGTAGACATCATACGAACCGGTGACCGCGGTGATTTCCGTCACCGGATAGTGGTAGACCTGCTCGAACGTCAGCAGATCCATGATGATCGCCTTGCGGCTCATCGCCAGGTCCGACACGCCGGCGGAGAGCGACGGAATCGCGATGCCGGTCGTGGGGAGGTTGTATTCGATGGTGATGCCCGGCTGGAATTTCTTGAATTCCTCCTGCCAGAATTCCCCGAGATAGCCGTCGCGGATATAGTTGTTGCCCCAAATCCGCAGGGTGCCGGTGACCTGCTGCTGCGGCACATAGCTCGGAATATCGCTCAAATCCCAGCGTTTGGTGTAGCCGCCGACCGCACCGTGATCCTTGCGGAACTGGGTGACGTTCTGCGTCCAGATGCTCACGCCGGCGTTGGCGGGCTCGGCCTTCGTCGTCGGGGCGATCTTGCGCATCGCGCGGACGACAAACTCGTTCGTATAGAGGTCGGCGTCCTTCACCCTGCCGGCATCGCCCGTGCCCCGCCAGCGTCCTTCCGCACTGCGGCCGAAATCGGCCGTGAGCATGGTGTCGACCACGAGCCGGACCGACTCCGCGGCATAGGAATAGTCGCGCTGCGCATAGCTGGGCAGCGTGTCCTTGATGAACTTGATCCGGGCCGCCCGGTTCCTGCCGGCAAAATAATCCTCCGGCAGCTGCGCGATGATCTCGTCCGCCGAATGCGAGTTGAGCCAGCGCATGGCGCGGACGTAGGCATTGACGAGCCGCTGCACCGTGTCCGGGTGGTCCTGGATGAACTGCGGCGCCATGAGGATGGACTGCGCCGGAAACGTCGTGCCCAACGCCTTGGCCGTGCCCGCGCCCGTGGTGAGGTCATACAGCGTGGAAACCAGGTTGGTCTCCAGCAGGCCGGAGGTGACCGGTTCCTGGAAGGTCATGACGTCCAGCTTGTCCGCGTGCAAATCGGCCAGGACATTCTGCAGGCGGTTTTGCGGCGGATGGTTGATCGAGTGGTAGCTCCTGCCGGGCAGCCCGGCCCGGCGGGCCAGGTAGCTCGTGAGCACGGCCTTGGTGGCGTAGTCCGCCCCCTCCGCGACGTTTCGGCCCTTGAAATCCGCGGCGCTCTTGATCTGGTCCTTCACCCGATTGGCGACCATGATTTTCATCGCCGGGGCGTCATTGAACATCATGACCGCCTTGACGGGAAATCCCTGTCGGGCGGCGAACACCGTGTGATTGAACCAATGTTCCGCAGCGTCGATCTGCCCCTTTACCAGCGGCTCCATGAAGAGGTAGTCCTCCTTAGCGAGCTTCGTAATGTCCACGGCCTCGATCTGGATCCCTTCCTGGGCAAAATACCCGAGGCTCTCGGCCAGCCGCGTGACGATCATGTCCTCATCAAAGCTCATCCGCACCATGGTGGGGTTGGTGGCTGCGGCGGCCTGGCCGCCAAGGCTCAGGGCCAGCAACCCGGCGGTAAGGAAACTGATGACGGGGGCGATGTTGAAAGGCGTGTCCATTGGATTGTGGGTCGGGGTGGGATCAGTGCGCCATGAAGCGGTGTTCCGGCGGAATCTCGGTCGAAGCGAGCTTGCTCAACTGCGCGCGCGCCACGACCGGAGGGAGCGGCAGATAGGCGCCGGCCTGGGCGATGTCCGCCTGCCCCTGCTTGCTCAGGATATAGCGGAGAAATTCCTTCACCCGGGGGTCGCCCATGGTCGGGGTCAACTCGGTGTTCTCGTTGTCCACCGTGTAATAGATGTAGACCGGCCGGTGCAGCGGATAGGTGCGGTCGGCGACGGTGGCCGCAGCAAGCGCGACATAGGGTCCGGCCTTGGTTTCGGCCAGGGCGAGCACCTTCACCCCGGGATTGGCGTAGGCCAGCGGCGCGTAGGCGATGCCGGCGGGGTCGCGGGCGAGATCAGCCAGCATCTGCGACCGGTCGGCGTATTCGCGCAGCTCCTCGTTCCGGGTCTCGGCGCCGCCAAAAACCCGCGCCTGGAAATAGGTGATGGCGCCGGCCCCGAGGCCCGGTGGACCGTAGGGCCGGATCCGCCGGGCGGCCCACTCCCCTTTCAGCCCCAACTGACCCCAGGTGCGGATATCCTCCTGGGACGTGCGCGCCACGCTCGTGTCCCAGGTCAGTGCGTTCCACCCGCCGCCGCGTTCCGCCCCGAAGATGCCGTCGAGCTCGCGCACGCTGAGCTGCACGAGCGGGTTGTCCTGGTGCACAAAAACCGCATACGCCGGAGACTGGTGTAGCGCGTCGGCGCTGCCGGTTGCCACCTCAAGTTCCGCCGGATAAACCCACGAGCGCTCGTAGACGCCATATCGCTCATACGGGAATACCGGCCGCCCCATCAGGGCGATGTCCGCCGTGCGCAGGTCGAGACCATACAGGCCGGAGGCACTGCTCTTGAGATCGCGGGTGAACTGGACGCCCGGGTGCCGGCGCTGGAAACCGGCTTCCCAGAGCTTCAGCAGCGGTTCCATCTGCGGGTTGCCGCAGCTGCGCAGCACGCCGGTGACCTGCATCTGCGGCTGATAGTCCGGGAGATCCCCGGCGAAGGATCTGGCGGGTCCCGCGCAAGTCACAAGAACGGCGGCGAGACAGAACTGACGGAGGGAATAGGTCGGCTTCATGGGAGGGTCAGTCGAGTTTGGCCAGCTCCGCCTGCACCTGGGCGGCGTCGAGCGGGATGAAGAGGCGGTTGTGGGCGATGATCTGCTGGCCCTCCCGGCTCAGGATGAATCGCACGAACTCCTTCTCGCGGACCCCGAGCGGCTGGCCGGGCACGCGGTTGAGGTAAAGGTAGGCCGCGTTGTGCAACGGATAGCTCGCATCGAAGAAAGTCTGGGCGCTGGGCGTCACGAACGGCCCGCCGGTCTTCCGCGCCAGCGGCAGCACGCGCACGTCGCCGGCGTTCGCGTTGATCACGCGCTGGAAGATGAACCCGATCGCCGATGGATCGTGCTCGACCGCCTCCAGGATCTGCTGGTCGCGGGTCTTGCCCTTGGCCTTGGTGCCGATGTCGGCGCGCGGCGCCTCAATCAGGGCCGGATTCCATTTCGTGCCGCCCTGGAAGGCTTCGCGCTCGATCAGGTCCGCCCAATTACTGAGCGTGACATCGGAGCCGTAGAGGCGGATGGGTTTGTCCGCCCATTCGCCCGTCAGCCCGAGACGACCCCAGGTGCGGAGGTCCTTCTCCGGCCCGCGCGCGACTGCGGTGGACCACTTGCCGTCCACCCAGCCGCCCGTGCGCTGCGCGCCGTAGATGCCGTCGATCTGCTCCAGCGTGAGCCCCGCGAGCGGGTTGCTCTTATGCACGATGAACATGAGCCCGGGGGTCGTGCCCTGCGGGTCGTCAAAGGAGCCGCTCGCGATCTTGATCTCCAGCGGCGCGTAGCCGAACTGGTGCTCGAAGGCCTGGAACCCATTGCGCCACTGCCGGTGCCCCATGATGCCGATGTCGGCCGAACCGGTGACGAGGCCGGCGAAGGCCTGCGAGGTGTTGATCAGGTAGGAATGCAGCCGGATGTTCCCCTGATAGGTGCGGAACACGTTTGCCAGCTTGCCGACCAGTTCCTCCAAGGGCGTGCCATACACCCGCAGCACGCCGGTGGCGCGCTGCGTAGGCGCGTAGGACGGCAGGGTGCTGAGATCGTATTGCGCGGGTTGGTAAGCCGGGGCCGCGGCGAAACCGAGGGTCGCGACCCACAGGCTGCACGCCAAGGCAGAGCAGGATTTTGTTATCATTTAAGTTTCTTGAGCTGCTCGCGCACGACCTCGGCGGTGAGCGGGAGGTATTTGCCGTCGCGCATGACCTCGGTCTGGCCTTCCTGGCTCAGCACGAAGCGGATAAACTCCCGCACCAGCGGGTTCATCTGCTCGCCCGGTTTCACGTTCGTGTAGAAATAGGCCTCGTTGAACAGCGGGTAAGTGCGGTTCTGGACGTTCTCGAGCGTGTGCTCGACATAGGGGCCGTCATCGGTCGCCGCGACCGGCAGCCGGCGCACGCCGGGGCGTTCGCCGCGGTAACGGTTGTAGCCGATGCCGTAGCGGTCCTTCGCCAGCGAATCGGTGATCTGGTCGGCCTGGATGTAGCGCGTGCCATCGGGCTGGACGATATGGGCGTAGGCGTGGATATCCTCGTTCCATTTGTCGCTCGCTTTCAAAACCTTGTCGGCGAAGTCCGTGGCGGTGTTGTAGCGCAGGTTGAAACCATAGACGCTGAGGCGCTTGTCCGCCCACTCCCCTTTCAGGCCGAGCTGTCCCCAGGTGCGGAGATTGCCCTCGGGACCGCGCGCCCAATCGGGGCGGAAATTTGTCCCCGCCCAGCCGCCGTCGCGGGCCGAACCAAAGATACCGTCGAGCTGCTTCATCGTGATGCCCTTCAGCGGGCTGTCCTGATTGACCAGAATGACGGTGGAATTTTCCCAGCCGGCGACATCGTAGGAGCCCGTAACCACGGTGAACTCCACCGGGTCGCAGTTCATCACGCGCTGATAGGCCAGCAGGTCGTAGAAGCCTGGGTGGTGTCCCATGACGAGATCCGCCTGCTCGTAATAAAGCGCCGCGAAGGCGATGGCCGAGGTCGGCAGATAATAGGAGATGCGGATGCCCGGCTGATATTTCGCGAAGGCCTGCTGCCAGTATTCGCCGAGTGCGCCGTCGGCGAGGTAGTTGTTTCCGTGGAGGCGAAGCCAGCCGGTGAGCTGTGGGCCGGGTTCGTAATGCGGCAACTGGCTGAGGTCGAACTGCGGCGGGTAATGCGCCGTCCGGCCGCGATCATAGACAACCTTGGCCCGCTCCTTCTGGGCGAGCAGGGATTTCCGGCTGTCCTCGGACTGGAGGACCTGCGCCCAGGTCAGCAGCCGCAGACCACTGGCGGCAAGAATCAAGATCAAGATCAGGTATTTTTTCAAGGGGCTCAATCCGGCTGGCGCGGGCGGGGTCGTCCGCCGGGTTATCTCAACTTCTCGCGTTCCACAGCCGCCAGATTGGCGGGCAGAGGCAACCAGCCGTCAGCGTCCACGATCGCCGCCTGACCCTCGCGACTCAGGATGAAACGAAAGAATTCATCGAGCTTCGGCGGCAGAGCCGTGCCCGGTGCGCGGTCGATGATCATGTAGATCGGGCGGGCCAACGGATAGGCCAGGCTTTTCACCTCCTCGAGGGTGCCCGCGTAGTAAGGTCCCGCCGCTGTCTCGGCCAGGGCGATGGCTTTCATCCCGGGAATGATTGTGCCGAGGCAGCCGAAACCGATCGCGGCGGGATTTTGCGCCACCGCCTCGGCGATAACCTCGTCAGGGCCGAGCTTGCCACGGCGCATCGGGAGTTGGACCACCGACGGCCGGAATTCAGCCCCGGCGTTCACCACCTTCTGGATGAAGTAGTCGATGCCGTTCGGCAGCCGGTGAATGTATGCCGCGATCGGCCGCGTCGCCCACTCGCCTTTCAACCCCAGGTCGCCCCAGGTCGTGACCGATGACGCGTGCCCGCGGCGGCGCTCAGCCGAGTAGATCGCGTCAAGCTGCTGCAGGGTGATCCGGTCCAAAGGGTTCGCGGCGTTCACATAAACCCCCAGAGCCGGAGTCAACCCGACCGTCCGGTGCGCCCCGAGCCCGACCATCACGACCGTCGCATCGTAGCCACGGAACCGGCGAAATAGCGCCTCTTCATAGTCCCAAAGCTCGCGCGCCGGAAAACCAAGCTCGTAGGCGCCCGACGCCACCATCGGCACCGAGGCCAACGGCGACGTCCCTTTGGCGATGATTTCCAGACCCGGGTGCAGCTTGCCGAAGCGCTCCACCCAGATTTTCATCAGGGGTTCGGCGGAAGTCTCGGTGGTGATCCGCAGGTCACCCACCAAGGACGCCCGCGCCACGTAAGGCGTGTAGCCGCTATTGGAAGTGGTATCCGCGGCCCGGCCCGCCAACGCAGTCAAGGCCGCGAGCATCAGCCAGAAAGCCTTGGGGCGAGTGGAGAAGGTCGTACGCATATTGGTTCCTCAGTCGAGTTTTTTGAGCTGTTCCTTGAGATAGTCGGCCTTGAGCGGGTAGTAGTAACCCACGCGGGCGATGATGGCCTGGCCTTCGCGGCTCAGGACAAAGCGCATGAACTCCCGGGCGCGCGGATCGAGTTTACCACCCGGCGGCTTGTTGACGTAGAAGAAGGCGTCACGGATGAGCGGATAGTTCCGGCTGGCAACGTTGTCCGGGGTCAGGGCGACCGCGGGGGCGCCCTTGCGCAGCGACACCTTCAGCACCTTCACATAAGGGTGGTTCTTGACGTGCATCAGGGCCGCGATGCCGATCGCAAATTTGTTGGTCTTCAGGTCCTCCAGCGGGCGCTGGCTGTCCACCGCCGGGCCGGTCGCATCGGGCGTGGTCTGCTTGGTCTCCACATACTCGCGGAAATTCGGGTTCCATTTCTTCGACCAATGAAACCAGTTGCGCTCGAAATAGACGGCGAAACCCGGGGCGCAGTAGCCGAACGTGTCGATCTCCTTGCCGGCGAATTCGCCCTTGAGACCGAGCTGGTCCCAGGTGCGGAGGTTGCTCGCGGCGGTGCGGGCGTAACGGGCGGAATAGACCCAGTTGTTGTTCGCCAGCTCCCAACCACCCGTGCGCTCCGAGCCGAACACGCGCTCGAGTTCGTCCAGGGAGATCTCCTCGAGGGGGTTGTCCTTGCTGACCACGATCGCCCAGGCGAAGAGCGAGCCGCGCTTTTCATAGCCGCCGGTGGCGACCGAGATCTCGGTCGGCATGTAGCCGTAGGCGTTGAAGAACGGCATCTGGTCCGTGATCTTCGCGTCGTCGCCCATCGGGGCGATGTCCGAGATGCCGCAATAGAGTCCGGCGATGCCGCCCTCGCTGCTGGGCATGTAGCTGAGCGTCATGCGCGCCTCGGGATGAAAGCGGTTGAAGGCCTCCGCGAGATACACCACGGCGTTCTTCAGCTCGCTGCCCACGATGCGCACGCCGCCGACGATCTTCGTCTCAGGCACGTAAGACGGCAGGTCGCTCAGGTCGGGCGGCGGCAGCTCGGTGTAGGCGGCAAAGGTCCCGCCGCCGTCCTTGCGCAGGCCGTCCTTGATCTCGTGGAACTTCGCGTAGCTCGGGACCGTGGCGGTCAGCTGCGCCCGGATCTCGAGCTTGGCGGCGGTGTTGGCCTCGAACGCCAGCGGGTCGCGATATTCCAGGATGGCGAACGCGCCGGCCTGCCCGACCGGGCCGCGCTCCAGGTACATCGAGGAGCGCATCAGGCGCTTGGTGGCCCGTTGCGCGGCGTAGAGCGGGGCGATGTAACCCTGCACAAATTCATCGTAGCGCTCCCGGGAGACGGTCGGGGTGTAGGCGTTCACGACAAAGACCGAGCGGTTCGAATCGCGCGGGGTCTGCTCGCCATGCGTGAGCCGGTCCGCCCGGGTCGTGATCAATCCCGCCGGCAGCGCCGGGGCCGATTCCTTCTCCCAGGCAGTGTAGGAACCCTCGCTGGTGAATTCCAGCACGACGAGGGCCTCGAAGCCCGCCGCCTCGCCCGTCTTTTCGGGCCGTCCCTGGGTCAGCAGCAGCACGTCCGCCACCTGGCCCGATTGCCGCCATTTGGCGAGCAGCGGGGGCAGCTCGGCCGGCACGGCCTTGCCGGCCGGCACGCGGATGAGAACGTTGGCCGGCTCGGCCAGGGCGGTGATCGTGAGCACCGCGGCGAGCGCGGCACCGAGCAAGCGGCGGCACCGCGAGGCGGCGGCGGGAAGAGGACGAAGGGCAGGATTCATGGGTGGGGGTGTTAAAGATTGTCGGGCGACCAGCCCCTCACTCGAGGCGGGCCAGTTTCGCGAGTTCAGCCTGGACGACGTCGGTCGGGAGCGGGAGATATTTGCCGTCCGCCTTCACGAGTTCCTGGCCCTCGCGGCTGAGGACGAAGCGGATGAACTCCGCGGTCTTCGGTTCGATCTTCTGGCCCGGCTTGACGCTGACCCAGAAGGACTGGTCGCCCCAGAGCGGGTATTTCCGCTGCTGAAGGTTGGAGACATTGAACTCGTAGTAGGGTCCGGCGGCGGTCTCGGCCAGCGGCAGCACCTTGACCTTGCCCGCGAAGGCCGGCTGCCAGCGGATGTAGGCAATGCCCGTCGGATCGGCAGTGATGCGGTCCATGATCTGCTCCGCCTGGAGGGCGCGTTTTCCCTCGGGCGAGATGTAGTTGCCGAACGCCTCCAGGTTGTCGTTCCACTTGTCGCTCGCGTGCAAAACCTTGTTGGAAAACTCCAGCGCGGTCGCGTAGCGCAGACTGTAACCGTAGGTATTGATCGTCTTGTTCATCCAGGAACCGTCGAGCCCCAGCTGGCCCCAGCTGCGGATGTTGGACTCCGGCCCGCGGGCGAACTCCGGTTTCCACGTGGTCCCGGTCCAGCCGCCGGACCGCTGCGACCCGAAAACGCCGTCGAGCTGCTGCATCGTGATTTGCGAGAGCGGATTGTCCTTGTGCACGATGATCGCAAGCGAGTTCTGCCAGCCGCTGATGTCGTAGGAGCCCGAAACCACGGAAAACCCGACCGGCTCGTAGCCCAAAATGCGGACATGGGCGAGGTTGTCGTAGAACGACAGCTCATGGTTCATCCCGATGTCGGCCAGCCCGAAATAGAGGGCCGGTGCGGCGATTGCCGCCGTCGGCAGCACGAGCTCGAACTTGATCTGCGGGTGGTGCCGGGTGAAGGCATCCTGCCACTTCCGCGCCAGGCCCGAGTCGCCCACATAATTGTTGCCCCAGAGCCGGATGGTGCCCGATACCGGGCGGACCGCCCGGTAGGACGGCAGGCCGCTCAGGTCGAATACATAGTCGTAGGTGCTGGCCGCCCGCGCCGCGAGCCGCTGACGACGCTCCACCGCCGAGCCGCTGTAGGCCTTCACCGGTTCGTCGGCGGTCACAGATTGTTGGACGAATTCCGCCGGGCTCTTGCCGCCGGTGGACTGGCTGAACGCGGTTCCGGCCAGGAGCAGGACCAGGGT
The DNA here is from genome assembly GCA_046590295.1 of Lacunisphaera sp. GTDB lineage: Bacteria > Verrucomicrobiota > Verrucomicrobiia > Opitutales > Opitutaceae > Lacunisphaera. The sequence continues at coordinate 44,466 of JBKJTZ010000002.1, forward strand.
GGTGTAACGGACGGGGTAGTTCATGGCTATTAAAGGACGAGGGGGGCAACACGATCTTTCCGGGCAGGAAAAGACCAACACCCCAGCGTAGCCGGGCCGGCTGAACCCACCCTTAACGTCGGCTGAATTATTGTTCAGGCGGTGCGGCCGTGGCCAGCGCCGTGGAACCGGCCAGCACCGCGGCGCCCCGCTTCCGGTCGAACTCGCCGTCCCATTTGGCGATCACGAAGGTCGCCACCGTGTTGCCGATGAAATTGGTGATGGCCCGCGCCTCCGACATGAAACGGTCCACGCCGAGGATCAGCGCCATGCCCGCCACGGGAATCTTCCCCGTCGCCGCCAGGGTGGCGGCCAGCACGATGAAGCCGCTGCCCGTGACGCCGGCCGCCCCCTTGGATGTGAGCAGCAGGACGCCCAGGAGACCGATCTGGTTGGCCAGCGTGAGCGGCGTGTCGGTAGCCTGGGCGATGAACAGGGCCGCCATGGTCAGGTAGATGCAGGTGCCGTCCAGGTTGAAGGAATACCCGGTGGGCACCACCAGCCCGACGACCGGACGCGCGCAGCCGGCGCGCTCGAGCTTCTCCATCAGGCCCGGCAGGGCCGCCTCGGAGGAGGAGGTGCCGATGACAATCAGCAGCTCCTCGCGGACATAGCGGATGATCTTCCACAGGCTGAAGCCGTTGAAACGGGCGATCGAGCCCAGCACGACGACGATGAAAAGACCGCACGTGAGGTAGACGCACGCCATGAGCTTGCCCAGCGCCGCGAGCGAACCCACGCCGTATTTGCCCACGGTGAACGCCATCGCGCCGAAGGCGGCGATCGGGGCCAGCCGCGTGACGATCGACACGATGCTGAAGAAGATGCGGGCGATCTCGTGCAGCAGGTTGATGATCGGCCGGCCCTGGTCGCCGAGCCGGGAGAGCGCAAACCCGCTGAGCAGGGAAATGAGCAGCACCTGGAGAATCTCGCCCTCAACGAAGGCCCCGATGAAGGTGTTCGGGATGATGTGCAGGAGGTAGTCCACCATGCTCATCGCCGTCGCCGAGCCGACGTATTGGGACACGGATTTGGCGTCCAGCGAGGCGGCGGTGGCGTGCAGGCCCGCGCCCGGCGTGAAGAGGTTGGAAACCACCAGCCCGATCACCAGCGCCACCGTCGTGATGATCTCGAAATACAGCAGGGCCTTCACCCCCACCCGGCCAACCTTCTTCATGTCGCCCATCCCCGCGATGCCCGCCACCACGGTCGTGAAGATGATGGGGGCGATGAGCATCTTGATCAGCTTGATGAAGCCGTCCCCCAGCGGCTTCAGCGGCACGGCGAAATCGGGCCGGAAGTGCCCGAGCAGCACGCCGCCCACGATGGCGATAAGCACCTGGATATAGAGACTGGAGAATAGTCGCTTCATGGTGGTGGCGGACGATCCGGGGCGGGTTACCTGATTTCCTTCATGGCCTGTTCGGCAAAGCGGTTGGTGAAGAGGTCCTCGGCGCGCACATTGGGGTTTTCGCTCTGCCGCCGAAACCGGCCCTCGATGCTTTCATCGAAAAGCGACGTCTCGATGGTCGCGAGCGCCATTTTCACCGCCGACAGGGGGAAGGTGTAGTCGCCCTGGGCGATCGACGGCAGGGTCCGGGCGATCCGGGTGATTTCGGCGGCCCGGTCTTTCCCGGCGAAATAGCTGGCGGGGAGTTTTTCCGCGATCTGCTCCGCCGTGTGCGAATTGACAAAACGCAGCGTGCGCACGAAGGCGTTCACGAGATGTTGCACCGTCGCGGGGTTCTCCTCGATGAACTTGACGGACAGAAACACGCTGTGCGACGGCCAGACGTCGCCAAACGCCCGAACCGTGCCGGCCCGGTCGCTCAGGTCATACAGCGTGGAAACAAGCCCCGTCGCCTCGATCGCCGAAGTGAGCGGCTCCATGAAGGCCGCGACATCCACCCCACCGTGCCGCAGTCCGTTGATCACGTTCTCCCGCCGGTTCTCCACCTCGGGCAGGACCGCCTCATAGCTGTCACGGGCCAGCCCGGCCTGCCGGACGAGAAACTTGACCAGCAGGCTCTTGGTCGCGTAGCCCGCGCCTTCGGCGACCTGGCGGCCCTTGAAGTCGGCGGCACTCCGGATCTGGTCCTTCACCCGGTTGGCGACGAGGATCTTGATGCCCGGGGCATCATTGATGAGGAGCACGGCCCGCACGGGGAAATTATGCCGGACCCCGAAGGCGACCTGCTGGAACCAGTGACAGCTGACATCCAGGCGCCCGTTCACCAGCGGTTCCTGCATCAGGTAATCCTCGGAAGAGACGGACTCGACCTTGACGAACGTGACGTCGAGTCCTTCCCGGGCAAAGTTCCCGAGGCTGGCGGTGAGCGTGGGGATCAGCGGATCGACGACGCTCATGCGCAGTTTGACCGGGTTGTCCGCCGCAAACGCGGTGACGGCGAGGAGCGAGGCAAGGAGGGCGAAGGCGGGCAGCTGTCGGGTGGTATGCATGATAAAGGGGGAATGATCCTCGGCGCGCGTCACGGCCGGGCGGGCGAAACCGGCGGAGCATCCAGGACGGCCCGTTGTTCCCGCACGAGGGCCGGCGTAAGCGGCAGGTAGTCGCCTTCGCGCTGCACGTCCGCCTGACCCTGCCGGCTGAGGATGTAGCGGAGGAATTCCCGGACCTGGGGATCGGCCGCCGGGTCTCCGGCCGGGGTGTCGGGTGCAAAGTAGATGTAGACCGGACGCGACAACGGGTAGGTGCGGTCCGCGACCGAGCTTCGCGTCGGCGACACGAACGGCCCGCCGGCTGATTCGGCCAGCGCCAGCACTTTGGTTTGGTCGGTGAGATAACAAACACCCGTGAAAGCGATGCCCAGCGGATCACGGCTCAGGGCCGCCATCATCGCCGCGCGATCCTCGAATTCCATCAATCCCTCGGCCCAGCGGTCGGAGCCGCCCATCACCCGGCGCTGGAAATAGGAAATGCCGCCCGGGTGCAGCCCGGGGGGGCCATGGACGTGGATCGGCTGGTCGGCCCACTCCCCTTTCAGGCCGAGCTGGCCCCAGGTGCGGATGTTTTCCGCCGCCGGGCGTGCCGCCGCCTTGACCCAGTTCATTCCCTGCCAGCCGCCTTCGCGCTGCGCCCCGAAGATGCCGTCGAGCTGCCGGAGCGTCAGGTGGGCGATCGGATTGTCGCGGTGGACCATCACGGCCAGGGCGAAGCTCTTGTGTGGCACGTCCAGGCTGCCGGTGGCGACCTCGATCTCGACCGGCAGCAGGAGCGAGCGGCGGTAGATTGGATAGTATTCGAAGGTGTAGATCTGCCGGCCCATCAGGCCGAGTTCCGCCTGGTTGGTGGCGAAGCCGTAGGTGGCCGACGCGGTGCCCTTCAGGTTGTCGGCAAAAACCACCCCGGGGTGGAATTTCCTGAATCCCTCCTGCCAGTTCTTCAACATGCCGCCCATGTGCGGGCTGCCCCAGCTCCGGATGAGGCCCGTGACCTGCTGGTCCGGCCGGTAATCCGGCAGATCCGTTTCACCCATGGCCAGGGTGCTGGCGACTGAGCCCAACCATCCGGCCGCGATACAGAAACTGCGGCAGGCAATGCGGGATAGGGGGGGCGGCATCTTCATGGTCGACGTCATTCCAGCTTCTGCCTTTCGGTCTGAACCGCCGCGGCGCTGAGCGGAAGATACATGCCGTCCTCGACCACGGCCTGCTGGCCTTCCCGGCTGAGGATGTAGGTCAGGAACTCCTTCAAGCGGGGCGGCACGGGCTGCCCGGGCGGACGCTTCAGGTAGATGTAGACCGAATTGACCAGCGGGTAGGAACGGTCGAAGAAACTTTCGTTGCTGGGCGCGACGAACGGGCCGCCGGGCCCGGCCGCAAGCGCGAGCGCCTTCACGCCGGGATTCTTCTCGACCACCCGCATGAAGCTGAAGCCGATACCGTAAAGGTCGCCCGCGACCCCGCCGACGATCTGGTCGTCCGCCGGCACCTCGGAGCCGCCGCGCACGAATTCGCGCATCGCCGGGTTCCATTTCGTGCCGCCCTTGAACACGACCTGCTGGATCAACGCGGACCAGCCGCTCAGCGTCGCATCGATGCCGTAAAGACTGATCGGCTGGTCGGCCCACTCACCGGTCAGCCCCAACTGGCCCCACGTGCGGATGTTGCCCTCGGGCCCCCGCGCGTTCCGCGTGGTCCATTTCGTGCCCTCCCAACCGCCGCTGCGCTCCGCCCCGAATACGCCGTCGAGCTGCTGCAGCGTGAGACCGGTCAGTGGATTGTCCCGGTGGACAAAGATGATCACACCGGGCGTGTTGCCTTTGCGGAGGTTAAAGCCGCCCGTCGCCACGATGATTTCCAGCGGCGGATGACCCCAGAGTTCCTCCAACGCCTTCAGGTCGGCGCGATAAGCCCGCCGCCCCGCCACGGCGAGGTCCGCCGTGTCCGCCCCGAGGCCGCTGAACCAAGCGGGCACCGTGTATTCCGCGTAGCGGACCAGCGGATGCAGTTTCAGGAACCGGTCCTGCCACAGATGGACGAGGTGTTGCGACAGTTCGGTATCGTTGATGCGGATGACCCCATGCACGTTCGGAACCTGCGGCGTATAGGCCGGCAGCGGTCCGAGGTCGAACTCCGTCGCGCCGGCAACCGCCACCCGCGCCAGAGTGAGGAACAGGGCAATGCCAGGGATCGTAAGGAAGTGCATGGAGTCAAGCGAAGGGGCTGATCGCGGGCGGAGCATGCCGGGTTTTCCTGAACCCGGCATGAATCCTGACTTAATATTTGTTTATCGTCCGGTAGCCGCCGGCCAATGAAAACGGCCGCCTGGCGTGGCGGCCGTGAAATCCATCGGCCGCGCGGTCGGCTCAGAACTTGGTCGAAACGGACAAAGTCAGCTTGCGCTGCTCACCCTGGTTCAGCGTGAGTGCGCTTTGGGCGGAGCCGATATAGCGCTTGTCGAAAAGATTCTGGATGTTGAGCGCGTAGTCTAAACGCTTTGACTTGTAATAGACGGAGCCGTCGACGCGGGACCAGGCGGGCAACTGGTAATACACCGTCGTCGTGGGGTCGCCGGCCCAGGCATCGCCCACATAGATGTAACCCAGACCGAATCCGAGGCCCTTGAGGCCACCGCGCGGGAGGTTGTAGCGCGTCCAGAAGTTGGCCGTGTCGCGCGGCGCGTTGGCCAGATCGAGACCCACCGAAGCGGGGTTCGTAATTGAGGCGTTGATGATGGCCTTGGAATGGGCGTAACCGGCCTGCACCTGCCAGTTCGGGACAGGCTGCCACCGGCCCTCCACTTCATAGCCGGTGCTCTTCTGTTCGCCATCCAGGCGGGAGATGGCCTGGCCAACCGTGGCCGAACTTCCGGGCGGCAAGGTCGCAGCGGTGAAGTTGGTGCCGGAGGCAACCAGGACGTTCTGCCGCTTGATTTGATAGGTGGCAATGGTCAGGTTGAATTTCTTGTCCGCCGTCTCAAATTTCAATCCGCCTTCAAATTGTTCGCCGGTTTCCGGTGGAAAATTTGAGTTGCCGGTGACATCATAAGCGATGTTGACGGCCGGCTTGAACGACTGGCTCCAGCTACCGTAGACGGCCAGCGTGGGCGTGACATCAAACACCACACCACCCTGCTTGGTGGTCCCGGAAGTGGAAGTCGCGAAGGCTGATGTCGCGGCAGTCAGTTTGTTCATGCCGTTCACACTCTGTTCATCGCGCCGGGCACCCAGCGAGACATGCAGCCTTGTGCCCACCTTGATCTGGTCGGAAACATACTGGCCAAATGATTGCTGATAGGTGACCTGGTCCGTCGCACCCGTGCCCTCGGCGGGATAATCGTAGAGGTCCAAGACGGGATTATAGAGCGAGATGGCCTGGGCCACCGTCTGGTTGGGACCGAAGGAGATGCGCTTGTTATGGAAAGCCTCCGCGCCGCCGCCCGTGCCGATGATCACCGTATGCTTGAACTTCTCAGGACCGAACGATCGATATGCGTTCGCATCGAGGTAATTATAACGGTGCCCGTTCCGCACATTGTTGTATTGCCGGCGAAGCGTGGAGGTGGGCTGGGCGTAGCGGGCGGTAGCGATACTGGGGTTGTAAACGTTGGCGTTGTTCACCGTCAGCTCCCGGACCTGATCGATGTGCCAGACGGAGCGACCCACCACGCGCAGCTGCCAGTCGAAGGGCAGTGTCGTCTTGAAAAACAACGAGAGCGCATCGCCGTAGTCGATGCCGCGGTCCTTGGTGTCCTGATAGATCGTGTTATGCGGCGCGGTGATCCACCGGGCGTTCACGCCGAAGGCGGTTCCGTTCGTGAAGATCGGCACCATGCCATCATCCTGCCGGCGGGTGTATTTGCTGACTTCTCCTTTGAGGGTAAACGCCGTGTCATTGCTCCACTTGTAGGTCAGCGACGGGTAAACTGAGACGCCGTTGGCGAAGTTCCCCGGACGGGAATTGGGATTGGCGCTGGAATCGACGACCAGCCGGTAGAAGAGATGCTTGCTGCGCAGCACCGGGCCAGTGGTGTCCACGGTGATGGTCTTCGTGACGGTGTCGCCCAAGCTGGAGAACTCTCCATTGTAGGAACCGACAGTGAGACGCACATCGGTCTCCCGCACTTCCTTCGGGCTCTTGGTCACGATGTTCAGCAACCCGCCGGGATTCATTTGGCCGTAGAGGACGCCGTTCGGGCCCTTCAGGAACTCCAGGCTGTCCACATTGGCGGCGGTGGTGCCGGACTTCTGGAGGGTCGCGCCCTGCAGGCCATCGAACTGGATGTTCTGGGTGTAGCTACCGGTGTTGGGGAAGCCGCGGAATGAGAAACCATTGACGTTGTTCTGCGACTGCGCGGCCCCGGTGACGTAGGCGAATACGTCCGAAAGCGACACGGTGTTACGATCCCGGATGGCGGTCGAGTTCAGGATGGATAATGAGGAAGGTATTTGCCGCATCTCCATCGGAAGCTTGGTGGCCATCGAGGAGGTGGACTGAAAGTAGGAGTCGATGTCGGCGGTGACGGTGAACTTGTCCAGTTCGATGACATTGCTGCTCGCGGTCTGCGCACGCAGCAATGTGACCGGCAACAGCAGGTTGAGGACAAGCAGGCTGACGGCCAATTGTGGCCAGCGGTGGGGTGATGCAACGGTGGGGTTCATGCAGGTATCCATGGGTTGGGGTGAGGTGACCAAAGGGGCGGACAATTCAACTTAACAAGTCCAAATCTAGCGGCTCTCGCTAAAACCAAGCTGAAACCTACCTTAATTCTTGTTCAGGTAGACCCAGTTTTGTTCTTTCCGCAGCCGCCTCGTCCACGTTGAGCGGCAGGTAGCCGAGGGTACCACGGGCGATGATCCCCTGCCCTTCGGGCGACAACACGAACCCGAGAAACTCCCGGATCCATGGCTCCAGCGGCTGGCGGGCATGAATCAGCAGAAAACGGTCGAGCGGATAGCGTCCGGCGCGGAGGTTGGCCTCGTTGAGCGTGACCGGTTCCCCGCCTGCGGCCGGGACCACGGCAAGGATCTTTACACCCGGCACGCTCCGCATGGCGGCGGCGAAACCGATGGCGTTGGGATGCTCCGCGACGAACCTGACGACGTCGGCCGACTGCCGGAAGCCCTTGAAGTCCGCCGCGAACGCCGGGATGCCGGGTACCCGGTCGCGCAGGCAAAGCGCGAGCGCCAACTGTGCGTCGAGGCCGCACGGCTGGAGGCCGCGCGGGTCGCGGCCGGCAAAGATGCCCGCCACCTCGGCGAGTGTCAGTGACTCGAGCGGGCTGTTTTCATGCACAAAGATGGCCAGCGGTCCGCTCAGCGCCTTGGGATCCAGCGAGCAATGTGCCACCCGGAAGAGCAGCGGATCGGTGCCCGTCGCGGCCCGGTAGTCCGCCAGCTCCGGCGGGGAAAACTCCGCGCCGGCGAGCGCGAAGGCGGTCGTGCCCTGCGCTAGCGCCGGCGGTCCCGTGCGCGTGCCCTTGAGCGTGAGCGCGAACTTGAAGCCGGGATGCTCCGCCGCGAAGCGGTCGGTCAGTCCCTGAATCATCTCCTGCATGTCGTTGTAGCCGACGACGCTGATCGCCCCGTCGGCCGTGAGATAGCGCGTGAGCGGAAAAAATTTCTGCGCATCGGCCGCGATGACCCCCTGCCCCGCCGGGCTCAGCACGTGCCGCAGGAACGCCCCGGTCGCCTCATCGGGCGCCGGTCCCACCGCCAGGTAGATCGTGCGGGTCAGGGGATAGTCGCGCTGGGCAATCTCCGCCTCCGTGCCCGCAAAAAAAGGTCCGGCGTCGGTCTCGCCGAGCTCCAGGGCCTTCACCCCCGGCACCGCGTAGGCCAAGCCGCTGTAACCGATCGCGCCTTCGTCGGCCGCCACCGCCCGGACGATCTGCTCCAACGCCTGCGCGCCACCGGGTGTGTCGGCGTGTTCCTGCACGTCGGCGCGCCAGCCGCGTCCCGCAAGCAGCCGTGCTTCGAGAAAATTAACGATGCCGGGCGGGTTGCCCGTCTCGCGCCGCGTTAGCATGCCGTGGGCGGAAATTCTCCGGCCGGCCCATTCGCCGGTCAGTCCGAGCTGGCCCCAGGTTGTGAGGTGGCCGTCGCGGGCATACACCTCGCGCAGCTGCCCCAGCGACAGGCGCATGAGCGGATTCTTTTCATGCACAAAGAACACGATGGCGTGGGTGCCGCCCTTCGTCGCCCGGCTGCCCGTGGCCACCGGCACCAGCCGCGGCGCTCCGCCGGCCAGTGCGGAGAACTGCGCCAGCTCCGCCGGAAACAGTTCGCGGGCGAACGCCGCGACCTGCACCTCGCCGCGGGCGAGCGGAACCACGAAGTCGGCCGAGAATTTTGCCCGGAGTGTGACCCGCGCCGGCGTGTCCGGATGGGCTGCGGAAAAGTCGCGCGTCCACGCCGCCATCAGGCCTTCCATGCTCTCGGCGCTGGCGCTGGCGACCTCGGTCGCCGGTAAAAAACAAGCCCCCGCCACGAGGGCGAGGGCCGCGATGCCAACCGTGCGGTTCACGTCACTCAAGCTTGGCCAGTTCTTCCTTCACGATCGACGGGAGCAGCGGCATGAAGACGCCTTCCTCGGACACCACGTCCTGGCCCTGCTTGCTGAGCACAGCCTTGAGGAACTCCTTGATCTTCGGCTCCAGCTTCGTGCCCGGCGGACGGTTCACGTAGATATAGACGTAGCGGCTGAGCGGATAGGTGTGGTTGTAGACCGTCTCGATCGTCGGCATGATGAACGGGTCGCCGTCGTTCTTCGCCAGCGGCACCACGCGGACATCGTCTGTGAGGTTGGCCAGCAGTGCGTAGGTGAGGCCGCCGAGCTGGGTGCGCATGTCGTTTGAGGCGACGGTGAATGCATGGGTGAAACCCTGGCCCTTGACGTTCTGGATGCCGTCGCGCCAGTCACCGTTCTGCAGGACCTTCCATTTCACGAACTGCTCGATGCCGTTGGGCGGACGCAGGCCGTAGAGATGGATGGGACGGTCGGCCCACTCGCCGGTGAGGCCGAGCTGGCCCCAGGTCGTGATCGCCTCGCCGCCGCGCTTGTGCGACTTGGAATACATCTGGTCGAGCTGCTTGAAGGTCAGGCCCTTGATTGGGTTGCTCTTGGCGACGAGCACAATGCTCGTGGCGGTCTTGCCGAGCGAACCGAGGCTGCCGGTGGCGACCTTGATGCGGAAGGGCTCGTAGCCGAATTTCTTCACGAAGCCGTCAAACTCGACGGGCAGCGCCTCGCGGCCGACGGGGGCCATGTGCGCGATCCCCTCGGTGAGGGCGGGCACGCCGCTGCCCGATGAGCGCGCCTGCATGGTCACGCTGAGACGCGGATATTCCTTCCGGAAGAGTTTCACCCAACCGAGGGTGATCTCATCCATGATATCTGCGCCAACGAGGTTCAGTTCCTCCTCGGGCACGGATTCGACGGGGCCGGGTTGCCAGGCGGGGATCGCCTTGTCGGCGGGAATGCGGTGCTCCACCGCCGCATATTTGAGCGCGAAGGCGGAACTGGTCAGGGTCAGGGACAGCGCGGCGGCGAGGACCAGCCGGCTGACGGGATGCGACTGCGGGGTGTTCATGATGGGGTAAGGGATTGGGGTGACGGTTCGGCTTACTTTCTGGAGTAAGTCAGCAGGGTGAACGTGTCCTTGAAATATTTATTCGGGTAGAACGGCGCAATGCTGGCTTTCCAGGCCTTGGAGGTGTCGACGGTGCCTTCGGCGGTTACGAGATAGACCTTCTTCGTCTTCAGGTCGACGGCCATGGTGCGGGCCCACGGGCGGGTGGTGGCGGCCTCGGCCAGCTTGTAGGTGTTGGCGTCAACCTGGTCGATGACCACCAGCGTGCCGTCCAGGCCGTTCGAGGTGTAGATCTTCCTGGCCTCGGCATCGAACACGACAACGTCGTTATTCCGACCGATGGCGGGACTAGCGACGATCTTCCCGGTGGCGGCGTCGAACACGAGCACCGAGGGGTTGTCGCCGCGGGTGGTGACAAACACCCGGTTGTTGGCCGCGTCGAAAGCGACGCCGTTCGGGAGGGTGAATCCCGTGGTCGGCCATTCAGCGACCACGGTGCGGGTGCGCATGTCGATCGTGATGACCTTGTTCCGGTCACGCAGCGCCATGAACATGTGCCCCTTGCCATCGGGTGCGGTCCCTTCGAGCTTTTCGCTGTCATATTCGAGCGTGCCGGTCTTGGCGCCGGTCCGGGCGTCGACGAAGACGGCCTTTTTGCTGTCGCCCATGGTGATCAGGAGCTGCCCGGTCACGGGGTCGAAGAAGGCGTTGTCGGCGTCGTGGCCGTAGGACACGCGGTCGAGGGTCTGCTGCGTCGAGAGCTCGAAAATCGTCAGGGAGCCATCGAGGTTGGTGACGTAGCCGCGATCGAGCTCGGGCACGAGCGTTGTGGCGTTGCCCCCGACCGTATCGGTGAGCGTGCCCGTGATCTGCCTGGAGTCGGTGTTGTAGATCAGGACGCCGTCCTCCCGGCGGGCGATGTACAGGGCCGGCCGGGTGGGATCGACCGCGAGATAGTCCCAGTTCGGCACCGTCGGGCTCTTGATGGTGATCGCCGACTCCAGCTGGTAGAACTGCTGGGCCGAGGCGGAGAGGCTGAGACCGCCGAGGGCGGCGAGGGCGGCGAGCTTGAGCTTCATGGGGATGGGGTGCGGTCCGGCGACAACCTTACTTGGCCGGCGCAAACAGGCCCGTGTAGGTCGGGATCTTCTGCTGCAGCTCGTCGCGCAGCTTGGTGCCCTTGGCGAAGAATTTCGCCTCGAGCTTGGAGCTGCTGCCGGTGGCCGAGAAGGCCTCGTTCTTGTAGGCCGCGACCAGGAGGCCGACGTTTTCGCCCGAGGCGTCGCGCAGCGGCATCATCACGACGAATTTCTTGGCCGTATCCTTCGTCCGGTGCCAGCGGGGATCGAGGATGGTGATGCCGAGCTCGATGACCATGATGTCATCCGGGTCGTCGCCGTTGCCGATGCGATCCGGGAAGGAGCCGGCGAACATGGTGTAGACCTTCTCCATCCCCGGGGGCACGCCGTGCAGGGTGATGCTGATGAGTTCGGGATGGGCCGCCATGATCTGGTCGGAGAGGACCTGGCCGTAAATCTTGTGGGCCGGCGCGGTCCAGTTCTTGGGCGCAGCCCCGAGGGAGGCGGCACCGAGCACAAGCACGCAGAGGATTTTGAGAAGGGTCTTCATGAAGGAAACGGGACTGAGGTTTGGGGTTGATTGAACGCCCGAAGCTACGCCCCATCCATTAAGCGAACATGAACCTGTGCTGAAATTTGATTAAGGAAGGCCGTAAACGACGGCAGCCCCGCCGGACTCAAGTGCCCCAACCCAAAACCGGATTAACCGCTAATCCCCGCTGATGGTCGCGAATTTGGCCACCAAAGGCACAAAGGTCACAAAACGGTCGCCGATCCGTCCCGATGGTGCCTGCGGGGCCTGGGGGCAAGATTTCCTCATCATTGAACTGCTTGTCTGGATCACCGGGTTGGGAATACCTTGCCGGCATGACCGTGATGCCACCAACCGATCCCCCGGCTCCCGCGCGGGAGATCATCTGCGCCGATGCGATCGCGTGGATGGAGGCCCGGGGACGGATCGACGGCGCGTGCGCCGTGACGTCCCTCCCCGATGTTTCCGAACTGGGCAAAACCCTCCCGGTCTGGCGGGAGTGGTTCAAGAACGCCGTGCGCCTCGTCGTCGAGGCGGTGCCTCCGGACAGCGCAGCCGTGTTTTTCCAGTCCGACATCAAGCGGGACGGCGAGTGGATCGACAAGGGCGCGATGGTCATCCGCGCCGCCGGGGACGCCGGCGCGCGGGTGCTGTTCCATAAGATCGTCTGCCGCCGTCCGCCGGGTATGCTCACCCAGGGCCGGCCCGGGTTCACGCACCTGGTCGCGGTTTCCCGGACGATGAAATGCCCCGACATCCTGCCGATCCCGGACGTCATCGCCGACGCCGGCCGAAGTCTGTGGATCCGCGCGGTGGGCGTGCGGGCGACCGCGCACGCCGTGCGTTTCGCGCGGGACCAGGTGGGAGCAAAGCTGATCTTCGACCCCTTCTGCGGCGTCGGCACGGTCCCCGCCGTGGCCAATGCCTTCGGACTCGGCGCCCTCGGCATCGAATTGTCGAAAAAACGCTGCGAGCAGTCCCGCGCGCAAACCGTGACCTCCGCGGACGTCTGATCAAACATGCGGCGGCCGGTTCGTTGAGGCACCGATCCGGTGCTACCCCAATCGAATGTTCGTATTACGAACATTGGCATGAGCGTGCGATGCTGAGACGCGCCCTGAAGTCGCACCGCCCACGGGGACGTGGGCCCTCCGATCAGACCAGCTGCAACGCTTCCTTGGCCTGGCGTTGAAGGTCGCTGAAACGCTGGGCGTTGGCAGGGAGACGATAATCAGTGCCGTAGGTCGGGATGATGGCCTCGATGCGCTTCTTGCCTTCTTCGCCGGAGGTGAGGTGCGGGAAGCAATTTTTGACGACTTCCAGCACGATGTTGACGCACACCGAGGCGCCGGGCGACGCGCCGAGGAGGGCGGACATGCTCTTGTCGGCGCTGGTGAGGACCTCCGTACCGAAATGCACGATGCCGGCCTCGCCGTCGGTCTTCTTGATGGCCTGCACACGGATGCCGCCGTCGACCAACTTCCAGTCCTTCGCCTGCGCGTTGGGATAGAAAATGTGCATCACCTTCATGCGGTCCGCCATGCTCTGCGTCCCCTGCCCCATGAGGTAGCGGACGAGCGGGAAGTTCGTCGCGCCAATCTTGAGCAGCGTCATCAAATTGTGCGGCTTCACTGAGCGCGGCAGGTCGGTCCAGCTGCCCGTGCGGTGGAGGAAACGCGTCGTCCACGCGGCGAAGGGGCCGAAGAGGAGCGTTTTCTTTCCGTCGAGGATGCGGGTGTCGAGGTGCGGCACGGCCATGGTGGGTGCCTCAGGCAGGTTCTGGCCATAGACCTTGGCCTCGTGCCTCGCGACGATCGCCGGGTCGTCGCACACGAGCCAGTGTCCGCCGATGGGGAAGCCGCCGAGGCCCCTGGCCTCGGGCAGGCCGGCTTTCTGCAGGAGCAAAATGCTGCCACCTCCCGCGCCCACAAAGACGAACTTCGCGCGCACCGTGCGCTCCTGGCCGGTCTTCAGGTCACGGGCGGTGACGTCCCAAGACGGCGGGGTTCGGAGACCCCGCCCTACATTTTCTTCCGTGCGGCGCAGGCCGACGACCTTGTGGCCGGCGGCCACCCCGCCGCCTTCCTGCCGGGCGAGCCAGCCGAGCAGCTTGCGCGAGACAGCCCCGAAATCTATATCGGTGCCCGCATCCATCTTGGTGGCGGCGATCGGCACCGCCGGGTCGCGGCCCTCGGTCAGCAGCGGCGCCCACGCGCCGATCTTGGCGCGGTCAGTCGAATACTCCATCGAGGCGAAGAAGTGGTGCGCCGACATGCCGGTATAGCGGGCGCGGAGGTAATCCACCTGCTCGGCCCCGTGCACAAAGCTGATGTGCTGGACCGGGTTGATGAACTCCTTGGGCGCGTCGATCATGCCGCTGGCGACGGCGTGGCCCCAGAACTGGAGCGAGTGCTCGAACTCCTGGAAGATATCGATGACCTTCTGGACCTTCACCGTGCCGTCGGCCTCCTGCTTCGGCGTGTAGCTCAGCTCGCAGATGCCGGCGTGGCCGGTGCCGGCATTGTTCCAGCCGTTGGAGCTCTCGAAGGCCAGTTCCTCCGCCGCCTCATACACCTGGATGCGCAGCTTCGGATCGAGGCGCTTCAAGAGCGCCCCCAAATTTGCGGACATTACTCCGCTACCTATCAGGACAACGTCGGGATTATCGATGGAAGTGTTCATGGCGGGGAGCAGCGAGCCGGAGTCGGGAGGATGGATTTTTAGCCACAAAAGGCGCAGAAGGCACAGAAATCAGAGTAAGGTAAACGAGTCACCGGGACTGAGCAGTAACAGGTATTTTCTGCGCTTTTTGTGCTTTTTGTGGCCAGCCCTCAGCCCCGTCTGGATTGGACGGTCTTTTCATAACGCGCGACGTCCGCCAGCCACTTGGCGCCCGGGGGGACGCCGTCGCGTTCGCAGAGTTCGTCCCACACGGCGCCCCAAGGCAGTGCGCGGGACGCTTCCATCAGCGCGAGCCGCTCGTGGCCGCGGCCGGCGTCCTCGGCCGCCTTGATCTCGGCCGACGGGTCGAGCAGACCGCACAGGATGGCCTGCCGCGTGGCGCGGGCGCCGATGACATAGGCCGCAACGCGGTTGATGGAGGCGTCGAAGAAATCGAGCGCGACAAACACCCGGTCCCAGGCGTCGCCGCGGGCGATTTCGAGGAAGAGGTTGCGCACGGCATCATCAAAGATAACGACGTGGTCGCTGTCCCAGCGGATGGGCCGGCTGGTATGCAGGAGCAGCTGCTTGTGGAACCGCAGGTGGGCGGAAACCTTGTCGGCGACCGACTCGGTCGGATGGTAGTGGCCGAGGTCGAGGCAGAGCACCAGGTCGCGGCTCAAGGCGTAGTTGGAATAGAACTCCTGCGAGCCGACGACGTATTCCTCGCTGCCGATCCCGAACAACTTGCCCTCGACGGCGTCGATACAGAGCCGCCGGTTCACGGACTGGTCGGAGAAGATGGCGTCATAGGAAGCGGCCAGACGCTCCCGCGGCGCCCAGCGGTCGGCCGGGGCGTCCTTGGCCCCATCCGGCACCCAGTGGTTGTTGACGCAGGGCTTGCCCAGCACCTTGGCGAAGTGCTGCGCGATGTGCCGGCAGGCCTTGGCGTGGTTGATCCAGAACTTGCGGACCCCTTTGTCCGCATCGGACAGGGTGAAGCCCGAGTTGGCCTTTTCGTGGGCAAAATAGGTCGGGTTGAAATCGAGACCGATGCGGCGGGACTTGGCCCAGCCCAGCCAGCGGGAAAAATGCTCCGGCTCCAACTCGTCCCGGTCGACGACCTTGGCGCCGGTCTCGGCATAGAAGGCGTGCAGGTTGAGGCGCTGCCTGCCGGGAAGGAGTTTCAGCGCGAGGTCGAGATCGGCGCGCATCTCGTCGCCGCTGCGCGCGCGGCCGGGGTAACCGCCGGTCGCCAGCGTGCCGCTGCCCGCGAGGCCCACCTTGGGCGTCTCGAGGCCGCGCACATCATCGGCCTGCCAGCAATGCAGCGAGACGGGGACGCGCAGCGCGTGACGGATGGCGGCTTCGGTATCCACGCCGTGGGCGGCGTAGGCGGCGCGGGCGAGGCGGTAGGCGGCAGAGGATTTCATGGGGAGAGTTTAAGTGAGGATTGAGGATGTTTGTAGGGCGGGGTCTCCGAACCCCGCCTGGTCCGAAGCATTCAACTCGTTCGCGGCGGGGTTCGGAGACCCCGCCTTACATTGGATTCAGTGCGTGGGCTGATAGATCGTGGCTTTGATTTGCTTGGAAAAATGTTCGCGGAAAATCTTCAGGCTGCGGACGGCGCGGAGGCCGATCAGCTGGGAGGCGATGTTGCCGACCGCGGTGCCCTCGAGGGTGAAGGCGTGGACGGGCAGCCCGCTGGCGTCGGCGGTCGCCTGGCAGAGGAGGCGGTTCTTCGAGCCGCCGCCGACAATGAGGATGCGCTGGAACTTGCGACCGGCCAGTCGCTCGAAAGCGCAGAGGGCGTCGGCATGCCCCTGCCCCAGCGAATCGCAGATGAGGCGGACGTACCCGGCGAGATTTTTTGGCCGCGGGAGCTTGCGCCGCTTGAGCTGGGCGTCGATCACCGCGCGCATCGAGGCCGGATTGACGAAGGCGGGGTCGGTGCAGTTGAGCAGGGAGCGGGGAGCAGGGAGCTTGGAGCTCAGATTGATCAGCTTCGTCCATTCGGTATCGTTCGTCGGGCGGGCGGCGAAGTCCTTCAGGGTCTGCTCGATCAGCCAGAGGCCGATGACGTTCGTCAGCGGCCGGTAACGGCCGTCGCCGATGCGCTCGTTCGAGATGCGCGCCGCCAGCGCTTCGCGGCCGAGCACGGGGGTGTCGCTCTCGAACCCGACCAGCGACCAGGTGCCGGAGCTGATGTAGAGATCGCCGCCGGCCGGATTGGCCGGCATGGCGTCGTACGCGGCGGCGGTATCGTGGCCCGGCACGGCGACAACCTTCACGTCCTTCAACCCGGGCACGCCCGTGACGGGACCGAGCACGGTGTTGGCGAGGATGGGGGTCGTGAACCAGTTTGCCGGGAGGTGGAAGTGGTCGAGCGTGGCGCGCGACCAGTCCATGCCGTGCACGTCGAGCAGCTGCGTCGTGCTGGCGAAGGAGATCTCGTTTCCCATGCGGCCCGAGAGCAGGTAGTTGAAGTAGTCGGGCAAAAAGAGGCAGCGCGTGGCAAGGTCCGTCACGGCCGGACAGCTCGCGACCGTCTCCGCCAGCTGGAGGCTGGAATTGTAGAAGACATTCGGGATGCCGGTCGCGGCATAGATCCGCTCAAGCGCCGCGCGGGTGTTGGCGAGTTTTTTCAGGCCCGGCTGCGTGCGGGCATCGCGGTAGGCGTGGGTCGGGAAAACCATGCGGCCCGCGTCGTTGACCAGCACGTAGTCCACGCCCCAGGTGTCCACGCCGACGGAGGCGAGCTTCGGGAAACGCGCCTTGGCCGCGCTCAGGCCGGCCGTGATCTCCGCCCACAGACCGGGAATGTGCCAGTAGTCGTGGCCGTCCACGGAGCGGAACTGGTTGGGGAAGCGGTGGACCTCGGTCAGCGTGAGGCGGTTCTTCGACCACGTGCCGACGATGACGCGCCCGCTGGTCGCGCCCAAGTCGACGGCCGCACAGTGGATGGTATTAGAGGAAGGCATTTTCTTAGCCACGGATGACACGGATGAGCACGGATGAATCCAACGCAGTTTAGCCGCAAAAAGTCGCAAAAGGGTCGGTCCGGCGACGTAAGTTTACCGCGCGCCTATAGGCGCGACGCAGACATAATCCGCAGGACAGATCATTTTTGTGCCTCTTTGCGGCCATAATTCCGAGGTTTTATCGCAGGAAGGCCTCGTGGAGGCCGCCGTCGACGGTGACGACCTGGCCGGTCGTCTTCGACAGACGCTGGCTGACGAGGAGGAAATACGCCTCGGCCTGGTCGGCGGGGGTGATGGGCGCCTTGGTCAGCGTGCGGTCGGCGTAGAACTGCGCGAGCTTAGTGACCAGCGAGTCCGTCGCCTCGTCGTCCTGGTAAGGAATGTTGTATTTCGCGAGCGAGCCGATGACGCGGTCGCGGGGGAACATTGCGCTCCCCTGCACCACCGTGGCCGGGGCCACACCGTTGACGCGCACCAGCGGGGCCAGTTCGA
This sequence comes from Lacunisphaera sp., assembly GCA_046590295.1. Classification (GTDB taxonomy): domain Bacteria; phylum Verrucomicrobiota; class Verrucomicrobiia; order Opitutales; family Opitutaceae; genus Lacunisphaera. The sequence goes on from JBKJTZ010000002.1 coordinate 62,304, forward strand.
TGGCCAACTCGCGGACGAGGTGGTTGGCGGCGGCCTTGGAGGTGTCGTAGGCGACGGAACCCTTCTTCGCGACGGCGGCGTTGGCCGAGGTCGTGAGGACGAGGCTGCCGCGCAGACCCTGTTCCTTCCAGGTCTTGAACGCCTCGTCGCCGACGATGTAACTGCCGGTGACGTTGACGCCGAAGGTGAAGGCCCACTTGTCGTCGGGGATGTGCCCGGTGGTGTCGCTCGGCCAGAAGACGCCGGCGGTGACGCAGATCGAGTCGAAGCCGCCGTAGGCCAGCGCGACCTGGTCGAGCATGGCGCGGACACTGGCGCGGTCGGTGATGTTGCAGGCGAGGCCGACGGCCGGGCCGCAGTTGGAGATGCCGGTGCCGGCGACGCCGATGCCCTGGCCGAGTTTCTTGGTGATCTCGTCGGCCGTGGCCTGCGCGGTCTCGACCTTCATGTCGACCGAGACGATGTGGGCGCCATCCTTCACGAGACGGTGGGCGGTCTCCTTGCCGATGCCGGAGCCGGCGCCGATGACGATGATGATCTGGCGGGCGAGTTCCCTCTCGGCGGGCATGCGCTTGAGCTTCGCCTCCTCCAGCAGCCAATACTCGATGTCAAACGCCTCCTGCTGCGGCAGGGCGATATATTTGTCGATCGCCTCGGCGCCGCGCATGACCTCGACGGCGCAGTTGTAGAATTCGGCGGTGACGCGGCTCTCTGACTTGTCCTTGCCCCACGCAACCATGCCGACACCGGGAATGAGCACGACGGTCGGGTTCGGGTCGCGCATGGCCGGCGAGTTGGCGTGCTTGCACTTCGCGTAGTAGGCCGCGTAGTCCTTGCGATAGGCGTCGAGGCCGGCAGCGAGTTTTTGCTTGAGCGCGGCGGCGTCCTCGGCCTGCGGGTTCCAGTCCACGTAGAGCGGCTTGATCTTGGTGCGCAGGAAGTGGTCGGGGCAGCTCGTGCCGAGCTCGGCGAGGCGGGCAGCGTCCTTGGAGTTGACGAAGCGCAGGATTTTCTCGTCGTCCTGCACGGTGCCGATGAAGCGCTTCTGCTGCGAGACCTGGCCGCGAAGCCACGGGAGAATGGCGGCGAAGACCTCGTTGCGCTTCGCGGCGTCGAGGGTCTGGTATTTGGCTCCGCCGAAGACCGTGGCGTCGCCGCCCTTGGCCTGGTATTTCGCCTCGATGTAGGCCGCGGCCTGCTCGATGAAATCCAGCGTGAGGGTGTAGCAGGCCTTGTCGTCGTTGTCCCACGAAATGAAGCCGTGCTGGCCCATCATGATGGCCTGGGTCTTCGGGTGCTTCTTCTCGATCTCCTGCATGGCGAGGCCGAGCTCGAAGCCCGGGCGCATCCATGGCACGTAGGCCATCTCGCCGCCGAAGATCTCCTTGGTCAGCTTCTCGCAGTTCTGCGAGGCGGCGATGGCGATGATCGCGTTCGGGTGCATGTGGTCGACGTGCTTGCCCGACAGGAAGGAGTGCAGCGGGGTGTCGATCGAGGACGGACGCGGGTTCAGGTTGAACGTGGTGTGGTTATACATTCCCACCATGTCGTCCTCGGCCGGGGCCTTGAGGCCCTTGTCGGAGCGGGCGGCGTAGAGCTTCTGCAGGTCGATCAGCTTCGACTGGTAGAGGGAGGAGAAATTCTCGCGCAGGCTGGTGCGAAGATCGCCGCCGGAGCCCTTGACCCAGAGGACCTCGATCGGCTGACCGTTGAGCGGATCCTTCTCGGTGATCTTGGACGACGTGTTGCCGCCGCCGGTGTTGGTGATGCGCTGGTCGCTGCCGAGCAGGTTGGAGCGATAGACGAGGCGGGCGACCGGATCGAGCGCGGCGGCCTTGGCATCATCCCAGGCGAAGTTGACAAATTTGTATGAGCTCATGGGTGGAAAGAGCGGAGGAGTTTTTTTAGCCGCGGCTTACACAGATAGCACGGATACGGGCCAAGACTGGTCACCACTAATGCACGCTAATGGGGCACTAATTGAGGATGCCAGGTTCGGTAGTTCGTATTTCATCCGTGATAATCCGCGTAATCCGTGGTCAAGCGTTTGGGTTTGGTTGTTTGAGAGTTGGGCGTTAAAAGTTAAGCGTTATATGTTGAACGTTGCTCAGAGCCCCAGCGCCTTCTGGCGGTAGTGCTCGTCGGGGCGGCCGGCGATGCGGGCGGCGACGGCCGGTGAAAGGAAACGCGGCGAGCCGAGCGCGACAGCGCCGGCAAAGATCTCGGCGGCCTTTACCGCCATCAGCGTGGCGCCAAGCACGGCCTCGGGCGTGGCGCCGAGCGCGATGAGGCCGTGGTTCTCGAGCAAGATGACGCGCGGCGGCCGGGCGGTGCGCTTGATGAAGCGCATGACGGCGGCGCGGATGCCCTGCGCGAGTTTGAGGCCCGGGTCGATGTAGGGCACGAGCACGAACTCGGCGCCGCAGCACACGATCTCATCGGGACAGAGGCGTTTGGTAGCGAAGGCCCGGGCGTGTTTCGCGCAGAGGATCTTGTTCACCGCCACCGGATGCGTGTGGCCGACGAAATTGACGCCCGGCAGGGTCAGCAGCCACGCATGGAACATCGCCTCGACCGAGGGCTTGCGGGAATCCTGGTCCACCCGCGCGGCAAAGAGCGCCTCGTCGACCGCGGCGTCGGCCATGGCCTTGCAGTCGAGCAGCGGCAGCAGGCCGTCGAAGCGGCAGACGACGGTGCCGGCCACGGTCAGCGCGCCCAGATTGGAGCCGCTGCCCTTGACCACGAAGGTGTCGGCCGAGAGCCGGGCGGAGGTGTTGCCCTCCCCCAAAATCGCGAAGTGACGATCCTCGCGACCCAGTTGGTGCGAGAGATCGAGCATGCGGTGGACAAGGTCGGATTGGACGGAGGCTTTCATCAGGCGCAGATAAGCTGGGTGGACGGCAACTCGATGCCCTGTGCCGTGAGGCGCTTGGGCCGGGTGTCGGAAATCAGGGCGGTCACACCGGGCCAGGTGGTGACGCGGTGCGGGGTGGCTTGGCCGAGCTTGGACGCATCGAGGCAGAAGTAAACCCGCTGGGAGTGGCGCAGGACGGATTTCTGGAATTCCGCCACGCTTTCGTGGGAGTTGCTGATGCCGGCCGCATCCATGCCTTCGCCGCCGAGGAAGGCTGCGTCGAAGGACCACTCCCCCAGTTCCTTGATCGCCCGGGGCCCCATGAGGGCGGCCTGGCGGTGCAGAAACTCGCCCCCGATGACATGCAACGCCAACCCCGGGGCCGCGCCGAGGACCGAAGCCGCGGCCAGGCTGTTGGTCACGACCACGAGACCCGCGAAATCGCGCCGCCGGGTCAGCGCCCGGGCCGTGGCCTGGATGGTGGTGCCGGCGTCGAGAAACACGGTGCCGGTGCGCGGCAGCTGGGCGACGGCTTTTTCCGCGATGCGCGTCTTGGCCGGACGAGCCCGGCCCGAGCGCTCGTCGTGCGAGGCGAAGGCGCTGTTGTAGTCCGCCAGGGCACCGCCGTAGGTGCGGGTGATGTGGCCGTTGGCCTCTACGGCCACCAGGTCGCGGCGCGCCGTGGCCTCGGACACCCCCAGCCGCCGGCAAATCTCGTTCACCGGCAGGAAACCGTCGCGCCTGATCAGGCTGCGAAGTTCCTCGCGACGGAGGTCGACGATATGCTGGGGCACGCGCATGGACGGACAGTGGATAATATTATATGATTGAGGTCAATCATATATTTTCAGGCGACTTTTTCCCGTCAGGGCGAGTCGTTCCCGAAGTGCCGCGCGGTCGGCCGGTCATATCGGCTCATCCGGAGGATTCGCCCCACCGCACCGCGATGCCTTCCTCGGTCGGCACAATGCGATGGATGGTGCCGTCCAGGTTGAAATTAAGGTAGGCGACACAGTCTGCGTGCCGGAAGCTTCCCCCGGTGAAGACCAGGCACTCCTTCTACAGGTAGGTGGGATGTTTTTTCGGCGCCTCGTCGCGGCCGGGGTAGAGTCAGGCCGTGCCGCCGTGCCCGAGGGCTGCGGGATCGGCGGTGAAGACGTCGGTGATGATCGGGTTGGCCGTGCGGACCAGCGGCGAGAGGCTGGGCAGGAGCAGAATCAGGCGGCGGAGGATCATCGGTTTCAGAGTTGTGGACCGAGGGTGCGGCTTTTGCCGGGTTGCAGGCGGAGATCGACCACCTTGTCGCCGTAACGGACCCGGCCGCCGGTGCCGGTGACACTCCTGATGGTGGCGCGGGTGAGCCGGCCGCCGGCCCAGGCGATATCCACCTCGAAGCCGCCCCGGGCCCGGAGGCCGCTGATGGTCCCGTCCGGCCACGCCGCCGGCAAGGCGGGCAACAGGTCGATTTCACCGAGGTGGCTCTGCAGGAGCAGCTCCGCCACCCCGGCGGTGAAGCCGAAGTTTCCGTCGATCTGGAACGGCGGGTGCGCGTCGAACAGGTTCGGGTAGACTCCCCCACCCGTGACGGCCACGCCGTCGACGCTGCCGCCGACGGGCCGGAGCAGGTTCTGCACGAGCCGGTAGGCCCGGTTGCCCTCACGGAAGCGGGCCCAGAAATTGATCTTCCAGGCGAGCGACCAGCCGGTCCCGTCGTCGCCCCGGATCTCCAGCGCCTTCCGGGCCGCTGCGAAAAACTCCGGCGTCGCCGGCGTGATCTGGCGCCCGGGGTAGACGCCGAACAGGTGCGAGACGTGGCGGTGCTTCACATCGGTCTCCAGGAAATCCTGGAACCATTCCTGCAGCTGGCCGCGGGCCCCGATTTTGAGCGGATAGAGTTTCGCGCGGGCCGCGGCGATCCGGGCGGCGAATTCCGGCTCCTGCCCCAGCACGCGGGCGGCCTCGAGGCAGTTCGTGAAGTGCTCCCAGACGATGGACATGTCCATCGTCGTCGCCATGGAGATGCTCGCGGGTTTGCCGGTGCGCGTGAAGAACCCGATCTCGGGCGAGCCCGAGGGGGCCGTCACGAGGTGCCCCGCCCCGTCGTCGACCAGCCAGTCGAGGCAGAACTCGGCCGCGCCCTTCATGACCGGCCAGGCGCGTTCGCGCAGGAATTCCTTGTCGCCGGAGAAGGCGTAGTGCTCCCACAGGTGCTGGCTCAACCACGGGCTGCTCATGGCCCAGTTGGCCCACACCGGGTCGCCGCCGCCATAGTTGCCGACGGGACCGGTCTGGCCCCAGAGGTCGGCGTTGTGGTGCGCCACCCAGCCGGCCGTGCCATAGTTGACCGTGGCCGTCCGGCGTCCGTGGGCGGCGAGGGTGTCGATGAAGTCAAACAACGGCTCATGGCACTCGGCGAGGTTGGCGACCTCCGCCGGCCAGTAGTTCATCTGCGTGTTGATGTTGATCGTGTAGTTGCTGCTCCAGGGCGGGCGCATGGAGTCGTTCCAGATGCCCTGCAGGTTGGCGGGCAGGCCGCCCGGCCGGGAACTGGCGATGAGCAGGTAGCGGCCGTATTGGAAAAGCAGCGCGGCCAGCCCCGGGTCGGGCTTGCCCTGCGCGTAGCGCTCCAGGCGGACATCAGTCGGCAGTCCGGCGGCGCCGGGGGCCGCCCCGAGATCAAGCGCAACGCGGCTTAAGAGTTTCTGGTGGTCCTCGGCGTGCCGGTTGAGCAGGTCGACGAACGGCAGGGTCTGCGCGGCCGCGAGCAGACGCTGCGCCTCGACCGTGGGATCGCGTCCCGCCTGGCCGGGGGATTTGTCCGGACCGGCGTAGCTGGTGCCGGCGGAGACGAGGAGCGTGACGGCGTTGGCGCCAGAGACCGTGAGCGATGAGCCGCCGGCCACGACCCGGCCGCCCTCGGCGAGCACCTTGACCCGGAGGTCGAAAGTCATGCCCTCGGGATCCGGGCCGTCGTCGTAAAGGATCGGGTTGACCGAAGTGCGGAGGTAGCTGGGATCGACGTGCACCGGGGCGCGGCCGCGCATGATGAGCGTGTCCGCGCCGTCGGTCTGCACCGCGAAACGCAGCAGGCTGTCGGCCGCCACCGTGAAGTTGATCTTGCCGGGCTGGTCGGCGGTCAGGCGCACGACGATGACCTGATCGGGGTGGCTGCTGAAGACCTCGCGGTGGAAGGTCACATCCCGCACGCGATAGCGCACACTGGCCACGGCCCACTCGAGATCGAGGGTGCGCTCGTAATCCGTGACGGCGGCGGCGTCCGGAAAGGTCAGGCGCAGGTCTCCGAGCGGCTGGTACGACTCGTTGTAGGGTCCCTGCATCTGCTTGCAGAGCTCGCCGGCCCCGATGTAGTCGCCGGCGAAGATCGCCGCGCGCACTTGCGGGAGGATGGCCTTCGCCGCGGGATTGTTCCAGTCGCGCGGGGCGCCCGACCACAGCGTGGCCTCATTGAGCTGGAGATGCTCGGCCGCCGGGTGGCCGAAGATCATGGCCCCGAGCCGGCCGTTGCCGACGGGCAGCGCCTCGGTCCAGCGCGTGGCCGGCTGGTCATAACGCAGCGTGAGATCGGCACCAGAGGCGTTGATCATCAGCGCAAAAACGCAGACGAAATGGCGGGCGGATATCTTCGTGGTCATTTGAGTCCGCCAATCTTAAGGGCGTAAGCGTAATCGCAAGGCTTGGCTGCAGGCAGCTTCACGTGCAAGCCGGCGGCGTCCTGATGGAAAGCCACCGGACCGGAGCCGAGCAACTCGACCGACGCGACTTTCCCCGCCGGATCGCCGAGCGCCATGACCCGTACCTCACCATTTTGGGGCCAGGCCAGCAAAATGGCGTAGATCGCGTCGTCTTTTTTGGTGAATCTGATGTCGGCCGGCGCATCCCGCTGGCCGCGCGCCGGCGTGAGCACCCCCTCCCCCGCCTGCGTCCACGGCCGCGTGCCGTAGATCGCGTCACCGTTGACGTCGAGCCACGCCCCGATGCCGAGGAGGAGCTTCACCTGCTCAGGCGGGATGGTGCCGTCGGCTTTGGGCGAGAAATTGAGGAGCAGGTTGCCGTTGCGGCAGACGTTTTCCACCAGGCGGTAGACAATTGTGCCGACGTCCCAGTATTGCGCATCCTCCAGGAAGCCCCAGCGCTGGTGCACGGAGTCATCGACCTGGAAAACCTGGTCCTGCAGCGTCGTGGGCGCGCGGCCCTGGCGTTCGTAGTCCCGGATCGAGCCGGCCAGGTACGCGTCGCTCTTGGTGGCGAACGACACCGGTTTGCCCCAGGCGGCGGCGCGGTTGAAGTAGTAGGCGGCGACCTTGAGCTTGAGCGGGTCGCGCTCCCACTCCGTTGTCCAATTGAGTGCGTAACACATCCACTCGAGGCCGAAACGGGTGAAGGGCTTGCGGTCCGCCGCCTTCGGTCGCGGACCGAAGTCCTCGGGCCGCGGGGCGGGGCCGCTGGCCCGTCGGTCGAGCTGGTAGTTACCGGCATCGTCGGTCGGCACGTAATGGGCCCCGTTGAACTGGACGAGATACTCGTAGGCCAGGTCGGCGTCGACCTGTTCTCGCAGCAGGTCGCCGAGGCGCTCGTCGCCCCCGGACAGGAAATAAAGCTGGCGCTTCAGGCCGGCGTGGCTGGCGCGGGGCTGCTTGGCGCCGTCGCCCCAGTGGTTGACGTTGTGCCGGGAGCCGAGTGGGGCGAACGGGCCGGTGTGGTGCACATCCACCTCGCTGGTGTGGCGCGTCATCGCCTCGGCAAAGCGGTAGAGGTCGGCGCGGCCCGTGCGCAGGAAGGAGTACCAGAGCAGCATGTCGGGCATAAGCTCGGTGTTCACCCAGGCCCAGCCGCCGATGTCGTAGCGCCACTCGTGGCGGCCGAAATCGTAGTTGTGCATGATATCGCCGAAGTCTCAGAAGCCATACCACGAGCGCTCGTCGACCTGCTGCCGGTAGTAATCCACCAGGCCCTGCACCTGGTCCTCGATCCAGTTGAGCGTCGGCGTCGAACGGTCCGGCAGGCTCCAGCGGCCGAAGACCTGCAGGGCGTGATAATACTGCGGCGGGGCGACCAGCATCGGCGGGGCGCCGGCGGCGCGGGCCAGGGCGCCGAGTTCCTCGTTCGCGGGGATGGCGGCGAACGCCCGCAGCGTCAGTTCATGCGTGTTGGCGATGCCGAGGGGGGTGCCCCAGCCGGGTTTCCAGTCCTCATAGCTGACCGGCAGGCCGTGCGGCGTTTCATCGTAGCGGCGCAGGTCCATCGCGGGCGCGTCGGGCGACCAGAGCCAGACCCGGATCTCGCCCGTGTCGGCCGCGCCGCCGAGCACCTCCAGCGAGGCCGGGTGCTTCTGCCAAAAATCCTTCACGCCCACGGCGAGGCCGCCGCTCACGTCGCCGAGGACCACGAGGCCCGCCGCCCGGTGGCCGTCGGTGAAGTGCAGCCAGGAGGCGCCGGCCGACGTGCGCTTGTGAATCGACCAGGAGTTCGGGCCGGTCTGGGCGAGCTTGGCCTCGGGCCAGAGCGCCACGCCGACGGTCGCGTTGCGCGCCTGCGGGGAGAGGTCCGCCAGGTTGGGCACGCGCCGGCCGGCGAGGTGATCGGCATAGAGCTGGCCGATCTGCGCCCCGGCCTGCGCCCGGTAACCGGGCAGCATCTGCACCGGCTGCGTCCAGATGCCGCCGTCGTCACCCGCGAAACGGATGTGCCGGTTGTGCCGTTCCTCCTCGAAGGGCACGCCGAACGAAAGACCGAGGCCCTTGATGAAATCCCTGTCCGCTTCGCCGTCGCAGATGAACGTGTGCACCAGCCGGATGTCCGCCGAGCCCGCGTGGAAATACAGCCGGACGGTGAAAGGCAGCCACTGCCGCCCGCCCGCGACGGCGCGGTGCGTGCCCTCGACCTTGAGGACCGCCCGCTGCGGGCCGGACTGCTCCAGCGTGACCTTCGCCACTTGGCCGGTGAACTGCTCCTCGCGCCGGAGACCCTTCGCCGCCAGTTCCGTGCGGTCTTCCCTGACCGCGACCAGCCGGCCGTGCACACCGACGACGCGCGCGCCGATCATGAGGGACTCGAAGAAATTTCCTCCCTGCTTCGCGATGCGCGCGCGGACGCCGCCCGTGTCGATCGTGAAGCCCGCGTCGTCCTCCGCGTAGCTGATCTCCTGGCCGGGCCCGCGCTCGTCCTCGGCGCCGGCGACCGGGGCCAGCTGAAACGGGCCCTCGAGTCCCGCCGGCGCCGCGAGCGCGTGACCGGTCCACTTCAGCGAACCGTCGGACCAGTAGGCCAGCGGCCACGATTGCGTCGCGACGCGATGGCCGGCCGCATCCGTGAGGCGCATCTTCGTTCCCGGCCGGACCTCGCCCTTGGGCCAGGGGACGCCCCAGCTGACATTGGCGCCGGTCGCGGGCGGCGTGCCGCCGAGCCAGTTGAGGGTGACCGCCTCTGACGCGAACGAGGAAACCCCGATTGCCGCAACGGTGACCATCCACGCGACCGTCCTGCGTCCCGGAATTTTTGGCCACGAAGAGGCGCAAAAAGCGTCCAGCCGGCCGTCGACCAATCTCCGCGCGCCGATAGGCGCCTTGGGACCTGAGCTGGCGGGAGGATTCCTGTGACTTTTTGTGGCCATATAATTCGTGGATCGGGTTTCAGTTTCTGAACTGCACATCCCAGATTTTCGCCCGGCGGTCCGTTCCCTCCAGACCGGTCACGTCGAGGATGACAACGTAGTTGCCCGGCTTGGCGTAGGCGTGCTGCGGGTGTTGCTCGGCGGACGTCGTGCCGTCGCCGAAATCCCATTTCCAGGCGGTGACGGTGCCGACCGAGAGGTCCTTGAACGCCACCAGGCGCCGGTCCGGATCGACGATCGTCCACGACCACTGCGCCGCCAGCTTCGGGCGGAGCGCCGGCTCCAGCGGCATGAGCCGGAAGGCGCACAGGTAGGACGCGTGGCTGAGTGCCGGGCGCTTCGGCGAAAGCATCCAGAAGCCGCGCGGCGTTTTGCCGTCGTAATCGAGCACGATCCACGAGAGGCCGATGACCTTGTTCTCGGTCAGGACCGACTCGACGGCGCGCGCCGGACCCTCGGGCCCGGCGTAGTCAAAGGGCGTGATCCAGAACTCGAGCACGTATTTGCCGCCCTCGCCGTGCTTGAAGCTGAAGGACTGTGCGGAGTTCGCCCAGGGGAACTCCTTGGTCCACGTGCCCGCGCCCCACGCCATCGTCCAGTCCTTGCCCACCGCCGGCGTCATGATGTGGTAGTTCTGCGCGGGGACGCCGTGCGTGGCCCACTTGAACTCGCTGTCGCTGAGGCGCGGCTCGGGCGCAGCCGCGGCGCCGACGTGCTCGGGGGTCCAGTAGCGGTTGTTGTCCCGCCCCATGAACGACCCGCCCGAGGCATCGCCGTCGACCATGAGTTCGAAGGTGTCGTTGCGCAGGCCCGGGTCGCTGAAGTCCCAGAAATCGTCCTCGGCCTCGTAGAGAAAGTAGAGGCGGTTGAGCCCCTTGACCCAGCCGACCTTGACGCGCACGGCGAGAGACTTGTCGCCGGCGGCCGGCGGCGTCTTCACGTCGTTGGTGAGTTGGTCCTTGCCCACAACGTAGCTCTCGGGCCCCATCGCCCAGTCGGAGGTGTCGCCGTCGATGCGCGGGATCCGGTCCGCCGGGAACTGGAAGACCTGATAGGTGGTGTCGGGTTTTTCGAGCGCTTGGGCGGTCGGGAGCAGGGCCAGCAGCAGGCAATACGGGGCAAGGCGGTGGGTCATGGGGGGAAAGGTGCGTCAGTTTCGCCGGTGGTGCCGGCGCGGCTCCTCGGGGAAATCGCTCTCGATGATCCGGAGCGGCCCGAGATTGACCGTGCCCCGGCGGACCGCGCGCCGGAGGGCGACGGTATCATCCATGGCGCGGCCGAAATATTCCCCGCCGGTGAGGATGAGCGGCGGTAGCGACTCCCGCATCGAGACCCCGTTGGCCCCCACGGTCAGGGTCGTCCGCCAGAGGAGGCGGTGTTCCCCGCGCGCCAGGTCCTTGAAGTCATAGGCCGAGACGACCACGTAATAGAGATCGCGGGCCGACTGGTGCCGCAGGAAATCCTTTTTGGCGGACCGGTCCGCGAGGCTCGTGCCGAAGGCCATCTGGAGGTTGAGCTGATGCGCGTAGCGCCGGCCACCGACGAGGGAAGCCCGTTCCTGCAGGTGGCGCTCCGCCAGTTCGGAAAACATCCCGGCCATTTCCGGGTCGAGCGCGTAGTGCGAACCCCAGTAAAAAACCAGCGCGAGACCGGGCGGGTGCGACTCGTCACCAGCCGGCAGGTAGCCCCGGTTGGCCAGGGCCTGCCGCATGAAGCGGGTCAGCCCCGCGCCCTCGGGCGGATGATCCCCGGCCACGACATCACCCTTGGGCTGGTAGCCCTGGTCCTGCGCCACGTAATACACCGGCCGGTCGGGCGAGACGGCCGCGAGCTTGCGCCCGGCGGGGGTAAACTCGGTGAACGCGCTCATCTCCAGCTGCGGATTCGGCGTGAACGCCTGCGGGATCAGGAACTGATACCAGGCGCCCGTGAAGCCGGACTCCGCCGCCCCCATCGCCAAGGTCGGTCCGACGGCCACCAGGGCGGCGGCCAGCAGAGCCAATCGGCACCAGGCCGCAGGAGATTTCCCGGGCGGCTGCGCCAGGCTCTGTGATGAATTGGAACGGCCCATGGTTGCAATCGTGGTCCCGGCCGGCCGGGGGCGGGATCAGCCGCGCCCGGCCGCTTGGCTCAGAGATCGAAGGTCGTGCTCAGGATGAACTGGCGCGGATCGATGATGCGGTAGGCATAGGGCTGGCCGTCGGGATTGACGGCGACCGCCTGGAGCCGGCCATTCTCAAACACATTGCGCACATTCAACTGGATCTTGGCGCGAACCTTGCCGTGGTAGAGGCGCAGGCTGTAGTTTGCCGAAAGGTCGACGTAGTAGCGAGACTTGTCATGGACCGGCCGGTTTCCGTCGAGTGAGCGGATGACGCCGTCGGACTCGGGCGCGGCCCCGAAGAAACCGATGGCCGCCTTGTCTTCCCAGCGGATCGCCCCACCGACCCCAAAACCCTTCAGCCGGCCCTCGATGAAATTATAATTCGTCAGCATGTTGGCCCGCCACTGGCGCACCTGGGAGCGCGGCTTGCCCTGGTTGGCGATGGCGAGCTTGAGGGGGGCGGACACATTCCCGAGGTAGAAATTCTCCGGGACGCCACCGCTGCCGATGGAGGTCTTCCACCAAAACAATCCCGCGTCGTCCTTCACCGTCGTCCAGATGGGCAGGCGCGAGTCGAGGTAGGCGAGCAACGTCGGCGAAATGTTGGTGTCAATGGTGATCTGCTGGGCGGCGGTGACCTTCAGCGTCCAGTTGCGGACGGGGTTATAGTTCATCTCGAACTCGTAGCCCTTGGCCGAGATGTCGGAGGTCTCGGCGATGCTCTTGCCGACCAGAGAGTCGAGGAAGCCCTTCGGGAGGCCCATGATGACCGCTACGGCGTCGGAAGTCTGGGTGGCCGTGGGCACGATGCCCTGCGCGATAAACCGTGAGTTCGCGAGGTTGGTGGACCAAGTTTCGAAGTTGAACGAGTCGTTGCCGTTGCCGCTCCGGCCGGTGTCCATGCGGATGGCCCGGGTGGCTACGATGCCCGCGTCGCCCGAGCGGGAGTTTATCTGGACCGTATCATAGTGGTTCAGTTTGAAGACCAGCTTCCCCTCCAGCAGGTTGAGGGTCACGCCGTAATCCTTGCCATTGCCGGTGGGATTGGGGAGCACTTCGCCGAACAGGTTGTATTGGGTGACGGCAGGCAGGAAACTGTCGGACTGGTTGTAGTGGGCGTTGAGCCACCGGAACGGCTTAATGACCGCGCCGGCGGTCCGCGTGATGCCGGCTTTCTCGACCCAAGATTGCCAGCTCTGCAGCGGCGAGTAGTCGAGGAATCCGGTGGCCGGATCGACCACCGCGCCGTTGGAATCGCGGCTGCGGTTCTTGTCCTCGCGATACCCGAAGGTCGTGACGAGGCGGTTATCAAAGAAGAAGTTCTGGGTCGCCGCGGAGAGGGTGCGAATCTCGCGCCGCGTGCGACTGCTGGGGGTGATGCCGGCCTCGGCGATGGTCGCGGGCTCCCTGACCCACTGGTTGGTCTGGGCGTTGAACCAGGTGAAATCATAGCGGCCGGACAGGTCGTAGATGGCCGGGGGTGCGGTGTCGATATTCTGCCCCTGGTTGTCGCCCACGTAGTATTTGTAATAGGCCCGCGCGGCCGTGATGCCGGTGCGGTTCAGCAGGTTGATCCAAGTGTGGTCGTCCACCACCGTGTCCCGATAGCGGAAGGTGGCGGTATCGATGCGGCGGGTTTCGCCGTGCAAGGCGAATTTCTGCTGCCCGACCCACGAGAGCCAGCGCGGGAGTTTCACGGGGCTGAACTGGTAGGCCAGGTCGGCGGACTGAATGTCGTTCGTATTCGGCCGCTTGAACAGCGTGGGCTCGGACGCCGCAAGGTAGGGCCGGAGGAAATACGGGTTGACCGCGCCATCGAGCAGTTTCTGATTCACGTCGACATACAGGACGGCGTTGGTGCCGCCGATGAAGTTGCGGCTGTAGGTGTCGATGTCTTCGCGGAACCAGCCGATGCGGGCGGCCAGCAGGTGCTGCGGGGAGTTGAGCAGAGTCTGTTCCATCTCGACGGTGTAGATGTCCCCCTTGTCCTTGTTGAAGTTGGGGGCGACAAAATTCACCGAAGTCCAGTCATAGAGCGACTGGTCGGTGATGGACGGGGTGACATACAGCGGGAAGAGTGTCGCGCGCTGGCGCTGGAGATCGGTGCCGCTTTCAAGGAAACGCAGATTGGTGTTCGGGTTGTCCGGCGTCGGAATGCCGGCGAAGACTCCGGTGGTGGGCACGGAACCGGTGCGGTTGACGCTCCAGAACTGGATGGCGCCGTTGTCGACGAAGATGCTGGGCCGGTTGTAGAACCCGGTGCCTTGTGCGAGCAGGCCGAGCGGGAGGGTCCCGTCCTGCGCCACCGTGAAGGGGCCGGAAGTGGTGCCGTTGGCGAAGGTGACCCGCTGCGTGGTCGGATCCCAGACCGGCTGGCCCGCCGACTTCCAAAAGGTGACCGCGTCCCGCGGCGTGACGGAATTGGGCCGCCGCGCGTAAAGGTTATACGACTCGTAGGTGCCGCGAATCGTCGTGTAGGGCAGCGGCTTGTATTGGAGCGCGAACTGCTGGCGCTTGGTCACCTCGGCCGAGGGTTCCCGTTCGTAACCCGTCGACTGGTAGACGGCCGAGAAACGGACGGCCAGCCGGTTGGGAATCAGCCGGCGGTTCAGATCGATGCTGCTGCGGTAACCGCCGTAGCTGTCGCCGCGCAACGTGAAGGTGGAGACATCCCGGGTGAGATTCGCCTGCGAGGTGATGATATTGACCGTGCCGGAGCTGTTGCCTAGGCCGAAGATGTTGGAATTGGGTCCGCGGCTGAGCTCGACGGAATCGGTGTTGTAGAGATCGATCGGGATGCTGCTGTTGCTGGCGAAGTTGCCTCGCGCCGTGTTGACCGTATCAAGCCCGCGGACGCGGTTGGCGGTCTGCGGGCCGCTCTGGACGTTGTCGTTGACACCGCCGTTGCGGTCGACGGTGAACGACGTGAAATTGCCGGTGCCCTCGGTATTGGCCTCATAGAGGAAGATGTCGTTGATATCGAGCACCGCGGTATCGAGCATCTGCTGCTTGGTGATCACGGTGATGGAGGCGCCCAAGTCCTCAAGTTTCGAGTTGAGGCGCGTCCCCGAGAGGGTGTTCGAGGCGAGATAGCCCTTGTCGGACGACGTCACCTGGAAGGGTGACAGTTCCAGGATGTCGTCCTTCTTGGCCCCGGTGTTTTCGACCGGCACCATCGCGCCGCGCGCCTCGTCCGCCTGCAGGGCGTCTCTTTCGCCGGCATCGAGCACACTGTTGCCATTGCGGTCATACTTGGCGAGGGTGGCGGCCTCAACGGTGGTTGGGGCAGTCGACTGGCCCCGGGCGGGGGCGCCGGCGACGAACAGGGTGCAGGTGACACTGAGGGCGAGCATGACCTTGGACACGCGCGCAGCTTGGTTCGAATACGATTTCATGATCGGATTTTCGGTTGGGAGGTTGGTGGGGCGTTGGAAAATTGATGGCGAAGGGAGGACCGGTGACTGTCAGCCGCCGGCTCAAAAGCGCGAGGGCGACGGGGCGAACTGCACGGAACTGTCGTTGATGTTGGCGGCGGCGCCCTTGCCCTGCCGCAGGGTGAGCACCTCAGCGCCGGCCAGCAGCACCGGGCCGTAGCCGTGCGCCGCATACACGCTCACGGGCCGATAATAATAAAACATCGGGTCGAAGGCCATGCCGGTGCCGACACAGGTGTTCTCGACCTGCCCCTGGTCGTTGACCTGTTTCGCGACGGCGTTCCAGCCGAGCGAGACCATCGGACCGTAGGCGAGCGGATCGAGCCACCCACGGTTGATGCCGCGGGCGATCGAATAGACGAACATGGCGGAGGCAGAGGTCTCGAGGTAGGAATCATTGCGGTCGAGCAGCTGGTGCCAGAGGCCGGTGCGTCCCTGAGTGGCGGCGAGTCCGGCAACGTGCGCGCGGTATTGGGCGAGCACGGCGGGGCGGCCAGGATGATTCTCCGGCAGCACGGAGAGCAGCTCGGTCATGGCAACGATGGCCCAGCCGTTGGCGCGGCCCCAGTGGAACGCCGGGTGCGGGTCCATCGCCTCAACCCAGCCGTGCCGGTAAAGATTGTTTTCCTTGAGAAACATCCGGCTGGAGAACTGCAGGATCTGCTTCACGGCGTCGTCGAAATATTTCGTCTCTCCGGTGAGCACCCCCATCTGGGCCAGCGCCGGCACGCTCATATAGAGGTCGTCGAGCCACAGCGTGTCGTGCAGGGGGCGGTTGCGGGAGAGCGTGCCGTCGGCGAGGCGCATCTGGCCCGTGTGGATCCACTTGATATAATTGTCGATCCACGGGCGGAGCGTCGCCGGCTCGACGCCGGCGCGGGCGGCCTTGATGAAGGCGGCGCACATCGAGCCCGAATCATCGAGGCTCTGCGGACTCAGGATGGGCCGGAGCGCCATGGCGCGCTGCGGGCCGGTCGCGTCCGCAGGCGGCGGCAGGCTCTTCAGGTGGGCCGCAAGGGTGGCGATGGCGTGCAGGCGGCTGGCCGCATAATCGCGATAGCGGGTGTCCCCGGTGGCCTCGGCGGCCAGCAGCATGCCCGCGTAGGTGACGCCCCATTCGTAGCTGGTGATCATGAAGTCCGTGCGGTCGAACATCACGTTGCCGGAAAGCTTGGTCAGGTCGGTGACGGGCTCGCGCGTGTTGCGGTCGATGACCTTGACGACCTTGACCGGGCTGGCGGTCTCCAGGTAGCCGACGATGCGGGTGAGCACGGCCTTGATCTCGTCGGGCGTGGCCGGCTCGTAGGGCGTCGGATAAGCGGGCGGAAGTCGGCCGCTGTTGATGAGCGTGGGAGCCGGCGGTTCACCCGCGGTGGGCGCCACGGTGGGCGGGGGCGTTTGCGCGAGGAGTGGCGCCGTCAGCAGCAGGCTGAAGACGAGGAGACGGGACTGTTTCATGGGGTGCAGGGGTTGAGGGAAATCAGGGTCGGAGTCAGTGGCCGGCAGCAATCCAACGGGTTGGAGCCAGACGGCATGGCTTGGGCGGGAGGAGAGGCTACTTCGCCGGCTCGGGATAACGGATCACCGGCCGCGGGGGCAGCGGGGCCGACTCGTCGAGGTAGAAGCTCGGGTGCGGCGGCTGGTTGTAGGCGGTGTTCTGCCAGGCGACGGCGACACGGTATTGCGCGTCGTGCATCAGGGTGGTGATGCGGTGTTTCGTCGGAATGGTGGAGGTGAAGATGCGGAGCTCCTGCTTGTCGCGCGTGGCCCAGACGACCTCCTCGCGCCAGTCGCCCCAGAGGTCGGCGCTGACCGCCGGCGTGGACTTGGTGCCGTTGTTCGAGGTGCAGGCGTGGGCCGTGAGCAGCGGGTCGAGTGCGCCGGTCTCCCAGTTCCATTTCACGATGCGGTTGCTGTCGAGCAGCTCACGGAGCAGGTCGCCATCCCAATAGAGGCCGAAATTCACGGGGAAGCCGCGCGGGCGGTGTTCCTGGAACTTGTGGCCCGCGGCGTCATGGAGGCCGTCCATGCCGGCGCCGGCGGCCCAGGACTCGGCGCCCGGAAAACGCGGGTCGATGTTGAAGGTGTTGCCGCGGCCCGGCCCCTCCCCCGCATCACCGCCGCTGTCGGCGGCCTTGATCGACGGGATGGTGAAGATCGCCTTGCCGGTGCGGGCATCACGCAGGCTCAGGCCCTGGTCGCTGAAACGCTCCTGAATGTCGCCGACCTCGAGGCCGGGATTGGCGGGATCGAAGTCGCCGACATGCAACGAGTCGCCGTGACCCCAGCCTGTCGAATACAGTCCCCGGCCGTCGGAACCGACGACCATGGCGCCGTAAACGATGTCCTGTCTGCCGTCACCATCGACGTCGGCGATCGAGAGCTGGTGGTTGCCCTGGCCGCGCCAGAGGTTGGTCCGGTCGGGCGGGCCGAGCTTGTCGCTGTCGAACACCCAGCGGGAAGTCAGTTTGCCGTCGCGCCAGTCCCACGCGGCGATGACCGAGCGGGTGTAATAGCCGCGGCACATGATCAGGCTCGGCAGGACGCCGTCGAGGTAGGCGACACCCGCGAGAAAACGGTCGGAGCGGTTGGCGTAACCGTCGCCCCAGACGGCGTTCATTTGCTCGGGCGTCGGATTCTGGGTGTCCGGGTGACGGCCGGGCAGGTAGTCGGTGGTGGCGAGCGCCGCCCCGGTGCGGCCGTCGAAGATCGTCAAATATTCGGGCCCGCGCACGATGCGACCCTCCATGCGGGCGACCAGGCCTGCCGCCGTGCTGGCTGAGCCGGTCCGGTCACGGGTGGGTACCGCGGCCTCACCGGTCTCCCGCCAGTCGGCCGTGGGATCGCCGATGACCTTGCCGGTGCCATCCACCGTGCCGTCGGCGGTCTTGCAGGCGACCTCCGCCCGGCCGTCGCCGTCAAAATCCATCACCATGAACATCGTGTAGTGCGCGCCCTCGCGGATGTTTTTCCCGAGGTTGATCGTCCAGAGAAGTTTTCCCTCCAGTGTGTAGGCCTGCAGCAGGGTCTCGCCGGTCGGTCCGGCTTGGGCATTGTCACGCGGACGCTGCTCCTGCTTGAGGATGATCTCATAGCGGCCGTCGCCATCGAGGTCGCCGAGCGAGGCGTCGTTGGGCGTGTAACCT
This sequence comes from Lacunisphaera sp., assembly GCA_046590295.1. Classification (GTDB taxonomy): domain Bacteria; phylum Verrucomicrobiota; class Verrucomicrobiia; order Opitutales; family Opitutaceae; genus Lacunisphaera. The sequence goes on from JBKJTZ010000002.1 coordinate 80,473, forward strand.
TCAGGCGTCACGATCGGCACCGGGTGGTAGGGCAATGGCGGGGCGCCGGCCGGCAGAGTGAAGGCCGCCCCGGGCTCGCCTTCGAGACCGCCGGTGACGGGGCGCACGAAATATTTCGTCTCGCGCTCCAGGCTGGCCCGCGCATCGACCAGCCACGTCGGGCCGGACAACGGCGCGTCGTTGAGCTTTACGGTCGCCGGCTCCGGCTCGCGCGCGGGTCCGCCGCCGCCGGGCCGGCCGCCGCGCACCGGAGCGGGCGCGGTGGTGCGGTAGACATTGAAGGCCGTCTCCGCCGGATCGGAGGCCAGCAGGCGCCAGCTGACAAAAACCTTGCCGTCGGGCTCGTGCACGGCGACGACGCCGCGGTCGAGGCGTTCCATGACCGGGGCGGCCCCGGCGAGAACGGCGGTGAGGGCAATCAGGGCGAGCGAGCGGGCGGGTATGGTCATGGGGGGGCGTGGGGTCACTGCTTGACGGCGCGGAGCAATCCGCGGTTACGGAGCCACTCGGCGGCGCGGGCCGGCCAGTCGGAGGCGGTGCCGAAATCCGGCTTCAGGCCCATGCCGTGCGAGCCGTGTTCAAAGAGGTACATTTCGGCCGGCACCTTTGCGCGCGTGAGGGCCTGGTAGAAAAGGATGCTGTTCTCGACCGGCACGGTGGCATCCTCCTGCGTATGGATGAGCAGCGTCGGCGGCGTGGCGGCTGTGACCTGCTTCTCGAGCGACATCAGCTGAAGAAGTTCTGGTGAGGGCGTCGTCCCCAACAGCGCCCGGCGCGAGCCAGCGTGGACGAACGGGTCTTCCATCGTGATGACCGGATACATCAGGATGAGAAAGTCGGGCCGGGCGCTGACCGCGTCCAGTTCCGCGCCGGTCTTGCCCGCGGCGTGGTCGAAGAGCGTGCCGGCGCTCGCGGCCAGGTGGCCGCCGGCCGAGCTGCCCATGACGCCGATGCGGGCGGGGTTGACCTTGAATTCCGCCGCGCGCGCCCGCACGAGCCGCACGGCGCGCAGTACGTCCTCCAGCGGCGCGGGATGGCCGAACTCGCCCAGCCGGTTCTTCAGGACGAAGGAGGTGACGCCGAGCGTGCTCAGCCAGTTGGCGTATTGGACTCCCTCGCGCTCGGTGGAGAGCCGCACGTAACCTCCGCCCGGGGCGATGATGATGGCGGTGCCGTTGGGCCGGTCGACCGCCGGGCTGTAGACCGTGAGCGTTGGTTGCGCGACCTTCCAGATGCGACCGGAATCGTCGCTCATTTCCGCGCCGAGGTCCCGGGCGCCGGGCACGCCCTCGGGCCAGAGAGGTATGACCGGGGCCGCGGCGGCGAAGGCGGCGGGGGCAAGGGCAGTCATGAAAAGGGTGAGGAGGATTTTATTCATCGCGTCGGTCGGGGCAGGTTGGCCTCAGGCCAGCTGACTGAGCTTGGTCGCCCCCGGCCGGAGCGGCACGAGGTCGGTGATGTTCACGGGGACGTTGCGTTTGATCGACTCGACGCCGGCGATGCCGACGAGGATGGAGGCGGCGCCCTGCTCGTGGCCGGCGAAGCGGCCCCACTCGTCCGTCGCCGGGGCATCCGCCGCGTAGAAGGAGCGATTGAGGATCTCATCGGCGCCGCCGTGGGCGCCGGTGGCCGGCGGCATGGGCACGGTATAACTCGGCTGGAAGTGTGGGAAGACCTTGATCCACTCACCCTCGGCCTCGGCGCCGGGCTTGTCGTCGAGCTTGAAATCCTTCGGCCGCACGGCGCGGTTCATGTGCGTGCCGATGAACTCGTGATACTCGATGCGGCCGCGGTCACCGTTGAAACACACGCGCATGCCCTCGCGCGGGCTGTAGCAGACCAGCGAGTAGGTCAGCACCTCGCCCGTGCGGTAGCGGACGTTGAGCGACATCTGGTCGGGGATGTCGATGCCCTCGCGGAAAACATTCTGGTCGCGGACGTAGCCGGAGTCGGCCTCGCCCGCGCGGTAAATCTTGCGGAAGGGCTCGCTCTCGTCGAGGTCGAGGCGGAACGGGTCATCCTTCGACTCCGGGTGGCCGGTATAGCGCGGGTATTTCGTCAGGGCGCCGTCGCCCCGGGCCTCCGCGTTTTTCTTCCCGTAGAAAACGAGGTCGCCGTAGGCAAAGACCTGGGCCGGGATGGCGTCGAGCCACCAGTTGACGAGGTCGAAGTGGTGTGTGCTCTTGTGCACGAGCAGCGTGCCGGACTCGGCGGCGGTGGCGTGCCAGCGGCGGAAGTAGTCGGCCCCGTGGTTGGTATCGAGGAGGTATTCGAGGTTGACCGAGTGGACGCGGCCGATGACGCCCATGGCGATGAGCTCCTTCACCTTGGTGCGAAACGGCGCCCAGCGGTAGTTGAAGGCCACGCGCACCTGCCGGCCGGTGGCGGCTTGCGCCTCGAGGATGGCGCGGCACTTGGCCGCGTCGGTGGTCATCGGCTTCTCCGTGATGACGTCGCAGCCGGCGTGCAGGGCGCGCACGATGTAATCATGGTGCGTGCTGTCCTTGGTGCAGACAAAGACGGTGTCGGGCCTCGTCTCGCGTAGCATCGCGTCAAAACGATCGGCCGGATATGATGGCACCGCGTGATAACCGAGTTCGCCGGCCAGCAGGCCGTTGTAATAGGCCAGGCGCGCCGGGCTGAGGTCGCACAGGCCGACGATCTCATTGTGGTCCCGGTAGGTCGTGGCGACCGGCTCGATGAAGCTGAGCGCGCGGCCGCCGGTGCCGACAAAGGCAATGCGTTTTTTCTCCATGGGGCAGGCTTGACTAAACACCCCATATTCGCGCCGGAGCAAGACCGGGCGAACGCTTTCTGACTGTACGCATTCCCCGGGGATTTGCCGCAGCCGCAGAACAAGGCTGTATCTCGCACCAAGTTTCGCCCACCCTGCCCGTCCACCCACCCGCCCCCATGATCCGCAAAGCCTTCGTCCTGTCCATCCACCCCGGCGCCGAGGCGGAATACGCCCGCCGGCACCAACCCATCTGGGACGACCTCGCCGTCGTGCTCCGCGCGCACGGCAGCCACAACTACTCCATCTTCCTCGACCCGGCCACGCGCCAGCTCTTCGGCTACGTCGAGATCGAGAGTGAGGCCCGCTGGGCCGCCGTCGCGTCGACCGAAGTCTGCCAGCGCTGGTGGAAGTTCATGGGCGACCTCATGCCGTCCAATCCGGACCACAGTCCCGTGTCGCGCGAACTGCAGGAAGTCTTTCATCTGGTCTGAGCCGGCCAGGCGCCCCAAGCTGCCCGCACCTCACGCATGGTCACCAACCCCTCCCAGCCGCTGCTCTCTCTGCGGCGCGTCGCCAAGAGCTTTGGCGGCGTGCGGGCGCTGCGGGGCGTCGACTTCGAGCTCCACGCCGGCGAGGTGCATGCCCTGCTCGGCGAGAACGGCGCCGGCAAGAGCACGTTGATCAAGGTCGCCACTGGCGCGCACGCGCCCGATGGCGGCGAGATCACCGTCGGCAACCGCACCCTTTCCGCCTTGACGCCCACCCTCGCCCACCAGCTCGGCATCGCCTGCATCTACCAGCAGCCCGCGCTTTTCCCGGACCTCACGGTCGAGGAGAACATCGCCCTCCGGCTCGAGTCCGGCGGCGCCACCCGGCGCATCGACTGGCCGGCCCGCCGCAACCGCGCCACCGGCCTGCTCGCGCGCGTCGGGGCCAGCATCGCGCCCGACGCCGAGGTCGGCACGCTCTCCATGCCCGAGCAGCAGCTCGTCGAGATCGCCTGCGCGGTCGGCGCCGGCGCGCGCATCGTCATCATGGACGAGCCCACCGCCTCCCTCACCCAGCGCGAACAGGAGCGGCTGTTCACCGTCGTCCGCGAGCTGCGGGCCGCCGGCACGGGCGTCGTCTACATCTCCCACCGCCTCGAGGAAATCTTCGCCCTCGCCGACCGCGTCACCGTGCTGCGCGACGGCGAGAGTGTTGGCACGCACCCCGTTGCCGCCATGAATGAGGCCGGGCTCATCAAGCTCATGGTCGGGCGCGAGGTCGCGCAGCTCTACCCGCCCGCCGAGTCGCCGCCGGGTGAAGTGGTGCTGGCGCTGAAGGACACCGGGTGCGCCACCTCGGGTGTGCGGGGCGTCAGCCTCGAGGTGCGCGCCGGGGAGATTCTCGGCCTCGCCGGACTCGTGGGCGCCGGTCGCACCGAGCTGGCGCGGGTGCTCTTCGGCCTCACGCCCGCCGACGCCGGTGAGATCCGGCTCAACAACGAGTCCGTGTTCATCGACTCGCCTCGGACCGCCATCGCCCGCGGCATCGCCTACGTGCCGGAGGATCGGCGCCAGCACGGGATTATTTTGGAAATGCCCATCGCCCAGAACATCTCGATGGCGGTGCACCGCCGGCTTTTCCCGTCCACCTGGCTGCGCTCGGGGGCGGAACAAGTGCTGGCCCTCGACTACATCCGCGCCCTTGCGGTGAAATGCTCCGGCAGCGACGCCCCGGGCGGCAGCCTCTCCGGGGGCAACCAGCAGAAGGTCTCACTGGCCCGCTGGCTGGCGACGAAGCCGCGGGTGCTCATCCTCGACGAGCCGACCCAGGGCGTGGACGTCGGGGCCAAGAGCGAGATCCACAAGATCATCCGCCGCCTCGCGAAGGAGGGCCTGGCCGTCATCATGATCTCGAGCGACCTCCCCGAGGTGCTCGGAATGAGCGACCGCATCGGCGTCATGCGCGGCGGCGCGCTGGTCGCCGTGCTGCCCGGCGATGCCGACGCGCACCTCGTGATGGCGACGGCACTGGGAGGCGGAAAATGAAAAAATACTTCCGCGAGCTCTCCGTCACCGCCGCGCTGCTCCTCGTGCTGCTGGGGCTGGCCGTGGTCGCGCCGGCGTTCTTCTCGCCGCAGCCGTTGCTGTCGCTCGTCACCCGCGAGGCGCCGACCCTCGTCGTCGCCTGCGGCATGGCGCTGGTCATCATTTGCCGGCAGATCGACATCTCCGTCGGTTCGCAGTTTTCCGTGTGCAGCGTGGGTGCCGGCCTGCTGGCGGCCCAGGGCTGGCCGTTGCCCGCCGTGGTCCTGGCCTCCGCCGGCCTCGGCACCCTGATGGGCTCGCTCAATGGCTGGCTGGTGGCGGGCCTGCGCCTGCCCTCGATCGTCGTGACCCTCGCCACCATGGTGACCCTGCGCCAGGGCCTGAATCTGGTGCGGCAGGGAGAATTCGTGAATCTCCCCGACCGCCTGCAATGGTTTGGCCTGAGCCAGGCCGCGGGCCAGTGGACGCTGGTCGGCTTCGCGCTCGCCCTGCTGGTTGCGCTCGGCCTGGCGCTGCGGCACTGGGCCGCGGGGCGGCAGGTCTACGCCGTCGGCACCAACGCCGAGGCGGCCCGGCTCGCCGGCATCCCGCCGCAGCGCGTGACCTTCCTCGTGTTCGCCTTCCTCGGCGCGCTGACCGGACTCGCGGCGGTGATGAACATCGTCCAGTCGCCGCAGGTGCAGCCTTCGTCCGGCGCGGGCCTCGAGCTGAAGGTCATCGCCGCCGTGGTCGTCGGCGGCGTCGCCATCTCCGGCGGCCGCGGCAACCTCTGGGGCGCGTTCTCCGGCCTGCTGCTGCTGGCCTGCGTGTCGCCGGCGCTGACGCACCTGCACATCGAGGCCTATTGGGAAAAAGCCATCCAGGGTGCTATCATTCTGCTCGCCGTCGTCGCCGACGGCGTGCGACGGAGGAAGGCCAAGGCCGCTTAGCGTTTGATCCATGTCTGCACCCTCCCCCACGCCCGCCTGGAAGCGCCTCGTGTTTCGCCACGAGACGCTGCTCTTCGTCGTGCTCGTCGTGGAATGGCTGCTGTTCTACCATTATGGCACGATGACCAACCGCCGCGGCGTGGTCGTCGGCTTCGGCACGATCGACCGGCAGTTCGACATCCTGCGGCATTCGTGCGAGATCGGCCTGTTGGCGCTGGCGCTCACGCCCGTCATCATCACGGCCGGCATCGACCTCTCGGTCGGCTCCCTGCTCGGGCTGTGCGCCATCCTCTTCGGCAAGCTCTGGCACGACGGCGGCCTGCCGATCCCGGTCGCCGCGGCGCTCACGCTGGCCCTGGGCGCGCTGGCCGGCGGGCTCAACGCCGGGCTCATCACCAAGCTGCGCCTGCCGCCGCTCATCGTGACCCTCGGCACCTACTCGCTCTTCCGCGGCCTCGCCGAAGCCATCACCCACGGCTCGATCACCTACACCAACTTCCCCACGAGCTTTCTCGCGCTCGGCCAGGAGCGCTGGCTGGGCCTGCCGACGCAGGCGTGGTTGTTCCTCCTGGTGGCGGCGGGGGTGTGGTTGCTGGTGCACCGCACGGTGTTCGGCCGCTCGTTCCGCGCCATCGGGTTTGCCCCGGAGGGCGCCCGCTACGCCGGGTTGCCGGTGGAGCGACGCGTGGCGCTGGTCTATGTGCTCGCCGGGTTCATCGCGGCGCTGGCCGCCATCATCTACACCGCCCGGCTCGGCCAGGCCAAGGCCGACGCCGGCACGGGCTATGAGCTGTTCGCCATCACCGCGGTGGTCCTGGGCGGCACGAGCATCTTCGGCGGCCACGGCAGCGTGACCGGCACTCTCCTCGGCGTGGCGGCCATCGCCGTCCTCAAGAGCGGCCTCGCCACCCTGCCCATCGTGATCCGGATGAACGCCGCCGAGGAGATCTCCGGCCTTCTCACCGGGGCGCTGCTCCTCCTGGCCCTGACCGGGAGCGTGTTGCCCAAACTCGCTCGAACAAAGTTGAGAAAGACGAAATGACTGAAACATTGAAACCCATGGTTTCACCTTTCACGGTTTCCCCATTTCAGTATTTCTTCCCTCGCCCCATCTCCATGAAATCCCTCCTCCGCCTCGGCCTCGTCACCGCCCTGTTTTTCTCGCTGCTCGCCGGCGCTTTCGCCGCCGACGCCAAGCTCATGATGGCGCTCATGCCCAAGGCCAAGGGCAACGCCTACTTCCTCTCCGTCAAGAAGGGCGCCGACCAGGCGGCCAGGGAGCTCGGGATCGAGCTGCTCTTCGACGGTCCGACCGACAGCAACGCCGCCAAGCAAAACGAGATCGTCGAGAACTGGATCACGCTGGGCGTCGACATCATCGCCGTCGCCGCCGAGAACAAGGAGGGCATCTCCACCGCCCTCCGCAAGGCGCAGAAGTCCGGCACCAAGGTCATCACCTACGACGCCGACGCGCTGCCGGACGCCCGCTCCTTCTTCGTCAACCAGGCCACGCCCGAGGGCATCGGCCAGGGCCTGATGGACGAGGCTGCGCGCCTGATGGACCAGGAGGGCGAGTTCGCGATCATCACCGCCACGCTCACCGCCGCCAACCAGCGCGAATGGATGAAGCACATCGAGGCCCGCCTCGCCGCCACCTACCCGAAGATCAAACTCGTCGCCGTCCGCCCCTGCGACGACCTGAAGGACAAGGCCCAGTCCGAGGCCACCGCGCTGATGAGCGCCAACCCGAAGCTGAAGCTCATCATGGCCATCTGCACGCCCGGCGTCCCGGGCGCGGCCGAGGCCGTGAAACAGGCGGGCAAGGCCGGTCAGGTGAAGGTCATCGGCCTCGGCCTGCCCAATGAGAACAAGCGGTACGTCCACGACGGGGTGACCGACAGCGTCATCCTCTGGAACACCGAGAACCTCGGCTACCTGACCGTCTACGCCGGCGCCGCCCTGGCGAAGGATCAGCTCAAGCCCGGCGCCACGAGCCTGAAGGCCGGCACGCTCGGCACCTTCGAGATCAAGGGTGACAACATCCTTCTTGGAAAGCCGTTCGTCTTTAACAAGGACAACATCGACCAGTTTGATTTCTGAGCGGGGATTGCTTCACCACGAAGACACGAAGCGAACCTGGAATGACGGAGATCCCGCGTCGCGATTTCCGTCTTCGTCATCCCCCGGAGGGGATCACCTCGAACGCCCCCACCGCCTCGGAGTCGGCGTAGCTGGCCTCGTTCTCGGCCTCCTCCATGGGAGCGAAGCGCTCGGCCTTGAAGCCCAGCTCCGCGCCGGCACAGAAGGGGTCGGGCGGGTTGCGCAGCTCCTCGACGAGCAGGTGGATTTCCGGATGCGCGTCGCCCGCGCCGTTCTTGACCGGCTTGCCATCGACGACGTGGAGCGGTTTGCCCCGGCCCGGCGACATGGACCGCACGGTGTAGGTCACGCCCTTGACCGGCAGCGCCGTGTAAGCCTGCCGCGCCCACGCCGGGAACACATCGTCGATACAGACCACCTTGGAACCGTTTTGCATGACGCGGAGTAAAAAGCAGCCCGCGGATTAATTCAAATGCGGTTTCAGGTGGTCCGACGGCGGCTCCCCGGAGAAATCCGGTTCCTCCTCCCCCCGGGACGCCGGCGCCTTCGGCCGCAGGCGGCCGCCTCGCTCGAGGTCCATCTCCTCGACCTCGGGCTTGGGGATGCAGGTGTAGGATATCCGCATGGGCGCGTTCTCCGTCACGCCAAACGCGCCGCCGAGGAACACCGACCCGTGGCCGAAGGTCTGGTTGAGCGTGTCGAGCGCATGCCCCAGGCGCTCGCGGGCTTCCTGCCTGGGCTGGTCGAAGAGGTCCAGGGTGTGGCCGCGCATGGCGCAGAGGTGGGTCAACACGATCCCCACCTTGAACGGCATCAGGCCCCTGATTCGGGCGGGCCGCCTTTGCCAGAGCTGGTTGAGGGCATGGGTCAGGGTGATGGCATCCTGGGTCTCGTTGAAACGGATCTCGTCACTCCAGGAATCGTGGTCCCGGCAGCCGACATAGACCACGAGGGCCCCGGCGTAGTGCGCGATGTTCCGGAGGCGCATGGCGGCCTTCTGCAGCAGGCGGTGCAGGACGGCCAGGGCCTTGGGTCCGGTGCGCAGATTCGGCGGCAGGACATGGGAATGCCCCACCGTCTTGTGCTTTTCCACGGTCAGCGGGATGGTGTCGCCGCGGATCCGGGCATACATGCGCTCCCCCTCCACGCCGCGCCAGATGCCCCGCAGCTCGCCCTTGGTGGCCGCGTAGAGCCGGGCCGGGGTGTCGATGCCGTGGGCATTGAGCCGCAGCTCCATCTGCTCCCCGATGCCCAAAAAGTCGCGCAGCTTGAGCCCCAGCAGCTTCCCGGGAATGTCCTCATCATCGAGGACCACGAGCCCGTTCGGCTTCTGCATGTCCGAGGCCATCTTTGCCAGGCACCAGTTGGGCGCGATCCCGATGGAACTGGTCAGGCAGGGCCCGATCCGGCGCGCCACCTCGGCCTTGATTTGGCGCGCCACGGCCAGGGCCTTCTCCCGCGGCGCAAAGGTGGCCGTCAGTTCGCACTCCATCTCATCGATCGACTTCACCTCGCTGACATGGATGCAGGACTCGATGACCTCCACCAGACGGTGGTGGTAGTTGATGTAGGTCCGGGGACGCGCCTCGACCAGCGCCAGCTCCGGGCAGCGCAGCCGCGCCTCATCGACGCCCATCTCGGCCTTAACGCCCCGCGCCTTCGCCGCGTAGCTCACGGAAATGCAGCAGGTGGTGGCCGCCACGACCGGCACCACGGCCACCGGCTGCCCCCGCAGGGCCGGTGTCTCCTGCTGTTCGCACGAGGCGAAGAAGGAGTTGAAATCGACGGCGAGGGTCCGGAGCGGCATGCCCGCACCCTCGCACAAGGCGAGGTAGGCGCGGCAAGACCCGATCCGGCCAACGGGGTGGAAATTAGCCCGCCTTAATAATCGGCCCCGCCCAAAGTCTCCTGACCGGGTTTCCGGCGCCCGCGTCCAGGTTGACGGCCCGCCCGCCCCGGGCAATGCTGCCCCGGTGTGCGGCCGTTACACCTTCAAAGACCCCGAGGCCATCGCCGCGGCCCTGACGCGTCTGGGGGTCCGGCCCCAGGGCAAGGCCCCGCTGCCGAGGCGGTTCAACGTGGCCCCGACGCAAGTCATGCCCGTGGTGAAGGCGGAAGCACCCTGGACCGTGGAGCCGATACGCTGGGGGCACACCGTCCAGTTTGGCCCGCAGGCCAAGCCCCAGCTGCTGATCAATGCCCGCTCGGAGACGGCGGCCGAGAAGACCACGTTCCGGGCCGGCATCCAGGAACGCCGGTGCCTTGTGCCGGCGGACGGATTCTACGAGTGGCGGCGGAGCGACGGCGGCAAGGTGAAGATCCCGTTCCACATTCGGCTGAAGAGCGAAGCGCCGTTCTGGATCGCCGGCATTACCTGGCCCGCCACGGACGATCAACCCGAACGCTACATTGTCCTGACGACCGCTCCGAACGAGCTGATGGCGGACATCCATGACCGGATGCCCGTCATCATGGATGACACGACAGCCAAGACGTGGTTGACGCCCGGCCCGCTCGCGCCCGCGCAGGTGCGCGCGGCCTGTGCCAGCTACCCGGCGAAACTCATGGTCGCCACGAAAGTCAGCCCCTTCGTCAACAGCGCCCGGCATGATTCCCCCGCATGCGTCGAGCCCCCGCCGAACCGCGTCGAGCCCGGCCCGGTCGTCAATCCGGGGCAAATCGATCTCTTTGACTAGCCGTACGTGCGGCGGACCCCTCCGGTGCCAATTAACTTGGTACCGTGCCGGGAGTTAGCTCCTCGCTCTATCGGCCCCCACTTGGCCGGGACCAATCCGTCAAATGGGTGTCTAAAGTCTACCTCGATCGTTTTTTGTCGTTTGCTCCAGACGCACCTGTCCCACTCCGGGAAATCCAGCCAGGTGCGGTGCAATCCCGCACTGCCAACAGCCGTCGAAAACCACCCCATGAAAAAAATCCTCCTGACCGCCCTTTTCTCCGCCGGCCTTCTCGCCGTCACCGCCGCTGCCGATGGGCTCGACGATTTCCTGAGCCACGTCAATGTCCAGGCCCGGCTCGACGGGGACGGCTTTTCCGCCAAGGTCAGCGCCCAGTTCGGCGTGCCCGAGGCCCGGGTCAAGGTGGTGCTCAGCACCGTCAGCGAGCCGGCCGACGCCTTCATGGTCTTCCAGCTCTGCCAGATGACGAGCCAGCCGCCGGAGAGGGTCGTGGAGATCTACAAGGCACAGAAAGGCAAGGGCTGGGGTGTGATCGCCAAGGAACTGGGCATCAAGCCAGGCTCGCCGCAATTCCATGCCCTCAAGAACGGCGACTTCCATCTCGGCCCCAAGTCGGGCGACGATTCTGGCAAGGGTAAGGGCAAGGACAAAGCCAAGGGTAAATCAGGCAAATAGGCGTTGAGCATCGTCAACCGGCCAAACGCCTACGCGCAACCCCTGACCTCGCGCCGCGCCGTGGCGAGCGCGGCCGAGCTCAGTCACTCCGGCGGCTGCCGGAAAGGATGAGCAAAATGTGCAGCAGGGAGCCGAGGGAGGCGACGAAGGCGGCGACGTAAGTCAGCGCGGCGGCGTCGAGGGTCTCGTGCACGCCTTTCATCTCGTCCTGGCCCACGATGCCGAGATTGACCAGCTGCACCTTGGCCCGGCGGCTGGCGTCGAACTCGACGGGGAGCGTGACGAGTTGGAACAACACGATGACGGCCAGCGCCGCCGCACCGAACAGCAGCATCGTGCCGCCGATCGAGGTGGAGATGAGCAGAATGCCGGCGAGAATGAGAAAGTTCGAAGCACCCGCGGCGATCTGCGTGGCGGGGACGAGGGTCTGGCGGACCGTCATCATGGCGTAGCCGACCTTGTGCTGGATGGCATGGCCGGCCTCGTGGGCCGACACGCCGAGGGCGGCGAGGCTGGAGCCGTGGTAATTCTCCGAGGATAACGCGAGGCGCCGCTTCGACGGGTCGTAATGGTCGGTCAGGTGGCCGGGGACCTCGATGATCGAAACGCCCTGGACGCCGGCGCTCTCCATGACCGCGGCGGCGGCCTCGCGACCGGTGATGCGGCCGCGCGAGGGGATGCGGACATTCTTTTTGTAGGCGCTCGAGACGCGCATCTGCGCGTAAAGGCCGAACAAAAACGGGATAATGAGGAGGAAGAGATAGATCATCATGGCGGGAGAGGGATGGTTGGTTGCAGAGACTGATTGCCGGATGGCGCAATTTTTCCAGCGAAAAATCCGGCGATGGAAAAGGGATGGGGGGTTGTAAGGCAGCGGGGAGAAGAGCGGGAGAGTGGAAGAGAGGGAGATGAGGAAACGGTGAAACGGGGAAACACTGGGGATTAAGGCGTGATGTGAACAGGTGTTAGGTGATACGTGCTAGGTTTTTGGTGTTAAGAGGTGGTGGCTGCTTAAAACCTAAACCTTAACACTCCGCCAGGCGGCCCCCTCCCGCCTCCGCCCTCCTCCCGCCTCCCGCCTTCCGCCTTTCGCCTTCCTCTTCACGCGAGGCCGGCGCGGTGGAGCAAGGCGGACTGGTCGGGCGGGCGGCCCATGAAATCGACAAAAAGCTGCATCGGGTCGGCCACGTTGCCGCGACTGAGCACCTTGGCCACAAACTCGGCCCCGACCGCACGGCTGAAGATGCCTTCGCTCTTGAACCGGGTAAACGCATCCGCGTCGAGCACCTCGGCCCACTTGTAAGAGTAATAGCCGGCGGCGTAGCCCACCGGGTCGGCGAAGATGTGCGTGAAGCGGTTCTCCGGCGTCGGCGACGGGGGCTCGGTCGGGATGAGATAGTCACGCAGGAGCTGGCGCAGCCGAGGTGAAATCTCCCCGGCAACGCGGCCGAGGTGCAGTTCCAGGTCGAGCCGGGCAAACGCCATCTGACGCATCGTGGCGGTGGCGCTGCGGAAATTCCGCGCCGCGACCATGGGCCGGAAAAGTTCCTCCGGGATGCGTTCGCCGGTGGCATGGTGGCGGGCGGACAGATCGAGGCTTTCGCGCTCCCGGCACCAGTTGTCCATGATCTGCGAGGGCAGCTCGACGAAGTCCCAGGCGACGTTGACGCCGTTGAGCGACTTGATGCCGACCTCGCCAAGCAGGTGGTGCAGCAGGTGGCCGAACTCGTGGAAGACCGTCTCGACCTCGCGGTGGGTGAGCAGCGCGGGCTGGTTGTCCAGGGGCGGCGTCATGTTGCCGCACATCAGCCCGAGGTGCGGCAGCCGCCCGCCGTCGCGGGGTCCGCCGGTGATGAGGTAGTTCATCCATGCGCCGCCGCGCTTGGACTCGCGGGGATACCAGTCCGCGTAGAACGAGCCGAGGTGCCGGCCCGCCTCGTCGTGCACCGTGTAGAACTTCACCTCGGCATGCCAGGTCTCCCCCGCCCCGGCCGGCTGCTCCGCGACCTTGATCCCGAAGATCCGGCGCGTGATCTCGAACAGGCCCGCGAGCACCCGGTCCATCGGGAAATACGGCCGCAACTGCTCCTCGTCGAAGTCATGCCGCGAGCGGCGCAGGCGCTCGGCCCAGAACGCGATCTCCCACGGCGCGAGATGCGCCGGGGTGGCGCCGCCCGTTTGGGCCGCCTTGAACTCCTCGAGTTCGCGGCTCTCCTGCGCGAAGGCCGGGGCGATGCGCCGGTGGAGGTCCTCGACGAAGGCCAGCGCCTGCGCGCCAGTCTTGGCCATGCGGCGCTCCAGCACGAGGTCGGCAAAATGGGATCGCCCCAACAGCTCCGCCTTTTCCTGGCGGAGGGCGAGGATGCGCCCGACGAGGCCGCCGTTGTCGTGGGGGGCCTTGCCGCCGATGGCGCTGGCCGCGGTCCAGGCCGCGCGGCGCAGGGTCTCGTCCTCGGCGTAAAGCATGACGGGCTCCATGGAGGGAGCGTGCAGCGTGAAGCGCCACGCGGGGGCCGCTTCGGTGCCATGGCCTTTCTGCAGCGCGTTCCGCCGGGCCGACTCGCGCGCGTGCGGCGACAGGCCGCGCAGGCGGGACTCGTCCTTGAGGATGATTTCCCAGGCGTTGGTCGCATCGAGGACGTTTTCCGAGTATTTCTGCGTCAGCTCCGCAAGTTCACCCTGCAAGGCCTCGAGCCGGTTTTTTTTGTCCGCCGGCAGGTCGGCGCCCTGCTGCTGAAACTCCGCCACGGTCTCCGTGAGCAGGCGCCGTTGCTCGCCCGCCAGGCCGGCGGACGCCGGATGCGCGGCGGCGGCCTTGAGGCGCTCCCAGAGCGCCGCATTCAGCGGGATGCCGGCCTGGAATGCCGAGACTTTTGGCAGCATGGCGTTGTGGGCCTCGCGCAAGGCCGGCGCGTCAGCCACGCTCATGAGGTGGGTGACCTTGGCCCAGGTCTCGTTGAGCAGGTCGCAGGAATCCTCCAGGGCGAGAAAGGTGTTCCCAAAGCGGGTGTCGGCCGGATCGAGGCCGGTGATCTGGGCCAGGGCCGCCTCCGCGTCGCGGAGGGAGAACTCGATGGCGGGCACAACCTGAGCCGGGGTCAGCTGCGACCAGCGGATTGAAAATGTGCGATCGAGAAAGGGATTGTCCATCAGCGCGTAAAGACCGCGCCGGGGGCGGGACTGTCAAGGGAAGACGGGGGAAGAGAGGAAGAGAGGAAGACGGGGGGAAGAGAGGAAGAGAGGGAGATGGGGGGAAGAGAGGGAGATGGGGAGAGAGGAGGGAGGCGGCTTAAAACCTAAAACTTACACCTTAACTCGCTGCGCGCCGTTCCCGGCGCGCGGCGGGGCTACCACCGATAGGCGGCGCCGGCGGAGAACTGGCGGCGGGCAGCGCGGACGGCGGGGACTTCCTGGAAGTCGGAATCCCAGAGGTTGTCGACCAGCACCGAGAGTTCGAGGCCGCGCATGCGGGGCGGCAGATAGTAGAGACCGACGGCGGTGACGAAGGCCTCGTTGCCGCCGAGGGTGCGGAGGACATTTTTCTCCTGCACGCGGTATTCATTGTCCACGCGAAGCTCGAACCCGGCGCCGAGCCGCGCCGTGAGGGCCGCGGTGAACCGGTGCCGGGCGTAATTCAGCGCGTAGAAACTGGCGTCAACCGTCGCGAGACCGTAGTCGGCTGATTTGTCGAGCCAGGTGTAACCCAGCACAATATCACAGCGCGCGGTCCGGCGGGCAGCTACCACCTCGAAGCCGGCCGTGCCGATGTCCACGGGGTTGGCGGTGCGGGCCGTGACCCCCTGGCGGAAGGTCCAGTCCGTGAGCTTGTCGTCCCAACGGTAGAACAAGGCGGTCTCGACGGACCAGCCGGCGGCCCGGAAGGCGGCCCCGGCCTCGAGGTTGCGGCTGGTGGCCCGACCGAGGTTGGGATTGCCCCGGAAAAGGCCGGCGGCGGGATTGGACTTCAGGGCGGTGTAGGTCGGGACCTGGGTGGTTTCCGAATATTCCATATAAAGCCGCGATCCGTCGGGCCGGGTCAGCGCGGCTGACAACACCGGCGAAAGCGCCGACGGGTCGCGGTTGGTGTCGTCAAAAGTGGCTCCCGCCTGCAGCAGGAGATTACCCGCGACCGTTGCGAACCTGAACTCCGGCACGGCGGCGAGCTTCAGGAAGGAACGGCTGTGGTAGGGACCGAAGGTCAGCGCCGTGGACTCGAGGTTGTCGCGCATGACCTGCGCGTTGTAGGCGAGAGCCCAGCCGGCAAAGTCCTGGTGCCCCTCGAGGGCGGCGGCCCGCACGTGCGTGGTGTGCTGGTAGGGATTGAACTGGCCCGGGACGGACCGGTTGTACTCGTAATCGTCGTAGTTGCGCCGGTAGTAGGTGCCGAGCTGCCAGAAATCCTGCGGCGAGGTCCAGGCACGGTGATTAATGGCGTAGAGCTGCGTATGCAGATCCTCGGTCTCGTTGACGCCGAACGGCGTGTAGAGATTCGGCCAACCGAAGAATTTCCGCTGCACCCCGCCAAAAAAGTCCGTCTGGCTCGACGCGCCGCGCAGCTGCAACCGGCCGGCGGCCCGCTCGAAATAATGGTCGCCGAACGGCACCGAACCGTCGGATTCGGAGCGCGCCAGCTCCACGTCGGCGGCGAGCGTCTGCCCGCCCACTTCCGTTTGCGAGACCAAGCCCTGGTAGAAACTCTGGCGGTTGGTGGCGTAGTCGCCGGCCGCAAGGGCGAACTCGCCGCGCGGTGCGATGGGCCGCCAGCCGTAGGCCACGGTGCCGACCCCGGCATTGAAACCGGCCAGGGCATTGCCCGCGCCCGTCAGGATCCGGGGCGACTGCAGCATGGCAGGCGCCACCGGGATCTCGGCGAAATAGTGGCCGGTCTGTGGATCGTAGAGCGAGAGGGCACCGAGCCTGAAGCCGGTGTTCTCAAACACGCCGCCCCGGATCGAGACGTCCGCCTGCCCCTCGGCGAGATTGCGCGCCTGCACATCCACGTGCGGCTCGAAGCGCAATCCGGACACCGGCATGGCAAAAGTGCTGACCGGGGTCTGGTTGGCGACTTGTTCGGAATAGACCGCCAGCCGGGGCAGCTCGACCCGTTCGACGGTGTCGGCGGCCATGAGTCCACCGGCGGACAAGCCGAGCAAGACGCCACAACCCACCTGGAACGGACGAAAGACGGAGCGCGCAGGAAATGGACGGGGCAATGGCATTGGGTTACAAATTATCTCGGCTCTGCTTAACAAGCCGGGTCTAAAAAAGCCGCCCGTGAAGGGCGGCGTTGGGCGGATTATTCGTCGCCGTCCTTGCCGATGGCTTCGACGGGGCAGCCCTCGAGCGCTTCCATGCAAAGCTGCACCTCTTCCTCGGTGGCAGGCTGGGCGTGCACGAAGGAATAGCCGCCCTCTTCATGACGCTTGAAAAACGCGGGGGCGGTTTCACGGCACAGGTCACAGTCGATGCACTGCTGATCGACATAGAACTTGCCCCCTGCATTGTCTTTCCACTTTTCAGCTTTGTTGGCCATTTGCCGCCACTCAAAGGCAATCCGCGTGCCTGTCAAGAAGACGCCGGACGTATGTCAGTCCGCCCCGGTGGCAGCAGGTTGATCGGTGCACCCCGGGACATTCGCCCGACACCACCCCGGCCCGAGACGTCGGGGATAAACCCCGACCTACAGCTCAGGCGCGGGAACGCTGGCGGAAACACCATCCAACCCCCTGGCCCCGATGGGCCGGACTTGTCTTTGGTCGCCGGCGGCCTAGCTTGGCCACGATGTTATCCGACCGACCCTACATGCGGAATGACTACGCGCCGCGAGCGACCTCCATTTTGACCTGGATTCTGTCGGCCATGGTCGCGGGTTTCGTCATGCAGAACATCTTCGGCCGATGGCTGGGAAGCAACGGGTTTTCCGCGTTGTTCGCCCTTTCGACCGGTGGTCTGCGGCAGGGTTATGCATGGACTCTGGTCACCTATCCGCTGCTGCACGCGGGCATTTTGCACCTCCTGTTTAATGGGCTCGGCCTTTTCCTGCTGGGACGCGAATTGTTGCCGCTGCTGGGGTCCAAGCGGTTCCTGACCCTGTTCCTCTCCGCGGCGGTCAGCGGTGCGCTGTTGTGGCTGGGAACGCACTATTTCCTGGGAGGAGGCGGCCTGGTCGGGGCGTCGGCTTCGGTCATGGCGCTGTTCATCCTGTTCGCGTGTTTTTACCCGGACCGGGAGATCACCTTTTTGGTGTTCCTCGTGCTGCCGGTGACGATCAAGCCGAAGTATCTGGCGTGGATTTTGGTCGGGGTGGATTTGATCGGCTTCCTGTTCAGCGAGATCCCCGGGGGGGGCTTCGACACCGGCATCGCCTACTCCGCCCATCTCGGCGGCATGCTGGCGGGCTGGGTTTATTTCAAATATTTCCACGCCAACAACGGCTGGGACCGCGCCGCCGGCATCGAACTGCCCGCCTGGCTCCGCCGGCGCAAGCAGGGGCAGGCCCCGGCCCCTGAATTCAAGGTCAATGTCGGTGGCTCCGGCTCTTCCTCCCAACTACGCGCGGAAGTCGACCGCATCCTCGACAAGATCAACAGCCAGGGCTTTGGCGCGCTGACGGCGGAGGAAAAGCGCATCCTCGACGAGGCCAAGGACCTGCTCAACCGGCACTAAGATACTTCCCGTGCCCGGCCGGTGCAGAAGACAGACCCGACCGGCCGGCGCCACCGCATTTAACTAATTTTGCCGAAACAATTCTCGTTATTAGGCGACTAATCCCTATCAAACTCAGCCTTTCCCCTGTGAATTTTCCTTCCCGCTTCACCGCCCGTTACCTCGCCCTGTCGCTGCTCCTGTCCGTTTTCGCCTTCGCCGCGCCGGACCGCACCTTCAAGACCACGCCGGTCATGCGCCTGGAGACACGCACCCTGGTCCAGATGCTGGAGTATTTTCATTACAACAAGAATGCCGTCGCCTCCGCGGACTACCCCGAGCTCATCTCCGACTACCTGAAGGAACTCGACCCCCAGCACCTGTTCTTCACCGCCGCCGACGAACAGGCTTTCCGCAAGCAATACGGTTCCCGGCTCGAGACCGACCTCGCCTACCTCGGCAACATCGACACCGCCTTTGACATCTACCAGGCCTACGAACAGCGCGTGCAGGCCCGCACCACCTGGCTCTTCACGGAGCTGAAGCAGGACTTCGACTTCACCACCAAGGAATCCTACACCCTCGATCGCAGCAAGACGGCCTTCCCGGCCGACACCGCCGAGGCCGACGACCTCTGGCGCCGGCGCATCAAGTACGAGATCCTGCAGGACCTGCTCGCCAAGAAGACGGTGGACGAGGCCAAGGCCACCGTCCGCAAGCGCTACGAGCGCATGCTGAAAAACATCGGGGACACCGAGTCCTTCGACGTCCAGGAGATGTTTCTCTCGAGCCTGACACGGATGTATGACCCGCACTCCTCCTACTTCTCGGCCGACACCCTGAAGGACTTCAGCATCCAGATGAAGCTCTCCCTCGTGGGCATCGGCGCCGTACTGAGCATCGAGGAGGACGGCAACTGCGTGGTGCGCGAGGTCGTGCCGGGCGGCCCGGCCTACCACAGCGGCCAGATCCGCGTGAACGACAAGATCACCGCCGTCCAGCAGCAGGGCGCCGAGAACGTCGAGGTCATTGGCATGAAGCTCCGCCGCATCGTCGACATGATCCGCGGCACAAAGGACACCAAGGTCATCCTTACCATTTTGCCGCATGACGCGCTGGACGCCACCAAGACGAAGCAGGTCACCATCACGCGCGACGTCATCAAGCTCAACTCGGCCCGCGCGTCCGCGTCCATCTACGAGGTCCCGGGCGCGGACCACCAGACCGTGCCCGTCGGCGTCGTCACGCTGAATTCCTTCTATGGCCCTCCGGACGAGGATTCCAAGATGCCGTCGGTCAAAAGCACCGCCACGCAGGATGTCGCCGAGCTGATCGGCAAGCTGAAGGCGCAGGGCGTCCAGGCGGTCGTCATCGATTTGCGCCGCAACGGCGGCGGCCTCCTCTCCGAGGCCGTCGACCTCACGGGCCTGTTCATCACGCAGGGCCCGGTCGTGCAGGAGCGCGACTTCCAGGGCCAGGTCACGGTCGACAGCGACACGGACAGCTCCGTCCTCTACCGCGGCCCGCTGGCCGTCCTGACCTCCCGGTTCAGCGCCTCCGCCTCGGAGATTTTCGCCGGCGCCCTGCAGAACTACGGCCGCGCCGTCATCATCGGCGACAGCTCCACGCACGGCAAAGGCACGGTGCAGGCGGTGCTCGAGATGAAAAACTATCTCCCCCGGCTCAGCCAGAATCTCGACAACACCGGCGCGGCCAAGCTCACCGTCCGCAAATTCTACCTGCCGAACGGTTCCTCCACCCAGAAGAAGGGCGTGACCCCCGACATCACCCTGCCGTCGATCGACGATTTTCTGCCCATCGGCGAGTCCAGCCTGCCCCGCGCCCTGGTGTGGGACGAGATCAAGGCCACGCCGTTCGAGGGCCGCGCCCTGCCCCAGACCTTCATCAAGCCGCTGCTGGAGGCCAGCCTTGAGCGGCAGGATAAGCTGGAGGAGTTCAGCTACCTCAAGAAGAGCATCGACTGGTTCAAGGACCGGCAGGAACAAAAGACCATCTCGCTCAATCTCGACCAGCGCCAGACCCGCAAGCTCGCCGACGATGAGTTCAAGAAAAAGATGGACGCCGAGCGCGACCTGCTGGCCAAGGCCAATTATGCCAGCCGGGAGGTCAAGCTGGACTCGCTGCTGAAGGCGGAAGCCGACGGGCCGAAGCCCGCCGCCGTCGCCACGATCGATGACGGCGACACCGATGCGCCCGACGCCGAGGCCCAGGCCAAGCTGGATGTGCACCTGCGCGAAACCCTGCGCGTCATGACCGACGCCCTGCGTCTCACGCAGGACACCCAGTATTGGGCCGACGGCCACGCGCCGATCACGGCCGGCGACGGCCTAAAGAAAGGCTAGCACGTAGCGGTCGCGCCCGGTCAGGTCGCGCAGCGACTCGGTGCGGCTGAAGCCCGCCGAACCCGCCAGCGCCAACAGGTGCGGATGCTGGGCGATGCCCGTTTCGCAGGCCAGCAGCCCGCCGGGGGCCAGATGCGCCCGGGCCCCGGCCAGGATATGCTCCAGCGCCGCCGCGCCGTTGGTCCCGGCGGAGAGCGCCATCGCCGGTTCAAAGTCCTTCACCTCCGGCGCCGTCGCGCCCGTTTCCTCGTCCGAAAGATAAGGCGGGTTGGCCACGATCAGCTGGAATTGCTCGCCCGCCGCCAGGCCGGAAAACCAGTCGGCCGCAACAAACCGCACGCGGCCGGCCAGGCCGCAGGCGGCGGCGTTCTCGCGGGCGAGCGCCAGCGCCGGCTCGCTCCGGTCGACCGCCGTCACCGCCGCCCCGGGATAGAGGTTGGCCAGGGCCAGCGCGAGGGCGCCGCTGCCGGTGCCAAGGTCCAGGATGGTGGCCGGCGCTGCGGCCAGGTGCTCCTGCACCAGCTCGATCAGCCGCTCCGTCTCGGGCCGCGGGATGAGGGCGCGCGCATCCACTTTGAGCTTCAAGCCGGCAAACTCGGTCTCGCCCGTGATGTATTGCAGGGGCTCGCGGTTGCCGCGCCGCTTCACCAGCGGACGGATCTTCTCCAGCTCCGGCTCGGTCAGCGGTCGCTCGAACTGCAGGTAGAGCGCCATGCGCTTCAGCCCAAGGGCATGGCCGAGCAGCAGCTCGGCGTTGAGCCGCGCGGATTCCACGCCGCGTTTCTCGAAAAACTCGGTCGTCCGCTTGATGATCTCGAGGACGGTCAGCATCTCAATCGTCGTCCGCCGCGGGGCGCGCGCGGGCCGGCAGCGAGCCGCCGGTGAGCGCCGCGAGCTTTTCCTCATACTCGGCGCGCTGGAGCGCCTCGATGATCTCGTCGATCTTGCCCTCCATCACGGCCGGCAGGCTGTAGAGCGTCAGGCCGATGCGGTGGTCGGTCACGCGGTTCTGCGGAAAATTGTAGGTCCGGATCCGCTCGCTGCGGTCGCCCGTGCCGATCTGCGTGCGGCGCTGCGCGGCGTAGCTCGCCTTCTCCTCGTCCTCCCGCAGCTTCAGCAGCCGCGAGCGCAGCACGGCCATGGCGCGGGCCTTGTTCTTGATCTGGGAGCGGTCGTCCGCGCAGTAGACGGTGAGCCCGCTCGGGCGGTGGACGATGCGCACAGCCGAGTCGGTGGTGTTGACGCCCTGCCCGCCCGGGCCGCTGGCGCGCTGCACCGTGATGTCGAGATCCTCCGGGTCGATGGAGACGTCGACCTCCTCCGCCTCGGGCAGCACCGCGACTGTGACCGTCGAGGTGTGGATGCGGCCGTTGGCCTCGGTGACGGGGATCCGCTGCACGCGTTGCACGCCGCTCTCATATTTCAGCTGCTTGTAGACCTCGGAGCCGGTGATGAGGAAGATGACCTCCTTGAACCCGCCGCGGTCGGACATGCTGGAACTCATCGGCTGGATCTTCCAGCCGCGGCCTTCCGCGTATTTCGTGTAGAGCCGGTAGAGCTCGGCCGCAAACAGGCTGGCCTCGTCGCCGCCGGTGCCGGCACGGATCTCGAACACGGTGTTGCGCGAATCGGTCGCCTCGGGCGGAATCATCGCCAGCAGCACCGCCCGGCGCAAGGCCGCGAGACGCACCTGCAACTCCGGCAGTTCCTGCCCGGCCAGCGCGCGCAACTCCGGGTCGGCGGTCTGATCCTTCAGGAGGGCGCTGTGCTCGCCCAGTTCGCGTTCCAGCAGCTCATGGGCCGCATGATCCTCGGTGAGCCGGCGCAGCCACTGCTGCTCGCGGGTGACGTCCGCCGCCTTGCGCTGGTTGGCGTAGAACGACGGCTCCGCCATCTGGGCGTCGAGTTCGTCGAGGCGGTGGCGGAACGGGGCGATGTCAGGCAGAGAGTCCAAGCGGGTGAGTAGTGGAAATTGCGAATTGCTTCAGCCGCGGCGTTGCGGCTCTATCACGGGCCAACCAACGGCTGCAGCAGCCGCCTAGTAAAATTTATTCGCGATGGCCTCTACACTATTCACGCAAAACATCATCGCCTGCGTCTGGGATTTTGACAAGACATTGATTCCAGAGTACATGCAGGCCCCGCTCTTCCGGCGCTACGGGGTGGATGAGGCGACTTTCTGGGCGGAAACCAACGGCTTGGCCGAGAACTACCGCAAGCGCGGGTACCACATCGCCCCCGAGATCAGCTACCTGAACCACCTACTGACCTACGTGCTCTCCGGCCAGATGTCCGGCCTGAGCAACAAGGTGCTCCGGGAATGCGGCGGCGAGATCAAGTTCTACCCCGGCCTGCCCAAGTTTTTCGAGGCCTCCCGGGCCTGGGCCCAGGCCAAGCCCGAATATGTGAAGCATGAGATCCAGCTGGAGCATTACGTGGTGAGCACGGGGCTCGGCGAGATGATCCGCGGCAGCGTCCTCGCCCCCTACATCGACGCGGTGTGGGCCTGCGAGTTCATCGAGAATCCCCTGCAACCGGGCTTCCTCAAGCAGAAGGAGT
The DNA here is from genome assembly GCA_046590295.1 of Lacunisphaera sp. Taxonomy (GTDB): domain Bacteria; phylum Verrucomicrobiota; class Verrucomicrobiia; order Opitutales; family Opitutaceae; genus Lacunisphaera. The sequence goes on from JBKJTZ010000002.1 coordinate 103,210, forward strand.
TTTCGATGGAGGCCGCCGCCGAGATCGCCCAGATCGGCATCATGATCGACAACACGACCAAGACGCGCGCCATCTTCGAGATCAACAAGGGCACGAACAAAAACGCCGCCATCGACGTCAACGCCAAGATCACCCCCGAGGACCGCCGGATCCCGCTCCAGAACATGATCTACATCGCCGACGGCCCGAGCGACGTGCCGAGCTTCTCCGTCGTCAAGCAGGGTGGCGGCAAGGCCTATGCCGTCTACAATCCCGCCGTGCGGGCCGAGTTTGAGCAGAACGACCGCCTGCGCCATTCCGGGAGGATCGACCACTACGGTCCGGCCGACTACACCGAGAACAGCCCCACCTCCAACTGGTTGCACCTGCAGGTCGAGAAAATGTGCGACCGCATCGTCACGGACCGCGAGGCGGCGGTGGCGTCCCGGGTCTTGCGGCCGCCGCGCCACCTCAATACCTCTCCCGAGGACGAGGCCGCGCGCAAGGCCGGCCGGTCGCCCAAGCAGTCCTCGTTTCTGGAATAAGCGCCGCGAACGGCCTTCGACGGCTCAACCCGTCGCCAGCACGAAACGCGGCGTGTCCCGCATCACGCGGAAGCGCAGGGACTCATCACGTTCATCCAGGCTCCACTGATCGGTGCGAACCTCGGGCAGCTTTCCCTCGACGGCGATCGGAATGGTCCGCTCTTTCAAAGATTCAACCAAGTTCGACACCCGCTCGGCATAATTGTAGGTGATGCTCGGGACCCGGCCCTTGAGCACGGCAGCAACGCCACAGTTCCAAGCCATGGCGATATTGAATACGCTGGCCTCGACCCCGGCGTTTTCCAGGGTCCGCTTGATCCACTCGTAGTGTTTCACGGCGATCTCGTCTGCCGCCGACCGCTGGTTGGCCTGACGGAACGGCTTGTCCGTGTGCATCCGCCAGGTGCCGGGCCGGAACTGATAGGGTCCCAGTTCGCCAAAGCGGCCCACGCCGGTCTGGTTGGTCGGGTTCTCGACCCAATTGATGGCGCGCAAGGTCTCCCAACGATCAGAGGCCCCGGCCACAGAAGTGAAGCCGAGAAAGGTGACCAACAGGAGGGTGGTTGTGAGCAATTTTTTCATACCTAAGTGGCCGGGAAAAAGGCTATATCTCGGACACGGACAAGCCGTTTTTTATCCCAATATTTACAACCGGGACTCGCTGTCGCGGTTTTTACCGGACACTTTTATAACTCACTTATCATGACGCTTTTTACGCGCCGTTCTTGCCCAAAAATCTTTGCCAAAACAGGATGATTTTAGGCCCTGTTTTCCCGAATCAGACGCGCGACGAGTGCAGTCCAGCCGGTCTGATGACTGGCCCCCAACCCCTGCCCCGTCTCGCCGTGGAAATACTCGTGGAAGAGAACCTTGTCCTTGAGGCGATCGGCGTGACTCGAATCTGTTGGCTCACCATGGCAGGCTCGCTTCCCATCTTTCTCTGGCACAAAGAGTTTAACCAATCTATGAGACAATTCCCTGGCCGCGGTCTGCAGATTCACCTTCCGGCCGCTGCCGGTGGGAAACTCAACCAACAGGGTATCGCCGTAGAAATGATGGTAACGCTCCAGGGCCTCAATCAGGAGGAAATTGGTCGGAAACCACACCGGGCCGCGCCAGTTCGAGTTGCCGCCGAACAGTCCGGAGTCTGATTCGCCGGGGACATATTCAACCCGATACTCCTGGCCTCCAGCATTTAAGGTGAATGGATTGTCCCCATAGACCTTGGACAGCGACCGTACGCCGTAGGGCGAAAGGAACTCCTTCTCATCAAACAGATACTTGAGCATCCGTTCCAACCGCTCCCGTGAGGGAATGGCGAGCAGGCGCAATCCGGCGGCCGATTTTTCCTGCGTCATGTAGGAAATATGGGATGCGAGGTCTTTGCGGTTCTCCAAGAACCAGCGGGTGCGCTTGGCAAAGCCCGGCAGTCGGTCCAACCGTGCCTCGTCAATGAATTCCACGGCGAACAGCGGTATTACCCCTACCATCGAGCGCAGACGCAGCGGGAAGGCCTTCCCGTCGAGCAGCAGTTGGTCGTAGTAGAATCCGTCCTCCTCGTGCCACAGGCCGGTGCCGCCGAGGTTGTTCATGGCATCGGCGATGGCGACGAAGTGCTCGAAGAACTTCGAGGCGATGTCCTCATACGCCGGATCCTCCTCCGCCAGCTCGAGCGAGATCGCCAGCATCGTGCTGCAGTAAAACGCCATCCAGGCCGTGCCGTCCGCCTGCTCCAGCTGGCCGCCCGTCGGCAAGGGCTTGGAGCGGTCAAACACCCCGATGTTGTCCAGCCCGAGGAATCCGCCCGAAAACAGGTGCCGGCCGCTCGGGTCCTTGCGGTTCACCCACCAGGTGAAGTTGACCAAAAGCTTCTGGAACACCCGGGCCAGAAACAGCCGGTCGCGCTGCCCGCGCGGGCCGGTCATCTTGTAAACGCGCCAGCAGGCCCAGGCGTGGACCGGCGGGTTCACATCCGAGAAATTCCACTCATAGGCCGGGATCTGCCCGTTGGGGTGCATGTACCACTCGCGCAGGAACAGGTTGAGCTGCTCCTTCGCAAAAAACGGGTCGATCCGCGCGAAAGGTATCATGTGGAAGGCCACGTCCCACGCTGCGAACCACGGATACTCCCACTTGTCGGGCATCGAGATGATGTCGCGGTTGAAGAGGTGCGGCCAGTCGCTGTTGCGGCCCTTGCGCCGGGCCGCGGGCGGCGGCGGCTGCGCCGGGTCCCCGGCCAGCCAGTCCTCAACGATGAAATGATAAAACTGTTTCGACCACAGCAGACCGGCATAGGCCTGCCGCGCCACATTTCGTTCCTCCTCCCCCACCGCGGGCGGCAGCACGCTGGCATAGAATTCCTCCGCCTCCGCCCGGCGGGCGGCCAGGCTCTGCGCGAAATTCTCCCCAAAGGGCTTGGCCGGCGCCTCGTTTTCCGCGCAAAGCCGCAGGCGCATGGTCGCGGATTCCCCGGGGGCCAGGTCCAGCACGCGATGGGCCGCGACCTTGGTGCCCGTGCGTTTGGGATTCACGGCCCCGGTCCGGCCGTGCACGACGTGGTCGTGAATGGCATCCTTCACGTGCGGGCCGGTGTTCTCCACCTTGAATAGTTTCTCGTTGTTGGTCTCGTTCTCCGTGAACAGCAGCGGCGCATGCCCGCCGGGTCCCGGCTCGATCTCCCAGAAGAAGCGGCCCAACGACTCGTGGTGCGTCTGTACGTGGCCGGGCGCCACCTGCTGCAGGCGGGGTTTCAGCGAGCAGCCTTCGTGCTTGCAGCCCCAGGTCCAGGTGTTGCGGAACCACAGCGTCGGGAGCAAATGCAGCCGGGCCGCCTCCGGGCCGCAGTTCCTGGCGGTAATCTCGATCAAGATGTCGTTCGGCCCGGCCTTGGCGTATTCGACCGCGACCTCGCAATAGCGGTTCTCCGCGAACACGCCGGTGTCCTCCAGCTCGAACTCGGGCTCGTTCCGTCCGCGCCGCGCGTTCTCCTCGCGCAGCCGGGCATAAGGGAACTCGGCCTGCGGATAATGATAGACCGCCCGCATGTGGCTGTGCGTCGGCGTGCTGGCCGTGTAGAAATAGGCCTCCTTCACGTCCTCGCCATGGTTGCCCTCCAGCCCGCTCAGGCCGAACAGCCGCTCCTTCAGGATGGGATCGCGGCCGTTCCACAGCGCCAGACCGAAGCACAGCCGGCATTCGCGGTCGGTGAGGCCGAGCAGGCCGTCCTCGCCCCAGCGGTAGGCGCGGCTGGCCGCCTGGTCGAAGGTGAAATATTTCCACGCCTCGCCGTCGGCCGAGTAATCCTCGCGCACGGTGCCCCACTGCCGCTCGGCCAGGTACGGACCCCAGCGCTTCCAGTTCTTCTCCCGCGCCTCATCCTCCCTCAGCCGGACATGCTCGGGTGTGGCTGCAGCGGGGTTCTTCACGCTTTCGGGATATCAGGCCCCCGGGCTTTGGCACGGTTTTTCCGGCCCAGCCCTACAACAGCGCCTCGAGGCTCTTCCGGCCGGTCTTGCTGACCACGACAATCACGTTCTCCGCATCCGCCCAAGACGCGAGACTGACGCCCCCGTGGTCCGCCAGCAGCGGGGATGAATTTCGCGCGAATTGCGGAAAATCCGCCGCCCGGCCGATGTAGCAGTGAAACCACACGCCGTCGCGCTTGAAGCACAGCTCGAGCACATCATGCCCGCGAAACTTGACCGTGCGGCAGCCGGTCTCGTGCAGGTTCGAAAAATTAATCGGCAGCGGCTGGCCGAGCCGGGTGGCTGGGTTGTTGAGCACGGCCTGCAATTCGTTGTTCTCCTGGCCATGGCCGCCGTGAATCCCGCTGAGTCGCGTGTCCGCCAGGGCGAAATCAGTGAATGCCCCGGCCTGCCGCGGCCACAGGGCCAGCCCGGCCGCGAAAATGACCGCGATACTCGCAGCCGCCGCCAGCCAGAGCGGCTGGTTCCACCAGCGGGCCGGCCGCGCGCTCCCGGCCGTCGTCGCCCGTCCACCCGCGAGGATGGCCTCGCGCAGGCCGGCGGGAGCCGGCACCGTGCCCAGCTTGGCGCTGATCGCGCCGTCAAAGGCCTGCTCGCGCACGAGCCAGCCTTGCAGCGAGGGATCGGCCTGGGCCTGGGCCAGCGCCGCCGCGAACGCCGGGTCGCCGGCGTCGGCCCCGTTGGGCCGGTAGGCCTGCAGGATGAATTTTGCTTCCACGTTGTTCATGAGAGTTTCCTGGCCGAGGGGGTGTTGAACGGGACGACCTTGCCGCGCGTGCCCGCCTCCTTGCGTGCCAGCGAGGCGCGGAGCTGGGCCTTGCCGCGCGACAGCCGCGACATCACGGTGCCGATCGGAATGCCGAGCGTCTTGGCGACGTCGCCGTAGGCCATGTCCTCGAGTGCGATGAGCAGCACGATTTCCTTTTGCTCCACCGGGAGCTGATCGAGCGCCGACTGCAAGTCGAGCACGGCAAGCCGCTCCCCCTGCGTCCCTACGACCGGCACTTCGGGTATGTCTTCGTCCATGCTCACGGTCTG
>JBKJTZ010000054.1:0-17488 GCA_046590295.1 Lacunisphaera sp.
GAAGGCGAGCAGCGCCTGCCACGGCTGGTAGCCGGTGCCCTGGCGGTTCGCCTCCGGCTCCAGGAACGAGAGCACGCGCTGCAACCGCAGCGGGTTGTTGAGCACCAGCAGGCCGAAACCAAGCAGCGCGGCCCCGAGGGCGGGGAGCAAAAACTTCAGCCGCGCACCGGCGAGGAACAGCAGGAGAAAGCCGATGGTGCCGAGCAGCATTGCCGCGCCAAAGTCAGGCTCCACCAGCACCAGGAGGGCAAAGAGTCCGATCCAGGCGGACGGAATCACGAAGCCGCGCCAAAGGTCATGCAGGCGGCTCTGGTTCACCGCCAGATAGTGCGCCAGGGAGAACACCAGCGCGAGCTTGGCGAACTCCGAGACCTGCAGGGCGAACCCGCCGAAACCCAGCCAGCGCCGGCTGCCGCCCGCCTTGATCCCGATGCCGGGAATCAAGACCAGGACCAGCCCGATCAGCGTGACCGCGGCGACCACCCAGGCCAGCTTGCGCAGCTGCTCGAGGTCCGCGATCGCGACCACCCAACCGGCGGCGATGGCCACCGCGAGAAAGATGAACTGCTTGTAGAGATAGGCGTAGGGCCCGCCCTTGATGGGCGAGCTCGCGCTGAACAGCACGGCCAGGCCGATCGAGACGAGCGCGACGACGCAGACGACAATGACACTCGCCGGGGTGATCGTGAGATGACGGCGGGGGACAGCGGCAATCGGCGGGCTCACCTCAGACATGGCGGCTCACTTCTTGGGCGGCGGGGCGTCCTCGACGCGGATGGTCGGCACCTCGGTGTCGGCCGCCTTCAGGCCGGAGTCCAGGTCCTGGCCCGGCGGCGGGGCGGTGATCTGGAAACTAGGCGTGGCCGGGACGTCGGCCGCGGGCGTGTCAGCCGCGGCAGGCTTGGCGGCGGCGCGCGAGGCCGCGGTGGTGGGGGCGGACTTGCTGCTGACGGCCTTGAAGCCCGGGATGACGAGTTCCTGGCCGGCGCGGACCTTGGAAGGATCGGTGATGTTGTTGGCGGCCGCGAGCTCGCCGGTGGTCACCTGGTATTTGCGGGCGATGACGCCGAGGGTCTCGCCAGCCTGCACAGTATGCTTCACGGCCTCGCCGGTGGCGTGGGCCGGGGCCGCGGCCTTCATCGGGGCGGACGGGGCGGCATATTCCTGGGTCGCGGCGGGCGGCTTGCCGCCGGGAATGATGAGTTTCTTGCCGGGTTGCAGCACCGTGCCGACACCGATGTTGTTGGCCTTGGCCAGTTCGCTGACGGTCAGGTGGTTCTTGTTCGCAATGCTCCAGAGGCTGTCACCCCGGGCGACGGTGTAGGTCGAGACGGGGGCGACATTGGCGACGGACTTGGCGGGCGAGATGGCGACGGCGGCGGGCGAGCCCGGGCGCGTGGGCGTGGCATGGCCCGGCTCATTGATCGGCGTGTAGACCATGGCCGGGCGTGACGCGGTGCCGAGGTCGACCGGCTGCGGATCAGCCATCCCTGAATTGTAGGAGATGGGGGCGGGCCGGGCGCTGGTCACGGTGGCATCGGGCGTGGGCACGTTGCGCGGGCCGGACTGGCAGCCGGGGCTGGCAAAAATGAAGATGAACGCGAGCAGATGCACGGCGACAACTGCTCCGAATATCTGGAGAATTTTCATGATGGTAGTGTGAGGACTGAGGTGGGTTATTTGCTATCTAAAAATCGGACTTATTCACAGGTTTTCCACAAGCGGGCCGGGCCGGTTGGCCTCGGGTGGAAAGAACGCGGGGGGCAGGGGCGGAGGCAGGGCAAAGAGCAGGTGTTCGCTGACAGAAGGACAGTTAAGGTTCCGATTGTTGGTATAAAGAACCTGTCAGCGAACTCCTGCGAAAGTCTTGGCGCGGCGCAGCCGCGTCCCCTCGGGCGGGATGATCCCGCCCTGGCGGAGGCGGCGCAGCGTGGCCAGGGAGCGGACCACCGGCCGGTGCAGCAGGAGGAGGCTGCTGCGGGTGAGGTCGCGGAAACAGGGCGTGATCTCGAAGTTGTAGTCGATGGGCATGGGGGCGGGTGGGTTGAGATCTAGGCGTGGACCAAATGCCGAAGCTCCCAGCTCCAACATCCAAGCTCCAAAGAAACACCAGAGGCCAAGGACGGCTCAGGGCTGTTTTTGAAAACTGAAGGTTGAAGTTTCACTGGAGGTTGGAGTTGGATGTTGGAGCTTGGAGTTTCAGCTTAGCGCAGCTTGAGCGTCGCGAGCCCGGCCAAGGCGAAGCCGAGTGACAAAACCCAGAAGCGCAGCACGACCTTGGTCTCGGGCCAGCCGCGTTTCTGGAAATGGTGGTGGAGCGGCGCCATGAGAAAGAGGCGCCGGCCGGTGCCGGTGCGGCGCTTCGTCCACTTGAACCAGCCGACCTGGAAGATCACCGAGAGGGCCTCCATGACGAACACCCCGCCGACAATCACCAGCGTGAACGGCTGGTGGACCATGAAGGCCATGACCCCGATGAGCCCGCCGAGCGCGAGCGAACCGGTGTCGCCCATGAACACCTCGGCCGGGTGTGAGTTGAACCAAAGGAAGGACATGCAGGCGCCGATGAGCGCCCCGCAGATGACGGTCAGCTCGCCCGTGCCGGGCACATAGCTGATGAGCAGATACTGCGAGTAGATGCTGTTGCCCGCGACATACGCCATGATGCCGAAGACCAGGGCGACCGTGATGGTGCAGCCGACCGCGAGGCCGTCGAGCCCGTCGGTCAGGTTGATCGCGTTGCTGAAGCCCACGATCCACAGGTAGATGAGCACGAGCAGCAGCCACCAGGGCATGTGGGTGATGAGCGCGGTCTTGAGGAACGGCACCCAGAGTTCGCGGATCTTAACCGCGCTCTGCGGATGCCAGAGCAAGATCCCGAGCGCCACGACCGTTGCGAGCGACTGCCAGGCGATCTTTTCCCAGGACTTGATGCCGTCCTTGTTCTTATGGACGACCTTCAGGTAATCGTCGCGCCAGCCCGGGACGGTCAGCGCGGTGTAGACAAAAAGCGCGACAAATACCCAGACATTGGGCACGGCCCAGAGAGCGACGCTGGCGAAGACGGCGATGAAGATGATGAGCCCGCCCATGGTGGGCGTGTGCTGCTTGTCGAAGTAGGTTGCGCCGAGCATGCCCGTGCGCTCGTCGACGTAGCCGTGGCCGAACTTCAGCTCGCGGAACCGCCGGATCAGCCACGGGCCGACGATGAAGCCGATGAGGAGCGCGGTTGCCGCCGCCCCGACCGTGCGCACGGAGATGTACTGCAGGAGCCGCAGCGGGCCCCAGACATGCGCGTAATTGGAGAGCAGGCTAAGCATGGCGGGCTTGGATCTGTCGCAGGGCCTGCCAGATGCCCGCGCGCGAGGCTGCCGGCGCGGCGGGGCGCGGCCACTCGCACGAGCGGGGCGCGCCGGCGGGGGCAAAGGGCGAATTCGTCGGCGAAGCCGGCGGGCGGCTCGCGAGGCGGCGGGCCGCCTCGAGGGTGGGACTGAAGCTAGTGCGCATGGGTGGCGGCCTTGACCGGGTGGAGGGACCCCGACGAACCGCGACCGTGCTCCGCCGGGCGGACCCGGGCCGGCAAGGCACTCCACTGGCCGGACTTCTGGTCGGGGTCAACGCGGGGTCCGGCGTGGCGCCGCTGCGCCTCATCGCGGGCGGCAAAGAACCGGGCGTTGTCGATGGCGGAACTGAAATCAAAGTGCATGGGCGGGTGTGGTGGGTGACAGGACGGTTTCGAGCCGGTAGCGCCGGCTGCCTTTCAAAAACACGGCGCCCTTGAAGCCGGCCAGGCGTGCACGCACGGGGGCGAGATCGGCGATCACGGTGATCGCGGCGGGATCGTTGCCGTTCTCCAGCAGCCCTTCGCGGAGCGCTTCAGCCTGGTCGCCGAGGGCAAAAAGGAAATCGCCCGGCCGCAGGTGCAACAGGCGGCCCAGCTGGCGGTGGTAGATCACGGAGGCATGCCCCAGTTCCTCCATGCAGCCGAGGACAAACAGGCGCGGCAGCGCGGCCGGAACGGCACCGTTGAAGGCATCGATCGCATCGGTCATCGCCGCCGGGTTGGCGTTGTAGAAATCGCAATACACCGTGGCGTCGCCCAACTGCTTCAGTTCGCCGCGCCACTTCGAGGGGACCCAGTCCGCCAGGCGCTGCTGGAGCAAGTCGTCCCCCACCCCGAGTTCGCCGGCCAGGGCCAGCGCCAGGGCGGCGTTCCGGGCCATGCCGCTGGAGACCCGGCGGAGCAGGAAGCGGCGCTGGCCGGCGAGCGTGACCTCGGTCTGGTCGGGCCGGTGAAAGACATTGAACTTCATGGACCGGCCCGCGACCGGCGTCATGTCCTCGTTCTCCGGCACCAGCACGAGCGGATTGGCCAGGTGGCGGAAGGGCTCGAAGGCGCAGCAGGCGACCGGAAACACCGCCAGGCCGCCGGGCCGGTTGGCCGCCGGCAGGCGGGATTTCTCAAGGGCGACCCCGTCGAGCGAGCCGAGCCCTTCCAGGTGGGCCGGGCCGACGAACGTGATAAGGCTGTGCGTGGGCTCGATCATCGCGGCCAGCGGCGCCATCTCGCCGGGTCCGCTGATGCCGGCCTCGATCACCGCGGCCCGATGGATCGCCGGGTCGAGTTTTGTCAAGGTGAGCGGCACGCCGAGGTGGTTGTTGAGGTTGCCCTCGGTCGCCAGCACGGTGGCGGAGCCGCCGAGCAGCACCGCCAGCAGGTCCTTGGTCGAGGTCTTGCCCACGCTGCCCGAGACGCCGACCACGGTGCCGGGAAACTCCCGGCGATGCCCGCGGGCGATGCGCTGGAAGGCCGCGAGCGGGGCGGCCACCACCAACTGGGGCAGGGCCGCCGTCAGGTTCACGCGGCTGACGAGCGCGGCGGCCGCCCCGCGGTCCTGCGCGGCGGCGAGAAAACCGTGGCCGTCGCGCTCTCCCGTCTTGAGCGCGACAAAGACCTGGCCGGCGGCAAGCTGTCGCGTGTCCTGCGAAAAGCCGGTCACCGCCCCGCCGGGTAGGCGGGTCCAACGGCCGCCCGTCCAGGCGGCCAGTTTTTCTGCGGCGAAGGTTGGCATCGAAGGAAACTCAGACCGTCTTGTTTTTCTTGATGGCGATCAGCTCGCGCACCACCTGACGGTCGTCAAAGGGGACGATCGTGTCGGCAAATTCCTGGCAGGTCTCGTGGCCCTTGCCCGCGATGAGGAGGCAGTCGCCCTCCCGGGCGGCATCGAGCGCGAGGCTGATGGCCTGCCGGCGGTCCTCGGTGAAGGTGATGCGGTCGGAGCGCGTCACCCCGGCCTGCATGTCGGCAAAGATCTGCGCCAGCGCCTCGGAGCGCGGATTGTCGGCGGTGGCCCAGGTGAAGTCGGCGAACTCCTGCACGGCGGCGGTCATGAGCCCGCGCTTGGCGCGGTCGCGGTTGCCACCACAGCCAAAGACCACGAGGAGCCGGCCGGGGGTGATGGGGCGGAGCATGCCGAGGGCGTTGCGCAGCGCGTCGTCGGTGTGCGCGTAGTCGACCAGGACGTTGTAGGGCTGGCCCTCCTCGATGCGCTCCATGCGGCCGGGCACGCCGGCCAGGCTCCGGAGGCGCACGGCGACCACGGCCGGGTCGCGGCCGAGCGCGTAGCAGGCGGCGAAGGCCGCGAGCAGGTTGCTCACGTTGTAGCGGCCGATGAAGGGGCTCTCGAGCTCGACGGCGCCCTCGGGCCAGACGAGGCGCAGCTGGGTGCTGCGGAAATTCAGGCGGACGTGCTCGGCCCGGACCGTGGCCTCCGGGGATTCGCCGAACGTGACGACCCGGACGTGTGGCGGCACCGCCGCCGCCAGGCGGCGGCCGAAGGGATCGTCGAGGTTGATGGCCGCGGCGCGCGGCGCGGCCCCGTCGCCGCCGGCGAACAGCCGCGACTTCACCGCGAAGTATTCCTCCATCGACCCGTGGTAGTCGAGGTGGTCGCGCGTGAGGTTGGTGAACACCGCGACCCCGAAATTCATACCGAGCACGCGCTGCTGGTCGAGGCCATGCGAGCTGACCTCCATCGCGGCCTGCCGGCACCCGGCGTCACGCATCTGGGCGAGCAGGCCGTAGAGTTCGAGCGACTCCGGCGTCGTGCGGTACGACGGCACGATGCGCGCGCCGAGGTCGTAGTTCACCGTGCCGATGAGGCCGACCCGCTGCGTGCTGGTCGCGAGCAGGTGCTTGATGAGGTGGGTGACGGTCGTCTTGCCGTTCGTGCCGGTGACGCCGACGAGGTCGAGCGACTTGTCCGGAAACTTGAAGTAGCGCTGCGCGGTCTGCGCCAGCGCGCGGCGGGCGTCAGCGACCGCGAGGTAGGTGACGCGGGCGGCGGTGCCGGAGGGGATGCGCTCGCCCACGATGGCGACGGCCCCGCGCGAGATGGCCTCGTCGATGAAGGAATTTCCGTCGGTGCGCCGGCCGGGCAGCGCGAAGAACAGGTTGCCCGGCAGCACGCGGCGGCTGTCCATGGCCAGGCCCGAGATGGGGCGGTCGAGATCTCCCTTGCTGGAGAGGTAATTTCCCTCGGAGAAGTAGTCGGAAAGCTTCGGGGCCATCTTGAATATTTTCGGCGTGGCGCGGGTCGGGCGGGTGCGGACGGGCGGCAGGGAGCGGAAGGCGGCGACGAGCGGGTAGTTGGGCGTGAGATATCCGATCACCGGACACCTCCCTGCATCGCGAGGAAACTGCGCGTGACGGGGGTCACCGGCTTGATTTCGAGATACTGGATGAGCTGCTCCGCGATGTGGTGGAAGGCCGGGGCGGCAACCTTGCTGCCATAGGCGGTGCCGCCCGGGATCCTGGCGTCGTCCACGATCACCGTGAGGACGACCTCGGGACGGCTCGCCGGAAAGAAGCCCACGAACGAGGCCACGTGGTGGGAGCTGGAATACCTGCCGTTGATGATCTTCTGGGTCGTGCCGGTCTTGCCCGCGATCTCGAACCCGGGGATGTCGAAGCCCTTGCCGGTGCCCTCGCGCACCACCCCGGTAAGCAGCTGCGCCAGCTGGGCGGCGGTGCCGGCCTTGAGCACCTGGGCGCGCTTCTCCGGGGGAAAGGTGCGGAGGACATGGCCGGCGGGATCGCGGACCTCCTTGATGATGCGCGGCCGCAGCAGCACGCCGCCGTTGGCCACCGCGCTCATCGCCATGTGGATCTGCAGCGGCGTGGCGTCGACCGAGTGGCCCATCGGCATGCGCGAGATGGTGAGGCCGTCCCACTTCGCCGGCGGGGCCAGCGTGCCGCGCACCTCGCCGCCGAGCGGGAAGTCAGTGAGCTGGCCGAAGCCGTAGGCGCGGGCGTAGTCGTAGAACCGCTGCTCGCCGAGGAGCATCGCCAGCTGGGCGGCCCCGCGGTTGCTGGAGTGCGCGACGATGTCGGCGACGCTGAGCACGCCGAACGGCTCATCCTCCTTGGGCAGCTTGATGGTGCGGCCCTTGTAATCGATGGTCTGGATCCCGCAGTCAAAGGTGGAGAACGGCGTCACGACGCCCTCGTTCAGGGCGGCGCCGGCGGCGACGATCTTGAAGGTGGAGCCGGGCTCGATGCGATCGGTGACGGCGTAGTTGCGCTGCGTCTCGAGCGGGGCCTTGTTGTAGTGGTTGAGGTCGAAGCTCGGGTAGTTCGCCAGGCCGAGGATGGCGCCGGTCATCGGGTCGGAGGCGATGATGGTGGCGAAATTGGGGCTGAACTTGGCCGCGATGAGCTTCAGCTCCTCCTCGATGATGTGTTGCACGACCGAGTCGATGGTGAGCACGACGTCGTTGCCGTCCTGCACCCCGACCTCGCGCGAGCGGAACTGGGCGAGCTCGCGGCGGGCGCCGTCCTTCTCCGACTCGATCCAGCCGTCCTGGCCCTTGAGGTAAAGGTCGAGGTGCTGCTCGGCCCCCGTCACCGGGGTGCCCTCCTTGTTGAGGTAACCGATGAGGTGGGCCGCCAGCCCGCCGCCGGGATAGACGCGACGGTAGATGCGCTCGGAGGTGAGGCCGCGGATGTTGAGTCCGGCGATGCGATCGTAGGTCGGCTCGTCCACGCCCTCGCACAGCTTGGTCCAGCGGTCCTTGGTCAGGCCATCCACCTTGCCGTCCCGCTCGTCGAGCTCGGGCTTGATGGCGCGCATCGTGGGCGTGAAGGCTTGCTCGACCGGGTCGACGGCCAGCCCGAGCAGGCCGGCCAGCTGGGCGTGCTTGGCCTTTTCCTCGGCGACCTTCCGGGCGCGCTTGGCGGGGTTCTTCTCGATCTGCAGGTATTCGTCGAGCGCCCACGGATCCACCGCGATGGTGATCTCCGAGCGGCTGGTCGCGAGAAGGTTGCCGCGCGTGTCGAGGATGGTGCCGCGGCGGGCATGCTCGATGACGATCTGGCGGCGGGCCTTGTCCACGAAGCGGAGCAGCTCATCGCGGTCCACCACCTGGAGGAACACCAGCCGCACGCCCACGGCCATGAAACAGGCGATCACCCCCAGGGCGAGGAGCGTCATCCGTTGGTTGGCAAAGCCCTTCGACATGGGATCAGCGGAGCGACGCGGTGACGACGCGGAAGGAAAGCTCGTTGCGGGCGTCCGGGGACGAGGCGGCGAGGCTGAAGGCCTCGGCGCTGTTCTTGGCGGCGAGGCGCAGCTCGGCGGAACCGTTGACGCGGACCACCTGGATCTCGCGCGGGGCGGCGAGACTCAGGTGCATGACGTCATTCTGTCGCAGCAGCGCGTCAGGATTCACGGCGGCGGCGACGGCCGCGTTGACCTCGTCGAGGCGGCGCTCGACATCGGCCAGCTTGCCCTCGAGCGAGCGACTGTGGTTGGCGGTCTGCGAAATCTCCTGGCGGAACCAGACCGCGCCGAGGCCGAGCGAGCCGGCAAAGATGAACAGCAGGACGGTCAGGGCGACGAGGCGGCTGACGAAGGCGTGGGCGGGAGGCGGTCTCATGGGTGGGGCGGGGTCAGAGTTTGCGGAGGACGCGCAGCTTGGCGGAACGGCTGCGGGGGTTGGCGAAAATCTCGGCGGCCGAGGGCGTCATCGGCTTGCGGGTCAGCGGCTCGGCGTGCTTGACCCGGAGCTGCTGGGGCGTGGCGTCGTTGGCGTCGACCGGCTGGCCGCACCTCGAGCGGAAGAACTGCTTCACCGGCCGGTCCTCGAGGGAATGGAAGCTGATGACCGCCAGCACGCCGCCGGGGGCGAGCTTGGCGAACGCGGCCGGCAGCGCGCGCTCGACGGCACCGATCTCGTCGTTGATGGCGATGCGGATGCCCTGGAAGGAACGCGTGGCGGGATGGATGCGGCTCTCGCGCTTGGCGGCGGCGGGGATGGCGTCGGCGATGAGCTGGGCGAGCGAGGCGGTACGCCCGAGCGCGCCGGTGCCCCGGGCGGTCTCGAGGGCGCTGACGACGCGGCGCCAGTGGTGCTCCTCGCCGAGGTCGCGGATGGCGCGGACGAGCGAATCGTGCGAGGCCGCCTCGAGCCATTGGGCCGCCGGCAGATCCGCGCGCGGGTCCATGCGCATGTCGGCGGGGGCGTCGGACCGGAAGGCAAAGCCGCGCTCGGCCTCGTCGAGCTGGAAGGAGGAGACGCCGAGGTCGAACAGGATGCCGTGGAAGTCTCCGTCCGGCAGCGTGCCGAGGTCGCCGAAGTTCAGGTCGACGAAGCGGAAGGTCGCGGGAAACTCGGCCGCGAGCGAGGCCGTGCGGGTCGCGGCGGCGGGATCACGGTCGAGGGCGACGACGCTGGCGCCGGTCGCGAGGAGCGCGCGGGTGTGGCCGCCGCCGCCGAAGGTGCAGTCGAGGTGGCGCGAACCCGGCAACGGCGCGAGGTATTCAAGGACCTCGTGCAACATCACGGGTTGGTGCCCCGGGGTCATGGTGCGCGGTGGAAGTTCAAGCGCGAGCGCGGACATGGAGCTTCTTCCACGGAAGGGCGAGGGCGAGCGGCTCGCGCAGGAGCGAGCGGCGGTGGGCGCAGAAAATCGGCGAGAGCTTCGGCAGCGGCTGCGGACGAATGAGGGTCGGCGAAGTCTTCATGGCTTAGAGCCCGACGCGGCGCATCATGTCGCCGAAGTTCTCGCCCGCGGTGGTGCGCTTCATCTCGGTGTCGCGCGCCGGGCTGAGGATGTTGAAGGTGTCGCCCATGCCGCTGAGGACGGCGTCCTTGGCAATGCCGGCGTGCGCCAGGAGGCTGGTGGTGACGCCGAAGCGGCCCTGCTTATCGAACGTGAACGACTGCGCGTCGGAAAAGATCCGCGCCTTCACCGCCTGCGCGTCACGGTCCGAAAGTTTCATCTCGGAAACCTGCGCGAGAAGTTTTTCCACGCGGGCGGGCGGCAGCACGGCGATGTAACCATCGGGGTGCGGGATCGCGAGAAAGGTCTCAGTGTCGGTATGCACCCAGCGCCAAAGCGACGGAATCGTGAGACGATTCTTGTCGTCGAGCGTGTGCTCGAAACGCCCTGAATAAACGGTTGTGCCTGTTTGCGCCATGGAGTGCCCCGGAAGCCCTTTCCCCCAGAACGTCCCATTTCTCCCCATTTCACTCCCCCCAGTCAAGAAAACTCAGGCCCATTTTCGTAAAAACTTGTTCACAAGTTATTGCGCCAAAGCCAGCAGGCAATGCTGTGTATGTGTCAGGAACTGGATCTCACCCCGACCGCACCCAACTCGGGAAGACAAGACCGATCCCCACCTTTGTGGTAAGTGGTGGCGAGAATGACCCTACGCCTATACCCCGCGTCACTCAGTCTTCCGACTTTACCAAGGCCAGCTGAAAAATCCTTACAGTGGCCGTTCTCCTTCGGGTCTATTTGTTACCTTTTGGGCAGTATTACCCCTCGATCCGCGTTACACTCAGCCTAACAAACGCGCAGGTTCGACGCCGCCGCGGGCAAGGCCCGACTCATCACCACGACGGCATCCAGAGCAACGAGAGCATGCTCCCCTCGTCGTCCATTGGGGCGGCAATCTCGAACAGCTCGCTGTCGCCGTTTGACCGCACATGAGGGAACCAGGCATCCCAAGGCACCTGTTCCAGAACCGGCATGTGGTCCGGGGAATCTTTCACGTGATAGGCGACCGAGTCCACTGCCAGGGATTGTTGCGACTCCAGCCATAGCCCGCCGGTGCGTTGCCGGTTTTCCCTCCACCACCGGACATTCCTTCCATCGGAGAAAACCGCGATAACGGGCTGCTTAGCTAGCCCCATTGGTAGCGTGTGGCATAGGGCACATGCACCCGCACACCCTTCAGGGCCCAGCACCGGCGGATCACCGGCAACAGTCCGTAGCGGTGCTCGTCGAGCACCCACAACCGCACGGGCCGGCCGGCCGCCTCAGCGGCTGCGGCGTCGAGCCGGGCGGGCAGCTCCGTCTTGAACGCTTCGGTCTTGGCCGCGTCTTTCTTGGCGTGGGTCTTACGCGGCACCTTCAAGACCCCGCCGGCTTTTCCCAGCAATGTATAGACGCTGCTGAGTGCCAGCGCCCGGTTCGTGCGCTGCTTGATCCAGGCTTGCGCCTCCTTCGCCCGTCGGAACTTGCCCAAGCGCAGTTGTTCGACAAAGGCCGTGTGGTCAGTCCCGGCTAAAGTCGGCTCCTTGCCACCGGTGTAATCGCGGTGGAGAAGTTGGGCCACCCCGCCGGTCTGAAACTTGTCCAGATACCGGAAAACCGTCGAACGGTTCACGCCCGCGGCGGCCGCGATTCGTCCCGCGCTCAGTTCATGCTGCGCCACCAGCCGTATCACCAACAGGCGCTGCCGAGCCCACGCTGCCGTGTGCTCCCGCCACGCCGTCTCCAACTCGGCCGCCTTGGCCGCACCCAACGAAGGCAATGTTCTCGCCATGCCTCTTTGCTGGCAGATTCGGCCCGATCTGTATAGTCCTATATCAATGAGTAATTAGTATAAGACTCCACCAGCCCCCCCCGATTGGGTGATGTCATCCCGACGACACGAAACACACCGCTCGCTGTTGAGCCTACCCTTGGGCCATTTCCGGAATGAGCCCCGTGAACTCTGGCAGACGAATTTACCGCCTGACGCCAGGGCAATTTACGGGATCGCGGGCTGTAGCCTCACAGCCAGGTGGACAGAAGGTGGCCTTCCCCGGAATACTTCACGTGGCCTAACCCAGCACCGGGCGAGGCGGATTAACCGGCTACGGGGTTTGCATTGTCGGCCGCCAACTCGCGTTTGACCGCAGCCGTGACGTTGGCGAAGCAGCACGAGCCTTGCGGATTGCGAATCTCGCAGGCGCAGCGATCCGCCTTCATCTCGGCGGCGATTCGGCTCGGGAGCGCGCATTGGCCGGTGGCGCGGATCTCGGCACGCGCCATTTCCGTGTCAAAACCGAAGCAGTAGCACAACTGAGGGTTGGCGCTGGTTTTCGCCGTTGGCCACTGGCGCACGTCGGGCAAGCTCAATACGGTATCAGTGGCGTTGAAGTAAACCACCGGACAGTCCGGCGTGCGACAAAAGGCGAACGGCCCGGCCTCAACCGCCGCAAGGTGCGCCAGTTTTACCTGATGCTTCAGCGTCAGCAGCGAAACTGATTTGCCGGCATTGCCACAGTGCGAACAAATCAGGTTGGGCGCGGCGGGCGACGGAACGGCGGCTGGAGCGGTTGCGCAACAATCTGACATGGTAGAATTATTTGAGGGTGGAACGTTCGGCAGGAAAACCGCTGGCGTCGATGAGTGCGAGCAGTTGCTCGCGACTGGTGACCGACGGATCGAAGACCAAAAGCGCCGACTTGGTGTCGTAGTCCACCGCCGCCTGTTTCACGCCCGGTGCTCGACTAAGTGAAGCCTCGATGCCGGCAGCGCAAGGAGGACAATCCATCGAGGGGATCAGGACGCTGAGTTTGGCGTCATTCACCGCGACGGCCGCAGAGTCGATCTGATGATTCGCGGCCGGCAATGAAGGATAGATTGCGGAACCAAGCGCCACCAGCGTGCCCAGCCAAAGGCTGATGCGCGCGGCCTTGCCAGGCGGCCGGGTGCAAGTGCCGTCCGCGCAATCGATCTTGGGCCGGCGGTAGGTCAGCCACCAGGCGAGCCCAAGCAGGATGAAGGAAACGGCCAGCAGCACCGGGCGCCATTGGGCGAACCAAGCCGAGGCGGCAAAGCTGCCCAGCCCAAGGCTGAGCGAAAGCAGCGGGCCAATGCAGCAGAGTGAAGCGGCGAGCCCGGCAAAGACGCCCCCTGTCAGTATCCACGGGGATCCACTTTTTTTCATGGCGGCATCTTACACCCTGTAGTATGGTATAAGGTCAAGCGAAGCCCTATGACGATTGGAGAACTGGCCAAGAAAGCCACCGTGAACGTGCAGACCATCCGCTACTATGAGCGAGAGGGTTTATTGCCCGACGCTCATCGCTGGCCGGACTCGGGGTATCGCGATTTCGATGACGAAGCATTGGTGCGGCTACGTTTCATTCGATCCGCGAAGGAACTCGGTTTTTCTCTGCGTGAGATCAGGGAACTATTGGACCTGCGTATCCTGCCAGGTGAGTCGTGTGCGGAAGTGCGGCAGATGATTAGCGCGAAACTCACCGACCTCGACCGGCGGATGATTGAAATGCGCCGGCTGCGGCGCACATTGGTGAAGCTGGAAGTGGCCTGCAGACGGCGCACCAAAGCGGAAAATTGTCCTGCTCTCTGGGCCATCGAGAAATAGCATGGGCCAGGCAAGAAGGATGGAGAAAGTCGCTGCCACCTTTTCGCGAGAACCCGTCGGCTAACCCTAGAGGCAGTCCCATTGTTCAGATTGTAAAACTGTCGGCATGAGTTCTTACGAGCACATGCAAATTCGTCGGTATGATTTCCGAGCACAGTTGGCATGAGTTGAGATGTTTGCACCAGGGACCTGGCCCTCGGGTAGGCGCGTCTTCCCGTTTCTTACATTGCCTCCCCACCCTCAAACCACCTGCTCAAACTGAGCCGGACTTGCCATCGAACCATGTGCCTTCGACGAAGGTCGTCGTCGGGATTTCCGGCACGCCGAATTAGTTGTGCTGGAGCTGGCCGGCCAGAATTTCACCCGCCTGGGCGAAGGGCCGGCGAGACCGTGGTGACGTGCACGCCCGCCTTGCTGACACCATTCGCGAGGGTGATCCGTTTTTCATTCACCCCGCCCCTGTGCGCAGGAGGCGGAGCCGGTTTTATTGAGAATTTCCCATGGAAGTGACGATCTAAGGGATTTAAGGTAGGGCGAGTCGTCTCGACGAACCGCAGTGACGAACGGCTCATCCGGCCTGTCAGCCATAGCC
Source organism: Lacunisphaera sp. (assembly GCA_046590295.1). Classification (GTDB taxonomy): domain Bacteria; phylum Verrucomicrobiota; class Verrucomicrobiia; order Opitutales; family Opitutaceae; genus Lacunisphaera. The sequence goes on from JBKJTZ010000054.1 coordinate 14,260, forward strand.
TTGGCGACGGCCGGAGGATTCGCCCTACCAAAGCCACGTCACTTCTTCAGGTAAGTCTCAATAGGTCTATTGTTTGCGCGCAGTCCCCTGTCTGTCCCGCGCCACAGTGTGTCAAATGACTGCCTGAGCACTTGCCTCCGCCGCCCCGGTCGCTGTGCTTGCCCCATGTCCTCGAAAACCCGCTCCCCCTTCTTCCGCATGCCGCGCATCGCTTATGAGGGGGTGCGCACCGAAAATCCGCTGGCCTTCCGGCACTATAATCCGTCCGAGGTGATCGACGGGCGCACGATGAAGGAGCAGATGCGCTTCTCCATCGCCTACTGGCATTCCTTCCGCGGCACGGGCGCCGACCCGTTCGGCCCGGGCACGATCACCCGCCCGTGGGAACGCGGCCAGGACCCGGTCTCCGTGGCGAAGGTCCGCATGGACGCCGCCTTCGAGTTCTTCCAGAAGATCGAGGCGCCGTTCTGGTGTTTTCACGACCGCGACATCGCGCCCGAGGGCCGCACGCTCGCCGAGTCGAACAAGATCCTCGACCGCATCGTCGCCCATGCGAAGCAGCTCCAGAAGGCCTCGGGCGTGAAGCTCCTCTGGGGCACCGCCAACCTGTTCTCCAACCCCCGCTACATGTGCGGCGCGGCCACCAATCCCGACGCGCACGTCTTCGCCTACGCCGCGGCAGGTGAAGAAGGCCCTGGAGGTCACGAAGGAACTCGGCGGCGAAAACTACGTGTTCTGGGGCGGCCGCGAGGGCTACGAGACCCTGCTCAACACCAGCCTCAAGCGCGAGCAGGAGCACCTGGCGAAATTCATGCACCTCGCGCTCGACCACGCGAAGAGCATCGGCTTCAAGGGCCAGTTCCTCATCGAGCCCAAACCGAAGGAGCCGACGAAGCACCAGTATGACTTTGATGTCGCGAGCGGCATCGCCTTCCTCCGCACCTTCGGACTCGAAAAGCACTTCAAGTTCAACATCGAGACCAACCACGCCACCCTCGCCGGCCATTCCTTCCAGCATGAGATCGAGGTTGCCGCCGCGCAGGGCATGCTCGGTTCCATCGATGCCAACTCCGGCGACCCGCTGCTCGGCTGGGACACCGACCAGTTCAACACCGACGTCAAGGAGCTCACGCTAGCGATGGTTTGCATCCTCCGCGCCGGCGGCCTCGGCACCGGCGGCTTCAACTTCGACGCCAAGCTCCGCCGCCCCTCGATCGCGCCCGACGACCTCTTCCACGCGCACATCGGCGGCATGGACGCCTACGCCCTGGCCTTCAAGCTCGCGCGCCGCATCCTCGCCGACGGCCGGTTCGAGCGCTTCGTCGCCGACCGCTACAGCTCCTTCGACTCCGGCTTCGGCAAGGAGATCGAGACCGGCAAGGCCACCTTCAAGTCCCTCGAGAAACTCGTGCTCACCAAGCTCGGCGAACCCAAGCCCCGCTCCGGCCGGCAGGAATACCTTGAGAATCTGCTGAACACCTACCTCCACGGCTGACCCCGGCCGGCGGAGCGCGGGCCGTATGGGGTGGATTCTCCTGTAGCAACAAGGGGCGTCGCTCGACGACGCCCGCGGGCGTCCGCAAGGGACGCCCCTACGCTCGCCGGCAACTTTACCCAGCGCGCCGATTTTGCCGGCCCCGCCCTCTCGCCCCGCTGGATCATGCTCCGCCCAAGTCGGCGGCAACCTCAATTGACCAACGCCAAAGTGCGAAGCCGTTTGGAATTGGTTAACGGATGAGAACTTCGTGACCAAACCGCCCAACTGGCAAAAAACCCGCCGTTGACGGGCGGACTACCCGGGATAGGATGTCGGCATGTCCACGGGCCTCGTCACTCCCCGCCAGAAGAAAGCTTCCCGCCAGCCACGGGCGCGTTCCGCCAAGCCGCGGTCGACCGCGGGGCGCCCGAGGAAGCTTGATCTCGACGGAGAGGAAATCGCGCTGCACACCGCCATTTCGGCGGCGGTGGCGCGCGACCTCGGCCGATGAAGCCGTGGGAAATCTGGAAGTCCCCCTATCCTTCGGATGACCGGTCGCACTGGTTCGTCGTCCTTTCCACGTCGGGGTGGTGTGAAAATCCGAACAGCGCGGTGATCAATGGTCTCCTCTGCACCACCCTGCGTCCGGCTGGCCGGGCCTTGAAGTCCCACGAAGTCCGGCTGGACTCCGCCGATGGCCTTGACTGGGACACCGTCGTGAAATGCGCCCATATCCATGAGCTGCCCAAGACCCGGGCTACAGACCGTCGTGGTCCGGCGACGACTGCGCGCCAAAGGGAAATCGCGCGAACACTGCGCGCCTTTCTGGGCTTGGGTTGAGCCGATCGCCGGCGCTCAAAATCCCATGCTCACGCCGCCGTCGATGGGCAGGACGGCACCGGTGACGAACTTGGCGGCGGGCGACGAAAGATACACGGCCGCCCAACCGACATCGGCGACGTCACCAAGCCTGGCCATGGGCGTGCGGCTGATGATCTTGCTCCGGCGGGCCGGATCACCGGCGAAGGCCTTGCGCGACATGTCCGTGTCGATCCAACCGGGCGCAATCGCGTTCACACGCACCCCGTGCGGGGAGAACTCGGTCGAGAGGGTGCGCACCATGCCGAGCATGGCGGACTTCGCGGAGGCATAGGCCACGATCAGCGGGATGCCAAAGAGCGAGGCCATCGAGGCGGTGAAGAGGATGGTGCCGTGCTGGCGCGCGATCATACCGGGCGCCACCAGGCGCGTCAGCTCGTGGGCGCCGATGATATGCGTATTGAGCACGTCGAGGAATTCCTGCGGGGTTGTGTCCACGGCGGCCTTCTTGAGGTGGCGGCCGGCATTGTTGACGAGGCAGGTGATGTCACCGTGCTCGCGGACGATGCGCGCGACCAGCGCCGCGGTTTCGTCGGTTCGGGTGATGTCATGCACGGCGTAGACCGCGCCCTCGCCCATCGTCTTGACGGCGGCGGCCAGTTCGGGCTCGCGCCGGCCGACGAGCACGACCCGGGCGCCGGCAGCATGCATGGCCTGCGCGATGGCCTGGCCGATGCCCGTGCCCCCGCCGGTCACGACCGCCAGTTCGCCTTGCAGGGAGAAGATCGCGGGAAATACGGGGATGGGCTTCATGAGTAATACCAACGTCCCTTGAAGAATAGACGCTTTAGGTAGGGGCCGTTGCCCTCAACGGCCCTGGTCTCACCGAGGGCGGTTGAGGGCAACCGCCCCTACCGGCTCAGGCACCGCAAA
>JBKJTZ010000056.1:0-12372 GCA_046590295.1 Lacunisphaera sp.
CCCACGCGCCCGCCACCGCCACCCTCATCCCCCTCTCCGAGAACTGGCGCATGGACGGCGACATCCCGGTCCACGCGCTGCTCATCTCCCTCCAGGGTCTGGCCAACCGCACCGCCCCACGTGTCTATCTCGAATACCCGAAAACCTGGCAGTGGGAGATCGTCCGGCCGCTCGTCACCTTCCTCGAAAAACGCCACGGGATGAAGTTCGACCGTCTCGCCCTTGACGATGCTGATGCCGCCCTCGGTCGTTTCGCACAGCACGCAAAGGGGGTCGTGGTCTGGGACCAATCCGTCCGCTCCTCCCTCATCGTCGCCTTCACCATCGCCGGCGTCGAGGACCTCATCGTCGTCAGCGAGGACCTGCTCCCGCTGGCCGCCAAACACGGCCTCAAGCCGCTCGTCGACCTGCGCGGGAAATTCACCGGCCAGACCGACGCCCAGATCTACCAGTGGGCCTACGACACGTATTTCGAACGCTGCTCCCGCGACTACTACGTCGTCATGGGCGGCCACGCCGGCGCCGAGATGCAGCCGGGTGTCGCCGACTTCGGCATCCGCCAGCGCGCCTTCTTCACCGACCTCTCGGCCAACCCGAAGCACCCCGAGGAACTGGCCCTGCTCAACAAAATCCTTGGCCGCCAGAATGTCCCGAGCATCGTCCTCGGCTGGCATTCCTACGCCAAGGACACCGAGGGCCAGCACACGACGCTCGTCGGCAATTACGGCCTGATGATGGAGGGTCTGCACAATTTGCCCAATGTCTCCTTCACCTCGCAGATCCCGCTCACCCCCGATTTCAAGTTTACCAACAACCACCACGTGGCGCCGGACGCGAAGCTCGAGGCGGAAAACAAGGTCTACGTCTGCGCCGTCGCCACCGACGCCATGGGCATCGGCACCTGGACCAAGCCCGGCCGCGGCAAGATTCCCTACACCTGGCAGGTGCTGATGAACTGGGCGTGGCTCAACCCGCCGGCACTGCAGTTTTTCTACGAGGACAAGTCCCCCAACGACTACTTCATCGGCGGCCTCAGCGGCCCGGGCTACATGTACCCCAAGGCCATTCCCGCCGGCAAATTTCCCGCCCTCGCCGCCATCGGCCGCCGGCTCATGGCCCAGCTCGACCTGCGCGTGCTCGAGATCATGGACTACTCCGAGGGCAACCGCCACGTCGGCAACACCGACCTGCCCAAGGAACTCGTCGACCGCTATTACGCGGAATATCCGGACGCCATCGGTTTCATCAACGGCTATGGCAGCGCCCGCACCTTCGACCTGCGCGACGGCAAACCCTTCCTCAGCTACGACTACTACCTGTCCATCGAGCGCCCCGTCGAGGAGGCCGCCGCCGACCTGGAGGAGCTCATGCAGCTCAACCCGGCGCGTCCCTACTTCCTCCTCATGCATGTCCGCGAGAGCAACACCGTGGACAAGGTCGCCGACATCCTCGGCCGCCTGAGCGAACCGGTCGAGGTCGTCCCGCTCGACACCTTCCTCAAGCTCGCCGCCGGCAAGAAGACCTACCGCACCCATTACCAGCAGCCCACCGACGCCATCGACCGCAATCCCTGAGTCTTCCTCTCTTCCATGTCTCGCCTCCGCCGTCTTTTCCTTCTTCTCGTCCTCTCGCCGCTCATCGCCTCCGCGGCGTCCCCGTTCACCGGCACGTGGCGCCTCGACCCCGCCCGCAGCACCGCCCTCGACGGCTGGACCGCCTGGGACCTTGTCATCACCACTGACGGCAGCCGCGTGAGCCTGCGCCACGACATGCAATTGCGCCGCACGAGACACAGCGCCACCAACACCGTCGACACCGCGGCGCCGACCGTCGCACCGGACTACTTCCGTGTCGAACAGCGCCACATGGCACTCTACCCCGCCAAGGGCGGCACGACCGCCGTGCGCGCCACCTGGCTGGACGGCGGCCGCACCCTGCGCCTCGAGGCCGACACGCCCATCGAGATATCCCAGGGCCAGGCCACCATGCGGATCTACCAGGAATTCCGGCTGGTCGAGGGCGACGATGCCCTCGTGCTCATCGAGCTGCACAACTCACGCCCGTCGCCCCTCGTCTACCGCTTCAACCGGGTGACCGAAACCAAATAAGTCATGCGCCGCCTCTTAGCCCTCTTCACTCTCGCCTTCGCCGCCACCCATTGCGCGGCGGATTCCTCCCGCTCCGCCTACGTCATGCGCTGGAACCTCGACTGGCAGGTCGCCGCCGGGCTGCCCGAGAAAGTGCTCCTCCTCAGCCTGCAGGGCCTCGCCAACCGCGCCACGCCGCAGCTCTACATCATCCACCCGCCGGAGTTCCAGTGGGAGATCACGGAGCCCCTGTTTTCCTTCTACGAGCGCAAGCATGGCGTGAAATTCACGGAGGTGGCGACCGCCGACGGGGCGCTGACCCTGTTTGCCCGGCACGCGAAGGGCTATGTCGTGTGGGACCCGGCGGTCCCCGCCACAATGAATGTCGCCTTCACCATCGCCGGCCTGGACGACGCCCTGGTGGTCACCCCCGCCCTCATCCCACTGGTGAAAAAGCACGGTCTCAAGCCCGTGGACGATCTCCGCGGCCGCTATGACGGCCGGACCGACGCCCAGATCTACAGCGACGCCGTCGCCCGCTACTGGGCGCGTTGCACCCATGAAAGCATCATGCTGATGGGCGGCCACGCCGGCCCCGTGCGCCAGCCGGCCATGGCCGACTGGGGCGTGCGGCAGAAGATGTTTTTTCAGGACCTCTCCGCCAACCCGTCGCATCCCGCAGAGGTCGCCCTCGCGCAACAGCTGCTGGGCGAACTGCAACCCGGCGCCATTGTCTTCGGCTGGCATTCCTACGGCAAGGACACCGAGGAACAGTGGACGACCCTGCTCTCCAGCTACGGCCTCAAGATGGAGGGCCTGCACAATCTCCCGAACCTGAGCTTCAACTGCCAGTTCGGCTTCACCCCGGGATTCAAGTTCACCAACAACCACCACGTCGCCCGCGACGCCCGGCTCACGGCCGAGGCCAAGGTCTACCTCGCCTTCGTGCAGTCCGACAGCATCGGCATCGGCGTGTGGACCAAGCCCGGCCGCGGCAAGCTGCCCTTCGCCTGGCAGGTCACGATGAACTGGACGAAGTTCTCTCCCGCCGCCCTCGAGTATTTCCACGAGAGCGCCACGCCCAACGACTACTTCATCGGCGGCCTCTCCGGCCCCGGCTACATGTATCCCAACCACATTCCGGCCGACCGCTTCCCACTGCTGATGCAGGAGGCCAGCGAGCTCATGACCGTGCTCGACGAGCATGTCATGGAGATCATGGACAACTCCGCCGCCGACGGCAACGTGGGCAACGCCGACCTCACCGCGGAGACCGTCGACCGCTACTATGCCGCGTTCCCCAAGGTCATCGGCTTCATCAACGGCTACGGTCCTGCCCGCACCCGCGACCTGCGCGACACGCGCCCGATGCTGTCCTACGATTACTACATCGACCCGCGGCGCCCCCGCCCCGAGGTCGCCGCCGACCTGAACGAGTTGATCGCCCTCAACGCCACCCGCCCCTACTTTCTCCTCGTCCACGTCCGCGAATCCAACGACGTCAACAGCCTGGTCGAGATCGTGAAGCAGCTCGACGGCCCCGTCGCAGTCGTGCCGCTCGACGTCTTCCTCAAGCTCGCCGCGAGCAAGCAGACCTACACCACCCGCCATCAGGACCCGGACGAGCCGAAGCATTTCAAAGGCTACAAATGACCACGCCGGCGCTCCCCTTCCGGAAATGGAGGGGCGCCGCTTGCCGGCGCCCGCACCCACGGGCGTAGTCCAGCTACGCCCCTACCCCTCGCAATGCGCCCGCCGAACCAAACTATACACCCATGAACCACCCCACCCGTCGCACGTTCCTCAAGACCTCCGCCGCCCTCGCCGCCAGCCTGCCGTTTGCCCGACTGCCGCTCGGCGCCGCCGAGCCCTCCGCCGCCCCCGCCCCGGCCCCCGGGGCCGCGCGCGGCCTGCTCTTTGACCAGTCGGACCTCCCGCGCATCCGGGCCAACCTCGACCTCCCGCGCTGCGCCGAGATGCGCGCCACGCTGCGTGACATCGATTTCGCCGCCGAGACCAAGTTCCTGCGCGAGGAACTGCGCCTCAACAACCACGTGGTGGACTTTGGTCGCGCCTGGAAACACACCCAAAACTGCGCCTTTGCCTACGCCGTGTGGGGCGACCCGCGTCAGCTCGAGCTCGCCCTGCTCGCGATGCGCCGGCTGTGCGATTACGCCCGCTGGGACTACTTCCTGGAAGGCGGCAAGGACACCATCGGCCTGCAGCGCGCGCCCGAGGCCACCATCGCCTGTTGCTACGCGCTCGACTGGCTGGGTGACAAGGTGCCGGCCGGCCTCGTCGCCGCGGTCGAGCACAAGATCAAGACCGAGGGCGCGCCCGCCTGCTACCGCACGCTCTACGGCATGAAATACCCGGACCGCGTGAAGGGCTGGGGCTTCGACCCGGAGGATGATTTCCCGCAGGCCTACCGCGTCAGCCTCGCCCGCTGGCCGCTCATTCTCAACGCCACCAACCTCAAGATCATCCCCACCTGCGGCCTCGGTCTCGCGGCCGTCTGGTTCCACGACCGCCATCCCGAGGCGGAGAAGTGGCTGCAGCTCTCCCGCCAGAGCGCCCAGGCCTTCGCCACCATGTATGGCACCGACGGCTCCTACGACGAGGGCATCAGCTACTGGGGTTACACGACGTCCCACCTCGCGATGCTGGCCGAGGGCGTCTATCGCCGCCTCGGCCTCGACGATCGCGCGCTCATCAACTACCCCGGCACCATCCGCTACGCGCTCACCATGGCCATGCCCTGCGGCGGCGGCCGGATTACCGACCCGAAACTCAACACCACCTACACCGCCACGCCCAAGGGCAACTATGATCCCGAGCTCGATGTCGTGAACTTCTGCGATGCCCTGCCGGGCATGGATGTCTCCGTCGCCGGCTGGGTCGGCACGGTCGCGAATGACCCGCTCAGCCACCATGTCGCCCAGCACCTCGGCTCCTTCCGGCTGCTGCAGGGCGTGGTCTGGTATCACCCCGAAGCGGCAGCCCGGCCGCCCACCTCCGCGCTCCATGACGTTCGCCTGAGCAACGACTGGGTCGTAGCCCGCACCGGCTGGAAACCGGAAGACTCCGTCGTCGCCCTCCGCAGCGGGGGTCCGGCCAACCACGAGCACGCCGACCGCAACAGCGTCATCTTCAAGGCGCATGGCGACCGGCTCTTCCACGACCCGTTCCGCGCCGGCTATTCCTTCACCACGCCACAGTGGGTGCTCCGGCTGACGGAGTCCCACACCGCCGTCCTCATCAACGGCCAGGGCCATCAATACCACAACGGCTCCGAGGGCACGAACGCGTCCTGGGCCGAGGCCAAGGTGACGGATTACCGCACCGGTCCCGGCTGGATGAGTGTCACCAGCGACGCCACCGAGGCCTACGCCCTTGTCCTGCCCGATACCGCGCTCGTAGCGCGCACCGTCCTCTTCCTCAAGCCCGACGTCCTGATCTTGCTCGACCGCGTGCAGCTCAAGACCGCCGCGCCCGTGCAGCTGCGGTTCCAGGTCTTCAACGACGACGGCAAGGGCATCGTGACGGCCGGCGGCGGGGCCTTCGCGATCGACCGCCCGCTGGCCTCCCTGCGGGCGACGCTCGCCGCCACCGGGACGGTCACCGCCGCCGCCGGCCGGATCAACGTGCCCGAGAGCGTCGGCCTCTTCCCGTTCGTGGAAGCTGTTTCCACTGCCGCCACCAGCCACGAGGTGCTCACCGCTTGCACCACCGCCCCCGTCGGCGGCGCGCATGGCACGCTCACCGTCACGCGAACGACCGGTGGCTGGCACGTGACCGGCACCCACGCCGGCCAGAAGGTGAATGTGACGATCAACTCCGCCGCAGCCGTGCCGGTGATCACGATGGCGTAAACCGGCGATAATGCTTCAAACCACCCCACCCCGGCGCTTCGCGCCACCCCTCTTGAGAAGGGTGCCCGTCAGGGCGGGGTGTGTTGGTTCATCCTCCGCCCTCTTGCCTCCCGCCTCCCGCCTCCCGCCTTCCTGACCATGCCCGCCTTCAACCACGTCAACGGAGCCGACTACGCGCTCATCGCGATCTACTTCGGCATCGTCATCTTCGTCGGCTGGTATTCCTCAAAAAAGATCAAGAACACCGACGACTTCTTCAAGGGCGGCGGGAAGATCCCGTGGTTCCTCGCCGGGGTGTCGAACTGGGTGTCGGGCTTCTCCGCATTCATGTTCGTCGCCGCCGCCGGCTTCACCTACCGGCACGGCCTGGGCGCGGCGGTCGTCTTCACCTCGGCGGCGTGGGCCTACCTGGTCGGCGCGTTCTATTTCGCCCGGCGCTGGCGGCGCGCGCGCATCAACTCGCCGCTCGAATTCCTCACCCGCCGCTACTCGCCCTCCACGACGTATTTCTATTCGGTGACCGCCATCGTGCCGCAGATCATCGGCATCGGGCAGGGCCTGTATATCCTCTGCATCTTCGTCGCCACCGCGCTGGGTTTTGCCCAGGAGGAGCATGTGCTGCTCGGGTTTTCCTTCACCGGGCTGGAGGTCACCATGATCAGCATCGGCGTGATCATGATCATTTACACGGTCATCGGCGGACTGTGGGCCGCCGTGCTCAGTGACGCCGTGCAGGGCGTCATCATCCTCGTCACCTCGCTCATCATCTTTCCCGTCACCTTCCTCCATCTCGGCGACGGCCGCGGCCTGATGGCGGGCTTTTCCCGCCTGTGGCACGAGGCCCCGGCGGGATACTTTGGCCTGACCGGCCAGCCGTCGGAACCGCTTTTCCTGCTCTGCTACGGCATCAACGTGCTGCTCGGCTACAACGTCGCCTGGTGGCAGGTGCAGCGATACCAGAGCGTGCCCGACGAGCGCGCCGCCAGCAAGATGGCGCTGTTGTGCGCCGGCCTGTCGATCTTCGGGCCGCTGCTGTGGATTCTGCCCGTGATGGGCGCGCGGGTGATCTTCCCCGACATGGCCGCCCTCTGGCCGCAGTTCGCGGCGCCCGAGGAGGCGTCGTTCGTCAGCCTCGCCCTGCTGCTCCTGCCGCACGGGATGATCGGCTTCGTGGTCGCCGCCATCCTCTCCGCCACGCTGGGCCAGGCCAGCGACGGCTTCAACTGGCTCGCCGCCACCACCACGCGCGACATCTACGTGCCGCTGCGGCGGAAAGCCGGTTTTTCCCTCCCGAGCGAACACCACCAGATGCGCGTCGCCCAGTTCACCATGCTCGTGGTCGGCGTGCTCGGCATCGTGGCGGCGCTGTTCATCGCCAAGACCGGTGGCGCCTTCGACTTCGGCCTGAAATATTACTCGCTCACCGCGCCGGGCTTCATGATGCCTGTCATGCTAGGGATGATCTACCGCAAGACCCCGTGGTGGTCCGGCATGGCGTCCTGCACCGCTGCCTTCGTCGCGGCCTTCGGCCTGATCGCCGCCGGCGCGTTTCCTGAAAATGCCTACGAGCGCAACATCCTGAGCGCGTCCATCGCCTCGATCCTCGTTTTCGTCATCTCCGCCTTCTTCTACCGGGCCGACGACCCGCGGAGCGCCAATGCCCGGGCGCTGGACACCGACCTGCGCACGCCCGTTCCGATCGATGAAAACGCCCCCGAGGCGGGCCTGCGCGACTACCAGATGCTCGCCGCCGTGAGCGTGCTGCTCGGCCTGGTGCTCGTGGCCTGCGTCGTGCTGCCGTCGTCGCCGCTCGCCCCCCCCGCCATCAACCTCGTGGCCGGCGGCCTCCTCTTTGTCCTCGGCGGCCTCCTCTGGCGCGCTTCCAAGCCGGCGAACCCACGGAACTAACAATACTTTTTACAGGAGGTAACGGAGGGGACAGAGAGCTTCTGAACCCCGTTCGGACTCTGTTAACTCCGTTGCCTCCTGTGTATGCCTTCCGTCATATACCCTGAATAAACTCATGCGCCTTCCCGCCCAGTTCTACCGGCAGTTCGACGCCGATCCCACCCGCCCCGTGCCGGGCGAGGCCTATGGCGGCTGGCACACGGTCAACGTCGAGCTGGCCCCGACACACACGGCGCTCGTCGTCATGCACGCCTGGGAATGCGGCGCCCCGGAGGAATACCCCGGCTGGCGCCGCGCCGTGGAGTATCACCCGCGCGCCACCAAGATTCTCGCCGAGGTCTTTCCGCCGCTCCTGGCCGCCGTGCGCGCCTCACCCCTGCCGGTCTTCCATGTCGTCGGGGGCGGAAAGGATTATTACTCGCACCTGCCCGGTTACCGGCGCGCGCTGCAACTCACGGGCGGGGGGCACGTTCCCGCCCAGGTTGCGCCCGATCCGGTCTATCAAACGCTGCAGCGCCAGCGCACCGCGCAGGCTTTTCCGGGCATGCACAACACCGCCGACATCGCCGCCGGGTTCGCCCGGCTTGACTTCGCGCCGGCCGCCCGGCCAGTGGGCGACGAGGGCGTGGCGGAAAACGGCGACCAGCTCGCCGCCTTGTGCCGCGCGCATGGCATCAACCATCTCATCTACGCGGGCTTCGCCCTCAACTGGTGCCTGCTCATGTCACCGGGCGGCATGGTCGACATGAGGCGCCATGGCTGCCTTTGCTCCACCATCGCCGAGGCCGTCACGGCCGTGGAAAACGGCGAGACCGCCCGCGAGGAACGCGAGAAGCAGCAGGCCCTCTGGCGCGTGTCCGTCGAGTTCGGTCTGGTCTTCCAGCTGGCGGATTTTTTGAAGGCCCTAAGGTAGGGCGGTCACTCCGTTGACCGCCGCGTTGCCACGACTGCTACTTCCGCCAAATATCAAAAAACTAACGGGATTCGGCTTGGAGAAATAAAACGCGGAGGACGCGAAGCACGGCCTGATGCTCCTCAGCACTCTCCGCGACCTCCGCGTTGAAAAATCTGCTTCCAAGCCGCCGTCGATCTTACTTCTCCCCCGGCAGCGTCAGGGCCCTCAGCCGCCAGCCGGTGGCAAAGAACAATTCGCGCCCGATGATCGGCCCCACGACGTCGATCGCCTCGGGGTCCGCCGCCGTCAACCAGACGGTGCCGGCCCGCGTCTTGGGCGTGGACTGCTGCCAGACCCGTTCCACCTCACAGGTGCCAGGCTTGATCTTGAAAACGCAATGGGCCGTCGCGCCATAGACCGTCCCGCTGGGTGCCGTCCGCAAGGCGTGGAGCCCGTGCCACGAGACCGGTCCGTATTCCTCCGGCAGCCACGCACTGGCCACGACCGTGCGCTTCGCCGGATCGAGGAGCACCAGGCGCGGGGTGATTTCCGGCGCGCCTTGCGAGATGATGTGGTCGCCACGACCCACGAGCGCATAGACGAGCCCGCCGCCCGCCGGCGCCAGCGAGCAGACGTCGGCGAGGTTCTCCAGCCCGAGATCGCCGGACCACACCAGCCGGTCCGATGGCGGGTCCCAGAGCGCAAACGCTCCCGCCAGCCGCTGCACCTTTGCCCCGGTGCCGCACTCGATGCTCAGGCCGATCAGGATCTGCTGCAGGTCCGGCAGCCACAGCAGCGCCGCCGGCGAGGTCTCGGGCACGATGGCGCGATGGGAACGCCGTTCGCCGGTGCGCGGATCGAACCAAGCGAGCGTACCCCCGACCAGCCCGTAGTCGGGTCCGGAGCCGACCCAAAGCCGGCCATCCGGGGTCGCCAGCATCGCATTGGGCCGGTAACCGATGGCATCGAGCCGGCCGAGGTCGCGCGGGTTGTCGGCGGGTTCCGGGCCGAAATGCAGCGGCCGCGCCGGATCGTAGACGGACAGGCGCGCCTCGGGATAGGAGGCGAGATAAACTTTTCCTCCGACCGTCGCGAGCGAGTAGGCCTCGCCCATGGCCAGGGTGTGCTTGCCGAGGTCCTGCAGGTCGCGGCCGTCCGGTGTCGCGGTGAACAGGTGGTTCGGCATGTAGCCGCTGCCGTAGATCTTCCCGCCGGGCCCGGGCTCCATCACGTGCAGGTTCGCCCCGCCACCCTGCCAGTCGAGCGTGAGCGTCCGCGAGGCGATGCCCGGGTCGGTGTTCGTGAGCAGGATTTTTCGCGGGGCGCCGGCGCCGACGTCGTTGTCGTCCAAAAAACGTGCCGTCCAGCCCCCAGGCATCACCACCGGCGCCTGGTAACGGTGCGAATAGGCCGAGTGGATGCCGGGCCGCTCGGCGGGCACGCGCTCGACCGGGGTGAGGCTCATGCCGTCCACCCGGAACTTTCCGGCATGCGAGTCGAGATACAGCCTCCCATCGGTGCCCTGGAAGAGTTTCAGGAATTGCGCGTGGTCCGTCGTATCCGTGATTGCCGGCCCGACCTCGCGGTGCTCGCCGGTCGCGGGCTGGATGACGATAAGGTGCGGCCGGACAACTTTCACGAGCGCCGCGAGCGAGCCCTCATCGCCCGCCAGCGGATAAAGGTATTGGTCGGTCTCGTCCATCCGGCCGAAGCGGGTGAACACCCCCGTCGCCGGATCGTAACGCACGAGCCGGGCGCCGTTGCAGGTGCCGATGAAGATCGACCCGTCGGCCGCCTCCGTGATTCCCGTCGGAAAGATCGCCCCGTCCGGATCGATCTGCCCGAGGTCCACCACGCCGTTCTCCGCGTGGGCTGGATCAAAGCGGTGCAAGCGGGCGTCCCACGCCGAGCCGATATAAAGCACCCCCGTGCGGAGACTGCGGAATGACGCCGTCGGAAACGTCGAAGCGGCGCGGTCCTGCACCGCATACTGGGTGCAATGGCCCGTGACAAAATCCACGTCCGCAACAAAGAGCCCGCCATTGTTTTGGCCAAACGACACCAGAATCGACGGTTGGCCGTCGGCGGTCGCGCCGGCGTGGAGCCGCCCCCAGTTCACCCCGCGCACCGGGATGCCCAGGTCGCGGACCACGGCCGGTTCCGCCACCGCCAGGCCGACCAGGGCGAGGAAAATCAAACCAAAGCGCATCCCCGAGAAAATGAACATCCCAGCATTGCCGCAACCGGTTTTACCGATCTACTGGAAGTGGTCTTTCGAATGAATTTTCATTCGGCGCCTCGCCGCTTCCCCTCATGCCTCCCGCCTCTTCCACCCTCGCCCTCCACGGCGGCCCCAAGGCCGTCACCGCGCCGCGTCCGCCGCACCACCGCTGGGGTGCCGCCGAACTCGCCCGTCTTACCGCGATGGTGGAGCAACCTTCGCTATTCTACTGGAAGGGCCCGCAGACCGAGGCCCTCCTCACGGAGTTCCGGCGCACCTACCCGCTGCAATGGTGTATGCCCTGCTCTTCCGGCTCGGCCGCGCTGCACATCGCCGTTGCCGCCCTCCAGCTCCCGCCGGGTTCCGAGATCATCACCTCGCCCGTCACCGACATGGGCTCGGTCATCGGCATCCTCTACCAGCAGCTCGTGCCGGTCTTCGCCGACATCCACCCGCACACCTACAACCTCGACCCGGCGGACGTCCGCCGCCGCATCACCCCGAAGACCAAGGCCATCATGGTCGTCCATCTCGCCGGCAATCCGAGCGACATGGACGCCCTCATGGCCATCGCGCGTGAACACAACCTCCTCGTCATCGAGGACTGCGCCCAGTCCTGGGGCGCGGCCTTTCGCGGCAAGGCCGTCGGCCTCTTCGGCCATCTCGCCTGCTACTCGTTCAACGAATACAAGCACGTCAGCTGTGGCGACGGCGGCATCGTCGGCACCAACGACGCCCGCTTCGGGCCGACGCTCACCAAGTGGGGCGACAAGCACTACGACCGGGTCACCGGCGGCCGCAACCCCGAGGCGCTCTCGCCCAACTACCGCATCAGCGAGCCACAGTCCGCCGTCGCCGCCGCGCAGCTGGTCCGGCTGCCCGAGATCATCGGTGCGCACATCCGGTTCGGTTCGCGCCTGTTGACCCACCTGCGCGAACTCGCCCTGCCCGGCATCGTGCTGCCAACCGTCGACCCGCGAGATACGCACAGCTTCTGGTTCTGCCTCCTCCGCCTGGAACCCGCCCGCTTCCGCTGCACCCGCGAGGAATTCGTCGCCGCGCTGCAGGCCGAGGGCGTCCACGCGGCCGCCGGCTACATCCCGAAGCCCGTCTACGCCTACCCGCTCTTCCAGCACCACAATTTCTTCGGCGGCGGCTGGCCCCTGCGCGACGCCGGCCTGACGACGATGGATTACCGCACCGTCCGGTGCCCCGCGGCCGAGACCATGCTCGCCGAGGGCGTGTCGCTGCCCATCAGCCCGGCGCTGACCGACGCGATCATCGACCAGACCGTCGAAGCCCTCGCGAAGGTCGTGAGGCATTTCGCAAAATAGAGATCTTCGGGCAATCCCCGAGGATCTTGCTCCCGTGGAGGCGGGACTATCAGTC
>JBKJTZ010000153.1:0-21560 GCA_046590295.1 Lacunisphaera sp.
CAACGCCATGACGCGGGGGGATTTCATAGGCGTGGATCATCTGGCGGCCGCCCGGTCGAATCAATCTTGTTGAGGTGTGGCTCGTCCACGCCTCGGGCGCGCGCAAGGCACGCCCCTACCTGTATTCCAGCCACTCCGGCGACGAGTATTGCTCGACCAGGCCGGCCACCTCGTCCTCGTTCAGGTCGGGCCAGGGTGTCGCCACCACCTCGGTGCCGAGCGCGCGGGCCAGGTTGGCGGTGAAGCACGGCTCAAACCCGTCCCAGTCAATCGTTCCGAGTGCAGATTTGTCGATCGAACCCTGGAAGAGCAGGCCATGCTTGTTCCGCTTTTGCGCGGCGCCGGCGATTTTCGCGCCGGTCGCGGAGTGGATTACATCGTAGAGTTCGGCGCGCTGGAAGCAGACGCCGGGAGGTGGAGCGGCCTGACCGCAGGTTGCTTCCTCCCCAAGCGCGCTGGGGTCAGCGCGCTCCACCTTGTCACAGGCCAGCTTCACCGCCGCCGGTGCCCCGAGCGCGGCGGCCAGGCCTTCATGGACGATGCGGTAGGATTGTGCGGCCCGCTCATCGTAGAGCGGGTGACCGCGCGGCAGCACCAGCGCGTAGGTCCAGTCAAGGCGGTGATCCACGATGCCGCCGCCCGTGGGCCGGCGGCACAGGTCGAAGGTTTCGCCCGGCGGCAGATTGGACCGGACAAAATCAATCTTCTGGCTGAAGCCGAAAGTGAACGCCGGTCCCCGCCACTCGTAGTGCCGGAAGCGCGGGGCGGCGGCTTCCGGGTAACGCTGCAGCAGCAGGAAATCCATCGCCATGTTCCCGGCGGCCCCGGCGGTGCGGGTGGGCAGGTGGTGCAGCGGCATGGCCGGACGGCTCCCCGCTCAGGCGCGGCCGGCCGACTTGGCATCGAGCAGCGTACGCACGGCCTGCAGCAGCGTGCTCAGGGCAAAGGGCTTGGGGAGATGGATGGTGGCCGAGGCCACCACCTCATGGAGGCTCTCGGGCAAGGGCGGCGTCGAGGTGCAGATCAACCGAAGTCCAGGGCGCGCGGCGTGAAGCTGCCGCACGAGCGCCGCGCCGTCCTGGGTGCAGTTCTGGGTGAGCACCAACTGCGGCCGAAGGCCCGCTGTCTTGACCAGGTGGGCGGCCTCCGTGGGCGTGGCGGCGTCCGTCACCGTGTAGCCGTCCGTGACCAAGATGCCGGCGATCATCTTGCGCAGCACGGCATCCTCCTCGACAATGAGCAGGGCTTCGGTGCCGCGCACCGCCGGCAGGGCGCCCAGCTTGGTTACTGTCGTCTGTTCGGACTCGGGCGTCTCCGGCACGAAGATCTCGAAGGTCGTGCCCCGGCCCGGTTCGCTTTCCACCGTGATATGGCCGGCGTGCTGGCGGATGATGCCCAGCACCGTCGCCAGGCCGAGGCCGGTGCCTTGGGGTTTGGTGGTGAAGAAGGGCTCAAAGATATTGTTCTGCACCGTCGGGCTCATGCCCAGGCCGCTGTCCGTGACGCGCAGCACCGCGTAGGACCCGGACCGGAGGTCCTTGGCGCGGCGGGCGGCGGCGGGCGCCACCACCTGATTGTAGGTGCGGATGCTGAGCTTCCCGCCCGCCGGCATGGCGTCGCGGGCGTTGAAGCAGAAATTCATGACCACTTGCTGGAACTGCGTCGGGTCCATGCGGACGTTGCCCAGGTCGGAGTCGAGGCGCAGCTCCACCTCGGTCTGGTCGCCGACAACGCGGCGGAGAATCTCGGTGATCTCGCGGATCAGGGTGTTGAAGTTGATGACCTTGACCTCGGTCTCCTGCCGGCGGCTGAACTCGAGGATCTGCCGGGAAATGGCGGAGGCCTTGAGGCCGGCGCGGTGGATTTCCTGCAGATCCTTCTGCGCCGCGGGCACGCCGGCGATCTTCGCCGTCATGATCTCGCAATAACCGTTGATGACGGACAGCAGGTTGTTGAAATCGTGCGCCACGCCGCTCGCCAGCAGCCCGACCGTGTCGAGCTTCTGGGACTGCTTCAGCGCCTCGCGCAGCCGCCGGCCCTCGGTGATATCCCGGTAGAAACCCAGCAGCGTGCCGCTGGGTTTGCCTTTGTAGAAGATTGGGGAAAAACTCCAGGTTCCGTAGAATTCGCTTCCGTCCTTCCGGTAAAGCCAGTCCTCCCCGGTCGTGAGGCGGCGGCGGGCGGCGACCCGGGGGGCCAGCAGGTCGGTGCGCGCCCCATGGAGCAACCGGGTGTTCCGGCCCTTCAGGTCCGCCCGCTTGTATCCGGTCAGCTCGGCGAATTTCGAGTTGGCGGTGATGATCTGAACCCCACCGGCCTGCCACTGGTCCTCCGTGACAATGGCGGCATCCCCGAAGCCCTCGAGGGTGCCGGCGAGCAGCCGGATGACCGGCGGCGCCTTGGGTCCGGCGGGCGGCTTTTCCCGGCGTTTGGCTTGCGGGGCGGCCATGGTCAGGGCGCGAGGCGTTCGACCACCCAGTCGCCGCCCGTCTCGCGGCGGTAGCGCAGGCGGTCGTGCAGGCGGCTGCGGCGACCCTGCCAGAATTCCACCGTCTCCGGCCCCAGGCGGAACCCGCCCCAGTTCGGCGGGAGCGGGACCTCGCGGCCCTCGTATTTTTTCGCGATGACGCGGTAGCTTTCCTCGATCACGGCCCGGCCGGCGATCGCCGTGCTTTGCGGCGAGGCCCAGGCGGCGAGCTGGCTGGCGCGGGGCCGGCTGTGGAAATACGCCTCGGATTCCTCGCGCGAGACCCGGGCCAAGGGCCCTTCAATGATCACCTGCCGCTCCATCGCCACCCAGGGGAAAAGCAGCGTGGCGTGCGGGTTGGCGTCGAGCTCGCGACCCTTGCGGCTCTCGTAGTTGGTGTAGAAGACAAACCCGCGGCCGTCGCAACCCTTGAGCAGCACGGTGCGCGCCGACGGCCGGCCATCACGGCCCGCGGTGGCCAGCGTCATGGCGTTGGGCTCGGGGACCTTGGCCGCCTCGGCCTCCTGGAACCACTGCTCGAACTGACGGAACGGATTCTTCGCGAGGTCTTTTTCCAGCAACCCCGCCATCCCGTAGTCCGTGCGCATGTCCGAAATCGCCATTTGGCCGACATGCTGACCCTGACACCCGCGCTGTCAAAGTCATCCTCGGTGAAACTCGTTTGCCCCCGCGCCCCCGTGGGACCAGAGTGGCCCTCGCATGTCCCCCGCCCAATACCTCGACCGCCACTCCGCCGCCCTCGTCGCTTTTCTCCAGCGGATCATCCGGGTTCCGACGGTCAACCCGCCCGGGGAAAATTACGGGCCGGTGACCAGGCTGCTCGCCGCGGAATTGCGCGCCACCGGCCTGAAGGTGCGGCGGCTCTCCATCCCGCGCGCCGTGCAGAAAAAAACGCAGCCGGATCAGCTTGGGCATCCGCGCTACAATGTCATCGGCTTCTGGGACGCCGGGGCGAAGCAGACCGTTCATTTCAACGCCCACTACGACGTGGTGCCGGTTTCGGGCCGGTGGCGGCACGGCAGCCCCTTCAACCCCGTCGTGGAAAAAGGCTGGATCTACGGCCGCGGCACCGCCGACATGAAGGGGGCCATCGCCAGCATCGTCTTCGCGCTCCGGGCGCTGCGGGCCACCGGCACCACGCCCAACTTCAACGTCGAGGTCTCCTTCACCGCCGACGAGGAGACCGACAGCCTGCTCGGCACCGGCTGGCTTGTCCGCCACGGGGGGCTCCGCGCCGATTACGCCGTGGTGGGCGAGGGGGGCGAGGGCGACCTGGTGTGCTGCGGCCACAACGGCGTCGTCTGGCTCAACGTCCGGGTGCACGGCCGGGCCGCCCACGGCTCGCAGCCGGAGGACGGCATCAACGCCCTGGAGAAGATGTCCGCCCTCGTGCTCGCGCTCGACGGCTACAAGCGGCAGCTCGCCCGCCGCCTCTTCCGCTCGCCCGACGGCCGCCGCATGGCGCCGACGCTGAACCTCGGCGGCGTCTTCGCCGCCGGCGAGGGCGGCAAGATCAACACCGTGCCCGCCGCCGCCAGCTTCAGCATCGACCGCCGCGTGCTGCCAAACGAGGACGTCCGCTCCGCCGAGCGCGAGCTCCGGGCCTTTCTCCGCGCCGCGGCGAAAAAGATCCCGCAGTGCCGCATCACGGTCGAGAAGGTCTCCGACAACCATTCCTGCTACACCACGCCGCGGCATCCACTCTTCGGCACGATGCTCGGGTGCGTCGCCCGCGTCCGCCGCCGGCCGGCGACATTCAACGTGTCGAGCGGTTTCAACGACATGCATTTCTTCGCCCAGGTCCTCCAGATCCCCACCCTCGGCTACGGCCCCAGCGGCCGCGACTACCACGGGGTGGACGAGCGCGCGAAGATCAAGGACCTGCTCGATTCCGCCAAGATCTACGCGGAACTGCTGACGACTTTCCGGGGGTAAGGCGCGGACTCCGTTCCGCGCCGGCCCGGGTGGAGCGCGCTGACCCCAACGCGCTTCAGGGCGCTCGTCTGCCAACCAGCGCGTTGGGGTCAACGCGCTCCCCCACCGGGCAGATTCGCCAGCACCCGCCGCACCACCGCCGGAATGATGGCGCGGTTGCCGGCGTGCTCCCGGCCATCCGTGAAGACCACCACGATGACCCGGCCGCCCCCCGGCAGCTCGATCAGCGCCGCATCGTGCCGCGCCCAGCTGACCCAGCCCGCCTTGGACCATAGCTTCATGCCCGGCGCCAGGGCGGACCCGCTGAACCCCGTGCCCTGGTCCTCCCGGTCTGCCTGGGGGGTGAAAGAATCGCGCGCCATCAGGCCGAGCATCTCCGCCGAGCGGGCGGGCGTGACGCACCGGCCGCCGGCGATTTCCTCCAGCAGGCGCGCGGTGTCGTCTGTCGACAGGTAATTCCGGGCGGGCGGATGCGCCGCCATGTCCTGCGTCTCGCGGCCGTAAGGACCCTCGCCCCACGGTTTCCGCTGCGCATTCACGTTCGTGTAGCCAAGGGCCTGGAAATAGCGCGTGACCGCCCCGCGCTGCTCGTGCCACGCCGCCAGCTCGGCGGCCGGCAGTTCCGGACCGCTCGTGGTGTCGGTGACCGCGTCGACGATGTAGCTGGTCGCCTCGTTGTAGGAATCGACGATCATGTCGCGCAACCCGCGGCGCAGCTCCGGCGTGTCCGCCAGCCGGCCGTCCTCCATCAGGCGGTGCGCGTAGGCGAGGAAGAAGAGCTTGATCACGCTGGCCGGATAAAAACGCTCCCCGCCCCGGAAGTCCGCCCGGGTGCCGTGGCGCAGATCAAGGACGGTGACGGCGAGTTGCTCGGGCTTGAGGGCAGGGGCGCGAAACTCCGCCACCGTGTCCCTCACCGCCCGCTCGACCGCGGATTGCAGCGGGGTCCCGGGCGGGGCGGGTACGCTCCGCGCCAGGACCACGAGCGCGCCGCCGAGGAAGAGCAGGGCCAGGCGTTTCATCTCAAGACCGCAACCCTTGCCGGATCATGCTCACGGCGATGGCGGCGAGGAGCATGGCGATGATCTTGGAAATGGCGCGCAGGCCGGTCGGGCCGATTTTGCGGCCGAGCCAGGCGCTGTAGTGCAGCGCCAGCACCACGAGGGCGAGGTTGGCGACGAGCGCGACCAGAATGACCGCCAGACCGAGGGTGGGGCTTTGCGCCAGCACGAGCAGCGTGGTGATCGACGCCGGCCCGGCGATGAGCGGCATGCCCAGCGGCACGACGCCGAAATCCTCCGGCAGGGTCTCCGGTTCCGCGGCCGACTGGATCAGGTCCTTGGCGGCGAGGATGAAAAGGATGAGCCCGCCGGCGATCTGGAAGTCGCTCACCGAGATGCCCACGGCCGTGAACACGCTCTGGCCGAGCAGAAGAAATCCCAGCGCCACCAGTCCGCCCGTCCACGTCGCCTGGCTGGCTATTTTTTGCCGGCGTTCCGGCGGGATGTTCTGGCCGAGCCCGAGGAAGATCGCCGCCAGCCCGATCGGGTCGATGGCCACGAACAGCGGGATGAAGGCCTGCAGGAATTTGGTCAGCCACTCAATCATGCCGGCAGGGTGGAGGCCGGAGGCCAAAAAGGCAACGCCGGGCCCCCAATCTTGTTTGCCACAAAGAACACAAAAATGGTTTTTCCTGCCCTTACGGTCTGCGTCGCGCCTATAGGCGCGCGGGAGACGTTAAGCGCCGACCGGACTATCTTTGCGCTTTTTCGTGGCTAAAACTCCGTCCGTTTCCCCAACAAATCCCGGATCGCTCCGCCCAAAACCGGGTGCTTGAACTGGAAGCCGGTCGCGAGGAGCTTCTGCGGGGTGCAACGCTGGCCGTGCAGGGCGAGGTTGCCGTCGGTCTGGAACTGGTGCTCGGCGATGAACCGCACGGCGAACTCCGGCGCGGGCGGACACCAGGGCCGGCCGGTCGCGGCGCGCAATTCGCGCATCAGCTGGGCGTTCGTCACCGGGTTGGGGGCGCAGGCGTTGTAGGTGCCGTCCAGCCCGGGCCGGGTGACGGCCGCCGCGAAGATCGCCACCGCATCATCGCGGTGCACCCAGCTCATGTACTGCCGGCCGCTGCCGGCCGGGCCGCCGAGAAACATTTGGGTCAGCTTGAGCAAGGTCGGGAACGGCCCGGTCCGCCGGTCGAGCACCGGGCCGAGGCGCAGCACCACGCGCCGCACCTCCGGCAGGTCGAGCGCCGCGACCTCCTCCTCCCAGTGCCGGCAGACCTCGGCCAAAAAGCCCGGACCAGACGGCAGCGTCTCCTCGCAAAAACGGTCGCCCGCATTGCCATAAAAACCCGTGGCGCTCGCCTGCACCCAGAGGCGCGGCGGATTCTTCGCCCGCGCGTAGCCCTTGCCCAGCGCCTTCACCGCCTTGATGCGCGAGTCGAGGATCTCGCGGCTGTTTTCCAGCGTGTGCACGCAATTGATGCTCCGGCCGGCCAGGTTGACGAGCGCCGCGGCCCCTTCCAGCTCGGCCGCCCAGGGGCCGCCCGTCTCGCCGTTCCACTGCACGGCGCGGAACGCCGGCATCTCGTCCGACCCCGGGCACCGGTCGGTGTCGCGCGTGAGCACCACCACCTCCCAGCCCTCGGCGGCCAGGGCGCGCCCGAGCGCCTGCCCGATAAACCCGCTGCCCCCGGCGATGACGGCTTTGTTTGCCATGGGCGGTTCATGACCGGGAAATTCCCCGCTGGCAACCCGTAGGTCGGGCCTTGCGCCCGACATAGCTTGTGTCGGGGCCAAGCCCCGACCTACAAATCAACCGCCGTGTCCCTCCCTTTCCATGACCTCACCCGCGAGCAGCTGCGCGTGCTCGTGGTGCGCTGGGGTTTCAGCCCGGTGCATGCCGCGCGGCTCTGGAAGTATGCCTATCTCGAGGGCGCCGGGACCTGGGCCCAAATGCCGGACCTGCCGGCCCGGTTCCGTGCCCGCGCCGAGAGCGAACTCTCCCTCGCGCTCCTGCCGGTGGCCCATGAGGCGCACAGTGCCGACGGTTTCACGCGCAAGTTCCTGCTCTCGCTCCCGGACGAGCGCCGGATCGAGACCGTGCTCATGCGCTTCACCGGCCGGGTGACGGCGTGCATCAGCAGCCAGGCCGGCTGCGCCATGGGCTGCGTGTTCTGCGCGACCGGGCAGATGGGTTTCGCGCGGCATCTCACCGCGGGGGAGATCGTCGCCCAGGCGGTGGGCGTGGACCGGGCGCTGCGCGCGGAAAACGGCGGCGAACGCCTCCGCAACATCGTGCTCATGGGCATGGGCGAGCCGCTGCACAACTACGCTGCGGTCATGCAGGCGGTGGACATCATGAGCGACTCCGCCGGCCTCTCGATCGGCACCAAGAAAATCACGCTGAGCACGGTGGGCGTCATTCCCGGCATCATCCGGCTGGCCGACGAGGCCCGGCCCATCCATCTCGCGGTCTCGCTGCACGGGGCCACGCAGGAGGAGCGGGCGGCGCTGGTGCCCGTCGCGAAGAAATGGCCCCTCGCCGACCTGATGGAGGCCTGCCGCTACTACATCGCCAAGCAGCAGCGCCGCATTTTCTACGAGTGGACGCTGATCGAGGGCAAAAACGACACGGCGGAGAACGCCCACGCCGTGGGCCGGCTGCTGGCCGGGCAAAATGCGCAGGTTAACCTCATCCCCCTGAACCCGACCGCGGGATACGGAGGCGAGCCGACCGGGCGTGAGGCGGCGCGGCGTTTCCAGCACATTCTCGCGGAATACGGCCTGCCCTGCACCGTGCGCCAGCGGCGCGGGATCGACATCGCCGCCGGCTGCGGCCAGCTGGCGGTGGCCGCGGCCCCGGCGAAATAATATTTTTTTCGGCCGCACTAACGGGGGGCAACCCGGTCAAAGCGGGGTGATCCGCACGCTTTTGATCGAAGACGAACCCGCCGCCCGCACCATCCTCCGCCGGATGCTGGCCGCGCACCCGGAGGTCAGCATCGCCGGCGAGGCCGCCGGCCTGCCCGCCGCCCGCGCCTTGCTGGCCCGCAACAACTACGACGTGGTGTTCCTCGACATCGAGCTCGAGGGCGGCAGCGGCTTCGATCTGGTGCCCCACGTGTGGCGCGAGGCCCGGATCATCTTCGTCACCGCTCACGACCGGCACGCCCTGCGCGCCTTCGAGGTCAACGCCCTCGACTACCTGCTCAAGCCGGTGCGGGCGTGGCGCCTCGCCGAGTCGCTGCGCCGCGTGGCCGTCCGCCCCGCCGAGCCCCGCCCCGCCTCCGCCCCGCCGCTGGCCGACGGAGACCTGGTTCTCCTGCAATCCAGCCCCCACCAGCGCATGGCCGCGGTCCATGACATCCTCGCCATCGAGGCCCAGCAGAACTACTCCCTCGTCCGGCTCGCCGACGGCAGCCGCGAGCTGGTGCGCCGCAGCCTGAAAAACTGGGTGGCCCGCCTGCCGGCGGAAAGTTTCCTGCGCGTGCATCGCACGGTGCTCGTCAACCTGCAGCACCTCTCCAGCTACCGCCGCGGGGGGCCGAAGACGGTCACGCTGCACGTCACCGGCCTGCGCCGGGCCGTGCCGGTCAGCCGGGCCTGCTGGGCCGAGGTGCAGCGCCGCCGGCCGGCGCTCCCGCGCCACTGACGGGCCCGTGGGCCGTTCGTCCCAAAGGCGGGGCCGTTCGTCACCGGCCGCTCGTGGCGTCAATCCGGGATGATTGGCTCGCGCGCTCAACCATGCAAATCCACAACCGCCTCCTCATCGGCGCCTTCGCGCTGTTCGCCTCCCTCCTCACGGTTTCCGCCCAGGTCTTTGTGGGCTCCGATGATTTCAGCAGTTCTGCCGCCACTGACGCGAAATGGGCCTATGCCTTTCGCTTCAGCGGCACCAACGGCTTGCTGGATTATTCGGCCGGGCGGCTCGATTTCAGCAAGGCCGCCGGGGCCGGCAGCTATGTGCTCGGCTGGGATGGGGAGCCCTCGACTCCTGGCGCTAATCCCAGCAAGACAAGCGCCAGTTTCACCACGAGCTGGGTGGCCGATGTGACGGTCACTAACAGTATCGGCACCCTGACGGGCGGAGAGTTCTTGTCCTTCGGCTTGGAAGTGGCTGGCACCGGCGCGCAATATTCGTCCATCATGCTGGCCGTGAGCAGCAGCGGTTATAACTTCCGGGCGGAAGGGTCCGGCTTCACCCCGGTTTCAGCGGCCACCGCTGATTTCACCAATGTTCATCTGCGGCTTTCGTGGGATGCCGGCACTCAGGTGCTGAATTCTTCCTACAGCTTTGACGGTGGCAGCTATACCACCTTGGCAACCTACAATCCGGTGGCGCAGTGGACCGCCGGCGCCGCGACCGGCGGTTTCAATTTCGAAATCTTTGGTAACAGCAATATGGCCGCGGCCATCTCCACCGGCTCGGTCTATGCCGACAACTTCAGCGTCTCCGCCATCCCCGAGCCCTCGACCTATGCCGCCCTGGCCGGCCTCGGGGCCCTCGGGCTCGCCTTCTGGCGGCGCCGGCGGCAGGCCGCCTGAGTCCACCGCCCGGCGCGCGGACCCCTTCCAGCCCCGGCGATCCCGCCGGGGCTTCATTTTTGCCTTTGCCAAAGCCCCCCGGCCCTCTACGTCTCAACGCCCATGAAATCACTCCGCCCCCTCTTTCTCTCCCTGCTGGCCATCGTCCTGGTCGCGCCCCTGGCCGCCCAGACCAAGGCCGCGCCCAAGGCCATCGAGCCGGTCCGCCTGGCCTTCGTCAACAGCTCCGAGTTCCTCAACGATGCCACCGGCATCAAGCTGCTCGTCCGCGCCAACCACGGCCTGGAACTCGAGTTCTCGAGCACCCAGAGCGAGCTGTCGCTGCTCAACGAGAAGCTCCGCACCATCGTGGGCGAGCTGAACAAGCTCAACTCCGACCCGGTCACCAACGCCAAGGCCATCGCGGACAAGCAGGCCGCCGGCGTCGCCCTGCAGCAGGAATTGCAGGCCAAGCAGCAGGCCGGCCAGGAAGCCTACAGCCGCCGCTCCCAGGAAGTGCAGGGCCCCATTGCCGCCGAGATCGGCAAGGAGATCCGGACCTTCGCCAAGGAGCGCGACCTCGGCATGGTGCTGGATGTGGCCAAGCTCGCCGAAGCCGTCCTCGACGCCAAACCTGAGCTTGACCTGACGGGGGACTTTATTGCTTATTTCAACGCGAAACACCCCTGAGTGGGGGCAGAACTTCGGTCACCTCGGGCCCGGCTAATCACCGGGCCCTCTGCTTTTGGGGGATAAATCGTGGAAGGCAGTAGCGGATCCTCCGCCCAGACCCTGGCGCCGGCGCGGTCGGGATCCCTGGGCCCGACCCGCGGCCGCCGTCTCACCCCAGCTTCATGATGAGCGCCGAGACATCCGCCGCCTGCGCCTGCGCCGAGGCCAGCCAGGTGCTCGCCTGTTGCAGGGCCACCGGCTCGGGCACCTCACCCCGGGTCTTGCGCCGGAGCAGGGCCGCCACCAGCGCCAGTTGGGCGCGGATGTCGTCGGGATTGGCCTGGGCGGACCGGAGGATATGATCCAGGCCGGTCGACGCCTGCCCGGCGGGCAGCACGCCCTTCTCGGCGAGAAAATCCGTGGCCAGCGCGCCGAGGCCCTGCACGTAGGCGGAGGGCACGGCCGGGGGCGCATAGGCCAGGCCCGCGTCCAGCGCGGACCATTCGAGGTAGGTGCGGAGCAGTTCGTGGAATTTCGTCAGCTCCGCGTCGGCCGAGCCCGGCGTCCAGCGCACGGTGAAGGCCTTCAGCTCGCGGAATTTCTTCACCTCCCAGATGCGCACACCGAGCTCGAAGTCGTCGTTGCGGTTGCGCACGGCACCGGTGACCACGTAGTCGAGGCCGCCCTCGACGCTCTCGTGGAGCTGGCGGATGTTGTCCGCCGACCACTCGGTGGAGAAAATCGCATAGTGCTCTGCCTCCATCACGCCGAGGGCGGCGACGGTCCCGTAGCCTTTGCTGCTGGCAAAGGTCTCCGCCAGCCAGAGGGGAAAGCCGCGGGTCAGCCGCCCGAGTTCATCCTCCGGCCGGCCCGCGCGTTCCGCGGTGTCGGCGAGCCCCGGCAGCGCGAGCTGGGCAAACCCCAGGCGGCGCACGCGGCCTTCCTTGGTGGGCAGCAGGTGTGCCGCCCCGGCCTCGAGGCCGTAGAACCAGATGGGTTTGCTGATGCTGACGAGATTGACCTTTTTCACCTCCTCCGACGCCGGCCCGGAGGGCGCCACCTGCTCGGCCTCCTCCTCGGTGACGTAGATCTCGGCGATGGCCTTGGAGAATCCGACCAGCCGCGCCTCGAGGGCGGGCTGCTGGAGGGAGAAAAGCAGGTCGAGCAGGTGCTGCGCGGCTTCGGGATTGCGCGTGGCGAGGTAGGCCTGGAGGAGGTTGATGCCGGCGGCGGCGCCGTGCTTGTCGAGGTCGTAGCGCGGCGCGAGCAGCTCGATGATCTCGCGCACGTAGCCGTTGGTGCCGAGGTCGGCGGAGATGGTCACCATCACGTCGGAACGGTCGGCGGCGCCGGCGAGCACCTCTTCGTAGATCGCGAGGGCCGCGGGCAGATCCTTGTCTTTGAGTTTGGCGCGGGCCTCGACCAGCCGCGGCATGACCCCGCCGGCGGTGGCGGGTTTGTCCGGCGCCGCCGCGGCGGGGGCGGGGGCGGACGGCTGCTCCGGCTTTTTCGGGCTGAGGCGGTCGAAGAATCCCATGCCCTCGAGCAAAACAAGTCACCGCTGTCTGGCGAGCGATTCTTGGCCCGATCCCATCAGTCGAACTTAACCACGGATTTCGCGGATGGCACGGATTCAGAACCAAACCGCTTCATCTTCCGGATCCTTCGCGCCGCTTCCGCCATCGCCAAGGTTAGGGTGGACCGGCGGGATGACGGCCTTGAATATTTGCCCGAATCCGTGCCCATCCGTGAAATCCGCGGTCAAACTGCCTTGTTCTGGCTTGGTCAGCTTGCCCGGACCGCCGGTGCAGGCAGCTGGTCCGGCGCCAGCCCGGTGCGCACCCGCACGGTGGCCAGGACCTTCGGCACATACATGCGGGTCTCAGCGGCGAGGGCGGGGGATATTTCCGCAAAGGTCGTGGCCTTCTGGGCGGCCAGCAACCGGCGGACGCGACCGGGACCGGCGTTGTAGGCGGCCAGGGCCAGGGGCCAGTCGTGGAACTGCCCGTGCAGTTCGCGCAGGTAGCGGGCGGCGGCGCGGGCCGATTTTTCCGGGTCGGTGCGCTCGTCCGGCAGAAACGTGCTCAGGCCGAGGCCTTTCGCCGTCGCGGGCATGAGCTGAAAAAGCCCCTTCGCGCCGACCGGGCTGCGCGCCGCCGGATTGAAGGTGGACTCCACCTCCGCGATCCACGCCAGCTGCGGCGGGATGCCCTCGGCCGCGAACACCCGGCTCACCGCCGGAAACAGTTGCTCCGCCCGCGCCGGCACCGGACGCGCCTGCATGCGGCGCAACCACAAATCATAGAACGGCGGGGGCGCGGGCGGGATTCCCGGCCGGGGTGGTTGCGCCACCGGCGGCGGCACGCGCGCGACCTCTTTCGCGGCCTCGATGTAGTCCAGCCGGCCCTCGAGCCACTCCGCCTGGTCGGCATAGTCCGGGAACAACTGCAGGGCCGTCAGCGCGGCGCGGGCCTCCGGCTCATAGGCGGCGAGCGCATTCAGATCGCCGGCCTCCAGCGCCTGCTGGAGCCGTCCTGCGAAGGCGTCCCATTGCTGGCGCGAGGGGAAATCATACCGGGCCTTGACCTCCTCCGGCGCGAAGGCCTCGAACAGCTGTTTCGCGGTCTCATGCAGATCGATCTCCTCCGGCGGTGGCTGGGGCGGAGGGGCGGAGACGGGGGCGGCCAGCGCCACGCCGCCTACCAGCAGCAGGAACCAGAGGTTTCCTTTCATCTCTTTAACGACCCGCTGGCGACGGGTTGGTGCCGGACAGTTTGGCCAGCACCGCGGCTTTCAGCTTCAGGGCCGGCCGTTCCGTCCACGTGATCGCCGGCTCGCCGAAGTAGCGCGCGGTGTTCTTCGCGCCCCAGTCGTTCGTGGCGATGCGGTAGGTTTTGGCAGGATCGACCTCCGCCGGACCGGCGGCAAAGGAAAATTCGCCGCGACGCTGCTCGAACGGCGTGTCCGGCCCCTGGTTGGCCGCCGCCAGCAGCTGGCGCAGCCGGGTGCCGCCCACCTCGGCGGTGAAGATCGTCCCGTCGAAGCGCACGCAGGAGTCGAACTCGACGCGCGTGATGGCGCCCGCCGGCAACCCGGCGCCGAAGGTTGTGTTGCCGATAAAGGCCGCGTCCGCGCCCGTGGCCTCGCACAACGTGCCGGCGGCAAACTGTGCGGCCTCCGCAACGGACATGCCTGCCGCGGTGTGGCCGATCACGGCCGTTTCCTCGGGCGTCAGATATTCGGCCCTGGTCTCTCGGATGAGCGCGGCCAAGGCGGGATCAGTCGGGCCGTCGGCCGGGATCCTGATTTGCTCCACCACCCAGCGCGCCGCGCCCGTCGCGTCGCGGCACAGCCACGCGAGGGAGAGATATTCGCTCCACGAACCGGAGTGAAAATATACCGTGCGGCCAAAAGGCTGCACGAACCTCAGGTGGTCGTGCGCCCCGGCAAAGAGCGTGCCGTCTGGCACCAGTGGCAGCATCTGTTTGTCCGCGGTGACGCCTGCATGACTGAGCACGATGCGCAGCGGGGCGGCGGCCAGGATATCCGGAAAATTCTTTTTGGCCCAGACCACGGGATCCGCCAGATCGAGTGACGGGTGCACCGCCACGCGGTAGGTGGAAAGATGGTCGGTCGTCAGGCCGACGACCACGGCGGTCGCGCGCCCGAGCGGGAGCAGGGTGGAGGCCGGGGCGAACGGCCGGCCGGTGGCGCGGTTGACGATGTTGCTGACGACCTTCACGCCGACCGCCTCGACGCGCCGGACCGTTTCCTCCAGGTCGTAGAATTCCGGTTCGTGGTTGCCGAGGTTGAGGCTCGTCGGTGCCCGGGCGGCCAGCGCCGCGAACATGGCGAAGTCCACCGCGCCGTGGCTGCGGCGCGCGACGATGTTGCCGTATTCGAGCGTGTCGCCGTTGAGCAGTATGGCCAGCGGCAGCCCGGGATTCTCCGTCTTCAGCCGGTCGACGGTGGCCACCAACTGCGCTGTGCGCTCATAGGCCGAGTGCTGGTCGCCGGTGACGAGCACCAGCGCCTCGGCTCCCGGCGGTGCAGCGCGGCCGGTCAGCAGCAGCCCAAAAATAACCAGGTGGCTGAACCTCATGTGGCGGCGCGTATTCACTCCTCCACGATTGCGAACGAAGGCGTGGCGGCAAGCCTGCGTCGGCCCAGGCCGGTTTCCCGCGTAGACCGGGCGAGGTGCGTCGGCCCGGCTTGACTTCAGGTCTTTGTGCTACATTTATTGTAGCATAATGAAAACCGCCACGGTCCGCACCCTGCGCAACGACTACGCCAAGCTTTTGCGCCGGGTGGAGGCCGGGGAGGAGGTGGCCATCTCCCGGCGGGGGCGCGTGGTCGCCCGGCTGGTGCCAGCGGATGGGGGCAAGGCCGGGGTCGATTGGACCGCGAGCGCCGCCTGCCGGGTGACGCGTTCCGACCGGCCGTTGTCCGCCACCCGGAGCGCCCGGCTCATCCGCGAGGCCCAGGGCAAATGGTGATCAGCCATGCTCTGCGTTGACACCAGTTTTCTTTTTTCGCTTTACCGCCGCGACGCCCATTCCGCCACCGCTCATGCCCGTCTGGCCAAGGCCGCCCAACCCCTCCTGCTTTCGCCATTTAACGAATTTGAACTCTCCAACGCCCTGCGCCTGGCAGAGTTTCAGGGCTTGCTGACAGCCGGTGAATCCGACTTGCGCCTCGCCGCTTTCGCGGAAGATCACGCTGCCGGTCGCTGGCACCGCAGCGAGTGCGCCCTTGACGAAATCGTCGCCGAAGCGGGGCGTCTGTCAGCCACCAGCCCCATCACAGGGGGGCACCGAGCCTTCGATCTTCTGCACGTCGCCCACGCCAGGCTGGCTGCCCCCAAGCGGTTCCTGAGTTTCGACGCCAACCAGCTTCGCCTGGCCAAAGCCGTGGGTCTCACCTGCTAGCGAAGCCTGGCCAAGACCCTGGGGCCGGGGCGCCGCAGCTCCAGCCTGTCGCGAAAATTCGGACGTGATTGCGCAGGATTCCTCTTTCTCGTTATCGTAATCCTTCTCGTTCTCTCGGAATACCCGGTCCAAGAACGATTAGGATTAAGAGAACGAGAACGACCGAACCCATAAGGCCAATAAACCGGCGTTGACCGGACGGGGTGGGTGGGTAGTTAAAACCCTCTCCCTCGTGAACCGGGTCCATATCAAAACCTACGGGTGCCAGATGAACGAGCGCGACAGCGAGGCCGTGGCGGCCCTGCTCCGCGCCCGGGGCTACCGCATGGTGGCCGACGAGCACGACTGCGACGTCCTCCTGCTCAACACCTGCAGCGTCCGCGACGCCGCCGAGCAGAAGGCCATCGGCAAGGCCGCCCACGTCTCCACCCGCAAGAAAAAGAACCCCGACTTCATCTTGGGCATCCTCGGCTGCATGGCCCAGAACCGCGGCGCCGAGTTGCTCGACCGCCTGCCGGACGTCGATTTGATCGTCGGCACCCAGAAATTCCACCAGGTGCCGGACTTTTTGGACAACCTCCGCGCCGCCCAGGCCGCCGGCGTGCCCATCGGCGAGACCATCGTGGACATCGGCGAGGAAGCCGGTTCGCAGAACACCATCCGCGACCACGTCCTTGAGGAGAAGCAGGTCTCGGCCTTTGTCTCCATCCAGCAGGGCTGCAACATGGACTGCGCCTTCTGCATCGTCCCGAAAACCCGGGGCGACGAACGCTCGCGGCCGATGGACGAGATCGTGCGCGAGTGCGAACAGCTCGCCGAACGCGGCGTGAGGGAGATCACGCTGCTCGGCCAGATCGTCACGAGCTACGGGCGGCGCGATTACACCCACACCGGCGGCGTGACGCCCTTCGTGCAGCTGTTGGAGAAGGTGAACGCCATCCCGGGTATCCAGCGCATCCGTTTCACCTCGCCGCATCCACGTGGGTTCAAGGACGACCTTATCGCCGCCTACGGGCGGCTGGAAAAGCTCTGCGAATACGTGCACCTGCCGCTCCAATCGGGGTCCGACCGCATTTTGAAGCTGATGAACCGGCCCTACTCCCGCGAACGCTATGCGCAGATCGTCGCCGACCTGCGCGCGGTGCGGCCGGACATGTATTTCTCGACCGATGTCATCGTCGGTTTCCCCGGTGAGACGGAGGAGGACTTTGCGCAGACCCGCGAACTGTTCACGCAGGCCAACTACGACATGGCCTACATCTTCAAGTATTCCGTCCGCTCCGGCACGCCCGCCGCGGACATGGCCGACCAGGTGCCGGACGAGGTGAAAGAGGCGCGCAACCAGGAGTTACTCCGGATCCTCGCGGCCAATTCCGACCGCCGGAACGCCACGCTGCTCGGCACGACCCAGGAGGTGCTGGTCGAGGGTTGGGACAAGAAGGGCCGGGGCTTCATGGGCCGCACCCGGGGCAACCGCATCGTGCATTTCGCCGCCAACGAGCGCCTGCTCGGCGAACTGGTGCCGGTGAAGATCGAGCGGGTGACCACCGCGGTGCTTTATGGCCAGTTGTCACTGGCCGGTGTGCCCAGTGACCTGTGACATGTGAATAGCCCCTATTTCCCAGCGATGGTTGATTTTATCTCGTCACAAGTCACATATCACACGTCACTTTTCTGATGTCCCTCTTCCTCGCCACCCTCCTGTTCGGCCTGTTTCTCGCGTTCCTGGGCGGCGTGCTGCTCTGGAATAATTCCGTCGTCGCCTCCACCGCCCGCACCCTGCCGCGCTCCAAGCGCGGGGCGTGGCTGTTCTTCGGCCTGGGCGCGGCCTGGTTTGTCTGGCGCTTGTCCCGGCTCACGGAGTCCGACCTGATCTTCTTCCAGACCCCGCCGCCGGTGATGATCGGCTTCGGCGTGCTCGCGCTGCTGGCCTTCCTCTACGCGCCGGATTTCCTCGCGGTGCGCGGCCTCTGTGTCCTGGTGCTGCTCGCCGCCGAGCCGCTGCTTTATGCCGCCTACATGGAATATTCGCACCCGCAGCGCCTGCTGATGGTGACCGGCGTCTACGCCTGCCTCTCGCTGGCCCTCTACCTCGCCGCCGCGCCCTACCGGTTGCGCGATTTCTTCGAGTGGCTGTTCCGGATGCCGGCGCGCCCGCGCCTGCTCGGCGCCGTCCTGCTGACCTACGGCCTCGCCACCTCCGCCGCGGCGTTCACCTATTGAACATGTCCGCCGCCGCGCCCGCCCCGACCGTCCTGTTGATTCTCGCCGGCCCGGCTGGCGTCGGCAAAAGCACGCTGTGCGACCGCCTCGTCACCACGGTGCCCGGCTTCGAGCGTGTCATCACGGCCACAACCCGGCCGCCGCGGGCCAACGAGGTCGACGGCCGCGACTACCGTTTTTTGACCGAGGCGCAGTTCGACACCCGGCTGGCCGCGAATGATTTCCTGGAGTGGGCCTGGGTGCACCGCAAATTCCGCTACGGCACCCTCAAGTCCGCCGTGCTGGACCGGCTGCCGCACACCAGCCTCGTGGCCAACCTCGACGTGCAGGGCGTGCGTAGCATCCGCACGGCGGCGGAGAAGCTCCCGCTGGTCCAGACCCGTCTCGTCACGATCTTCGTCGCCCCCGACTCGTTCGATGTCCTCCGCGACCGCCTGCAGGGCCGCGGGCCGGTGAGCACCGAGGAGCTGGAACGCCGGCTGCAAAGCGCCGAGTTGGAGATGTCCGACCGCAATTCCTACGACTATGTGATCCACAGCGGCAGCAAGGAGCAGGATTTCCGCGCCCTGCTCGCCTTCTGGGAACAGGCGAAGCTGAAGCTGCACGCCGGGTAGGGCGGTGACTCCGTTCACCGCCGCGGCGCGGAACGGAGTCCGCGCCCTACCGTTCCGATGAACCTTCCCTTCCCCGTCTCCGACCACTGCGACGGCACGCGGTTTTTCAACCCGGCGGGGTGGCAACAGGCGCGCGGTTTCTCGCAGCTGCCGAAATGGTGGTGGCAGCGGCTGGTGCAGGGCCAGGGTGAATGCTGGCCGCGCCACGCCCCGGTGCCCGTGCGACCGGTGTTGCCCGACCCCGTGCCCGCGGGACAGGTGGCCGTCACCTTCATCGGCCATTCCACCTTTCTGCTCCAGGTGGGCGGGGTGAACATCCTGACCGACCCGATTTTTGCCTCGCGCGCCGGGCCGTTCGGCTGGGCCGGGCCGAGGCGCGCCCGGCCACCGGCGTTGCGGCTCGGCGAGCTGCCGCGCATCGACGTCGTGCTCGTGAGCCATTGCCACTACGACCACCTCGACCTGGCGAGCCTGCGCTGGCTCGCGCGCACGCACCGGCCGCATCTCCTCACAACCCTCGGTAACCGGGCCTGGCTGGCGGCGCGCGGGGTCGGCCGCGTGACGGAGTTTGACTGGTGGCAGGAGCGCGAGGCCACCCCCGAGATCTCGGCCGTCTGCACGCCGGCGCAACATTTTGCGGCGCGCTGGCCGTGGGACAAAAACCGAACGCTGTGGGGCGGATTCCTGCTGAATACGCCCGCCGGCCGGATCTATTTCGCGGGCGACTCCGGCTTCTGCCCCGGCTTCGCCGAGATCGGCGCGCGGCTTGGGCCGGTCGACCTGGCCCTGCTTCCCATCGGGGCCTACGAGCCGCGCTGGTTCATGGCCCCGGTGCACCTGACGCCCGACGAGGCCGTCCGCGCCCACCTGGCCGTGCGCGCGCGACAGAGCATCGGCATGCACTTCGGCACGTTCCAGCTCACGGACGAGGGAATCGACGCGCCGTTGCAGGCGCTGGCCGCCGCCCGAGCCGCGCAGGGCGTGCCAGAAGCGGCGTTCACTACCTTGGATTTCGGCGAGACCCGGCTGATGCTGCGGCGTTAGCCACCGGTGGCTTCCGACGGTATTCCTCACTGCGACGCAGGTCGTCGCGCACGTCGCCCTCGGTCCAGTGCTTGTCGAGCAAGGCCCAGCGGTATTGTTTCCGTCCGCTGGCATCCGGCTCGCGCCCGAGCACCTCGAGATAAGCGCGGTTGATGAGCAGGTCCGCCTTTTCCCGCCGGTAGCGATCCTCACGACGCAGGTGGTCGCGGATCATTTTCTCCGTCCAACCCTGGTCGGTCATCCGCGTCCGGAAATCCCGGGCCTCGCCGGCGTCGGGCTCCCGCCCGAGCAGATCGGTGAAGACCGCCCGGATGACCTTCTCGGGATGGGCGCGACCCGGCTCGTCGGGCTTCCCGATATAACGACCCCGCACGCGTTCGACGCGGAGCGAGGAAATGCGGTCGTTCCAACTCGCCCCCACGTTGCCCGGCAACAGGCGGCCGCTCAAGTCGCGGACGTTTTCCGTCAGACGCAAGGCCTCGCCCCGGAAACGGGCATGCTCGTAGGCCACGATGGCCACCTCGCCATCCACCCGGAGCGACGAGATGCCATCATTCAGCTTCGCCCCGTGGGCAAAGGTGGCGCCCGACATGTTTTCGATCTCATCGCCCGGGAACAGCACCAGCGCATCTCCCTGATGGTCCGCATGCTCGTAAAGAACGACCCGCGGCAAGTGGCGACCGCCGTCCTGCCTCTCCCGGTCATCGCGGTCGCCAGCCCACAGGGCAGTCGTGATCAAAACCAAGCCAAAACAGGAATGAGGTTTCATGCAGGTGTGACGTTTCCGGCAGGTGAAATATTCATCTGCGGAGGACGAAAGAAGGTAATCCCAAGACCCGCCTGGCTTGGTTTCCCGTTGTCTTATCGGGTCGGGGTGGGCATAGATTCGTCACCTCACCCCGCACGCCCGGCCCGCTCAGGTTGCCCGGCCTATCCTCATGCCCGCCCCCGGCGCCACCCACGCCCTCTTCACGGCCCGTTCGATGAACGCGCATAACCGCGCGGAGATGCGCGCGGCCTTGGACCGCGCGCTGAAGCTGGCGGAGCGCAACCGGCTCACTCTCCGCGTGCCGCACGAGCCCAAGAACATCCAGAACAAGCGGGGCATGCACTATCATTACCGGCCCGAGATCTTCCTTGGACTTC
Organism: Lacunisphaera sp.; assembly: GCA_046590295.1. GTDB lineage: Bacteria > Verrucomicrobiota > Verrucomicrobiia > Opitutales > Opitutaceae > Lacunisphaera. The sequence continues at coordinate 20,579 of JBKJTZ010000153.1, forward strand.
AGGGGACCACGGAATTCAACTTCCCGCGCGAAAGTTTCCGCCACGGGCCCGACGAGATCTGCGTCATCCCCGCCGGCGTGCCGCATGGCGAGGTGGTCCATCCCGGACCCGACAAACCCTTCCGCAACCTCGTCGCCGGCTTCTACAACAACACCCTGAGCCTGCATTTCGCGCACGAGGTGCGGCCCGGCAAGCCGGACATCGAGGTGATCGAGTTCTTCGACGCCCCGAACCTCGAGGTCTTCCTGACCCTTGCGAACACCACGGCCTCGACCCACAGCATGAAGGGCCCGGCCCGCGAGGCCTTGCTCCAGGGCCTGCTCCTCGCGCTGCTCGGGCTGTTCCGCAACATCGTCGAGACCGGCACCGGCCAGCTCAACAGCGACATCGGCAAGGTCTTCCAGGCGAAATGCCTCGTGCGCGAGCAGTTCGCCAATCCCGACCTCGGGGTGCAGCACATCGCGGAACAGCTCGGCTGCTCGCCCGACTACCTTTCCCACCTCTTCCACACGGAGACGAAGGAGCGCCTCACGCACTACATCCAGCGCATCCGCATCGACGGCGCCATCCTCGCGCTCGAGACGGCGACCCTGACCATCTCCGAGATCGCCTACGCCGGCGGATTCGCCGACCCGGCTTATTTTGCGCGGGTCTTCAAGCAGCACAAGGGCGCGACCCCGCAGGAATACCGCAACCAGCTCGAGGCGCACCGCCGGCAGCAGGAGGCGCAGCCGAAGACGGTCTATTTCGACCACCTCGACTACACGCACGGCGTGCCGCACGAGAAGGAGAAGGCGTAATACCAACGTCCCTTGAAGAATAGACGATTTAGGTAGGGGCCGTTGCCCTCAACGGCCCTGGTCTTACCGAGGGCGGTTGAGGGCAACCGCCCCTACCGGCTCAGGCACCGCAAAGTCCAAAACAAAGGGGACGTTGGTATTAATGCTTATAGACCTTGCCGGCCTTCATCATGAGGCTGATG
>JBKJTZ010000063.1:0-67957 GCA_046590295.1 Lacunisphaera sp.
TTTAGGTAGGGGCCGTTGCCCTCAACGGCCCTGGTCTCACCGAGGGCGGTTGAGGGCAACCGCCCCTACCGGCTCAGGCACCGCAAAGTCCAAAACAAAAGGGACGTTGGTATTACAGCTTGGCGAACGCGGCCACGAACGCGGCCTGGTCGGACGCCTTGAAGAAGGAGGTGCCGGCGACGAAGGTGTCGGTGCCGGCGGCCCGGCATTCCGGGCCGGTCGCGAGGTCGATGCCGCCGTCGACTTCCAGGCGAAATTTCAGGCCGCGGTCCCGGCGCCAGCCGTCGATCTGCCGCAGCTTGGGCAGCATGTCGCGGCGGAAGGACTGGCCGCCAAAGCCCGGTTGCACGGTCATCACGAGGACCAGATCGACCTCGCCCAGCAGGGGTTCGATGGCCGCAGCCGGTGTGCCGGGGTTGAGGACGATGCCGCACTGGCAGCCGAGTTCCCGGATGCGGGCGAGCGTGCCGCGGTGGTCATAGGCCGGCTCGATGTGGATGCTGATGAGGTTGGCGCCGGCCTGGGCGAAGGGCTCGATGTATTTCTGCGGTTCGGCGAGCATCAGGTGGGTGTCGAAAAACAGGGTCGAACCGGCGCGCCGCAACGCCGCCAGGGTTTCCGGGCCAAAGGTCAGGTTGGGCACGAAATGCCCGTCCATGATGTCGCAGTGCAGCCACTGGGCCCCGGCCGAGGCGACCCGGGCCGCGCTGTCGGCGAGATGGGCGTGATCACCGGCGAGCAGGGAAGGGGCGAGGAGAGGGGCGTGGGACATGGGTGGCGAGGAGGACAGATTACAGATGACGGAGGACAGCCACGGCTCAATCCTTTGTTTGTCGGCAGGTAGGGGCGCTTGCCCACTGCTGTCCTGAGAGGCCCGTTGAGGGCAACGGCCCCTACCACGTATCCAGCACCGCGTGCGTCGCCTCCTTGGCGAGCAGCTCGGCCAGCAGGGGCAGGGTCTGATATTCGGCGGGCACCTGGCCGCTGTCGGTGAAGACGCCGCGTTGCGCGACGAGCGGACGCTGGGCGAAGAGGACGGTCTGGGTGCGGCGGTCGGTCAGCGTGGCCTTCGCCCGCAGTGTGACATCCAGCCGGCGCGCCAGCCCGGTGTCGGTCTGGCGGGAGACCGCGACCTCGCGGCCGTAGCCGGTGAGCGTGATCTCCAGCACGGCGTCGGCCACCTCGGCCGAATTGACGAGGGTGAGGCGCCCGTCGCGGGCAAAGGCCTCGCGGAGCTGCGTCGTGACCAGCACCTGGGCCTGAGGGATCAGCGACTCGCTGGTGACCGGGGCGATGAAGAGCGTGGAGAATTTCGGTGCGCTACCCGTGCCCAACTGGTAGCCGGTGCAACCGGTGAAGCCGAGGACCGCGGACAGAGACCCGAGGACAGCGAACAGAATCCGGGGACTTGTCAGCCTGAGCCAGGCGAAGGATCCAATGTGGCGCGAGGGCATGGATTCTGCGCTGCGTTCAGAAGGACAAAAAGAGGGAGCGGCTCGCTCAGAACAGCCAGAAGCGCTTTTTCTTCTGGGGGGTGACCGGTTGCGGCAGGGGCTGGCCCGCCGCCGTGGCGGCCTGCTCCTCGAGCTTGGCCTCGACGTTGACGAGCTTGATCCGCGCCTCGGCGGCGACCGTCGAATCCGGATAGACCGTGATGGCCTCGTTATAGAACACCTTCGCCGCCTTGTAATTCCGGCGATACTTGAGGTAGTAGTCGGCGATGGTCAGCTTGCTCTTGGCGAGCACGATCTTCATCCGGTCCAGGCCCTTTTCCGCCGTGGCCATGCCGACGTCGCCGGGGAACAGGATCATGTAGTCCTCGTAGTAGGTGATGGCTTCCTTGGTCGAGCCCTGGTCGTAGAGCGGCCCGTCCACGAGCGAGGCATGCGTCTCGGCGATCTTCAGGTAGGCGTCGGGCGTGAGCACGCTGCGGGGGTAGGTGTTGATCATGCGGTCGAGCGCGTCGATGGCGGCGGGCGTCTCGCTGATCTGCTTGTAGCCGCGGGCGGCGTTCATGAGGGCGAGCGGGGCGTAGTCGCTGTAGGGGGCGGTTGCGACGATGGTCTCGAAGTATTCGAGGGCCTTCTCCCGGTTGCGGAATCCGGGGATGATGCCCCAGATCTTGCTGCGCTTGCCCTCGAAGAGCTGGGCGGCGATGCGGTACTGCTCGCCGACGACCTGGGTGAACTTCTCGGAGGCCGGATAGCGCCCGAGCATCTGCTGATAAGTCTCGAAGGCCTTGTAGTATTGCTCGCGCTTCTGGTAAAGAGCGCCGGCCCGGAAGAGGGCCTCGGCGGCGAAGACGGAATTGGGGTATTTCTTGGTGACGCTGATGTAGGTCTTGAGCGCGGACCGGGACTGGCCCGATTCCTCGGCGGCGCGCGCCTTGTTCATCAGGTCGAGGGCGTTGCGGCCGTCCTCGCCGCCGAGGCCGGCGAGCACGCCGCCTTCGACGGTCCAGCCTCCCGCGGGAGTCCAGATAAGATCGGCGGTGAGCCGGGCGGGAACAAGCAGCAGCCCGGAGATGGCAGCCAGCAAAAGGAGGGGGGAGATACGACGCATCATGAGACAGGTGCTTACCAGCGAATAAGAGTGGAACCGTAGGTCAAGCCGGCGCCGAAGGCCACCAGCAGGGTGAGATCACCGGGCTTGATCCGGCCGGCGCGGCGGGCCTCGTCCAGGGCCAGCGGGATGGACGCGGAGGAGGTGTTGCCGTAGCGGTCGAGATTCACGTAGACGCGCTCCATCGGCACCTTGAGGTTGGCCGCGAGGGCCTCGATGATCCGGATGTTGGCCTGATGGGGAATCACAAGGTTGATTTGGTCAGGCGTCAGGTTGTGTTGTTCCATCATTTCCCGGGCGACGGTCTCCATGACCCGCACCGCGCTCTTGAAGACCTCGCGGCCGTTCATCCGGATGCAGTGGGCGCGCTCCTCGACGGACTTGGCGTCGGCCGGGCGCTTGCTGCCGCCCGCCGAGATGTAAAGATTGTCGGCGAACTCGCCGTCGGCCCCGAGGTCGGAGCCGAGGATGCCGATGTTGGGCTGGTCGACCTTGTGGAGCACCGCCGCGCCCGCGGCATCGCCGAACAGCACGCAGGTGGTCCGGTCGGTCCAGTCGGTGACGGAGGAGAGCTTCTCCGACCCGATGATCAGGGCGGTCTTGTAACGGTTGGTCAGGAGCTGGCCGTAGGCGATCTCAAGGGCGTAAAGGAAGCCCGAGCAGGCCGCGGCGATGTCGAAGCAGGTCGCGTGGGGCGGCACCCCGAGCTTGTGCTGCACGTAGCACGCCGTGGAGGGCAGGGGGGTGTCGGGCGAGGCGGTGGCGATGATGAGGAGGTCGATGTCCTCGGGCTTGAGCTTGGCATCGGCCAGGGCGGCCCGGGCGGCGTGAACGGCCATGTCGGAGCAGGCCTCGTCGGGCGCGGCGATCCGGCGCTCGCGGATGCCGGACCGGCTGCGGATCCATTCATCCGAGGTGTCGACGGTCTTGGACAGCTCTTCGTTGGTGACAATGCGGGCCGGGGCATAGGAGCCGACGCCGGCGATGATGACGGAAGCCATGGGAGGAAGGGGTTATTTCACCACGACATCGGGCACGGGGGACGCCACCAACGCATTGGCGCGGGCGATATCCTGTTCGATGCGATGGTAGAGGTCGTGCTGGATGATTTTGTCCGCCGCCCGGATGGCGCTGGCCCAGGCGAAACGGTTGCTGGAACCATGGGCCTTGAGAATGTTGCCGCGGATGCCAAGCAGGGGGGCGCCGCCATAACGGTCGGGGTTGAGGCGTTCCTTCATGGCATCAAACGCCCCCTTGGCGAGGACATAGCCCGCGACCCGCAGCGGGTTGCGCTTCATTTCCTCGGCCAGCAGGTTCTTGATGAACTTGGCCATCGATTCCCAGGACTTGAGCAGGGAGTTGCCCAGGAAACCGTCGCAAACGACCACGTCCACATGGTCGCCGAACACCTGGAAGCCCTCGACCGGGCCGATGTAGTTGATGACGCCGTTGATCTTCTTGAGCAGGTCGTGCGCCTCGTTGGTCAGGGGCGTGCCCTTGCCCTCCTCGGTGCCGATGGTGAGCAGGCCGACGCGGGGCTTCTCGGCCCCCAGCACGGCGCGGGCGTAGTGCGAGCCCATGACGGCGTTGTGCAGCAGGTGCACGGCCTCGGAGGTCGGGTTGGCCCCGGCGTCGATCAGAATGAAATAACCGTTCTCGCGGGGAATGGCCGGGGCGAGGGCCGGGCGCTCCACGCCGGCCATCGAGCCGACGATGAGCTTGCTGCCGGCCATCAGCGCGCCGGTGTTGCCGGAGCTGACGAGGGCGCCGGCGGAGCCATCCTTCAGCAGGGTGAAGCAGCGCACCATGGAAGAGTCCTTCTTCTTCGCGATGGCGCGAAGCGGCTTGTCCTCCATCGTGATGACCTCGGAGGCATGGTGGACGGCCAATCCGCCGTGGCCCTTCAAGCCGGCGTTGACGAGCAGGGGTTCCAGCACCGCCTGGTCGCCGACCAGCACGATGGGATTGACCGGCCCGCCGGAGGCGAACAGGAGCTTGACGGCCTCCACGACCTCGACAGGACCGAGGTCGCCACCCATCGCGTCAACCGCGATTCGGGCCTGGGCTGTCGCGAGACTGGCCGGTGCGGGATGGATGGGAGTGAAACTGCCGGGCGGGATCAGACCTCGACGTTCAAGACCTGCCGACCGCGGTAAATACCGGTCTTCGGATTGACGCGGTGGGGGCGGAAGGCACCACCATCGGTGTCCTTGGCGAATTCAGGAGCCTTGAAGGCATTGGCGGCGCGGCGGTTGGCGCTACGGCGCTTGGATTGCTTGCGTTTCGGATTGGCCATAAGAAGAGGTGATTGAGTGCTGCGGCCGGCGGTGAAAATCGGCCTGATTTCTTGTTATAAAGACGAGGGTCGTAAGGTTCGCGCCGGAGGCCGTCAAGAGTTATAGTCGGGGCGGTCCATGGGGGTCAAAACAGGTAAAACACGGTGAGCACAACTGCCAGCGCCAGCCGGTAATACGCAAATCCGGTGAGTCCATGGCGGGAAATGAAATGCACGAGGAATTTGACCGCCGCCAGCGCTGACAGGGCCGCGACCAAACCGCCCAGCAGCACGCTGCCCCAGCCGAAGACCTCGATCATGGCCGGGCCGGATTTGTAGCCCTTGTAGACTGCCGCCCCGGCCAGGGTCGGCAGGCCCACGAGGAAGCTGAACTCCGCGGCCTTCGCCGGACTCAGGCCGGCCAGGTAGCCGGGCACGATCGTCATCATGGAGCGGCTCGTGCCGGGCCACAGCGCGACGCACTGCGCGATGCCAATGCCGAGGGCCTTCGGCACCGTGAGCTCCGACGGCTCCCCCCGCGAGAAGCCGATGCCGCTGTTCTGCCGCCGCCACCGCTCGGCCCAGAGCATGAGGAACGCGCCGCCAATCTGCGCGGCGATGACGGCCTCGATCGAAAACAGGTATTTGCTGATCAGGTCGTGCAGGAAAAATCCCAGGATCGCCACGGGGAGGAAGGCGAGCCCGACGTTCCGCAGCAGCCGGAACCCCGGGCTGCTGCGGCCCATGAGCCCGATCAGCATGAGCAAAATCTGCCGCCAATACAGCATGACCACCGCCATGATGGCACCGACCTGGATGACCACCGTGTAGGTGTCGGCGGCGAGCTTCAGCGTGAGCGGCACGCCGGCGGGTCTTTCCTTGGACGGGGGGTTGTGCCAGAGCAGCTGCCCTTCCCGGCCGGTGAGCTGCTTGTCCGACTCCAGGCCCAGGATCTGGTTGGCGATGATCAGGTGGCCGGTCGAGGAAATGGGCAGGAACTCCGTCACGCCCTCCACGAGGCCAAGCACCACGGCATCGCCGGCGCTGAGTTCGGCGACGGGTGCCGGCGCGGTACCGGCGCCAGGGGCGGCGAGGGCCAGGGCGGGGCAAAGCAGCAGGCACCTGCAGATGGCGCGGAGCGAAAAATGCACGGGCCGATGTTTCAAGATGAGCTCCGGGCTGTCGAGTTTTATGCTGGGCCGGGCACGGTGCCATCCGGTGGCCGGACGGGTTGAAGCGGCTCCGGCGGTTCCGCGCCGCCGCGCGGCGGTTTTATGCTTTGCGCCACCGGGGGAAATGATTCTGCTCGGCCTTGCGATGCCCCTTCTCGTTGACCTCACCACCAAGCTTTCCACGGGGCAGGAGCTGGCGGCGACGGAAGTGGCCGCAGCCGCGGCCGCCCTCGCGGCGGCGGACGAGGACGGGGAGGGCAAGGCGGCCTTCCTCACCGCCCTGGCCGCCAAGGGTGAGACCGCGGCGGAAATCGCCGGTTTCGCCACGGCCTTCCGCGCCCGGGCGGTGGATCCCGGCGTCGCGGCCTGGGCCCCGCGCGCGATCGACATCGTCGGTACGGGCGGCGACCACGCCGGCGGCTTCAATATTTCCAGCCTGGTCGTGCTGGTGCTGGCGAGCGCCGGGGTGCCGGTGATGAAGCATGGCAACCGCGGCATCACGTCCAAGTGCGGGAGCGCCGACCTGCTGGCCGCGCTGGGAGTCGACCTCGCCGCCCCGCCCGAAAAGCTCCGGCGCGCCCTTGACGAGCTGGGTTTCGTGTTCTTCTTCGCGCCGCACTATCATCCGGCCTTCCAGCATATCGCCCCCGTCCGGAAGCTGCTCGCCGCCCGGGGCCAGCGCACGGTCTTTAACATCCTCGGACCGCTCATCAACCCCGGCCGACCCGGCCAGGTGCTGCTGGGCGTCTACTCCCTGGCGCTTGTGGACAAGCTCGCGGCGGCCCTCGAGGTTCTCGGCCAGTCCGCCGGCCTGGTGGGGCACGGGGTGATCACGGCGGAACGGGGCATCGACGAACTGACCACCGGCACGCTGAACCACGTGCGCGGGGTCGGCCGGCTGCGGCAGGTGCAGGCCGCCTGGGAGGCCGGGGATTTTGGCCTGCCCGCCGCGCCCTTTTCCGACCTGCAGGGCGGCGATCTCGCGGCCAATCTCGCCATCGTCGACGCCATCCTCGCCGGTCGCGGGCCGGCCGGCCTCGTCGACACCATCGTGCTCAATTCCGCCGTCGGCCTGCACCTTGTCGGCCGGACCGCCACCATCCGCGAGGGACTGGCCCCCGCCCGCGACTTATTGCTCGGCGGCGCCGTGGCGAAAAAGATCGCGGCCACGAAGGAATTTTACCGCCCATGAAACGACAATACTTTGGCACTGACGGTGTGCGCGGACCCTATGGCGGGGCCGTGGTCAACGAGGATTTCGCCTGGCGGCTGGGCGCGGCGGCCGGGAAATGGCTCAGGACGGCGAAAGGTTGCACGGGCGGCACGATCCTCATCGGCCGCGACACGCGGGCCTCGGGCGAGTCCCTGACCCGCGCCATTGCCGGCGGGCTGGCAGCCGAGGGTTTTCGGCCTTGCACCCTCGGCGTGGTGCCGACCCCGGCGGTCAGCCTTGCCGTGCGGACCTGGTCGGCGGCGTTGGGGATCGTCATCACCGCCTCGCACAACCCGGCGGAAGACAATGGCATCAAGTTCTTCGGCCCGGCCGGCATCAAATTGACCGACGAGGACGAGGGGAGCATTGAGCAATTGCTGCCGGCCGGTCCGGCGGGCGGCGCGGCGGGCGGGACCGACCTGCCCGGGCTCGAGGCGGGCAAAGCCTACGAGAGCAAGGCCTCCGCGCTCCTCCCGATGTTTTCCATCCAGGGTTGGAAGATCGTCCTGGATACCGCCAACGGCGCCACCCATGTCACCAGCCCCGTGGTGCTGGAGCACATCGGCGCGTCGTTGACGCTCGTGGGTAATTCGCCCGACGGCACCAACATCAACGCCGGGGTCGGCAGCGAGCATCCGGAGAAATTGTGCGCGGTGGTGCGGCAGCATGGCGCGGTGCTCGGCATCGCCCACGACGGCGATGGCGACCGGTGCGTGCTGTGCGACGAAAAGGGCGCGGTGCTCGACGGTGACGAGATCCTCACGATATTGGCGTTGCATGCTCTGCAGCTGGGCAAGCTGGGCAAGCAGACGCTGGTGGTCACGGTGCAGAGCAATCTGGGGGTTGATGCCGCGGTGAGTGCGGCCGGCGGGCGTGTCTGCCGCACCCCGGTGGGCGACCGTTATGTCGTCGAGCGCATGCTCGCCGAGGGCGCGGAACTCGGCGGCGAGTCCTCCGGCCACATCATCTGTGCGTCGGTCTCGCCCACGGGAGACGGACTCGTCGCGGCCCTGAAGGTCATCGAGGTCATGCTGGCCACCGGCCGGCCCTTGTCCGAATTGCGCCGCGGCCTGGTCAAGTTTCCCCAGCTGACCGCGGCGCTCAAGGTGCGGGAGAAAAAACCGCTGGAGTCGCTGCGGGCCTTGTCGGCGGTGATCTCGGCGCTCGAGACGGAACTCGGCGCCCGCGGCCGGGTGCTGGTGCGTTATTCCGGCACCGAGCCGAAACTGCGCCTGCTGGTCGAGGGGCCGGCGGACGCGGTCGTGCAGGCCGGTCTCGACCGGCTCGAAGCCGCCGCTCGCAGCGAGTTGGACGTGCTCTGAGCCCGAATGGGCGGCGGGCACGGCAGGCCTGCCAAGATTGGCCGGCGGGTTCGCCGCGCGGCGGGCGTCTCGCTGGGCCGGAGGAAGTTAGGCGGCCGTGTATGACGCAAGGTGCCCACTCGCGCCTTGCCAAGCGGCGGTCCGTTGCGCCATCTATGCGGGCTCTATCCATGGCTCTCATCGTCCAGAAATACGGCGGCACCTCGGTGGGTGACGTCGAGCGCATCAAGAATGTCGCCCAGCGCATCAAGAAGACGCGCGATGAGGGCAACAGTCTGGTGATCGTCGTGTCCGCCCGCTCCGGCGTGACCAACGAGCTCATCGCCCGCGCCAAGTCCATCAACGACCGGCCGGACACCCGGGAGATGGACATGCTGCTGGCCATCGGTGAGCAGGAGACCATCGCGCTCACCGCCATGGCGCTGCATGCGCTGGACATCCCGGCCGTTTCTTACACCGGCGCACAGGCAGGCATCCTGACCGACCAGGTTTTCACCAAGGCCAAGATCCAGCAGATCATCCCCAAACCCATCCTCAAAGACCTGAAGGAGGGCAAGGTGGTCATCGTCGCCGGCTTCCAGGGCATCAATGAGCGGGGCCAGATCACCACGCTCGGCCGCGGGGGCTCCGACCTGACCGCCATCGCGCTGGCCGCGGCGGTGAAGGCCGACGTCTGCCAGATTTTCACCGATGTCGACGGCGTCTACACCGCCGACCCCCGCGTCGTGAAGACCGCCCAGAAGATCGACGAGATCAGCTATGACGAGATGCTTGAGCTGGCCAGCCTCGGCTCCAAGGTCATGCAGTCCCGCTCGGTCGAGTTCGCCAAGAAATACGGCGTCGTCTTCGAGGTCCGCTCCAGTTTCAACCACAACCCAGGAACCATCGTGAAAGAGGAAGTAGCCTACATGGAAAAGGTCGTCGTGCGCGGTGTCGCCGTCGACAAGGACCAGGCCAAGGTCGTCATCAGCGGCCTGCCCGACAAGCCGGCCTCGGCCGCGACCATCTTCAACGCGCTCGCTGACGCCAGCATCAACGTCGACATGATCGTGCAGAATGTCGCCCACACCGGCGGGGTCGACCTGACCTTCACCGTGCAACGCGACGACGCCCAGAGTGCCGTCAAGGTGCTGACCCCCGTCCTGAAGAAGCTCGGCGGCGGCGAGGTCAAGGCCTTCGACAACATCGCCAAGCTCTCCGTGGTCGGCGTCGGCATGCGCACGCACGCCGGCGTGGCGGCGGCGCTGTTCACCGCGCTCGGGGACAAGGGCATCAACATCCAGCTCATCGGCACCTCCGAGATCAAGATCACCCTCGCCGTGGACCGCGCCAAGGCCGACGAGGCCGTGCGCGCCGCGCACTCGGCCTTCGGCCTGGACAAGAAGGGGTAGGGCGGCGAGTCCCGTCGCCGCCGCGGCGCGGACTGAGTCCGCGCCCTACCTGGTGGCAGTAACACAATGAAATTCATCTCCACCCGCGGCCAGACCGGGTCCAAGACCTTCTCCGAGGCCGTGGCCATCGGGCTGGCGCCGGACGGCGGGTTGTTTCTGCCGGAGAGCCTGCCGGACATTTCGGACCGGCTGGCCGCCTGGGAGAAGCTGGATTACGCCGACCTGTGCTTCGAGTTCCTCCGGCTTTTCGCCACGGACATCGAGCCGGCGGTGTGGCGCGGGCTGATCCATAAATCCTACCAAGCGTTTTCTGTTCCAGCAATCGCGCCGCTCAAGCAGCTGGACGACCGCACCTATGTGCTGGAGCTTTTCCACGGACCGACGCTGGCGTTCAAGGATTTCGCCCTCCAGCTGCTCGGGAACCTCTACGAGCATCAATGCCGGCGCACCGGGCAGGGGATCAACGTGCTCGGCGCCACCTCGGGTGACACCGGCGCGGCGGCGATCCACGGCCTGCTGGGCAAGCCGAAGACCGCCATCTTCATCCTTTATCCCGACGGCAGAGTGTCGCCGCTGCAGGAGCGCCAGATGACCTGCACCGGCGCCGCCAATGTCCATGCCATCGCGGTGGAGGGCAGCTTTGACGACGCCCAGCGTGTGCTGAAGGAGATCTTCGGCGACCAGGCCTTCAGCGCGCAGCATCACCTTTCGGCGGTGAACTCCATCAACCTGGCGCGGATCCTGGCGCAGTGCGTCTACTATCTCTCGGCGTGGCTGCGCCTGCCCGCCGCTGACCGGTCCAACGTGGAGTTTGTCGTGCCCACGGGTAATTTCGGCAATGTGCTCGCCGGCTGGCTGCTCTCGCGCATGGGCGTGCCGGTGGCGGGCTTCAAGGTCGCGACCAACCAGAACGACATTCTGCACCGCCTGTTCACGACCGGCGAATACCGCACCGGCGCGGTGCACGCGAGCCTCGCGCCCTCGATGGACATCCAGGTCGCCTCTAATTTCGAGCGTTTCGTCTATTACAGCGCCGGGGGCGACACGGCCAAGGTCCGGGCGATCATGGCGGGGATGCAGGCCACCGGCACGCATCGCTTTGACCATCTCGACCGGTGCAACTTCAGCTCCTCCCGCGCGACCGATGCGGAGATCACCGGCATCATCCGGCGCGTGCACGGCCGGTTCGGCTACATCGTTGACCCACACACGGCCTGCGCCTTCCAGGAACTCAACCCGGCCCGGGTCAGCGTGGTGCTTGCGACGGCGCACCCCGCAAAATTTCCCGCGGCCATCCGCGCCGCCATCGGCCAGGAGCCGGTGCATCCGGCCCTGGAGGCGTTGAAGTCCCTGCCGGTGGTGAAACACCGGCTGCCCGCCGAGGTGGCCGCGATCAAGGCCTTCATCGGGCAGCGGGCGGTCTGAACTGTAGGGCGGGATCTCCATATCCCGCTATCGTGCGAACATAATGTCACGTTCGAGGCGGGATTCGGCGATCCCGCCCTTGTTACAACCATGGCCTGAGCCGGAAGCTCCACTTTAAAATTCGGCATCATCGTCATAACTTTCGCTGCAATGCGTCGGACGAGCCGAAGCGGGACTGGAGCGGTCGCCCGCGATGTGCGATGGATTCACCATGAGCTTCAAGGATCATTTTTCTGCGAAGGCTGCGGGGTATGCGAAAGCGCGCCCGACGTATCCGCCGGAACTGTTTCAGGTGCTGGCCAGTCTGGCTCCGGGCCGGTCGCTGGCGTGGGACGCCGGCACTGGCAACGGACAGGCGGCGGTGGCGCTGGCGGCACATTTCGAGCGGGTGGTGGCGACCGATCCCAGCGCGGCCCAGCTCGCGGCGGCGGTGGCGCACCCCGGGGTCACGTATCGGCAATGCGCGGAACGGGCGCTGGAACTGGCCGATGGGTCGGTCGATATCGCGACCGTCGCGCAGGCGGTGCACTGGTTCGATTTGAAGGAGTATTACCCGGAGGTGCGGCGCGTGCTGCGGCCGGGCGGTCTGCTGGCGATGTGGAATTACGCGGTCTGCCACATCGATGCGGAGATCGATCCGCTGCTCGGCTATTTCTATACGGAGACCGTCGGGCCCTACTGGCCGCCGGAACGCAAACACGCGGAGACCAGCTACCGGAATTTTGAATTTCCTTTCGCGGAGCTGGCCTTCCCCAAAATTAATCTGACCGTGCGGTGGACGGCCGCTGAATTCGCCGCCTACCTCCGCACGTGGTCGTCGGTCACCCGCTATACGGCGGCGCGCGGTGCTGACCCGGTCACCGCGCTCGAGCCGGGATTGTCCCGCCGCTGGGGCCCGGGTCGGCGGACCGTCGTCTGGCCGATCGGTGGCCGGCTCGGACGCGGGGAGTAAATGGTCGTCGCGGGCGTCCTACCGGGAGATATTGTCCAGATTCCGGCGGGTGTCGCGCAACTGCTCCAGTTCCCGGTCCAGCAGCGCCAGTTCCTCCAGCGACCGCGGCAGCTTCATGCTCTCGAGCACGCCGCGCTCGCTCTCGAGCAGGGTGACCCGATAGGCCGCGATGGCAGAAAGGTGCGAAGTGGAGTTGCCGCCGAAAATGGCGGCGGCGGCGGTGAGCTTCTGGTTGTTGAGCGCCCGGTCCAGTTCGCCGGCTTTCACCTTCTTTTTCTCCCGGGCGATCTGCTTTTCCACCTTCAGGATCTCCTTGTCGAGTTCATGGACCCGGGCGGCCGTCACCTTGATCACCGGCAGGGTGATGGCCGGTTCCAGCCGCTGGCCGGCGCCTGGGGTGACCGAGGCGGCCGGCGCCACCGGTTCAGCCGGTGGGGTCGGTTCGGGGGCGGCGAGCAGCGGCCCACCGGCGAGGGCACAGAGCAGGGGCAAGAGGGGGCAAAGGCGGGAGCTTTTCACTGCCGGCAAGTCTGGGCGCCGATGGCAGGCGGGCAAGAGTCGATATGCGCGGGCGGCAGGCTCACGCAAAAAAGGCCGGACCTTGCGGACCGGCCTCGGGGGTGAGGGCGGACCAGACCCGGTGACGGGCGGCCGGCTCAAAGACGGCCGGCGTAAATGGCGCTGGCGCCGAGCTCCTCCTCGATGCGGAGCAGCTGGTTGTATTTGGCGACGCGGTCGGTGCGGCTGGCCGACCCGGTCTTGATCTGGCCGGCGTTGGTGGCGACCGCGATGTCGGCGATGGTCACGTCCTCCGTCTCGCCCGAGCGGTGCGAGATGATGGTCGTGTAGCTGTTGCGCTGGGCCAGGGCGATGGAGTCGAGCGTCTCGGTGAGCGTGCCGATCTGGTTGACCTTGACCAAAATCGAGTTGGCGGTGCCGGTGGCGATGCCCTTCTTGAGGAACTCGACATTGGTCACGAAGAGATCGTCGCCGACGAGCTGCACCTTGTCGCCGATGGCGTCGGTGAGTTTCTTCCAGGTCGTCCAGTCGTTCTCGGCGCAGCCGTCCTCGATCGAGACGATCGGGTATTTGGCGACGAGTTCCTTGTAGTAGGCGACGAACTGGTCCCCGGTGAAGGAGCGGCCGGAGGACTTCTTGAAGACGTAGGCCTTGCTCTCCTTGACGTAGAACTCGGAGGCGGCGACGTCGAGGGCGAGGAAGATGTCCTTGCCGAGCTTGTAGCCGGCGCCCTTGACGGCTTCGCTGATGGCGTCGAGCGCGTCGGTGGTGGAGGCGAGGTTGGGGGCGAAGCCGCCCTCATCGCCGACGGCGGTCTGGAGGCCCTTGCCCTTGAGGACCTTTTTGAGCGAGTGGAAGACCTCGGCGCCGGCGCGGAGGGCCTCGGCGAAGGTGGCGAAGTTGCGCGGGACGATCATGAACTCCTGGAAATCGATGGGGGCGTCCGAGTGGGCGCCGCCGTTCATGATGTTCATGAGCGGCACGGGCAGGACCTTGGCGTTGGGGCCGCCGAGGTATTTGTAGAGGGGGAGGCCGGAGGCGCTGGCGGCGGCCTTGGCGGTGGCGAGGGAGACGCCGAGGATGGCGTTGGCGCCGAGCTTCGACTTGGTGGCGGTGCCGTCGAGCTTGAGCATGGTGCGGTCGACGCCGGTCTGGTCAAAGGCGTCGAAGCCCAGCAGGGCCGGGGCGAGCTTCGCCTTCACGTTGGCGACGGCCTTGAGCGTGCCCTTGCCGAGGTAGCGGGCCTTGTCGCCGTCGCGCAGTTCGATGGCCTCGTGCTCGCCGGTGGAGGCGCCCGAGGGCACGGCGGCGCGGCCGAAGGCGCCGCCGGCGAGTTGCACGTCGACCTCGACGGTCGGGTTGCCGCGGGAATCAATGATCTCGCGGGCGGTGATGGCTGTGATGGTGGTGTTCATACGAAAGGAAGAGTGGAGGCACATCTCGTGCCCAGGGCAACCCGCGGCTGTGTCACAACCGCCCGGGGGCCTCAGACGTTCGGCGGGCGGGCGGCGCCGATCCGGTAGAGGAACCGCTGGAAGGCCGTGGGGGGCTTCGGGACGAATTCCTTGGGCAGCTGGTCGGTGTGGCCGTGGCGGATGGCGGCGCCGAT
Source organism: Lacunisphaera sp. (assembly GCA_046590295.1). Classification (GTDB taxonomy): domain Bacteria; phylum Verrucomicrobiota; class Verrucomicrobiia; order Opitutales; family Opitutaceae; genus Lacunisphaera. The sequence continues at coordinate 14,441 of JBKJTZ010000063.1, forward strand.
GGGCGTGCCTCCGTTGTAATTCCGGATCATCATCGTCGCGCGGTTGAGAAATTCGCGGGGGATCTCCCCGAGGTGGCCCTCGACGGCGGCGGCGTGCAGCGGGGTGTCGCCAAAGTCATTGCGGCTGATCAGCAGGTCGACGGTCAGCCGGTCCGGGGGGATCTGCCCGATGTTGCCCGACTCGGCGGCCGCGTGGATCGGCGTGTGGCCCGATTTGCTGGCCATGACGAGGTTGTCGTGGGTCAGGAATTCCGGGGGAATCTGGTCGAGGTGGCCGGCAATGGCGGCGGCGTGCAGGCAGGTGTCGTGGTTCGCCGTCTGGGCGAGCAGCGTGTCGGCCGTGAGCAGCGCGCGGGGCACCTGGTCGAGATGGCCGTTGTGGGCGGCGACATGCAGCACCGTCTCGCCGCTGATGTTGGGGGCCAGGATGGCCTCGCGCTGGATGAATTCCGCGGGGAACACCTCGAGGGTGCCGGCCTCGGCGGCGAGGTGAAGGAGGTTGTTGCCGTGGTCGGTCTTGGTGAGAACGAGTTCGGCGGTGAGCAGGCCGGCGGGCAGCTGGGCGAGGGTGCCGGCGGAGGCGGCCTGATGCAGCGGGGTGTAGCCGCTGTTGGAGCGGAGGAGCAGATTGTCCAGCGTGAGCAGGGCGGCCGGGATCTGGGTGAGAAATCCGCTGCGGGCGGCGAGGTGGAGCGGGGAGTAGCCGGCGTCGTTTTTCTGCAGGAGGTTCTCCGCGGTCAGCAGGGCGGTGGGGACCTGGTTGAGCGAGCCGTATTTGGCCGCGAGGTGGAGTGCGGTGTTGCCTGAGGAGTTGGCGGCGGTGAGGTGCTCGGCGGTCAGCTCCTCGCGCGGGAGCTGGGCGAGCGAGCCTTCACGGGCGGCGGCGAGAAAGTCTATTTTGTCCATGCCAGAACACGCAGAAAACACGGGCGAAAACAGTCAGGCAACCTAATACTGCCATAGGGTTTGGGCCGGGATTCACCCGGGGTCTATTTGGGTTTGCCATGAATTTCGGTGCACCCAAAGTTTTGGCAATGACACAGCCGGATAAAGTCGCCCCGCCAACGAAACCCAGCCTGGGAGCGGTTCTCCTGATCGACGACGAGAAGCCGCTGCTGACCTTGTTTCAGGAGGCGCTCTCGCCCCATTTCGAGATCGCCGTGGCGACCAGCACGAAGGAAGCCGGGTTCCTCATGCACAAGAAGACGTTCAAGGTCATCGTCTGCGACCATCTGATGCCCGGCGGCAACGGCCTGAGTTTCCTGGTCCACGCCCGCGAGGAATATCCGGATACCCAGCGGGTGCTCGTGACCGGCTATATGAAGCCGGAGATGCTGCTGCGCAGCGTGAACGAGGTGGCGCTCTACCGCTACCTGCTCAAACCCGTCTCGCTGCCCGAGCTGATCAAGACCGTGCAGGATGCCGCCAAGCTCTACGACCAGACGGTCGCGGCGTACGCCTGAGCGGGTTTCAACCCTCCGGGAAAACGGACCAGATCGCCGGGTCGCCCGGGCGGGGGCGCGTACGCCTCAATCATACCGTCGGCGCAGGTTGCTCGGCAGCAGGCCCAGTTCCTCGCGGTATTTCGCGACCGTGCGGCGGGCGAGCTTGATGCCCTTGGCCTCCAGCAGAACGACGATTTCCTGGTCGCTCAGCGGCTTGCCGGGGTCCTCGGCGGCGACGATGTCGGCCAGCATCTCCTTGACGCTGGTGTTGGCCACGGCCTCGCCGGCGTCGGACCGGTAGCCCGAGGTGAAAAAATATTTCATCTCGAAGACGCCATGCGGGGTCTTGATGTATTTGTTCGCCAGCGCGCGGCTCACCGTCGTTTCGTGCACGCCGATGATGTCGGCGATCTGGGTCATCGTGAGGGGCTTCAGCTTGGCGACGCCCTCGGCGAAGAACTCGTGCTGGTGCTTGATGATCTCGCGGGTGATGCGCTCGATGGTGCGCTGCCGCTGCTCGATGGCGTTGATGATGAACTTGCCCGAGCGCAGCTTCTCGCGCAGGTAGTCGCCCTCCTGCTTGGTCAGCCGGCCCTTGGCGATGAGCTCCTTGTAGGTGTTGCTGAGCCGGAGCCGCGGGATGTAGTCTTGGTTGAGGATGATCTTCCACTCGCCGTTGTCGTCCTCGACGGTCACGTCGGCCACGACCACGCGGTTGGCGTCGTCGGCGAAACGCCGGCCCGGGGACGGGTCCAGCGTGCCGATCTCCTCGATGGCTTCCTGGATGACCTCGGGGGAGAGGCCGGTCTTGCGCGCGAGGTCCGGGATGCGCCGGCGCATGAGCAGGTCCAGGTGGTCGCGGATGATGCGTGCGGCGACGGATTTCCCCCGGCCCTTTAACGTCAGCTGGATGAGCAGGCACTCGGGGAGGGTTTCCGCGCCGATGCCCGCTGGATCGAAGGTCTTCAGCTGCCGCGCGGCGGCCTGCATCGTCGCCAGCGGCAGGTGGGACAGGAGGGCGAGGTCGGACAGGGTGGCGGTCAGGTAGCCGCGGTCGTCGAGGCTGCCGACGAGGAAGCGCAGCGCCTCCAGCTCCGGCGCGGCGACATCGGCGAGCTCCGCCTGCTGCATGAGGTGCTGCGGCAGGGAGGTCTCGATGGTGAGCGAGTCGAAGAAATGCTGCCGGCGTTCGTCCTCCTCCCCGGTGGTCGGCCGCACGCCGCCGGTGTCGGACATGTGGTCGCGCCAGTCCTGGCCGATCTTTTCCAGCACCTGGAAGTCATTGCTGAACTCGAGCTCCTCGCGCGGGTCGTCGTTCGGGACATTGTTTTCATCCCCGCTGCTGACGGACTTGTCGAGGCTGACATCGTCCATCGGCATCTCTTCCAGCGTGGGGTTGGCCTGCAACTCCTCCTGGATGGCGGCGCGCAGGTCGAGCGCGGCGACCTGCAGGATCTTCAGCGACTGGCGCATCTGCGGCGCCAGCACGAGCGACTGGGTCTGCCGCTGGTGAAAACCCTGCTGGAAACCGGGGCCGCTCATGCGCGCAAGGGTTACTGCTGGCTTTCGAGCGACGAGACGCGGGGCAGGAGGAGAGGGGGGAAGTCGGGGCGTGAGCCGGGGGTAACGGGGGGAAAGACTTCGGCCAGGTAGACGGCGAGTTTCTCGTTCGTCGGGCCGTAGCGGTCGCTGTAAAGATACATTTCGAGATCGGTCAGCATCTCGAAGGCGGACTGGTAGCGCTTGTCGCGGTCGCGTTGCAGGGCCTTGTGCATGATGACCTCGAGCTTCGCGTCGATGTCCGGCCGCAGGGTGGCGAACTGCGGGATGGGCATCGTGAGGATGTTGCGGCGCGATTCAAGGCGGCTGGCCCCGCGGAAGATGTTTTTCCCGAGCAAAATCTCGGAGAGCACGATGGAGAGGGAGAACAGGTCGGAACGACCGTCGGTCACCAGGTAGCTGGCGCCCTCGGGGGAGAGATACTCGTCCTTGCCCGGGATCACCTTGCCTTCCTCATTATACATCAGGTCCAGGGCCTTCGCGATGCCGAAGTCCGTGAGCTTCACGTCGCCCTCGATCGCGAGCATGACGTTCTTCGGGTTCACGTCGCGGTGGACGATGCCGAGCAGGCGGTTTTCGCTGTCGCGCTTCGCATGGGCGTAGCTGAGGCCGCGGCAGACGCGCGAGGCAATGAACACGGCCATGTCGAGCGGCACCGGCCGGCCCAGCTCGGTGTGCCGGTCGATGAATTGCTCCAGGTTGACCCCGCGCACGAACTCCATCGTCATGAAATACTGCCCGCCGATCTGACCGAGGTGGTAAGTCTGGACGATGTTGGTGTGGATGAGGTCGGCCACCAGCTTGGCCTCGCCGATGAAATTCTTCTGGAACTCCGGGATGGCGGAATACTCCTCGCGAATGAGCTTGATGGCGACAGTCTTGCGGAAATTGCCCGTACCCTTCTGCACGGCCTCGTAGACCAAGCCCATGCCGCCCTCGGCCAGCTTGTTGGTCAGCTCGTACTGAAGTTCGTTGAAGATGTGTTTGAGCGCGGGCGTCGCCACGCAGCCACAAAAAGGCCGGGGTTAAGGCGTGGCAAGAACACATGCGCGATATTTGCACGGTTCCTGCTGGGCCTATGGCGCGGGATGGATGGGCCGGTTGACAGCGCCGTGAAGCGGCCTAGGTTTTATCGCATGATCACTCTTACCGACCGCGCCGCCCGCCAGGTGCAGACCATGCACGCCGCGCAGGGCGACGCCCAGAAGAAGCTCCGGGTTTTTGTGGAGGGCGGCGGCTGCTCGGGTTTCGAGTACGGCATGTCCTTCGACGTGCTGAAGGCGGACGACCAGGTCTTCGAGAGCGCGGGGGTGCAGGTGCTGGTGGATCCGACCAGCCTGGCCTACCTCAGCGGGACGAGCATCGACTTTGACGACGGGCTCCAGGGCAAGGGCTTCGAGCTGAAGAATCCCAACGCGCAGAGTACCTGCGGCTGCGGGAAATCGTTCAACTGACGCGAGGCATCGTGGGGGAGGCAAGTCAGGCCCGCGCCTGATGCAGCGCGACGATGCCGAAGGTCAGGGGCGTGGCGCGGATCGCGCTGAATCCGGCGCGCCTGATCTCCGTGCTCATGGCCACCCGGTCGGGGAATTCCTCGATGGATCCGCCGAGGTACTCATAGGCCGCCCGGTCGCCGGTCACCCATCCCGCCACGTGGGGCAGGATATATTTCAGGTAGGCATAATAAAAGGGCCGGAACCAGAAAAACGGCTGTGAGAACTCCAGGATGAACAGCATGCCGCCCGGTCGCAGGACACGCCGCATCTCCGCCAGGGCCTGCGGCCGGTCGGCCATGTTGCGCAGGCCGAAGGACACGGTCACGACGTCGAAAGTCGCATCCGGCAGGGGCAGGGCCATGCCGTCGCCCTGCTGGAAGGTGATACCAGTCCAACGCGGGTGACGGGCACGCTTTTTGACGGCCTCGTCCAGCATGGGCTGGCAAAAATCCATGCCCGTCAGGCTCACCCCGGGCGGCAACCCGTCCGCGAGGGCGAAAGCCACGTCGCCGCTGCCGGTGGCGAGATCCAGCACGGCCTGCGGCCGGGTATCATGCACCGCCCGCACCAGCCTTTGCCGCCACCACAAGTCGACCCCGCCGCTGAGCAGGCGGTTGGCCAGGTCGTAGCGGCCCGCGATGCGGGCAAACATGGTGTTGACGGCCTTCGGATCGGGCATGGTTGGGGGGGAAGCCTTTGTGCGGCTTTGCGGTTGACGCAAGCACTGGGTAGTGAATTATTTGTGGCTGTAACCACTTAAGCCCCACTATCAACCCACGTCTCGCCATGTCGACCAACCTTACCAAACGCGAAATCGTTCTGGAAATCTACGAGAAGACAGGTTTCCCGCAGAAACAAATTCAGGACACTGTGCAGATGACCCTGGACATCGTCATGGATGCGCTGGCCGCAGGCCGCAATGTTGAGTTGCGCAACTTCGGCGTGCTGGAAGTCCAGGTGCGCAAGGCCCGCGTGGGCCGCAACCCGAACAAGCCCGAGACCGAGGTCATCATCCCGGAGCGCGCCGTCGTCAAATTCAAGTCGGGTAAGATTCTCAAGCAGAAGATCAAGCAGCTCAGCCTCGAGAAACTGCGCAGCAACCCGCCGCCCCCGGCCACGGCCTGAGCGCGCCGCCAGTCGCAGCTAGGCATGGCCGGCTTCCAGTCGCTTCCGGGCTTTCGGGATTTCTACCCGGAGGACTTTTCCCGGCGTCAGCATATCTTTCGCCATTGGCGGCAGGCCGCCTCGGCCTTCGGCTTTCAGGAATACGATGCGCCCGTCCTGGAGTCGCTCGAACTCTACAAGACCAAGTCGGGTGACGAGATCGAGGCGCAGCTGTTCAGCTTCACCGACAAGGGCGGGCGCGAGGTTGCCCTGCGGCCCGAGATGACCCCGACTGTCTGCCGCATGGTCGGCGCCCGGGCCGGCGCCCTCAAGCGCCCCATCAAGTGGTTCAGCATAGCTGAGTTTTACCGCTACGAGCGGGCCCAAAAGGGCCGGCTCCGGGCCTTCAACCAGTTCAACGCCGATATCTTTGGGGAGGCTGGTCCGGAGGCCGAGATCGAGCTGATCGCATTGCTGATCCAGTGCCTGGCCGGCTTTGGCCTGACCAAGGATGACTTTACCATCCGGCTCAGTGATCGTGACCTCTGGTTTTTCTATCTGGAGGCGCTGGGCTTTGACGACGCCCAGTCCCGCTTGCTGCTCACGGCGATCGACCGCCACGAGAAAATGGGTGACGATGCCTTCAAGGCATACACCGAGGCGCACGGGGCCATCGACGCCGGCCGCAAGGCCAAGGTGCTCGCCTTCCTCACCATCAAGGGTCTCGGTGAACTCGAGACAGCCCTCGCCGCCTTCAAGTCGGAAAAAATCGGCGCCCGCCTGGCCGACTGGCGCAAGGTGTTGGCGGGCATCTCCGCCATGGGCCTCGCCGATTTCATCGCGGTCGACCTCAGCGTCGTGCGCGGCCTGGCCTATTATACGGGTTTCGTCTTCGAGGCGTTCGACCGGAAGGGTGACCTCCGGGCACTGGCGGGTGGCGGCCGTTACAATGATCTCGTGAAGAAACTCGGCGGCCCGGACCTGCCGGCCGTCGGCTTCGCCATCGGCGATGTCACGACCGGCCTGCTGCTGGAACAGCGCGGCCTCGCTCCCGTCCACGTTTCCGCGCCGGATGTCTATGCGGTCATCGGCGGTGAAGTGGAGCGGCAGGCGGCCTTCGCCGACATCCAGGCGCTGCGCGCGGCCGGCATCCGGGTGGAGTATCCCTTCAAGGAGCTGGCCTTCGGCAAGCAGTTCAAGGTGGCGGCCGAATCCGGCGCCAGGCTGGCGCTCATCTACGGGGGCGATGAACTCGCCAAGGGCGTCGTGAAAATCCGCGACCTCACCGACCGCACCGAGCGCGAGGTGCCACGGGACCATGTCGTGACCAGCGTGCAGACGGAACTGGCGGGACACTGAGGCCATGGGGCATTATTCCGGACACCATCCAGCTAAGTCCAAGATGTCTGAACTTTTTTTAAGCGCCGGCCGGATTTTGTTCCTGCTCGCCCTCGTCTACGTCGTTGTCGCCGTGGGGGTGCATTTCCTGGCCAACACGATGATCTTTCCGCGCCCGCCCGCTCAGTACGAGCTGACGCCCGAATATATCCAGCTGACCACGCCTGATGGGGTGAAGCTGGTGGCCCGGCACTGGCCCAATCCGGCGGCCAAATACACGCTGCTTTACCTCCACGGCAACTACGAGACGCTTGGCAGCCTGGCGGAATACATGCCGCAGTTCGTCGCGGCGGGCTATGCCGTGTTTGCTTTGGATTACCGGCACTACGGCCAAAGCGAGGGCCGGCCGACCGTGGAGAATGTGCTGGCTGATGCGGACCTGGCCTATGACTACGTGCACACCAAGCTCGGCGTGCCGGCCGACCGTCTCATCATCTTCGGCTATTCGCTGGGCTCTGGTCCGGGGGTCGAACTGGCCCTGCACCGGCCGGCGGCGGGGCTGGTCATGCAGGGCGCCTTCGTGAGCGCCTACCGGGTGCTGACGCGCATTCCGTTGTTTCCCGGGGACAAGTTCAATAACCTCGAGAAGGTGCCGCGGCTGAAGATACCAGTGATGGTGATCCACGGCACCGCGGACGACACGGTCCCGTTCTGGCACGGGCAGCGGCTTTTCGCGGCAATCGCCGCACCCAAGGCGAAGCTGTTTGTCGAGGGCGGCCCGCACGCCGGGCTCGGCGACTTCACCGGCCCGCGGTATTGGGCGGAACTGAAGAAGTTCACGGACTCGCTGTGACCCCTTGGGTGGGCGGGACTACCAGTCCCGCGGGAGGAGAGCAGCGTGGCCGATGCCTTGCGGGACTGGCAGTCCCGCCTTGTTACTCCAACCAGGTCAGCTCGAACGACCCCGGCTACTCGTCTTTGTTCACCAGCGGCTGCGTCCAGGCGCATTCCCTTTCACCGGCGATGCTGGCGTTGGGCTTGTCTTTCGAGGAAATGACCCTGGCCCGGACATAGAATTCGTCGCCGGTCAGGGTGTAGGACGCTTTTGCTCCCAAGACCTCGGCAAGGATGGCGCCCACGTCCCTGCTGTAGCGGCGGTGGGGCAGGGTTTTTTCCGCAGCCGTGTCATCCGCCGGGGCGGGGATGAGCTGGCTCGCCGGATCATAACCGCGGCGGGTGCCGATGAATTGCGTCGTGTAGGTCACGCCGGGCTCGGGCTGGATCTCCAGTGCGAGGGTCTTCCCGGAACGGGTGACCTCGGTCAGGGTCACGCCGGAACTGGCGTAGAAATCGCCGGCCTCCATCGCCCGGATGATCGACTCCGGCGTGAGATGGTGCGCGCGGACCATGACCCAGCCGCGGAACGGATTGCTCTTGCCCAAAATATAATCGTGGTGGTCGTGCGAGTCGTCGGTGGCGATGCCATACATGACCTCGGGCGACGGTCTGGTCAGGCGGCGGGTGAGCACCACATCCCAGATTCCCTCGGTGCTGAGGTGGGTGGCGTCACCGGCATTATGCACGCGGGGGTGGCCGTTGTAGACCTCGAAGAACCGCTCCCCGCGGACCTGGGCCAGTTCCTCGGCGGTCACGCCCCAGCCGAAGTTGGGATGGTTGAGGTGGACGATCATGGGCTGGCCCGACGCGGCGCGCTGGGCGACGACGGCGTCGACGGACCGTTGCATGACCTCCAGCGCATTAGCGGCGATGGCGGGCGTGACGAGGGTGACGGGATTGGTGTGGTTCAGGTGCACGGGGCCGCCCCGCTCGGGTTCGGTGGCGGTCGGCGGGCGCAGCCATCGGGCCGTGATCTCGGCGCCCGGGATCAGGAGAAACCGGCCGGGCTCCTCGAGCAGGGTGCGATATTCGGCCAGCGGCTTGAGGCGCACTTCCCGCCGGCCCGCGGTCTCGCGCTGCTCGACCCAGACATCGCCGAAGCGCCGGCGGTAGTTTGCCAGCACCGGGCCGCCGCCCAGCTGAACCACCGCGCCACTCACGACGGCCGGGGCTTTCAATTCCAGCCAGCGGGTGCCCGCGGCGAGGATGTTGTGGTCGGAGAGGGCGAGGAAGTGATAGCCGGCCTGCTTGTAACGGTCGGCGATCATCTCGGGATAATCATCGCCGTCGCTCCAGAGGGAGTGCGTGTGGAGGTTGCCCTTGAACCAGCGGGGAGCGACGGGATCGGCGGCCCGAAGGCTGGCGCAGGCCACGAGCACCATCGCGCAAGCCACATGCAGTTTCATCGGCGGGGGCGGAGCCGGAGTCTTCAGGCGAGATCAGCGGGGCCGAAAGCGCCGGGCAGCAACTCATGGATGCTGGAGGAAATGTGTCCTTTACCCTTGCAGATGGAAAGGACCCGGGCGTCCGGGCCAAATTCGTTGATGACCTGCCGGCAGGCGCCGCAGGGGGCCGCGGGCATGTCGGTCGGGGTGTAGACCACAACACACTGCAGCCGGAGCTTTTTCTCGCCGGCGGCGACCGCATTGAATATCGCGGTGCGCTCGGCACAATTGGTCAGACCGTAGGAGGCGTTCTCGACATTGCAGCCGGCGTAGATCTTGCCGGAAGCGGTGAGGACTGCGGCGCCGACGCGGAATTTTGAATAGGGCGCGTAGGCGTGGCGGGCGGCGGTCTTTGCGGCGGCCTTGAGCTGGCGGAGCTGGGCGGCGGTGGGGGTGGTCTTCATGGAGGAGCCTGCTGGCGGGCGGTCAGCCCATGGTGTGGTGGACAGTGATGGTAGCGCCGGCTGGCCGGCACCTACAAGCCAAACTCTTTCTTCACCTCGCTGAAGGCGTTGATCGCAAACGCGAGGTCCTCGCGGCTATGGGCGGCGGACACCTGCGTGCGGATGCGGGCGGCGCCCTGCGGCACGACCGGGTAGAAGAAGCCGATGACGTAGACGCCCTTCTCCAGCATGCGGGCGGCGACCTTCTGCGCGAGGGCGGCATCGCCGAGCATCACGGGCACGATGGGATGCGTGCCGGGCTTGAGCGTGAGGCCGGACTGGGTCAGGCCGTTGCGGAAGAACTTCGTGTTGGCCTCGAGCCGGTCGCGCAACTCCGTCGAACGGCTGAGCATCTCGAGGCACTTGATCGAAGCCGCCGCGATGACCGGTGCGATGGTGTTGGAAAACAGGTAGGGTCGGGAGCGCTGGCGCAGCAGGGCGATGATGTCCTTGCGGCCGGAGGTGTAGCCGCCGCTGGCGCCGCCGAGCGCCTTGCCGAGCGTCCCGGTAAAGACGTCCACCCGGCCCATGACGCCACAATGCTCGTGCGTGCCGCGCCCGGTCTTGCCCATGAAGCCGACCGCGTGGCTGTCGTCGACCATGACGAGTGCGCCGTATTGGTCGGCGAGGTCGCAGATGCCCTCAAGGTTGGCGATGAAACCGTCCATCGAGAACACCCCGTCGGTGGCGATGAGCTTGAAGCGGGCCTGGGCGGCGTCCGCTTCCTTCAGCTTTGCCTCCAGGTCCTCGAGGTTGTTGTTTTTGTAGCGGTAGCGCTGCGCCTTGCAGAGTCGCACCCCGTCGATGATGGACGCGTGGTTCAGTTCATCGGAGATGACGGCGTCCTCCGGACCGAGCAGCGTCTCGAAGAGGCCGCCGTTGGCGTCGAAGCAGGAGGAGTAGAGGATGGTGTCCTCGGTGCCGAGGAACCGAGAGATGGCCGCCTCCAGGTCCTTGTGGATCTGCTGTGTGCCGCAGATGAAGCGCACCGAGGCCAGGCCGTAACCCCAGCGGTCGAGCGACGTGTGTGCGGCGGCGATGAGTTCCGGGTTGTCGGCCAGGCCGAGGTAGTTGTTGGCGCAGAGGTTCAGGACCCGGCGGTCCGCCGACCCCGGACCTGCTTGCGGTGCGCTGGTCGAATCCGTCGAGGGGCTTCCGGCCACGGCGATGTGCGCGGTCTGGGGCGAGGTGATGACGCGCTCGCGCTTGAACAGTCCGGCGGCCTCGATCTCGCCGAGGGTTTTCTTGAGGTGGTCGGAGTAGGCAGAGTTCATGGAAAACTGGTTAGCGCCCGATGGCACGGATGGGCACGGATGATGATGTCACGGGATGATACGCTTCCACTGCAGTCGGGCAGGCTTGAAATTGATGAAGAGGCCCAGGCGCAGGCGGGTGGTGGACGGTCATGGCGCATCCAATGATCGCTGCACTCAACTCGTGGTGAATTAATTCATCCGGGCCCATCAGGGTAATCCGTGGCGGTATTCAGTCCCAGGTAAGCACGATCTTGCCGGACTTGCCGGCGCCCATGAGGTCGAAGCCCTCCTGGAAATTTTCCACAGGGAAGCGATGGGTGATGACCGGGGTGATGTCGAGGCCGCCCTGGACGAGCGCGGTCATCTTGTACCACGTCTCGAACATCTCGCGGCCATAGATGCCCTTCAGGTGAAGCATCTTGAAGACGATCTTGTTCCAGTCGACCTCGGCCTTGGCGGAATGCGTCCCGAGCAGCGCGATGCGGCCGCCCATGATCATGTTGTCGATCATCTGGTTCAGCGCGATGGGGCTGCCCGACATCTCGAGGCCCACGTCGAAGCCCTCGGTCATGCCGAGTTCCTTGTGCCAGACATCGGAGAGGTTTTCCTTCGCCGTGTTAATGGTGCGGGTGGGGCCGAGTTTCTGGGCCAGTTCCAGCCGGCCGTCGTTGATGTCGGTGATGACGACCTTGCGCGCGCCGGCGTGCCGGGCGACGGCGATGGCCATGCACCCGATCGGGCCCGCGCCGGTGATGAGCACGTCCTCGCCGATGAGGTCGAACGAGAGCGCGGTGTGCACGGCGTTGCCCAGCGGATCGAAGCAGGACACGACATCGAGGGAAAGGCCGGCCGGGACGCGCCAGATGTTGCTGGCTGGCACGGACACGTAGTCGGCGAAGGCGCCGTCGCGGTTCACGCCGACGCCGATGGTGTTCGGGCAGAGGTGGCGGCGGCCGGCGAGGCAGTTGCGACAGTGACCGCACACGATGTGGCCCTCGCCGGTCACGAGCTGGCCTTTGGTGAAGCCCGTGACGCCCGCGCCGACGTCCTCGACCGTGCCGACGTATTCGTGACCGATGACGAGGGGCGGCTTGATGACGCGCTGCGCCCAGGAGTCCCACTTGTTGATGTGCACATCGGTGCCGCAGATGGAGGTCTTCTTGATCTTGATGAGCACATCGTTGACGCCCGGACGGGGCACGGGCACCTCGGTCATGATCAGACCGGGGCCGGCGGTGGGCTTGACGATGGCGCGCATGGTGGTGGGCATGGGGGGAGGGGAGTGAAAGTGAGAGGGAAAGAGGAAGTGAAAGGGGCGGACAGATGATTCAATGCCGGAGCCGGTTCGGGACACAACCCCGCAACCCTACGCCGTTATGATTAATCAGGGTGGTAACGTAGGGTCGCCTCCGGCTGATCGCTTTCGTTGGGCATCTGACTCCCGCCTGTTTCAGGTCTCAGGTTTCAGATTTCAGGTTTTTCTTCCCCCTCACCCCAGCCACCACGTTGCCAGGCCGAGGAACAGGCCCATGCTGGCCACGTCGGTCGCCGTCGTCAGGAAAATGCTCGAGGCGGTCGCGGGATCGAAGCCCAGTTTTTTCAGGGTCACCGGTACCAGCACGCCCGAGAGGCCGCTGAGGAAGCAGCTGCCGGTCATGGCGAGCAGGACGATGATGCCCAGCTTGAGCGGGTCTTCGGGGGTGTGCTTCAGGGTGGCGTAAATATACATGCCCAGACCGGCGGTCAGGCCGACCAGCGCGCCGTTGGCCAGCCCGAGCATGCCCTCCTTGAACACATGCCGTCGGGCGTCCCCCGGTTTGAGCTCCCCCAGCGTGAGCCCTCGCAGCGCCACCGCCATCGCCTGGCAGCCGGTGTTGCCTGACTGCCCGGCCAGCACCGGCAGGAAGACCGCGAGCACGACGATGCGCTCGATGGTGCCTTCAAAAAACCCGACGACGCCGGCGGCGGCAAAGGCGGTGAGCAGGTTGAACTGCAGCCACGGATGCCGGAACAGCAGGCTGCGCTTGAACGGCGTGGCCATGCGTTCCTCCTTCTCGACGCCCACCATGGTGCCGGCCTGCGCGCTGATCTCGATCGCCTGCTGCTCAAAAATCTTCGACCCGCGCACGATGCCGATCAGCGCGCCGGACTCGTCGCAGACCGGGTAGGACGGGTAGTGCTTGTTCACGGTCAGGCGCATCGCTTCGATCAGGTTCATGTCGCCCCGCAGCGCGAAAGGCCGGCGCAGCATGAATTCCTCCAGCCGTTCCTGCTCCCCGTGCAGCAGCAGGTCGCGCATCGTGACCACGCCGAGCAGGCAACCCGCCTCATCGGTGATGTAGCCGTAGGTGAACACCCGGGTCGTGGCCAGTTCGCGGATCTTTTCCGTGACCTCGGCCACGGTCAGGTGCGGGGGAAACACCGCCACGGGCGATTCCATCAGCCGGCCGACTGATTCTGGAGCATAGGCGTCGGCGGCGGCGAAAGGGGCGGCGCTGGTGGGCATGGGTGGGTGGCTTGCCCGCACACTATTCAAACTATTCAACCCGTGTCGAGCGAACGCCAGAGATACCAGCTCGCGACCGTCCGGTAGGGTGTCCAGCACCGGGCGTGCCGCAGGATGACCTCTGGTTTGGGTTCCTTGCGCTTGCGGTAGAGACGTTGAAATGCGAGCCGGATGGCGAAATCGCCCGTGGGCATGACATCGGGCCGGCCCAGGTCGAAGATGAGCAGCATATGCACCGTCCACGGGCCGATGCCGCGGACTTCCGTCAGGCGGGTGACGAGTTCATCGTCGGCGAGTTTGGCCGCGGCCTGGAGCGAAGGCACCGTACCGTCGAGACACTTGGCGGCGAGATCGCGCACCGCGAGGAGCTTGTTGCGCGAGAGGCCGGCGCCGCGCAGGGCCGCGTCCGTGCACCCGGCCAGCACCGCGGGGGTCGGGCCGCCATGTTTTTCCATCTCGGCCAGCACGCGGCCGTGGATCGTCGCAGCGGCCTTGCCGTGCAGCTGCTGGTAGACGATCGAGCGCAGCAGGGCCTCGAACAGGGTCTGCACCGCCGTCAGCTCCAGCTTGCACGGACCGATGCGGTCGATCAGCGCCGCGAGTTTGGCGTCGCTGGCACGCAGATGGGCGAGGGCGGCGACGGGGTCGAATGGAAGCCGGGGTTTCAGCAAATGGATTAACCACGGATGCCATGGATGAGAACGGAGAGGCAACGGCACCTGACCGTGTCTTTGTCCGTATTCATCCGGGCAATCCGTGGTCAAAAAAAACTCATTCCGACAGCAGCTCCGCGCCCTCGAGCACCAGCAGGCGCGTTTTGGTGCGCACCCCGCCGGGGGCGGAGAAGCCCGTCATCTTGTCGCCGACGGACACCACGCGGTGGCAGGGCACGATGAGCGGCCACGGGTTGGTGGCCAGTGCCACGCCGACGGCGCGCGCCGCCTCGTTGCCCAACGCCATGAGCTTGGCGATCTCGCCGTAGCTTTTCTTGTAGCCGGGCTTGATCGCCTGCGCCTGCAGGTAGACCGCCTGCTGGAAATCCGTGACGCGGGACCAGTCGAGTGGCGTGCCGGCGAAGTCCTGCGCCGTTCCCCCCAGGTGTTGCTGCACCCGGGCTATAAGCTGCTGCACCCAGTCGGGCGCCGGCTCCGTCGCCGGCCGGCTCCGGGCCTTCGCCGCGAGGTGCTGCTCGTTCAGCGCCTCTGACTCCTCGGGCAGTTGGAAGCCGGTCAGGCCGGTGTCGTTCCACGCGATGCCGCAGGTCCCGAAGGCGGTGGGAAAAAGCACGTGGGGCATGGCGGGGACTATGGTGGCGTAGAGCACGACCGCAAGCAGTCAGCGACAGCCCGGATCGCGAGGTCGGAAACCGGGCCAAGGGGTAGCAGCCGAGGTAACGAGGCTGGTTTTCGCCCCAGCCTCCTTACGTCGGCTGCTACTTCCCACTCCTTCTGCTGGACCCTCCACCGAACTCCTGCTCACTTCTCCCCGACGTAGCGGCGGAAGAACTCCTCGTAGCGCACGAGGGCGTCGAGGCGCTGCTTCGGCTCGCCGCTGCGGCTGAGCTCGTGGTTGGCGCGCGGATAGCGCGCGTATTCGACCGGGCGGCCCAGCTGTTTGAGGCTCTTGTAGAGAACCTGGCTCTGGATGACGCCGGTGCGGAAATCCACGTCGCCGTGCTGGATCAGCAGCGGGGTCCGGATGTCCGCCACATAGCTCAGCGGCGAGTCGCGGTCGAGCAGCCGGCGCACATCCGTTTCCCACGGGTAGCCGCCCCAGTAGTGCGGCACGAGGAACCACGCGTTGCCTTCGCCATAGAAGGTGGCGAGGTCATAGACGCCGCGCTGGGCGACCGCGGCCTTGAAGCGCTGGTCGTGGCCGATGATCCATGCGACCATATAGCCGCCGTAGGAGCCGCCGGTGATGACCTGACGGTTCTTGTCCACGTAAGTCTCCTTCGTGGCGAGGCTGGCTGCCGCAAGGATGTCGCTCGCGGGCCCGGCGCCCCAGTCCTTGAAGTTGGCGCGCTGGAACTCCCGGCCGTAGCCGCCGGAGCCGCGTGGGTTGCTGAACATGATGGCGTAGCCGCGCGCGGCATAGAATTGGAACTCGTGCCACATGCTCGCCTCGCCCGGGCCCCACATCGCCGTCGGGCCGCCGTGGATGTTGACGAGCAGCGGGTATTTTTTTGTCGCGTCGAAGTCCGCCGGCTTGAGCGTCCAGTATTCGACCGTGAGGCCCTCCTTGGTGACGAGGCTGTGCGGCTCGTAGGCGCTGAGTTTTTTCTCCTGCAGCCAGGCACTGTTGTGGGTGGTGAGCGGGCGGGCGATCTTGCCTTCCCGGCTGCCGCCGTAGAGCTCCCACGGGTTGGCGGGATTGGTCACGATCTGCACCAATACGTTGGCGCCGATATCGTAGCCCTGGATGCCCCATCCGCCCTGGTGGGTGAGTTTCTGGGTGTCGCCGTCCTTCAGGGACACGCGGTAAAGCGGGATGTGTCCGTTGGTCGCGGCGGTGAAATAGACGAACTTGCTGTCGCGCGACCACTTCAGGCTGGCGACGGGACGATCGAGCGTCGGCGTGAGCACCGTGGCCTTGCCTCCGCCGGTCGGCATGACGGCGACCACCGGTTGCTCGAAGCTGAACTCACCGCCGGCGGTCTGGACAAAGGCGATCTGCTGGCCGTCGGGAGAGGCGAGGGGCGAACCATAGCGGAGGCCCGGTTCTTCCAGCAGCACCTGCGTCTTGCCGGGGGCGAGTTCGATCCGATACACGCTGTTGAAGCGCGTGCGGTCGGGATGCTCATCGGCTTGGCGCGGGCCGACGCAAAGAATGCTTTGGCCATCGGCCGACCAGTCCGCGCTGCTGTAACTTTCGTAGCCCATCGTCACGGCGGCAGGCTCGGCGCCTTCACGGGCGTCGATGGAATAGAGTTGGGTAAAGCTGGGCTCGATCGCCAGGTCGCCCTCGGCGATAAAGTTGAGCCGGTCGGTCACGCGCGGGCTGCCGTCGGCCTCGTTTTTGGCGAGCCACTCGCGGATTTCCGACAGGGAGCCGTCCGGTTTGGCGTCCGGGTTTTTGGTCTCCATGGCCTTGTCCTTGTCGGCGGGCTTGAGTTTCCAGTTGGCGGTGTCGTTGGCCTCGCGGCCGGGCTTTTCCAGGTTCCAGGCCGGGGTCGGGGTCTTGCCCGATTTCTCGAGTGCCGCACGCACCTGGGCGACCGAAAGCGAGCTGCTGAACAGGATCTTGGTACCATTCGGGGACCAGGCGGGGTTGCCGGCGCCAGTCTCGATCTTGGTGAGGGGCTGCGCCTCGCCACCCCCGAGCGGCAGCAGCCAGACCTGCGGCTTTTCCTTCTCGATGTTGCGCACAAAGGCGAGGCGGTCGCCCTGCGGCGACCAGGCGGGGCTGGAATTGCCCGCGAAACCATAGGTGAGTTGCCGCGGCGCGGCCGAGCCGTCGGTCGGCGCCAGCCAGAGCTGCGTGCGGTAGGTCCAGTCGTCCTTGGGTGCGTCCTTTGCCGTGGTGTCGGCGGGTTTGGGCTCGATGGAGCGCACGACGTAGACCACGAGCTTGCCGTCGGGCGAGAGCGCCGGGGATTCCAGCTGCTTGATATTGAACAGGTCGGCCGCGGTGATGAGCGACATCGCGGCGGTCGGGGTGGTCCCGGCGCTGCGGAGGACGGGGGCGACGGCCAAAAACAGGGCGGCCAAAAACAGGAAAGGACGGGAAAGCATGGAGGGAAAAGTGAGAGTGAAAGAGAGAGTGGGCGAACCAAAAACAGGAGGAGGAAGGGAGAAATCGGAAGGCGGAAGGCCGGGCGGTTCGCAGGGACGTGAGCCCTCCATGGGGGCTAATGCTGATTTTTTCGCGCATTCGTGCGACCGCGCCCTTCAGGTCTCAGGTTTCTGCTGCCTGGCCCTCATAGCCTTGGTGGTGGAGGACGGCATAAGCTTGGCAAGCCAGTCACTCTCACTTTCACTTTTCCTCTCCCTCTCCCTCTCCCTTTCACTCCTATGCCGCAGAACCGCTTCTACAACGCCTTTGACACCCAGGAGTGGGGCGCCGCCCGGAAGACCGACTATCGCAGCCCGTTCCAGATCGACCGCGACCGCATCATCCACGCGCACGCGTTCCGCAAGCTCCAGTCGAAGACCCAGGTGTTCCTCAGCGGGGAATATGATTTCTACCGCACGCGGCTCACGCACTCGATGGAGGTCGCCCAGATCGGCCGCTCCATCTGCGCGTGGCTCCTCAGCCGCGGGGAGCCGCTGGGTGACGATTTCTACATTGATTCCGACCTGGTCGAGGCCTGCAGTCTCGCCCACGACATGGGGCATCCACCCTTCGGCCACTCCGGCGAGCGCACGCTGCAGGAGCTGATGAAACGCCGCGGCGGCTTCGAGGGCAACGCGCAGACGCTGCACCTGCTCTGCGAGACCATGTACCACAACGAGTCCGGCGTGAAGGGCATGCAGCCCACGCGCGCGCTGCTCGATGGGGTGCTCAAGTACAAGAAGCTCTACACCGAGTTCGCCACGCCGCCGCTGAGCCATTTCATCTACGATGGCCAGTCGCCGGTGCGCGAGTGGGTCTTCGGCGGGGCCAAGGTCCCCGGCAGCCTGATGCGCGGCGAGGCGCTGAATGATTTCAAGAGCGTGGAGTGCCAGATCATGGACTGGGCGGACGACGCGGCCTACTCGCTCAACGACATCGTGGACGGCGTGCGCGCCGGCTTTCTGACTGTCGAGCGCGTGGAGCGCTGGGCCGCCGGCGAGGCCATCGGCGCCCCGGAACAGGGGCACATCGACACGCTCTTCACCGCCATCCGCACCGACCGGCTGGAGAATACTTTTTCCCAGAAGATCGGCGCGTTCATCAAGTGCTGCCATTTGCAGGAGCGGGAAAATTTCATGGCAGAGAAGACCAACCGCTACAAATACGACCTCGTCATCGACGACGCGTCGCGCCGCGAGGCGAACTTCTTCAAGAAGATGGCCAACGACATCATCTTCGAGAGCTCGCAGCTCGAGCAGCTCGAGCACAAGGCGCGGGTTGTCATCGTGGCGATCTACAATGCCATCTGGGAAAACTACGCCGAGCGCAACGAGCGGGTCATCCGGATTCTGCCCGGCAACGTCAGCCGCCTGATCGAGGCGGAGAAGACCCAGGACGGGAAAGCCCGCCGCATCTGCGATTTCCTCGCCGGCCAGACGGACGGCATGATTGTGCGCACCTACCGGCGTTTATTTGATCCGGAGTTTGGGTCTTTTCGAGACCTGGGCTGAGTTTTTTTGACCACGGATTAGCTGGATGGTCAAGGATGTGGAGGGCGGACCTCCCGGTCGGCCGCGCCTTGAACCACCCGAAGAGCGGCCGCGCGAACGGAGCCTAAGGCGGAGATGGTCGCGCCAGAGGCACGGTCGTGAAGCGATGCGGATAGGCGACAGTCAATTAGCCGCTCCAAGCTTCCCGCTCCGGGCTTTCCTCACGGCCAGAGCCAGTAGAAGACGGCGGCGGAGCCGAGGCCGTAGAGGGCGGCGTCGAGAAGGTGCTTCGCGGTCGAGGACCAGGGGCGCAGCATCCAGATTGATTCCGTGACGGTGCCGAAACCGTGGGCAATGAAACTGATGGCGCCCACCAGCTTGGCCGCGCCGACGGCGCGCGCGGGATCCAGACCGTAGACCCGTGCCACCAGATAGCCCACGATCGCCGCGATCGCCAGGCTCCAAAGGAACCACTGGCCCAGATATTTTCCCATGTTGTGCGGACCATTGGGTCCGATCGTCATGTGCCCCACCGGACCTTCTTCGTATTTTCTCTTCATTTCGTCGCCGGCCATGTCCTTCATGTCCTGGCAGAACGGAAAGACATATCGACCGGGCGTCGGGTTGCCGGCGCGGATGGCGTCGCGCACGGCGTCCTCATTGCTGAAGGTGCCGTAATCGTTGGCGTGCCACTTGAAGACCATGTGGATGAGGGAGCTGATCACGAACACGACCACTGCGCTGAGCAGGATCGGCAACCAGAGGGCGAGGAGGGCATTCATGGGTGCGGTGGGGTGGAATTGCACCCTGGCCAGGCACCAACCCGGGGAGCGCAATGCGTGGGTTACGGGCGGGAGACTCGCACGACCGGACGAGAAACGGAAGGCGGAAAATGGGGGCGGTTCACTTCGCTCTTGGCTCCGGGATTCCGGTTCTTGGATTTCCCCAGACACCGGGGCCAGGGCGGAGATCCAAGATTTGAAATCTCAGATTTCAGAATTGAAATCAATTGCCGGGGGCTGCTCCCGGCAATTGCGCGCCTCGGCGGATTCCCGGCATATTTCCGCCATCCCCGGCTCGTGGCAGCTGAACGGGAAGAGCCGCGGTGATTACCAGCAGGCCACGCGCGCAAACAAGGGGAGGCGGAGTACCAGGCCGTGCTCACCCGGCATCTGCCGGCGGATCATCCGGGGAGGAAAATCTGAGACCTGAGATGGCGCGGCAGCGGCACGCCTCAGGCCCGGAAGATGGGGTCGAGCTTGCCGGTGCTGTCGCCGATTTTCTCGGTGCGGACGCCGACATTGTCGAGCATCGAGCGGTAGAGGTTGGTCATTGGCGTGTGCTCGTCGACGCGCAGATGGCGGCCGGTGGCGAGCCGACCGCCGCCGCCGCCGGCGAGCAAGATGGGCAGGTTGACCGGGCTGTGCTCGTTGCCGTTGCTGAGCGCGCTGCCGTATTGGATGAGGCAGTTGTCGAGCAGAGTGCCGTCGCCCTCGGGGATGGACTTCAAACGGTCGAGGAACTTGGCGAACTGCGCCACATGGTAGCGGTTGATCTGCGCGAGGAGCTTCTTCTTGGCCGCGTCGTCGCGGTGGTGCGAGAGGTCGTGGTGCCCGTCGCGAATGCCGATCGTGGGATAGGGGCGGTTGCTGCCGTCGTGGGCGACGATGAAGGTGGCGATGCGGGTCGAGTCGGTCTGGAACGCGAGCGCCATGACTTCATACATGAGCTGCATGTGCTGCTCGTAGGTCGCAAACATCTCGGGGGCCTCGACGCCGGCGGGCACGGCGGGCACGGGGAAGTCCTCGGCGCGCGCGATGCGGCGCTCGAGGTCGCGGACGGAGGAAAGGTATTCGTCGAGCTTGCGGCGGTCGTCGGTGCCGAGGCGCTTCTCGAGGCGGTGGGCGTCGGCGAGCACGTAGTCGAGCAGGCTCTGGCGCTGGCGAGCGCGGCGCAGGCTGGCCTCGAGGGAGGCGCCGGCGTCGCCGTTGCCGAAGAGCCGCTCGAAGGCGGCGCGGGGGTTCACCTCGGGCAGCATGGGCTGGGTCTCGGATTTCCAGGAGAGGTTGAACTGGTAGATGCAGCTGTAGCCGGAGTCGCACGAACCGGCGCGCTGGCCGCCGTCGCAGCTGAGCTCGAGCGAGGGCAGGCGGGTCTGGTCGCCGATCTGGTTGGCGGCGATCTGGTCGCAGGAGATGCCGGTCCGGATGTCGGCGCCGGCGGTCTTGCGCGGGTGGACGCCGGTGAGGAAGCTCGCCGAGGCGCGGGCGTGGGCGCCGCCGCCGTCGCCAAGTTCGTCGCCCATGGGGTTGGCCAGGCCGGTGAGGACGGAGAACTGGTTTTTGTGCGCGGCGAGGGGCTCAAGGATGGGGGGCAGCTCAAAGCCCGTGCCGGTGGCGGCGGGCGTCCAGTCGGTCATGTTGGCGCCGTTGGGCACGTAGACCCAGGCCACGCGTTTCGGCGCGGCAGCCGCGGCTCCGGTGGCGGCGCGGGCGTGGGCGGGCAGCAGCGAATTCAGGGCCGGCAAGGCGACCATGGTGCCGAGGCCGCGGAGGAAGGTGCGGCGGGGGATGGGGGTGGAGAGGGGCATGGGGGAAGGGGGAGCGGAGGTCGGAGGTCGGAGGTCGGAGGTCGGAAATTTGTGGGGAGCTTACATCTTATAACTTAAACCTTAAAGCTAACATTCATGGTTACCGGTCGGCGGCGGCGACGTTGGGGGCGGGTAGGTCTACGCGTTGGTTTTGGAAGGGGAAACTCTGCGTCACGGCAAGGACGAGGGCGGAGAAGCGGTCGCCGCCGGCCTCCACCTGCTCGACGATGCGGTCGAGGGCGGGGCGGTCGTAATATTCGATGCCGCGGCCGAGGGCGTAGGTCAGCGCGCGGTCGGCGAGACAATGCAGAAATTCCCAGCGCTTCTTCTCGGCGAGGAGGCGGGTGAGCTCGACCGCGCCGTTGAATTTGTCGCCGGAGGCCAGCTCGCCGGAGGCGTCGACCTTGGCGGCGCCGTCCTGGTCGCGCCAGCCGCCGATGGCGTTGAAGTTTTCCAGGCCGAAGCCGATCGGGTCCATGCGCGAGTGGCACGAGGCGCAGGTGGCGTTGGTGCTGTGCTGCTGCATCTGCTCGCGGAGCGTGCCGGTCAGATTGCGACTCTTGTCGTCGAGCTCGGGGATGTTGGGCGGCGGGGGCGGGGGTGGCGTGCCGAGGAGGTTGTCGAGCACCCACTTGCCGCGCTTGACCGGCGACGTGCGGTTGGGGTTGGAGGTGAGCGTCAGGACGCTGGCATGGGTGAGGACCCCGCGGCGGGGGGTGTCGGTCAGGGAGACTTTCCGGAATTCGTCGCCGGTCACGCCGGTGAGACCGTAGAGCTTTGCCAGACGGGCGTTGACGAAGGTGTAGTCCGCCGTGAGGAAGTCGAACAGGCTGCGATCCTCGCGCATCACGCTCTCAAAAAACAACTCGGTCTCGCGCTGCATCGCGGTGCGCAACACGCTGTCGTATTCGGGGAACAGCGTCCGGTCGGGGGCAAAGTTTTCCAGGCTGCGGATCTGCAGCCACTGGCCGGCGAAATTCTCCACGAGTGCGCGGGCCTTGGGCGAGGCGAGCATCCGCCGCACCTGTGCCGGCAACTGGTCGCGCAGGGTGCCGAGCCCGGCGAGTTCGAGCAGTTCGTCGTCGGGCATCGAGCTCCAGATGAAATACGAGAGGCGCGAGGCCAGGGCAAAATTGTCGAGCGGGCGCGGATCGGGGCGTTGGGTCGCGCCTGGCGGGTGACTGCGGGCGTCGTCGAGCGACGCCCCTAGGGGGTCGAGACGGGCGCCCGCAAGGGACGCCCCTACGGGACTGGGACGGACGTGGTCAAGGGACGACCCGACGAAGAGGAAATGCGGCGAGACGAGGATCGCCTTCATCGCGAGCTTCACGCCGGCGGTGAAGCTGTCGCCATGTCCGCGCGCGCCGGTGTAGAGCTCCATGAGCCGGTCGATCTCAGCGGGCGTCACCGGGCGGCGCCAGGCGCGGCGGGTGAATTTTTCCAAAAGGGCCCGGGCGGTTCCGGGCGATTCGGCCACCGCGGCCTGCAGTCCGAACATGCGGGCCAGGGTCGCCACCGGCTCGGCGGGGGCGTTTTCCGCGAAGAGCTGTGCGATGGGAGCGGGTTTTTCGGGGATGACCACGGGCGAGGACAGGTCGGCCACCTCGAGGCTCTGGATGATCAGGTTGCGGTCGCGCAGGTTGGGATTGGGGTTCTGTGGGTCGGTGAAGTCGTTGGTGAAGGCCGCGGAGAAACGGTGCGGGCCGGCGGGCAGCCGGGTGCGGTATTCGTAGATGCGCGGCTGCGGCACCAGCAGGGTGAGGGAGAACACGCGCTGGCGGGGCAGCGGTTCCATCCGGCCGGGCGCGAGCACGTCGAAGGCCTGGAGCGGCCGGCCGTCGACGCGGAATTCCATGCGTGCGGGCTCCGGACCCGACTGGCCGGCGTAGGCTTGCGCGCGGAGGATCACGTCGGCCGCGCGCGGGAGATCGATGGCCACGCCGACCTCGCCGTTGCCCTTCAGCACGCGCTCCCCGGCGACGGAGAGGAGACCCTCGCCCGACGCTTCCAGCCGGTCGGCGCGGTAACGCCGCGTGGCGGCGGACAGCGGACCCTCGATCTCCAACCATTTCACATAGGCGATGCCGGGCTGCTGGCGGCCGAGACGACCGTTGAGCATGAACGTCTCGTTGTCCTGGCCGCCGCGGTTGCGCAGCACGGCGGCCCGGAAACGGTGGCGGCCGGCCGGGACGCCGAGGCGGGCCTCGTAGACCTGTGGATTTTTTTCGTCGGTGCCGAGGTCGAAGTTTTTGACGAAGGTGTCGTTGAGCAGGAGCGCAAATTTGGTCGGGCCGGGGTGATCGAGGAATTCGAGCGGCTGCTCACTGCCCTGGCCCTTGACGGCGCCGCCGACGACGGTCGAGTAGGCCTGCACGCGGAAGAGATAGTCGCCGGCGGGGAGGGCGAGTTCCACGGCGGCGTCATCCTCCTCGAGGCTGATCAGGTGCACCCAACCGTCGCCGCGGTCACCGATGGCGTTGAAACCGATGGCCGCGAGGCTGGCGGGAATGCGGCGCACAGCGCTCTGGATGGGGTCGGTGACGATGGCGGTGTCGATGACCTTCTCGGCGGCGGCGAGGTACTTTTCGAGCAGGACCGGCGGGAGGGTCAGCACGTCGCCGATGTTGTCGAAGCCGTAGCCGGAATCGTCAGGCGGAAAATCGTCCGCGGGCCGGAAATCCACGCCGACCAGGTCGCGGATGGTGGCGTTGTATTCGGCGCGGTTCAGCCGGCGCAGGACAACGCGGCCGGGGTCGGGATGGGCGGGGTCAAGCTGGAAGAGCTCCTGCTCGAGGAAGCGGCTGACGAGGTCGCGCTCGGCATTGGTCGGGATGGGGCCGCCATCGTCGGGCGGCATCACGTGCGTGCTGACATTGCGCAGCACGGCCTCCCACTTCGGGCGGGCGGCATGGACATCCGCCACGGTCTGGTAGGAGTCGAGCGCGAGGCCCGACTTGGCCTTGCCGTCGCCGTGGCAGTCGTAGCAATAGTTCACGAGCAGGGGCTGGACGTCCGTCACGAAGTCGACGGGGACGGTGGCGGTGGGGGCGGCTTGGAGTGCGGATGCGAGCAGGCCCCCGAAGAGTGTCATCCGAAGCGCGGCGGAAGATCCCATGGAGGGCCGGTCTCTCCGTTCGACAAGCTCAGGACCCCGAACCCGTCGAGGGGCGGACCGGCCGCGGTCGGCCGGGAGGCCGACCCTGCAAGAGGGCGGATTGAATTTGGATCGCCGCATCATTTTTTGAGGAATCCCCGTTCGTCGAGCCATTCGGTGAAGCGGACGTGCCAGGTGGAGACGGGCAGGCCGGGCCGGTCGGCACGGACGCCGTAGCCGTGGCCGCCACTGCTGAAGATGTGAAGCTCGGCGTTGACGCCGGCCTGACGGAGGGTGGTGAAGAATGCCGCGAGCTGCTCCGGCATGCGGTCGTCATAGGCGCAGGACAGGAACGCCGGCGGCGTGGCGTCCTTCGACCAGGCGTAGTCGGTGCGGTTGAGTCCGCCCGGGTAGATCGGAGCGAAAAAATCGGGGCGCGACGACTGGCGTTCGACCGGGTCGGCGGCAGCGGGATCGCCGGCATCGTGCCGGGCCGCGGCGAGCAGGGCGACTTCACCGCCGGCGGAGAAACCGACGAGGCCGATGCGGTCGGACCGGATGTTCCATTCGGCGGCGTGGGCGCGGATGAGGCGGACGGCGCGCGAGCCGTCCGCGGCGGCATGGACGTCGATCTTGTAGGGTTGCGGCTGGCCGGCGGGATTTGAGCCGTCGCGGGCGAGGCGGTATTTCAGCACGAAGGCGGCGATGCCTCGGTCGGCGAACCACTTGGCGAGGTCATACCCCTCGCGGTTGATGGTGTGCTGCATGTGGCCGCCGCCTGGCGCGATGATGACGGCGCAGCCGGTGGCCTGGTCCTTGGTTGGCAGGAAGGGCGTGAGGCTCGGGTTGTGGACGTTGGAGAGAACGGGGAAGACGATGTCGGGCTCCTGTCGCCAGCTGATCTCCTCGGGTTCGTGCTTGCGCGCCTTGGAGCCGGGAGCCCCGCCGGACCAGAGGGGAATGGCGGCCGGATGGGCCGATTCGGTGGCGGAAGCGACGGGGATGGCAGGGCCGCTCGGGTCGAGGTTGACGGGTCGGGTCGGGACGGAGCGGGTTGCGGGCAGGTCTGCAGAAAGCAGGGTGGTCATGGCCAGAAAGAGGACGAGGAGGCGGAGGGGCATGGGGAGGTGACTGAACGCTGAACGTTTAACTCTGAACTTTTAACGTCGAAGTCCGGAGGATACCGGCTGTGGAATTAAATTCTGGTTGAGAGCTGCAGGTAGGAGCATGTTTACAAGCGATGGGTCGGGAAGATTCAGCATACAGGCTCCTGATGGTGAGCGATTATTTTCGGGTCGTGGTGAAGGCCAGTTCGCCGAGGCCGGGCAGTTTTTTAAGTTCGGCGGCGATGATCCCGGCGTTGAGGTCGGCGCCGGCTTTGCTCGTGTGCAGGTTGGCGTCGCCGAAGAGGGGATCGAGTTGGTCGGCGCCGAGGGCCTCGTAGCGCGCGGCGATGAGATCGTTGGCGTCAATGAAGGCCGCGTCCTCCTGCCCGGCGACCTGGCGGGACCAGCCGCCGTAGCTGTCGGTGCCGCTGCGGGAGATTTTGCCTTCCTTCCAGGTCTTGCGCGGGGTGAGCGAAAGGACGATGGGCGTTGCGCCGGCGGCCCGGGCCTCGCGGACGAACCTGCGGATATACCAGCCGAAGCTGTGCACCACCTCGTGCTGTTTCGTCAGGATATTGTCGATCTCCTCGGTCTCCTCGCCGGTGCCCTTGATGGTCCCGCGAGCCCGCGAATTGTCGTTGTAGGTCGCGGGGTCGTTGTGGCCGAGCTGGATCACAACAAAGTCGCCGGGCTTGATGAGGGTGAGCGCGCGCGCCCAGTGGCCCTGGGTCAGGAAGGTGCGGCTGCTGAGGCCGCCGACGGCGCGGTTGACCACGTTGATCTTGGTCGGATCAAAAAAATTGCCGAGCGAGTCACCCCAGCCCCATTGGCCGCCGGCGCCATCACCGCGACCGTTGCGCACGAGCGAGTCGCCGATGAGGACGAGGGAAGGCAGCTTGGGGTCGGCGGGCTCGGGCAGGTTGAGCCAGCCGATGCGGTCGGCCTCGACGGCCTCGCCCCGGGCGGACAGGTAGGCGCGGTAGGGAGTATTGCGCCCCCCCTTGAGCAGGGCGACGACGGCGGCCGCCTGGGCATCAGCACCGGCGGGACTCAGGTGGGTGCGGTCAGGGGTGAAGAGGGATTTTACGTTTTCCTCGCCGAGCACCTGATATTGGTCGGCGACGAGGCGGGTGAGGTCGAGAAACTGGACGCCGGCGGCGGCGGCGACCTCGCGGTCCCATTTCTGGAAGGTGCCGGAGCCGCGCTCGATCTTGCCGTCCTTCCAATAATTGCGGACGGTCAGCGAGAGCACGATGGGCGTGGCACCCTTGGCCTGGACGTCGGTGATCATCTTACGGACATACCAGCCGAAGGTGTGGATGACCTCATGTTTCCCCGTGATCACGTTGTCGATTTCCCGGGATTCCTCGCCGAGGCCGGGCAGGGAGCCGCGGGAGCGCCGGCGTTCGCGGGGCATCGAGGCGTCCTCGTTGACCGGGCTGCCGTCGTTGTGGCCGAACTGGATGAGGACCGTGTCGCCGGCCTTCACCTGGGCGAGCAGCTGGTCCCACAGGCCCTCGGTGATGAAGGTGCGGCTGCTGCGTCCGCCGCGGGCATGGTTGGCAATGTTGACCTTGGCCGGATCGAAGTAATCGGCGAACGGCACGCCCCAGCCCTGGATCGGGGCGCCGTTGTTCCTCGCGGCGGTGGAGTCGCTCGCGATGAAGATGGTCGGCAGCGCCGGATTGAGCGCGGCGACGGTTGCGGCGGGCTCCTTCGGCATGTCGGGCGCCGGGGCCGGGGTTTGGGCGAAAGCAGCGACCGGAAAGATGAGGGCGATAAGCGGGGACAGCAGGCGCATGGTCGGGGTCAGGGCAGGGTGGATTTGAAGGCGGCCAGGGTCACGGGCAAGGCGGTCATGAGGCCGTCGCGGATCTCGACCGGCTGGGACTCGATCTGGACCAACGCGGATTTCAGGCCGGCGCGCGTGGCGGTCACCGTGATGGTGCCCGGCGTGAGCGTGGAGCGGACGGCGACACGATTGATGCCGCACTCGGTGTCGAGCCAGAGGTTGTTGGTCGATTCGAGCTTGGCGGCGTTGAAACCGCCGCGCCAGACGACGGGGCCGTCGACGGCGAAGTCGACCCGCGCCTCGTCCGTCGGGCAGCGGCGCCCCTGGGCGTCGACGACCTCGAAGTCGACGAGGGCCACGTCGCTGCCGTCGGCTCGCAGGCCGCCCGGGCCGGTGAGCGGCGTCAGCCGCAGCGCGGCGGGTTCACCGGCGGTCTCCCGTGCCTGCCGGGCCACGACCTTGCCGGCTAGGGTGGCGACGGCCTCAAGTTTGCCGGGGACGAAGGCGACATCGGGGAAGGCGTAGACATAGCCGGTGTCCTTGCCCGCGTTCCGCTCGGAGGCGCCCGGGGCGGGGCCCGGCCACGGGTCGACAAACTTGAAGGGCTGGGTGGCGGTGCCGAGGGACCGGCCGTTGAGGAACAGCTCGACCTGGTCGCAATGCGTGGCGGCGACATACAGGGTCTTCTTCGTGCCGGCGGGGTAGTTCCAGTGGCCGATGATATGGATATCGGGCTGCTCGTTCTGCATCACGCGCGAGACGAAGTAGAGCGACTTCGGGATCCGCACGCCGTCGACCTTGCCGCTGACCCGCAGCACGTAGCTGCCCTGCTGGCGGCCGTCGGCGTTGGAGTCGGAGAAATAGATCGACGCGTAGCCCGACCACTTCGAGTGCGCGGGATCGGGGTTGTCGATGCGGTTGCGTACATAGCTCGCGTAGCGGGTGGCGCCGGCGAGGCTGAAGGTCTCGGAGTTCCAATGCCAGGTGTCGACCGGCCGGTTGCCGATCATGCCGGGCTTGGGCTTGAAGCCGAAGTGCGGCGGCGAGTATTCGTCCCAGACGTTGCGGCCGGCCTCGTCGCGGAAATCCTCGGTCTCGATCAGCGGCGCCTTGTCGCGGCGGTTGATGGCGTAGCCGCGGAAGATGTCGTCGCCGGAAATCAGGTCGGTCTGCGGCGCCTGGCCGATCATGACGCCATACCATTCGGACATCGGGGTGAGGAGCTTGTTGAGCTCGGACTGGTCGTTGTCGCGGGTGCCCATGACGCGGCCGCCGTGCGGATCGAGCATCTTGCGCAGTTCTACCATCTGGACCATCTGTTCCGGCGTCACGATGGTGTTGCCGGCCTCCCAGAAGAGGAGGCTCGGGCTGTTGCGATAGAAAATCATGGTGGCGCGCATGACCTCGACGCGCTGGTCCCACTGGCGGCCGGTGACGAGCCGTTCCTTGTCGCCGGCGGGGCAGACCTGGACGACGCCGAGCCGGTCGCAGGCGGCGGAATCGGCGGGTTGCGGGGCGACGTGCATCCAGCGGACGTAATTGGCGTTGCTCGCGCGCACGAGGCCGAGGGTGTAGTCGTGCATCCAGGCCGGGTAGGCGCCGCCGAGGCCGGCCCAGTCGTTGGCCGAGCGCTGGGCATAGCCGGTGAGCCAGACGAAGCGGCCGTTGAGCCACACGCCGCCGGTGCCGGCGCCGCCCTTGAACTCGGTCTGGCGGAAGCCGGTCGTGGTCTCGCAGACGTCCGCGACCTTGCCGTTGATGGTGAGGATGGAATAGACGCGGTAGAGGTGCGGGTCGTTGACGTCCCAGAAGCGCGCGGCCGCGAGCGTGCCCTCGGCGGTGAAGACCTCCGCCTGGCCCGCGACGAGGTCGGAGGTGTTGCCCTCGAGCCGGGCGCGGACGACGCCATCGGCGTCGACGACGACGGCGGAGAGCGTGACGGACGCGTAGTCGCCGGTCTCGTTGAGGACCTCCGCCTCGACCTTCACGTCGGCGGTCTTCTTCGCCAGATCGATCGCTGCGGGATAAACGTAGATGCCCGTTGTCTGGAGGTTGTCGTAGAGCGGCAGGGTCTGGTAGACCTTGCCGGTGAGGATGAGGTGCGCGTCGCGGTTGAGGCCGCCGAAGTTCGGGTTGAAATCCTTGGAGTTCCACTGGAAGGCCGTGCCGGTGGCCTCCTCCTTGTAACGCGGGTCGTTGTCCACCTGCACGGCGACGAGGTTGTCCGCGCCGCCGAAGCGTACGAAGGCCGTGATGTCGAGGCCGATGGCCGTGACACCGTTCTCGTGCTTGCCGACCGGCTGGCCGTTGACGAAGAAGCGTCCGGCCTGGCGCAGGCCGTCGAACTGGAGGAACACCTTGCGTCCCTCGGCGCCGGCGGGGAGCTTGAAGTGTTTCCGATACCAGCCGATGCCGAGCATCTTCTGGCTCTGGTCGCCGCCGCTGTGGCTGATGTAGGCGCGGTAGGTGTCGGTCTCGTTCCAGGTGTGCGGCAGGCCGACGTCGGCCCAGGCCTTGTCGTCGAAACCGGGCTCCGCGGCGCCGGGGAAGTCGCCGAAGGAGAACTTCCACGCCGGGTTGAAATCATAGGTGGCGCGCGGCGAGGCCGGCGGGGCATAGCGGTCGGCCGCGGTGGCGGGCAGCGTGGCGATGGCGGTGAGCAGGAGGGAAAGCAGGAGACGGTGGATCATGGGAAGGGAGGCGGGCGGTCGGGGTGGGCAGCCGGCCGGGACGGGCGGAAATTCTCAGGGATTGGGGGCGGTGAAGAGACGGTCGTAGTCGGTCCAGTGGGCGTTCATCAGGTCGATCTTGCGCTGGAGCTGAGTGGCGAGATCGGGGCCGAGGCGCATGATGGTTTCCTCGTCGGTCGTGGCGGCGAGGTCGAGAAGGGGCTCCTGGGTGCTCAAGAGCAGGCGGCGGAGCCGGACCGTGTTATCGATCTCCCGGCGGGCGAGATTCATCAGGTCCTCGCGGTCCCAGCTGTTCCTCGCGCCGAGCGGGGGATTGGGCTCGGGTTCCACGGCGAGGGCATGCACGCGATCAAGCTGCGCTTGATAGCCGACCATGTGATCGGCGCCGTGCAGCAGGCAAAGCACGACCTCCAGCCGCCGGCCGAAAAGTTCCCACTGGGCGCGAGCCTGATCGTCGGGGGCTGCGTCGCGGATACGGTGGACATGCTTCAGGGCGGTTTCGAGATCCGGCGTGGTCGTCTCGATCACGCGTTGGAACAACAGGCGCGCACCGTAACCTTCGAACATGCGCATCGCCTGGATGTCGGCGAGGTTATCGGCCTGTTCCTCGCCCTTGGCCTGAAACAGGAAAGGACGGTAGTAAGCCTTGTCCTCGGCTGACAACTCCTCGGGGAATGGCACCATCGGGCGGTTGATCCAGCGGTTCAGCACGTGACCGAACTGGAGCATGTCGCCGAAGTGCAACGCGCTGAGCCGCCGGTCGGCGTCGTCGAGCAGGAGCCAGATGGCGAGCAGGGCATCGGCGTTTTTTTCGCCGGCTTCGCTCGCGGCGAGCGTGCGGAGAGCGGCGAGACGTTCGGGCACCGTGGCGTTGAGCGTGGCCTTGGTTGCCTCATAGACGCGGGCGCTGGCTTCCATCTCGGCCTCGTCGGGGCGCAGACTGATCAGGCGTCGGGTGGAAGCGGTCGGGCTGGCGGGGGTTACCTGGCCGGTGCGCAGCCAACGCAGATCCGGCACGGCGAGGCCGACGACCGGGTAAAAGGCGCCGCGGGCATACGCGCTGCTGGAGCCGATGCTCGTGAAGGGTCGTCCGTCAGGACCTTCGCGTCCCGCCACGGCGACGCCGCGCGGGAGCTTGTGCCAGATGGCATCAAGCTGTTCCGGTGAAAACGACGGGATCATCCACTGGCGCGGCTCGATGGGATTGAGGCTGATTTCCACGTCATGACCGGCGGCCTTGGCCGCATCCTGAAGCGTGATGAAAAACGAAGCAATGCGGTCGGACATCGGGCGCTCGCGGCAATCGCTATGGCCGTTGGGCCCGGCATAGAGGGCGGGCACCCAGCAAAAACCGGAGCCGGAATCCTGCGTGAGGAAGGCGAGGGATTCGATCTCGGGGCAGCGGGTGAGAAAATTCTTGATGGCGACGGCGTAGAGGCGGAGCGTTTCGGGCTGATCCACGCACATGGAAAATCGCGCGGTGCGCGAACGATTCGGCTGATCCACGCGCGGGCCGCGCAACTGCGGATACGCCGTGAAGAATGCCTCGGGCATGACCTGCGGGATGTTGGCGCCCCAGTGGGCCTTGAGGCCGAGCCGGCGCAAACTCCGGCAGCGCGCCTCGATGATCCCCGCCACGCGACGACCGTAAGTCATGTCCACAAACGGCTCCACCTCGGACGCGGGGAACAGCTTAAAAAAATCGGGCCGCTGGATGAACCAGGCCGGATAGGGATCATTCGCGGGCTGGTATTGCCACTGGGCCGTGGGCAGGCCGTCGGAGACCGGGACATGCGTCGCGCCGAGGCGTTTTGCAAGCGTGGCCTTGCGCTCAAAGAGGGCGAGCTCTGCGGCGTCGAAATCGGCGGTGGCGGGCGTGGCCTGGAGAGTTGCGACCAGCGCGAGGGCAGCGAAGGTCAGCAACAAAGACGAAACTTTCATCGAATGGGGCCTCCTAGTTTTGCCGGGCGAGTTCCACGGCGTAAACGTGGGTGACATGTTTACCGTCAACCTGTGGGCTGTGGAAGTTGCCGCTGAAGATGATCCATTTGCCGTCGGGCGTGAAGGTGAGGTTGGGTTCGACGCCGGTCTCCTTGCTGTAGTTGTGTTTCGCCATGCTCGCGAGGCGCTCGGACTTGAAATAGCCGATGTCGATGAGTTCCTTCGGTTCGCGGAACGAACTGCCCCGGACCATGGACGGGCGGAACAGGTAGATCCACTGGCCCTGGGCCGGCGGATTGATGATGTCACCGTCGGGCGCGCGGGCGGCGACGCTGCCGGGATAGCCACCGTCGCCCGCGAAAAGCTTGCCGTCGGAGGAGATGTTGTAGTGCACGGACCATTCCTCGCGCTTGAGATTGTACCACGTGCGGTGGCCGGTCGCGAGTTCCACACCGGCCAGCCAGAACACGGTGCTGCGCGGCGTCTGCAGGTCGAACCAGACCGTCTTGCCATCCTGGCTGAAGAATTCATGGCCCTCGATCTCCATGTTCATCGTGCGCTCGTGGAGGAGGCGGGCGGGCTTGCCGTCATCGGCGCGGACGGTCCAGGTGCGGTCGTTGAAATGCCACGGGCCCTCGTGGCAGAAGAGGATCTGCTGCGGGTCGGTCGGCGAGCATTGCAGGTGGTTGGTCCAGTCGTTTTCCCGGTGGATGACCTTGAAGGCGCCGGTCTGGATATTGATGGTGAAAATCATCTTCGGCGTGCCACGGGCCCAGTTGGCCTCGAGGGTGCCGCCACTGCCGCCGGCGGGCGGCGTGCGCGGGATCGTTTTTCCATCGGGATCGGGTCCGATGCCGACGAGCAGGGTCTCATCGCAGTTGAGCGCGAACTGTCCGCCCCCGGCCGGCGCGGGCAGTTTGGCGACCGCGCGCACCGCCTTGGTGTCGAGATGGACGGCCATCAGCACGCCACGCGGGCGGTCGACGTAGTAGGCCTCCCGGGTGCGCCACGCGGTGGCGATCGGGCTGGTGCCGGCCAGCACGAGTTCGACCTTGGGCGGGGAGACGCCGAGGGTGCTCAGGTCGACCGTCGCAATGCCGCCCTCGGCGCGGATGACGATCTTGTCACCCTCGGGCGTGTAGCTGCGCTGGTGGAAATAAAGGCTGGTGCCGCCGGTGTCAGGCGAGAGTCGGATGATGCGATGACCGGTCTCCGGATCAATCCAGTCACGGGGCAGGGCCTCGGCGGAGTGGAGCAACGGGACGAGGGCGAGACTCAGACAGGTGGAGCGGAGCAGGGCTTTCATCACGGGCGGGAATGGGGTGGCGTGGAGCGGGACTGGGCTTCACGATGGGGTGGCGGAATAACAGGTTGCCCCGCCGGCCGACATTGGGAGGCGTGGAGAAAACTGACAGTATGAATTGAGATGGAGCGCGTTGACCCCAACGCGCTGGCCGGACTCGGGCCTGACAATCGTGCTGGGGTCAGCCCGCTCCACCCTTCAGTGCGGGCGCCAGATGACCCTTGGCGACCGCCTCGTCGATCATCTGCACGGCGTATTCCCAGAGGGCCTGCGAGCCCTCGGCGACATGGGCGTTGCGGGCGAGGACCCGGTC
Organism: Lacunisphaera sp.; assembly: GCA_046590295.1. Taxonomy (GTDB): domain Bacteria; phylum Verrucomicrobiota; class Verrucomicrobiia; order Opitutales; family Opitutaceae; genus Lacunisphaera. The sequence goes on from JBKJTZ010000063.1 coordinate 48,024, forward strand.
CTGCGTGACCCCGTGCTTGCGCCACGCATGGCCGTCGCTGAGGCAGTTGAGCAGCATCGGATGAAAGCGGTCGCAGGCGTTGGCGAAACGCGCCTCGGGGGTCGCCCGGGCCTCGAACTCGTCCCACAGGGCACGGAACTCGGCGGTCTGGTCGGCCGGCAGCAGGCCGAAGATGCGCGTCGCGGCGACCGCCTCGCGCGCATGCTGGTCGGCCATGTTCTTCACGTCGTAGGCAAAGGTGTCGCCCGCGTCGATTTCCACCAGGTCGTGGATCAACACCATCTTGAGGATGCGGAGCACGTCGAGCGGCTGGTGGTTGGAATGCTCGGCGAGCACGATGATCATCAGCGCGAAGTGCCAGGAATGCTCGGCGCTGTTCTCGGCGCGCCGGCTTTGGGTGACGACTGTCTGGCGGAAGACCTCCTTGAGCTTGTCCACCTCCGTGATGAAGGCGATCTGCTGGCGGAGGCGTGTGGCGGGGGCGGTGTTCATGGCTGCAGGTAGGGGGCAAGGACCTTGGTCCAGATGACGTAGCCGGCGGGGAGCAGGTGCAGCTGATCCTCGTGGAAAAGCTCGGGCCGGTAGGCGCCGTCAGCCGAGAGCAGCGGGGTCGCGACATCGACGAACGTGCAGCGCGGATCGGTGCCACAATCGGCGGCGATGCGCCGGTTGGCGGCCCGGACTTCCGCGCGGACGCGCGCCCGCGACGGGCTTTCCTTGATCGCCAGATAGATGATCTTCGCGGCCGGCAGGGCGGCGTGCACCTTGGCGCGCAAGGCCTGGAAGTCGGCGAGGATGGTGGCGGGGGTCTGGCCGGCCCAGAGATCGTTCTCGCCCGCATAGACCACGACAAGGCGCGGGTGGTAGGGGAGGACGATGCGGTCGGCGTAGAACACGCTGTCGGCCATTTCCGAGCCGCCGAAGCCGCGGTTGATCGATGGGACGCCGGGGAAATCAGTCGCGAGCGTCGTCCAGTAGCGGATCGACGAACTACCGACGAAGACCACCGCGCCCTGTGGGGGCGGGTGCGTCGCGTCGTCGGCAGTGAATTTCGCGATGTCGGCCGCCCATTGTTCGGGTGCGGCGAATACCGGCGGGCTGAACAGCAGCGCAGCGAGGAGGCAGAGCAGGAGGGGGCGGAGGCGGAAAGGATGGGGGGTCACGCACCTACCAAAGTAGATTGAGACTAAGAGGGCAATGCGGGAGGGGAGGGAAAAGCTCCCAGCTCCAAAGAAACACCGGGCCACAATGATCAAACTGACTCCGGTATGGGGGCCTTGCTTGGATTTGGTAATTCTCTGGAGCTTGGAGCTTCTCCTTGGCTTGCCTGCTGACGAATTAGGGTTTCTTTCGGCCAATGCAAATATCCCCCCGCCTTACCCTCGCGGCTTTCCTCGCGTCCGTCCTGACGCTCGCCGCCGTCGAATACCCCGTCAGCCCGACCGTCGTGCACGTCGACGACTATTCCGGCACCAAGGTCGCCGATCCGTATCGCTGGCTCGAGAACCTGGATTCGCCCGAGACCCAGGTCTGGGTCGCCGCGCAGAACGACCTGACGGACTCGATCGTGGACCAGTTCCCGGAGCGCGCCCGCATCAAGCAGCGCCTGACAGAGCTGTGGAACTATCCCCGCACGGGCCTGCCGTTCAAGGAGGCCAACTGGTATTTCCGCACCAAGAACGACGGCCTGCAGGACCAGTCGCCGATTTATGTGCGCGACGGCCTGCAGGGGGCCGAGCGCCTGCTGCTGGATCCCAACACGCTTTCGGCCGATGGGACTGTGGCCGTCGCGCTCACCTCGCCGTCGCCCGATGGCCAATGGCTCGGCTATGGCCTGGCCTCCGGCGGTTCCGACTGGCGCGAACTGCGGCTGCGCGCCATCGCGACCGGCGAGGATACGGCCGACTCCGTGAAGTGGGCGAAGTTCACGGGCATGAGCTGGACGCATGACGCGAAAGGCTTCTTTTATTCGCGCTATCCGGAGCCCGCGAGCGGGAACAGCAAAGTTTTCAGCAAGCTGGAAAACCGGATGGTCTGCTATCACCGGGTCGGCACACCGCAGTCGGAGGATCACCTGGTATTTTCGCTGCCCGAACATCCGACCCGGAATTTCAGCGGCTCAGTCTCCTCCGACGGGCGCTATCTGGTCATTGCCATCTCCCAACCCGGCAAGCCGGGCAACAGCGTCTACTACGTCGACCTCGGCGATCCGCACAACCCCGCGTTCGACGGCCCGGTCGTGAAGCTCATCGACCAGTTCACCCACACCTACGGCTTCATCGGCAACGTCGGGACGACGTTCTATTTCTCCACCAATGCCGGCGCGCCGCGTGGCCGCGTCGTGGCCTTCCGGCTCGCGGCTGCCGCGGAGCCGGTCGCGGTGCTCGCCGAGTCCGCGGACACCATCGACAACGTCCGCATCTCGGCCGGCCGGCTCGTCGTGACCTACCTGCACGATGTCGTGCACCGGATCGCCCTTTTCGACCTCACCGGCCGGCCCGCTGGCGATATTCCCCTGCCTGGCCTCGGGGTGGTATCCGGCGTGGCCGGCAAGTTCAAGGACCCGGAGCTCTTCATCGGCTATTCGTCCTTCCTCGTGCCCGGCACGGTACTGCGGCACGATCTGCCAACCGGGGCGACCACGATCCAGGACGAGACGACGGTGAAGTTTGACGCGGCCAAGTATGAAACGAAGCAGGTTTTTTATCCGTCGAAGGACGGCACGAAGATCCCGATGTTCCTCGTGCACCGGAAGGGGTTGAAGCCCGATGGTACCGCGCCGACCTGGCTTTATGGCTACGGTGGTTTCAACGTGGTGATGCACCCGCAGTTTGCCGTGCCGCCGCTGGTCTGGATCGAGGGCGGCGGCATCTACGCCATGGTCAATCTCCGCGGCGGCGGCGAATACGGCCGGGACTGGCACCAGGCCGGCACAAAGGAGCGCAAGCAGAACGTCTATGACGACTACATCGCCGCGGCCGACTGGCTGGTGGCGCAGGGTTACACCACGCACAAGCAGATCGTGCTCGATGGCCGTTCCAACGGCGGCCTGCTGCTCGGGGCCGTGCTCAACCAGCGGCCGGACCTCGCCGGCGCGGCCGTGCCGGCGGTCGGCGTGATGGACATGCTGCGCTACCACAAATTCACCGTCGGGGCCGGCTGGGCCGCGGACTACGGCACTTCCGACACGCCGGAAGGCTTCCGGTATCTCTCCGCCTATTCGCCGCTGCACACGGTCAGGCCAGGCGGAAAATATCCGGCCATCCTTGTGACGACGGGCGACCACGACGACCGCGTGTTCCCGGCGCATTCTTACAAATACACGGCGGCGATGCAGGCGGCGGTGGATCCGGCGAGTGGCCCGGTGCTCATCCATATCGAGGCGAACGCCGGCCATGGCGGTTCCAGCGGCACCACGCCGGTCTCGAAGACGATCGCCGACTGGGCCTACCGCATGGGCTTTGGCGCCCACTATACCGGTTGGGGCCGGAGCCACGAATAACGTTTCGCCATTTGCGTTGCGGCGGGAGCTGGCTATCTAAACCGGCCATGTCCCTTTTGCATGAACCTCTCCGCCTCGGCGCCCTGACGCTGCCGAATCGCATCATCATGGCGCCGCTCACGCGCTGCCGTGCCGGCGCCGGCCGCGTACCGACCGACCTGATGGCGGAATATTATGTGCAGCGCGCCACGGCCGGTCTGATCCTCGCGGAGGCCACGGCGGTCGATCCGATGGGGGTCGGTTATCCCGACACACCGGGCATCTGGTCGGAGGAGCAGGTGGCCGGCTGGCAGAAGGTCACCGCGGCCGTCCACGCCGCGGGCGGCCGGATCGTGCTGCAACTGTGGCACGTCGGCCGGGTGTCCGATCCCCTCTATCTCAACGGCGCTCTGCCGGTCGCCCCGAGCGCGATCGCGCCAACCGGGCACGTCAGTCTCATCCGCCCGCAGAAGCCCCATGTCGTTCCGCGGGCGCTGGCCCTGGCCGAGATTCCCGGTGTGGTGGCCGCCTACCGCCGGGGCGCGGAGAATGCGCTGCGGGCCGGATTCGATGGCGTGGAGATCCACGGCGCCAACGGCTACCTGATCGACCAGTTCCTGCAGGATGGCACCAATCACCGCACCGACCATTATGGCGGCTCCATCGAAAATCGCGCCCGCTTCGCGCTCGAGGTCACGGACGCGGCCATCGCCGTCTGGGGTGCCGGTCGCGTCGGCTACCATATCGCCCCGCGCGGCGGTTCGCACGGTATCCACGACCGCAATCCGGCCGCGACCTTCGGTTATCTTGCAGCCCAGCTGGGCCGGCGGAAAATCGCCTTCCTCTGCGCGCGCGAGCCGCTGGACGGCCACCGCCTTGGTCCCGCGCTCAAGCACGCCTTCGGCGGCGCCTACATCATCAACGATGGTTACACGGCGGACACGGCCCGGGCGGTGCTCGCGGCCGGCGAAGCCGACGCCGTCGCCTGGGGCAAGCTCTTCATCGCCAACCCGGACCTGCCGCGCCGGCTCGCGCTCGGCGCGGCGCTCAATGCGCCGGTGCCGGCCACCTTCTATGGCGGCGATGCGCGGGGTTATACGGATTATGCGGCACTCGCGGCGTGAGAACGGCAGGGCGGGATCGGCGATCCCGCCCTCCCTCAGACACCAAGTCATAAATCTCCCGCCTCCCCGCCGCCCCCGCGCCTGCGGGGTTGCCTTTTCGAACCCCGCCCGGCTTGGTGGCGGGGTCCATGAAAATACTCGTCGCCGACAAAATCTCACCCAAGGGAGTCGCCTACCTGCGTGCGCAGCCGGGCTTTGAAGTTATCGAGGCCTACGGCTCCACCCCGGCCCGGGTGCTGGAACTGGTGCGGGACGTCTCGGCCATCGCCGTGCGCTCGGAGACCAAGATTGATGCCGCGGTCTTCGCCGCCGCGCTCCAGCTCAAGGTCGTCGGCCGTGCCGGGGTGGGCGTGGATAACGTTGATGTCGAGGCCGCCACCGAGCGGGGCGTCATCGTGATGAACACGCCGCTGGGCAACACCATCGCCACCGCCGAACTGACCCTCACCCATATCCTCTGCGGCGCGCGCCCCGTGCCGCAGGCCGCCGCGTCGATGCGCACCGGCGCGTGGGACCGCAAGAGCTTCTCGGGCCTCGAGCTGTTCCGCAAGACCCTCGGTGTCGTCGGCCTCGGCCGCATCGGCAGCGAGGTGGCCAAGCGCGCCCAGGCCTTCGGCATGAAGGTGCTGGCCTACGACCCCTACCTCGCGCCGAGCCGCGCCAAGGTCATGCAGGTCGAGGCCGTGGCGCTCGACGATCTCCTCGCGCAGGCGGACTACATCACCGTCCACCTGCCGCTGACGGAGCAGACCCAGTACCTGATCGACGAGGCGGCCCTCGCCCAATGCAAGCCAGGCGTAAAGCTCTTCAACTGCGCCCGCGGCGGCATCATCAAGGAGGCGGCACTCATCGCCGCGCTCAAGTCCGGCCATGTCGCCGCCGCCGGCCTCGACGTGTTCGAGGAGGAGCCCCTGGCGCAGGACAGTGAGCTGCGCTCCCTGCCGAATGTCACCCTGACGCCGCACCTCGGCGCGTCGACCGCCGAGGCGCAGGACGCCGTCGGCATCGAGATCGCGGAGCAGATCGCCGACGTGCTGAACGGCGGCGTCATCCGCAACGCCGTCAACATGCCCACACTCGACGCGGCCACGCTCAAGGTCATCGGGCCCTACCTCGAACTCGGCTCCCGGCTCGGGACGCTCGTGCAGCAGCTCGCCACCAGCCGCGTCGAGCGGCTGCGCGTCACCTACTGGGGCAAGATCGTCGAGCTCGACGCCAACCCCGTCACCCGCGCCATCCAGCGCGGCTTCCTCAGCCGCATCAGCAGCGACAGCCTCAACTTCATCAACGCCCCCATCATCATGGACCGGCTCGGCGTGCAGGTGGAGGTCACGAAGTCAAACATCGAGACCGACTACACGGAGTTGATGCAGGTCGAGGCCTACGGGGCCGACGGGCAGGTGTTTTCCGCGACCGGCACGCTGCTCGGCAAGGCCAACAGCCCGCGCCTCGTGGCGCTCAACGGCCGCGAGGTCGAGGCCGCCCCGGTCGGCGTGCTGCTCATCTACGAGAACCACGACGAGCCCGGCATCATCGGCATGGTCGGCACGCTGCTCGGTCGCGACAGCGTGAACATCGCCGCGATGTCCCTCAGCCGCAACAACGCGGGCGGCACCGCGCTCTGCGTCCTGAACCTCGACAGCGAGCCCTCCGCGGGGGCCCTTAAGGAGTTGACCAGCCATCGCGCCATCAAGCAGGCTGTGGTGGTCAATCTCTGATGTTCTACATCTGGCTATTCACCGCAGGACTCATCGGGTACCTGCTCGGGTCCCTGCCGTTCGGCTACCTCGTGGCCCGGTCGCACGGCGTTGATATCTTCAAGGCCGGCAGCGGCAATCCGGGCGCGACCAACGTCAAGCGCGTGCTCGGCCCCAAGGCCGGCCACACGGTCTTCGCGCTCGATGTGTTGAAGGGCCTGCTGGCCTCCTCGTGGAGCCTGCTGTCCTGGACCACGCTCAGCGTGTCGGTGGATCTGGAGCAGGGAAGCGGCGCGGCGGTCCTCGCCGGGCAGGACTGGCGGCTCCTGGGCCTGGCAGGCGTCATCGGGTCGGTGCTGGGCCACTCGTACTCCCTTTTCACGAAGTTCAAGGGCGGCAAGGGCGTCGCCACGGCGGCCGGCGGCGTGCTGGTGCTGATCCCGGTTTCCTGCCTCATCGCCACGGCGGTGTGGGTGGTGACTTTTTACGCCACCCGCTACGTCTCGCTCGGCTCGATCCTCGCGGCCGTCGCGGTGATCGCCGCCACCTGGCTGCGGGGCAATCCGCTGCCGATCAACATCGTCGTGACCCTCCTCGCGGTCTTCGTCATCGTGCGCCACCGCGAGAACATCTCCCGCCTGCTGGCCGGCACCGAGAACAAGTTCGTCAAGAAGCCGGCGACGGATGACTGACATCCCGGGGCAGCCGCTCCGCGATTGACGGGCCGCCGGGTCTGCGGCTTATCCGTGACACCGTGGTGCCACCGCCCGAATCACATGCGCGTGTCTACTGGACGGCCTTCATCGGGCTGTTTTTCGACTACTATGACCTCTACCTGTTCGTCTACCTTTCGAACGCCCTCACGGCGGAGTTCGCGCTGACGACGGCGCAGGGCAACTGGCTGCAGTTCACGGGACTGGCCGGAGTCGGGCTGGGGGCGCTGGTCTTCGGGTATCTGGCCGACCGCTTCGGGCGGGGGCGCATGATGCTCGCGGTCTTCGGGGTGTATGTGGCGGGCATCGCGGGACTGAGCCTGGCGTGGAATTACGAGAGCCTGCTGGCATTTCGGCTTTTGGCCTCGCTCTCGCTCGGCGCCGAATGGGGTATCAGCCACACCTACCTCGCGGAGCGGGTCGATGGCGCGCGCCGTTACCGTTTCGCGGCGTTGCTGCAGTTCTCGATTCTTGGCGGTTTGCTGGCGGCGCTGGCGACGCGCTACGGCCTGCCGGTGCTCGGCTGGCGGTGGCTGTTCGCGCTGTCGATCGTGCCGGTCGTGCTGCTGTCGTTCGTGCGCTGGCGCGCGTTGGCGGGGGAGGGCGCATCTGTTGGCGGACGGCGGCCCACAGGGACGCGGGCCCTCCGGGAAGCGGGGGCAGGCTCGCTCCCGCAGGCCCTGGCGGCCAACTGGCGGCCGTTTCTGCTCTGCTTCTGTCTGGCCAGCCTGACCATCGCCAGCGGCACCATTAATGTTTTTTATGCGAAAGAGCTGCCCCAGTCCCCGCTCTACACGGTGCTGTTCTGGGGGAACGTCGCACCGGGGATGCTGGCCGGCGCGTGGGTGGTGCGGAAGTGGGGCGTGGGCCGCGCGCTGGCGATCTACGCGGCCGGTCTGCTGACGCTGTCGCTGACGGCGTGGCTGAGCGGTTCGGCGCGCGCGGGACTGGGGTTCGCCCTGGTCTTGCCGCTGCTCAATGGCATTCCCTTCGGGCTCATGGGGGCCTGGTTCAACGAGATTTTCGGGGATTTTAGGACGATGCTTTCGGGGGCGGCCTACAATCTCGGGCGCATCCTCGCCGGGTTCGCGCCCGTGCTGATCACCGCCCTGGGCTTGCAGACCGGTGGGCGATATTTTCTCTTCAGTGCGGTGCTCGGCCTGGGGGTGCTGGGATTAGCGGCCGTAATTGGTCGCGGCCAAACACGGTGAGGCCATTGAATTTTCGCCGGATAGGAGTATAATTCTGGCACAAAGCCATGAATACCCCAACCAAGCTGGCGCAGTTGTGCGCCGTCGTGGTGCTGGTGGCACCGCTTGGGCTCCTCGGAGCCGAGGACGAGAGCATGATGAGTGAACTGGGCCTCACCAAGTATGTTGAGCCCGAGTTTCCGGCAATGGCCCGCTATGACGGTTATGCAACCGGCGTGGTCACCCTGGCCGTGAGTCAGGATGCCCGGGGTATTCCCAAGGATATTTTGGTGCTGGCCTCCTCGCATCCCCTGATGGGAGAGGCTGCGGTCAATGCCGTACGGGAGTGGCGCTTCCTGCCCAGCGACAACCTCGCCGGCCCGCCGGCCCGCACGATCCGAATCGGATTCAAGCTCATGGGAGTGGTGGTCTTTCCCTATGGCAAAAACCACATCGACGAACCGTCGTCGTCGGTGTCGCCCGCCCGGTTGAGCGAGCAGGTCAGGGTGCCCCGGGTGCATACCCTGGCCCCCAACCCCCGGCCCCTGGTCCAGACGATGCCGGAATATCCCTCCGCCTTGGTCGCCCGGAAGGTTGAGGGCACGGCCGTGGTGAAGTTCTTCATCGATGAGGAGGGACGGGTGCGGCTGCCCGAGTTGATCGAGGCGACCACGCCGGAATTCGCCGAGGCGGCGCTCGCGGCGGTGGCCCGGTGGCGCTACGAACCTCCGCAACAGGGCGGCCGGAGGATAGTCGCCGCGGAAAACTGGACGTTCAAGTTTGCCGCGAACAACTAGGGAGCGACCGGGGGCGGCGGCGCCCCCGCCCTAGACCCGGAAGATCGCCCCCAGTTTCCGGCCGAGCAGGATGGTCAGCCCGGCGATACAGATGCCGAGGAACACCATCGCCCAGACGCCGAGCGCGGAGGCGATGAGCTTGCCGTCCCCGAGCAGCTGGAAGAGCTCGTAGATGGCCTTGGTGATGGGATAATACAGCTGCTTCTGCGCCAGCACGAGCGAGTCGGACACCTCGAGCATGGCAAAGGAAAAGGCGAGCAGGCCGCCGGCGATGAGGTTGGCCATGATGAGCGGCAGCGTGATCCGGAACAGGGACTTGAGCGGCGGGCACCCGAGGTTTTGCGCCGCCTCCTCAAGCGTCTCGCTGGTCTGCTGGAAGCCGGCGACGGCGGAGCGCACGACGTAGGGTAGGCGGCGGATGGAATACGCGAGGATGAGCAGAAAGGTCGGGTCCTGGGTGGGGTTGAGGAAGGAGAAGAATTTTCCGTCCTGGCTCATCGCGAGATAGCCAAAGGCCAGCACGAGGCCGGGGACCGCGAGCGGCAGCATGGCCAGGAAATCGAGGATCTGCCGGCCGGCCACCTTGGAGCGCACGATGACATAGGCCAGCGCCACGCCCAGGACGAGGTCGACGACGGTCGAGATGCTCGCGTATTTCAGGCTGTTGGCGATGGCCGACACCGTGAGGTCATGGCCCAGCGCCAGCTGAAAGTTTTGCAGGGTCAGGCTCTGCGGCAGCACGGTGGCATACCAGTCGGTGGAGAAAGCCACGAGCACCACGCCGAGGTGGGGGAGGATGGCGACAAAGGTCACGCCGGCGAACAGCGCCGTGCAGAGCCAGGCCTGGCCGCGCGGCAGCTCGCGGGGACCCCCGGCGGAGGTGGCCTTGGCCATCATGGCGTGCGCCTCGCGGCCGAAGAGGCCCTTGCCGAGCGCGTAGAACAAGACCGAGCTGAAGAGCATGACGGCGACGAGCGCGTAGGGAAACGGGTTGCCGCCGATGTCTTTCAGCCCGTGAAAAATCTGCACCGAGGTCACGCGTGAGTAGTCGAAGATCAGCGGCACCCCGAGGTCGGTGAACGCCCAGATGAACACGATGGTGCCGCCGGCGAAGAGACCGGGCCTGATCAGCGGCAGCGTGATCCGCCGGAAGCGGCGCAGGCCGGTGCTGCCGAGGTTGGCCGCCGCCTCCTCCAGGGCGGGATCGATGTTGGCGAGGGCGGCGACGGCATTCAGGTAGATGATGGGGTAGAGGCTGAGGGCGTTGACCACGGCGATGCCGAGGAACTGGTTGGCCCCGAGCCAGTCAAAGGTCCAGCCGGCCGGGCGCAGGCCGAGATCAATCAGGAGGGCGTTGAGCGCCCCGTATTGCCCGAGGATCTGCTTGATGCCGATGGCGCCGACAAAGGGCGGCAGGATCATCGGCACCAAGATGAATGAGCCGAGAAATCCCTTGGCGGGGAAGCGGAACCGGTCCGCCACATAGGCCAGGGGCAGGGCGAGCAGCAGGGCGAAGGTGGTCGTCGTCAGAGCGAGCCGGAAGGAATTCGCCAGCCCGCCCAGGTAGATCGGGTCGGTGAGCAGGGCCGCGAGGTAGGCCAGGGTCAGCCGCCCATCCGCGTCAATGAAGCCGCCTTGCAGGATCTGCAGGATGGGCCACAGGAAGAACGCGCAGAATAACAGGAGCGTCGTGGCGAAGACGAACCGCGCGAAATTTCTCGACATGCACCTGCTGCATGCCCGGTCCCGTAACCCGAGACAAGGCGGAAGGGTGGAGTGGAGCAACCGCCCTACCGCCCGGTGTGCCGCGCAAACGCCGCCAGGGTCTGCGGGCTGACGTGGTGCTCGATGCCCTCGGCGTCGATCTCGGCCGTCTTCTCCGGGATGCCGAGCGAAAGCAGGAAGGCGACCACCACGCTGTGGCGGTGATGGCACTCCGCCGCCAGCTTGCGGCCGGCGGGGGTCAGGAAGATGGCCCGGTAGGGCTGGACCGAGACGAAGCCCTCGCGCTGGAGGCGGGCAAGGGTGCGGTTGACGGTCACGTGGGTGACGCCCAACCGCCGGGCCAGGTCCACGACCCGGGCCTCGCCCAGCGAGGCGGAGAGGTCGGCGATGGCCTCCACGTAGTCCTCGGCGGTCTCACTGGCATGCTCGCGGCGCGTCTGCCGCAGGCTCTCCGCCTGGAGGGCGGAGGGGCGCACGGGCTTGGGGGCGGGGCGGACGGCTTTTTTCACTGGCACGGCAGCATGGGTGCGCGGAAGCGCTTGACAAGTCGAGTCCAAAGTGTAGCCAAAGCTACATTATGTATAAATTCCTACAAATGGCGGCCGGCCTGCTGGCGCTCGCGGGCGCCGCCGCCGCGGCGGACAAGTCCGGCTACTCGCTGGCCAACCCGGTGCCGCGGGCCCTGCTGCGCGAGCTCAGCACCGACCGACCGGACCAGACGGAGAGCCCCTACACGGTGGACGCGGGACACTTTCAGGTGGAGTTGGATTTTTTCAATTACACGCGGGATCACGCTACGGCCGGCGGGGCCGATGTGCACCGGCGCGACTGGAGCGTGGCACCGCTCAACCTGAAGGCCGGCCTGACCAACCGTATGGACCTGCAATTGATGATCGACCCGGCGGTGAGTTCCCGGGTGGAGGATCGGGGCGCGGGCACGACGGAAAAGGTGAGCGGTTTCGGTGACGTGACCACGCGCCTGAAGATCAATTTCTGGGGCAACGACGGCGGCCGCACCGCGTTTGCAATGATGCCGTTCGTCAAATGGCCGCTGCCGGCCTCAGGCATCCGCAACGGCGAGACCGAAGGCGGGGTCATTTTCATCCTCGGGTTCGAATTGCCCGCCGGGTGGGGCGCGGCCGTGATGACCGAGGTGGACTTCGTCAGCGACGGGACGGGCGGGCGCGACACCGAGTGGCTCAACACGATCACCTTCGCCCACGACCTGACGGACCGGCTCGGGGGCTACCTCGAGTTCGTGGCGGTGACGGGTGACGCCCCGGGTTTCAAGTGGCAGGGACAGTTTGATGCCGGCCTGACCTACGCGATCAACGACGACACCCAGTTCGACCTCGGCTGCAATTTTGGCATCACCGCCTCCGCCCCCGATTACCAACCTTTTGTCGGGCTCTCCCGCCGTTTCTGAATTGTCCTCCACCGGCATGAACAAACTGCCCGGCTTTTTCCGACTGCTCGTGGCCAGCGCCGCGTGGGGCGTCGCGCTGCTCCGGGCCCAGATCACGGAGTCGCCGGAAACCGTGAAGCCGGGGCACTTTCTCGTGGAGATGGACGCGCTGTCGATCCAGACCAACCTGCACGATTCCGCCGGCGGCACCTACAGCGCGGTGGCGGTCGCGACGACCTTCCTCACCACCGGCATCACCGACAGCATCGATGTGCAAGTCGGGGCGGATTTCTTCCTGAGCCAGAAATACGTCTCGCACGTCGGCTTCACGGACCGGAGCACCGGGTTCGGCGACGTTTACCTGCGGGCGAAGTGGACCTTCTGGCGGGATTCGCGTTCCGCCGTGGCGGTCATGCCGTATGTCCGCCTGCCGACCAACACCGGCCACGTGGGCAACAAGGCCCTGCAGGGCGGCGTCATCGTGCCGTGGGCGACCTACCTGCCTGGCGGCGGCGAGTTCCGCGCGATGGGGCAGTGGGATTTTGTGCGCAACGATGACGACAACGGCTACGACGCGTTCTGGTCGGCGGCGGCGGCGTTCCAACAGCCGCTGACCGGGCTGCTCAAACTCTACGCGGAAGTCACGGTCGGGAAATCCTCCAGCGGCGCACCCTGGGCGGGCACGCTCGGCGGCGGGGTCCAACTGCACCTCTCGACCCTCTATTGGTGGGATTTCGCCATCTACCGCGGACTGTCCCGCGGCTCGCCGGGCTGGAACCCGGTGATCCGGGTCAACTGGGGATTCTGAGTTTCATGAAAACCACAAATTTACTCCGCGGAATACTCGCCGCCCTGTTCCTGTTCGCCGGGGTCACCGGCCACGCGGCGGACAAAAAGCGCATCGTGACCACGTTCACGATCATCCAGGACATGGCGCAGAACGTCGCCGGCGACGCGGCGATCGTGGAATCCATCACCAAGCCCGGCGCCGAGATCCACGGCTACGAGCCGACCCCGCAGGACATCGTCAAGGCCCAGAAGGCCGACCTCGTGCTTTGGAACGGCCTGAACCTTGAGCGCTGGTTCGAGAAATTCTTCGGCAACCTGCGCCACGTGCCCAGCGCGGTCCTCACGGAGGGCATCACGCCCCTCGGCATCGAGGAAGGCCCCTACACGGGGAAACCGAACCCGCACTCGTGGATGTCGCCGCGCAACGCCGTCATCTACGTCGAGAACATCCGCCGCGCGCTGGTCCAGCTCGATCCGGCCAATGCCGCGACCTACAACGCCAACGCCGCCGCCTACACGCTCAAGTTCACCGCCATCGAAGAGACCGTGCGCGCTGAACTGGCGAAGATCCCCGCGCAACAGCGCTGGCTCGTCACCAGCGAGGGCGCCTTTCCCTATCTGGCCCGCAACTTCGAGCTGAAGGAACTCTTCCTCTGGGCGGTCAACGCCGACCAGCAGGGCACGCCCCAGCAGGTGCGCAAGGTCATCGACGGCGTCCGCGCCCACGCGATCCCGGTCGTGTTCAGCGAGAGCACGGTGAGCGACAAGCCCGCGCGGCAGGTCGCGAAGGAAACCGGCGCGCACTACGGCGGCGTGCTGTATGTGGATTCGCTGACCGACGCCTCCGGCCCGGCGCCGACCTACCTGCGCATGATGGAATACAACGCGCAAACGATCGTGAAAGGGCTCACCCGCCCATGACCACTTCCGTCCCGATTGAACTGCACGTCGACGACGTCACCGTCAGCTACGCCAACGGGATGGTGGCGCTGCGCGACGCCTCCTTCAAGCTGACCGGTGGCGCCATCTGCGGGCTCGTCGGCGTGAACGGCAGCGGCAAGTCCACGCTCTTCAAGGCCATCATGGACTTTGTGCGGCCGGTGCGTGGCGCCGTGCTCATCGCCGGCCGGCCGGTGAAGGCCGCACTCAAGGCCAACCTCGTCGCCTACGTGCCGCAGTCGGAGGAGGTGGACTGGACCTTTCCCGTGAGCGTGTGGGATGTGGTCCTGATGGGCCGTTACGGCTACATGAACTTCCTGCGCCGCCCGCAGGCGGAGGACAAACGCATCGCCGAGGAGAGCCTCGCGCGGGTCGGCATGCTGGAGTTCCGCGAGCGCCAGATCGGCGAGCTGTCCGGCGGCCAGAAAAAGCGGGTCTTCCTCGCGCGGGCGCTCGCCCAGCGCAGCCGCGTGATCCTCCTCGACGAGCCGTTCACCGGCGTGGACGTGAACACCGAGACCACCATCATCGAGCTGCTGCGCGAACTCCGGGCCGCCGGCCACCTCATGCTGGTCTCGACGCACAACCTCGGCTCGGTGCCGGAATTCTGTGACCAGGTGGTGCTCATCAACCGCACCGTGCTGGCCGCCGGCCCCACCGAGGAGGTCTTCACGGAAGCGAACCTGGCCCGGGCCTTTGGCGGCGTGCTGCGGCATTTCCGCTTCGACGAGTCCACCGTGCAGAAGCACGACGGCAAGGCGGTCACGCTGCTCACCGACGACGAGCGCCCGCTCGTCTTCGGCAAGGACGGTCACCTGGAATACAGCCGGCGCGAGGGCCACGAGAAGGTCGTGGAGCAGCGCGCGGAAACCGAGGACGACAAATGAGGGTGATGGTCGAATTTGAGACAGTGGGTGGAACGCGGCCTCTGGACGCGTTTTCAGGATGCTCGCGCGGAAAAACCCGTCCGGAGACCGGGTTCCACCTGCAGAACCGAGGAAGCAGCGCGCCATGATCGAAACCCTCCTCACGCCGCTCGAATACGACTACATGCTGAAGGCCATCGCGGTCAGCGGCCTGATCGGCGGGGTGTGCGCGTTCCTCTCGTGCTTCATCACGCTCAAGGGCTGGTCGCTGATGGGCGATGCGCTCTCGCATTCCGTGGTGCCGGGCGTCGCGGCGGCCTACGCGCTGGGCTGGCCGTTTGCCGCGGGCGCTTTCGGCACAGGGCTGCTGGCGGCCGTGGGCATGGGCTTCGTGAAGACCAAGACCCGGCTGCGGGAGGATGCGGTCATCGGCGTGGTGTTCACGGCCTTCTTTGCGCTCGGGCTCTTCCTGATCTCGATCCGGCCGAGCAGCGTGGACCTCCGCACCATCGTCTTCGGCAACATCCTCGGCATCTCGGACCCCGACATCGTGCAGGTGGCCATCATCTCCGCCGTCACGCTCGCCGTGCTCGGCTTGAAGTGGCGCGACCTGCTGCTGTTTTGCTTCGACGCCAACCAAGCCCGCGCCATCGGCCTGAACGTGACCGTGCTGCACTACACGCTGCTCACGCTGCTCTCCGCCACGGCGGTCGCGGCGCTGCAGACCGTCGGCGCCTGCCTCGTGGTCGCCATGCTGGTGACGCCCGGCGCCACGGCCTACCTGCTGACGGATCGCTTTGAGCGGATGATCGGGCTCGCCACGGCGATGGGGGTGGGCACCTCGCTGGTGGGCGCCTACGCCAGCTACTTCTTCGACGGCTCGACCGGCGGCTGCATCGTGACGCTGCAGAGCCTGCTCTTCGTCCTCGCGCTGGTCTTCGCCCCGAAACACGGCCTGCGGGCCGCGCGCGCCCGCCGGCGGGCGGCCGGAAATTCAGGTTCGGAAGGTGGAACGCGGCCTCCGGACGCGTTTTCAGGATCCCAGCCAACCGGTCCGGAGGCCGGTTTACACCAGACATGAGCCAGCTCCTCGAACCCTTCCGCTATCCCTTCATGGTCGACGCCATGATCGTGGGCGCGGCCATCGGGGCGGTCTGCGCCGTGCTCTCGTGCTACCTCGTGCTCAAGGGCTGGTCGCTGATGGGCGACGCCATCTCGCACGCCGTGCTCCCGGGCATCGTCATCGCCTACGCCATCGGCCTGCCGCTGGCGGTCGGCGCCTTCGGGTCGGGGTTGGTCTGTGCGGTGGCGACGGGCTACATCAAGGACAACAGCCGCGTGAAGGAGGACACGGTCATGGGCGTGGTCTTCACGGGCATGTTCGCGTTCGGCCTGGTGCTGTTCACGAAAATCAAGAGCGACCTGCACCTCGACCACATCCTCTTTGGCAACATCCTCGGCCTCGAGGCCGGAGACCTGCGGAACACGCTCATCGTGGCCGGCGTGACGCTGGCTGTCATCCTCACCCTGCGTCGCGACCTGCTGCTGTTCTGCTTCGATCCCGGCCAGGCCCGCAGCATCGGGCTGCGGACCACGCTGCTGTATTATGTGCTGCTGTCGCTGCTGGCGGTGACCATTGTCGTGTCCCTCAAGGCCGTCGGCATCATTTTGGTGATCGCCATGCTGGTGACCCCCGGCAGCGTGGCCTACCTGTTGACGGACCGCTTCGGATGGATGTTGTGGATCGCCACGGCGACCGCGGTCGGATCGAGCCTTGTCGGAGTGTATGTGAGCTTTTTTCTCAATGCCTCCACCGGCGCCTGCATCGTGCTGGTGCAGGCGCTGGTGTTCATGGTCGTCCTGGGCTTCGCGCCTAAACACGGCCTCTTCAAATGGCGCCGGCAGGCGCTGGCCCCATGAACTCGCCCTACTGGTTTGAACTCGCGGTGGCCTTTGGCCTGATCTGCATCGGCAACATTGTCTTCCAGCCGTTTGCCGAGGGGTTCCCCCTCTGGCGCCGCGTGGGCCAGATGTTTCTCGGCGGAGCGGTCTCGGTCGGGATATCGGCTCTGGCGGGGCGAGAATGGTTTTTTGTGCTGCTCGGGGCGGTCGCGGTGGGAATCGTGGTCATCCACGGCTGGTGGTTGCCGAGGCAGGGCATCAACGGCTGGACGGCCGAGCCGAAGGAGAAATATTACGCGCTGCGCGGCTGGAAGTGGCCGCCGCGGTGCTGATCATTTTCTCCACCGGAAGATCACCGGCGTATGGTCTTTCTCGCGATAGATTTTCCAGGGGGACCATTCGAAGACGAAGTCCTTGAGCAGGAAGCCCGTGAGCAAGGTTGTCACCACCGCTCCGGCCAGGCCAATGGCACCGACGGCCACGGGCGTCGCGCGGCCAAACCCGGCCAGGCCGATGCCGGCAACATCGCCGGTAAGCCCCAGTGCAGACTCCACGCACATGCAGCGGGCCTCGCGGGGGGACGCGGCCGCTGTCCGGCTCCGAGCCTGGCGCAGCAGCCAAAGGTCGCGGATGAAACCTTGCGACAAAATCAGCAGCGCGCCGCCGCCGATGATTTCACCGGCGGCAAAGGTCACGCCGGAACGTGGCGTGAGCCACGCGGCCAGCCCCGTGGCCACGGGGATGCAAGCCAGCTCGATCTTCTCGGAGACGGAAAGCACGGACATGAGGGTGGGAGCCCGGAGACGAGGATTTATTGCAGTTACGTCCAATCACGGGGAATTGACCCTGCTTCGCTGCCAAGAGGGAAGGGCGCACGCTTATGGCGTGAAGCTGAAGCCCCAGGTGCGCTTGGCGTAGCCATAGGCGACGGGTTTGACGGAGGCGAGCTGCGCCAGCGAGTCGGCGGGCTGATACTTCGCCTCAAATGCGGCGACGGCCTGCTCGTAGTCGGCCAGCAGTTTTGCCTTCACCCCGGGCTGGACGAAGGAATAAAAAAGGGAATTGCGGCCGAGCTGCACGAGCTCGTCCCACGAAAGGTTATAGGTGCTGACGGCGGTGTAGTACTCGTCGGTCATGTTGGAGTCCCACATGCCGCGATCGTCGGTGTTGAGGCAAACCGGCACGCCGGTGCGGAGGAGTTCCGGGAAAGGATGCTGCCTGAGGTCAGTCGTGTATTCGAGCAGGCGGTTGGAAATCAGGTTGATCTCGACGAGCACGCGGCGGGTCTGCTGAAGCAGGAGCAGGGTGCCCGGGTCCTTGAGGAGGTTTACGCCGTGCCCGATGCGGTTGGCGCCGAGCAGGAGCGTGTCGCGGATGTGCGAGTCGGGACCGTCCATCTCGCCGGCGTGGATGGAAAGGGCGAGGGCGGGGTGGGTGCGGCGGAGCTCGCGGTACTTTTCCAGGAAGCGCGCGGGGTGGCCTTTGGAGTTTTCCTCGATGCCGGCCATGTTGATGCCGACCCACAGGTCGCGGTTGGCGTCGACGAAGTTGTAGATCCGTTCCAGCTGCGCCTCGGCGCCGGGGAGGAACCGCAGCACGGTGGCCTGCAGGCGCACGGTCACCCCGGTGGCGAGGGCGTCGGGCCGGGCCAGGATCTGGCGGTGGTAATCGGCGGCGGTGGCGGCCGGGATGGGCCCGCCGTCGTTGTCCACGAAGCCCATGGCGCCCTGCTGGGTCTCCAGGTAGCGCAGGCCCTCGGCCCCGTAGGCCTTCATCGTCTCCACCAAAACCTCACCCGCCACGTTCAGGTTCTGGTGCAACTGGCCCATGCGCGGCCAGATCCAGGAGAAAAATTCCTCGCGGCCCTCACCGGGCTGGTCGAGCCGCAGCGAGTCGAGCCAGCCGGCCTTCTGTTCCGGGGTGAGCTGGTCGAGCCGCACGTAGTCGGCTTGGAGCGCCGGATCCAGCCGCTCATAGGCATGCCGTCGGAGGGTGTGAAAAAGCACCAGGGGCACCCCGGTGGCGAGGTTGGCGGTGAAGCGGACCCGGGTGTAGTAGGTGTCGCCGCCATTGCGCGCGGGGTCGGTGGCGATGGCATGCCACCACTCCGGCAGCACGGCCCCGCCGAGATGGTTGTGCAGGTCGCCACCCTTGGGCAGGGCGTAAAGAAAGGTATAGAGCTCGGCGGGCTGGGCCGTAAGCTTGATCTCCTCAAAGCGCCCGGAAAAATCCCCGGCCGCGAGCCGTCCGGTGAGGCAGCAGGCCGCCAGTATGGCAGTGAATCGCATGCGTCGATTTACAGGCCACCCACGGAATCGCGGCAATCCAAAACATCCCCCCTCGGGGGGCGGTTTTGATGGTAATCGGATTGCCTCGGCCCGGGATCCGGCTTTTAATCCGCCCCCAGCCAATCCTCACCATGATCCACGACATGCTGCAGAAGTTTTTTCTCCTTGCAGCCCTGGCCACTGGCGCCGGGGCTTTTGCCCAGACCACCGCTGCTCCCGCCCCGACCGAAGTCACGCCCCGGGATGACGAGGTCCTCGAGCTGGAAAAATTCTCCGTCAACGGCGTGCCCATCGACCAGGTGGTGTTGCCGACGGCCCGGCCCTTCAACTCGGTCTTCGGCTTTGACCGGAGCATCCTGGAGACGCCGCGCAACGTGACCATCATCTCCCGCGAGCAGCTGACGTCCATCAGCATCCAGGACGTGCGCGACTTCTCCAAGCTTACGGCGAGCTCCTACACGCGCAGCAACTTCGGCGCGCCGACCACGCCCGACATCCGCACGCAGATCGCCGACACCTTCCTCAACGGCATGCGGATCGGCCTGAGCAGCAATGGCAATGGCATGCCGGTCAATTTCAACTCCGTCGAGTCCGTCAACATCGTGAAGGGCCCGGCCACGGCGATCTTCGGCGCCTCGCAATACATCGGCGGCTACGCCGACCTGATCACCAAGCGGCCGCTGTTCGACAGCGCCAAGGGGTTTGTCTCCGCCACCGTCGGGTCCTTCGACACTTACCGCTGGACCGTCGACTACGGCGCGCCCGTGTCGCCGAAGCTGGCCTACCGCTTCAGCTATTCCGGTGAGGAGTCGGGCAGCTATTACGTCGACGGCCACAAGAACACGGAGACGCTCTACGGCGCGATCACCTACCGGCCGAACGACCGTTACGACCTGTTTGTCAACATGGAGGCGTTCTACGCTGATTACACCGAGAATTTCGGCATCAACCGCGTGACGCAGGAGTTGATCGACCACGGCCGCTATCAGACGGGGGTGAACAACAACCCGGCGCCGGG
>JBKJTZ010000018.1:0-8348 GCA_046590295.1 Lacunisphaera sp.
ATCGGCCCGATCCGCGTCGAATACGGCCGCAACCTGAACCCCCGCCCCCTCGACCCCGGCGGCACGTGGCAGCTCTCGATCGGTTATCCGTTTTGAACCGGAACAAACAGTTTGCCGCGGATAGCGCGGATAATACCGGATAGGACCGAAGCAGAAATCAGTCCGCGACCCAAACGGACAAGCCACATGAGACTGGAGACCACGCAGGGAGGATTTTGCCCTGACTCACTGGTATCCGTGCCCTCAGCGTTTTCTGCGTCGGTTTTCTCACTGCAGGCACGCGTGGTGCAGTTGCTATTTTTGAGAGGTCTTCGGTAGCGTCGTGTGAAATCCCCTTTCCTTGTCCAGCGTTTCCGGAGCAGGCGGTGGATCGAGCAGCCGCATGATGCGTTGGAGGACGTCAACTATGCCAACCTCATGGTTGTCGAGTCTTGTTTTCAATTCGGTTTCCAAAGACGTCAACTTCTTGGCAAGCCCGCGTGTGTCGGTGAGCAGGCTCCTCATTTTCACGAATGCCCGGATGACGAAGACGCTCATATGCACCGCTTGGGGACTATTCAGGATCGTCGCGGCCATGAGGGCGCCATGTTCGGTAAAAGCAAAGGGGGCGAACTTGATATTTAGCCCGCGCTTCAAGGTCACAATCTGTGACCTTGAACGCCTAAGTGCTTCGGCTTCAACAGCAGTAAGCTCGAGGATAAAGTCCGGTGGAAACTTGTCGCGATTGCGACGGACGGCCTGATTCAGGACCTTGGTTTTAACGCCGTAAACACGGGCGAGATCGGCGTCTAATATGACGCGTTCTCCGCGGAGATAGTGAATAACGGAGTCGATTTCAACAGTGTCAGAGATCGACGGAACAGGAGATTTTTGGGCGCGCTTCTTCATAAGTGTGGCGGCCCGTAACTGGAAAAATGCAGAAAACCTATCGGGCGTAAAGCACCGGCTGGATGGGTGGATCGAACAACTCGACCGCGTGGATTGCCTGCGTCCAATCCGGCCGCAACCTGAACCCCCGCCCCCTCGACCCCGGCGGCACGTGGCAACTCTCGATCGGTTATCCGTTTTGATGAGGAACCAGCAGTTCGCCCGCGGATAATGCGGATGAAGGCGGATTAGACTGGGCGTGTTTTAAAACCCGTTTGTCATGCTGAACGAAGCGAAGGTTCCATGGTCGCGATCATGTTACAAACATCCCGACCAGCCCACACCGTTGATCACCCGCTGGAACACCGTTGCCAACCAGACCTGAAACGCGGCCCGAGCCCGCAGGGAGCGCCCGCCCGTTGATCACAGGCCACCAAGCTTGAAAAAAACAGCCTCCTCCCCCGTGGCTTCTTCGCAGGCGAGCCCGGTCAAAAATAGTGGTGAGCCCTCATCCAGTAGATCGCGACCGCGCCGAGTGCCAAAAAGATCAGCACCGCGGCAACCATCGCCAGGTTGACCTTGGTGGTCTTTCGAGCCGGTTGGATGATCGGTTGTGGATCGTCTTTATCGAAGCCCATATGGTTTCCTCGCCGGCGAGACTATCAGCGCTGGTCCGGTTGAATAATGGGGTCTAACCCTAATGCCTGCCCCGCACGCCCAGCGGCGCGATGCATCTAGGTCAGGCTGGGTCGTCAGAATGGCTCGTCCTTACGAAGCCCGCCACAGCGGGCCGGGGCAATCCAGTCTCCCCGTGGCACGTCGCCGCTTTCGATCGGCTACTCTCTATCTGTGCCCATCCGTGAAATCTGTGGTCAATTTGGGCTGCATGGATCCGCCTGCAGAAGGGTGGCGCGGTTCGATGGGGTTGGTCAGGCTGAGGCGCGGGCCTCACTGAGGATAACGTGCCCTGCCTTTTTAGCCCGGGTCAGCGGATTTTCATCTCGACGGCATGCGCCTGGCGATCGTCCCGCAGCGAGAAGGTTGTCCCGGGGATTTCCTGCCCATCAACGGTAAGTGAATCCGGGCCGGTCGCATCCGCCGCCAGCCGGGTGATGGTGATGTGATAGACGGTCTGCCGGAAGCGGTAGTGAATCTTGTAGCCCGGCCATTGTTTCGGCATCCGCGGCTCGAGGCGCAAGCGGTCGCCTTCCAGATTCGCCCCCAGCAGGGTCTCGAGCAGCAACCGATACATCCAGCCGGCCGAGCCCGTATACCACGTCCAGCCCCCGCGCCCCGTGTGCGGCGGGATCGCATAGACATCCGCCGCGACGACGTAGGGTTCCACCTTGTAGGTGGCAATTTGTCGGGGCGTGCGGCCGTGATGCACCGGGTTGAGCAGGGAAAACAGTTCCCACGCGCGGTCGTTTTCGCCCAGGAGCGCAAAGGCCATGGCCGTCCAGATCGCGCCATGAGTATATTGGCCGCCGTTTTCGCGCACCCCGGGGATGTAACCCTTGATGTAGCCCGGATTGACCGGGGATTTGTCGAAGGGCGGGTCGAACAGCTGAATGAGGCGCGCCTTGCGGCGGACCAGCCGCTGTTCCACCGAGTTCATGGCCTGACGCGCGCGCGCCGGCTCGCCGGCGCCGCTGATCACCGACCAGCTTTGCGGAATCGAATCAATCTGGCAGTCCACGTTGTCCCGCGAACCGAGCGTTTCGCCGTTGTCAAACCAGGCCCGTCGATACCACTCCCCATCCCAGGCGTGCGCCTCGATGTTTTTCTGCAATTGCTCCGCCTGCGCGGTGCAGCGTTCGGCAAAGGTCGCATCGTGGCGTGCCCGCGCCAAGGCGCTGAACTGGGTCAGCACATCGTAAAGGAAGAAGGCCAGCCAGACGCTTTCTCCGCGCCCCTCATGACCCACCCGGTTCATGCCATCGTTCCAGTCGCCGCAACCCATCAACGGCAGGCCGTGTTCGCCGAAGCTCAGGCCGCGCTCGATCGCACGGATGCAGTGCTGATACAGTGTGGCCGTCTCCTCGGTGCGTTGCGGCTGGTCGTAGTAGGCTTCCTCTTCCGGTTTGACCGGCCGTGCATCGAGAAAGGCAATCTTCTCGTCGAGCACGCCGGTGTCGGCGACACACGTGACGTAGCGGCAGGTCGCGTAGGGCAGCCAGAGAAAATCGTCGGAAAAATTCGTCCGCACCCCGCGCCCTGCCGGGGGATGCCACCAATGCTGCACGTCGCCCTCGCGGAATTGGTGCGCGGCGGCCCGCAGCAGGTGTTCCCGGGCCAGTCCCGGTTCGGCGTGCACCAGCGCCATGACGTCCTGCAACTGGTCGCGGAAGCCGAAGGCCCCACCGGACTGATAAAACCCGGTCCGGCCCCAAAGGCGGCAGCTGAGCGTCTGATAAAGCAACCAGCCGTTGGCCATCACGTTCACCGCGGGATCAGGGGTGTCCACGTTGATCGCACCGAGGGTGCGGTTCCAATGGGCCCAGACGCCCTCCAGCGCGCCGCGGCTCGCTCCCGCCGGCCGGAAGCGCTGGATCAGGTTTTGCACGTCGGCCGGACTGCGTCCGACGCCGAGGCGGATAATCGTCTCCCGCTCCTGGCCGTCCGCCAGATCGAATGCCACCTGTACCGCGCCGCAGGGATCCAGTCCCGCGCCGACCCGGCCGGACAGGCGGGCGCGTTTCAGGGCCGCGGGCTGCGCCAGGCTGGCGTTCCGACCGATGAATTCCTTCCGGTCGCCGGTGAGAGTGCGGGTCGGCTCGTTGACATCGATGAAGGCGATGCGACCCGGGAACTCAGTGTTGTAATGGTTGCGCGCAAGCAAGGCCCCGCTCTTCAGGTCCACCTCGGTTTGCACATGCAGCAGGCTCTTGTGCCGTGATTCGCCCAGCACCCATTCGCAGAAGCCGGTGACCGACACGCGGCGCGGGCGCCCGGAGACGTTGCGCAGCTTCAACACGGAGAATTTCACCGGCGCGTCCATCGCCACGTAGACCCACAACTCGGAGGCGAGTCCGTGCTCGGTATGTTCAAACACGGTGTAACCGAAGCCATGGCGGATCACGTAGGGCGCTGTGCCCCGTGCGGGCAACGGGGTCGGCGACCAATACTGCCCGGTCTGCTCGTCGCGGATATAGAGGGCCTCGCCGCTGGGGTCCGACACGGGATCGTTGCTCCAGGGCGTCAGGCGGAACTCGTGGGCGTTTTCCACCCAAGTGTAAGCTGCGCCGACTTCGGACACGACGGTGCCAAAGGTGGGGTTTGCGATCACGTTGACCCATGGGGCCGGGGTCATCTGCCCGGCCGCGAGGGTGATGACATACTCGTGGCCGTCGCGGGTGAAGCCGCCGAAGCCGTTGGGGAAAATCAGTTCCCGCTCCGGGAGTGGCCGAGGCTGGTCCGGGGACGCGTCGCGCAAGGGGATCAGCGCCGGAACCACGGGCTCCAGCACACTGCGCCGCTCCAGTTGCTCCAGCAGGCTGCCCTTTTCGTCATCCACGACCAAGCGCGCCACGGATTGCAACAGCACGCGATCTTCGTGCGGAATCTGGTCAAGGCGGCGGACGAAGATGCCGCCGGGCTGGTCCAGCATGGGCGCGGCCGGGCCCGCCGCAATCAGCGCCGTGACCTCATCGTGCAGCGACTGGCGGTAGACGGAAGTGTCCTCGTTCAAAATGAGCATTTCGACGACCAGTCCCTTCAGGCGCCAGTAGGAGTGCGCGAGAATCAACTGCCGGACGAGCGCGATCCTACCCGGGTCGGTGAGGCGGACCAGGACGAGCGGCGTGTCGCCGGAGATGCCGTAGCTCCACAGACCGCTTTGGCCGCGCCGGTTGTTCCGCAGCACACCGGCATTGGCGCGGCGGGCGGGGTCGGCGAAAATCAAGGCGCCGGCCAGGCGGCCGAAAATCTGCGCCTCCGCCTCGGTCGCGTCGAGCTGCCGCAAAGTCACCTGGCTGTGGGTCCACGCGAGGTCGAAGGCGCGTTCCGCCATGCGGGTGCTCTGGTATTTTTCCACGAGCGCCAGCGCCGTCTCCCGGCTGGCGGCCATGCCGACCGCGAGGTTGACGATCGCGGTACCGTCGGGCGACAGCGTGACCGTTCGCCGCAGCGAGATGATCGGATCGAGCACCGAACCAACGGTGTTGGCCAGCGGATCGTTGCCGTGCATGGCCGCCGGATCAGCGGGGGTTCCGCCCCGTCCCACAAACCGGGCCCGATCGGTCTCGCAGGAGACGGAGCCCGGCTCGCCCTCCGGGCTCACCATCACGTGCAGCAGCCACGGGGGCGTTTCATCCGCGGTCCGGGCCCGGCGCGTGCACAGCAGGGCGGAGGATTTCCGGACGAATTCGGTTTGCACGAAAAGATTGCTGAACGCGGGATGAGCCTGGTCGGACGCCAGCGGCGCGATCACCACCTCTGCGTAGCTGGTCAGCTCGATGACGCGCGTCGTGGCGGATCGATTGGTGATCGTGATGCGCCGCAACTCCACGTCGTCCTCCGACGAAACGCAGATCTCGGTGTGGACTTCCAGACCCGCATGACGGTGCCGGAATTCCGCCCGCGCCTGGGTGAAGACGGCTTCGTAACCTTCCGTCGCGTGCCGGGTGGGCTGGTGCGCCGTGGACCAAAACTCCCCCGTCAGCGGATCGCGCAGATAGACAAACGTGCCCCGGCAATCTCGCGTGGCGTCCTCATGCCAGCGGGTCACGGCCAGCTCCTGCCAGCGGCTGTAGCCGCCGCCGGCGCTGGTGACGGCGACATGGTAGCGGCCGTTCGACAACAGATGGACCTCCGGCGCGGACGGAGTCGGATTGGTGAACACCCGCATTACATTTTCGCCTTCACCGGAGAGGACTGGCGTGGTCTCAAGGGCGAGGTCCTCCGTGAACACCCCCGCGGCGGCCCGGGGCACCCGCTCCTGCAGCAGCAGATCCGTCGCCTTCAGCATCGGACACGCCATGAAACGCCGCTGCATGACGGCGCCGTGCAGGACGTTGTCCAAGGCCAGCAAGCTCATGCCCTGATGATGCGCCATGAAGGAGCGAAGGCCGACGCTCGACTCGCCCGGAGGCAGCCGCGACGGCGTGTAATCCACCGCCTCGATGAAACCGTAGGTGCCGCCCCGCCCCTCGTCCGCCAGCCGCTGCAGATTCTCGCAGGCGGCCCGCGGCGCCACCATCAGCGCGAGGACGGTGGCGTAGGGTGCAATCACCAGATCATCCGCCAGACCCCGTTTCAAGCCCAGGCCCGGCACGCCGAAGGCACGGTATTGGTAGTTCAGCTCGACGTCGGTCCGGTTGTAACCGGACTCGGAAATCCCCCACGGCACGCCGCACAATCCGCCATACTCGATCTGGCGTTGCACCGCCGCCCGGCAGGTCTGGTCCAGCAGCGTATTCTCGAAATTTGGCATCACGAGCAGCGGCATCAGATACTCGAACATCGACCCGCTCCACGAAACGAGGATCGAATCGCCGGAGGTGGCCACCAGCAGCCGGCCCAGGGAAAACCAATGGTCCTGCGGCACCTGCCCGAGGGCGATGGCGACGTAACTGCACAAACGCGCCTCCGAGGCCAGCAGGTCATAGAAACCGGTCTCCAGCCGGCGTTCGGCGACGTCGAACCCGATGGAAAACAGATTCCGCGCCGGATTAAAGAGCAGCGCGAAATCCATCGCCGCCAGCTCATCGCACTTCCGGGCCAGCGTTTCCAGGACTTCCAGCCGCTGACGTGCGTGCTCGCCCGCCGTCAGCAAACAACGCGAAAGCTCGGCGAAGTACCCTTGGGCTTCGGCCGGGAGGCCCGGCTGGGCCGTGGCCATCATGGCACGGAGTGATGGCTCCAGCTTGACGAGCTGCCGCAAGCTCAAGCCCCGGTCAAGCTGCCCGAGCGGCTCCTGCCACGGCCCGACCAATGACGGGGCGGGCAACGCCAGCCATGGCGCGAGAAACCGCAGGTCGGCCCGATGCTCCACGCAATTTCGCTGCAAGGTTTCGGCCCAGCTGTGCCCCTCGCCACCGGCGTTGGCCAGCGAAGCCTTGATCTGCTCCGCCAGGCTCCCGGCCCGCTCCAACAAGGCCAGCGCCGCGCGCCAAGTGGCGGGAGCGGACTCCAGTTCGGCCCCCAGCGCCGCCAGCGCTGCCTGATCGTGGACGAAACCCTGGAGAATTCCCACGGTGTCGCGCAGACCGGCAAACATCCGCGATGGGATGAATTGCTCATCGGCCAGTCCCCTCAGGCCGGCGCCGAGAGTCAGCAAATGCCCGGCCAGGTTGCCGCTGTCCACACTGGACACGTAGAGCGGGAGCAGAGGCCGGAGTGTGCGGGTTTCATACCAGTTATAAAAATGTCCGCGATGCCGCTCGAGCCTTTGCATTGTCGCCAAGGTATCCTGGGTGCGTCGAATCAAGCCGGCGACCGGCAGATAGCCGAAATCCCACGCTGCCAGGTTGGCCAGCAGGGCGAGCCCCATGTTCGTGGGCGAGGTCCGGGAAGCGATCACGGCCACCGGCTCTTCCTGGAAATTGTCCGGGGGCAGCCAGTTCTCCTGCGCGGTCACAAAAGTTTCGAAATAATGCCATGTCTGGCGGGCGGTACGCCGCAGGAAGGCGTGTTGCTCCACCGATAATTTCGTCGTCACGGGGGCCAGCGGCTGGCTGATCCACCAGGCGATCCACGGTGCGACCAGCCAAAGACCGAGAAACGGCAGGGCGAGGTCCAGTTGGTCCGATTGCAACCCTCCCAGTGCTAATCCGCCCACAACCGCGACCGCCGGCGCAATCCACATCGTCGCATAAAACCCGGCGAGCCCGACGTGCGCGCTGCGCTCGGCGTCACTGGAGGTCTGCCATTCGAGGAGCCGGCGGCGCGTGACCAGGAGACGCAGCAGCGTCCGACCGATGGCATCCAGGCTGACGAAGGCATCGTAAGGCAGGAACGTCACGGCCAGGAAAATCTGGCCGAGTTGCCGCCCGCCTGCATGGGCGACGCCCGCCAGATGGATTCCCCACGGCAAATCTGCGGGCTTCCTTATGGTGTTGACCAGTGTCGTCAACAAGCCGGGTAGCACGATGATCGTCAGGATGAGCACCGGGCCGAGACCACCGAGTTCGGGCAGGAGCAGCCAGTTGCCCAACAGGAAGAGCAGCAGGGCCGCGGGGACCAGGCTGCGCCGGAGATTGTCGAAGATCTTCCACTGCGACAGCGCGGTAAGCGGATTCGCGATGCGGCGCGCGTCGCCGCCGGGCACCCGGGGCAGGAGCCAGGGAGTGACCTGCCAGTCGCCGCGAATCCAGCGATGCCGCCGGTCCACATCCACCCTGTAGCGTGAGGGGTGCTCCTCGTAAAATTCCACGTCACTCACGAGCGCCGAACGCGCATGACACGCCTCCAGCAAATCGTGGCTCAGCACGGTATTTTCCGGGAAGCGCCCAGCCATGGCGCGCGCAAAGGCGTCCACCTCA